>JBNLCC010000119.1:0-76877 GCA_050303615.1 Methylococcaceae bacterium | reverse complement strand
GCTGCCTATGCCACCGGTCAGACCTATTCTAAGCATTGATGAAGCTTGCTATAAGCCGATCGCGTTGAAATAAAGACGGTTGAAATCATCGCCCCAAACCAACGCTAGCCAGCCTGCAGCAGCCAGATAAGGGCCGAATGGGATGGGGGTGTTGCGGTCATGTTTGGCAAGAATGACCATCGTGATGCCGATAAGCGCGCCGACTAATGAGGATAACAGAATGATCATCGGCAAATATTGCCAACCCAGCCAGGCGCCGAATAAGGCGAGTAATTTGAAATCGCCGTAGCCCATGCCTTCTTTGCCGGTCGTCAATTTAAATAATTGGTAAACTAACCAGAGGCTGAGATAACCGGCTATCGCACCTATGATGCTTGAATGACTGTCTGAAAAGACATTGAACACGCTTAGCAGTAAGCCGAGCCACAGCAAAGGCAATGTAATTGAATCAGGCAGTAGTTGGTGGTCGATATCGATGGCGCTTAAAGCGAGCAGTGACCATGTCAGTAGTAATGCAAACAACGTTTCCCAGGTGAAGCCGAAATGCCAGGCAACCCAGGCGGACACTATTCCGGTAAAGGCTTCGATGATGGGGTAGCGGACGGATATCGGCGACTTGCAGTTGGCGCATTTGCCACGCAGCAACATATAACTGAGAATGGGTATATTCTGATAGGCTCGGATCGGAGCATTACAATTCGGACAGCTGGAACGAGGCAGAATCAGATCGAACCGCTCTTCGTTTTGTTGTTCCGGTTCCAGTTCCAGGTATTCGCTGCATTCTTTTTTCCAACTGCGTTGCATCATGATCGGCAGCCGGTAAATCACCACATTCAAAAAACTGCCGAGCATCAGACCGAGAACGCCGATAACGGCACTGAAGAGAGTAGGGTGGGTTTGTAAAATATTCAGTAAAGACATTGGATTCGATGGAGATGAGCTGTCAATTGATTCATAAAAGCGGTTGCTGGCCGGCAATAATCCGACTGCCGGATATCGGCAAACCTGTTAACGGTTTGCCCACAGAACCGGTGGACCGGACGAGATGCAAGTCGGTGTCTGCGCTACCGGCAAATCTGCCGCGTTTAATGTATTGCGGCACCCAATTTGAAGATTGGCAGATACATAGCAATAATCAAACCGCCTACCAGTATACCCAAGATGGACATAATCAGCGGCTCGATCAGACTGCTGAGGTTATCCACTGCATTGTCCACTTCCTCTTCGAAAAAATCCGCTACTTTGGCCAGCATGCTGTCGACGGCGCCGGATTCTTCGCCGATAGCCACCATCTGCACGACCATATGTGGAAAGAGCTTTGATTGGTTCATTGCGAATTGCAGTTGCTGGCCGGTAGCAACGTCTTCGCGCATTTTCATGATGGCGTCTTCGTAGACGATATTGCCGGAGGCTCCGGCAACCGAGGGCAATGCTTCGACCAATGGCACACCCGCTGCCGACATGGTGGATAGGGTTCGGGTGAATCTGGCAATTGTGGCCTTATGGATAATCATGCCGATAATCGGAATCTTGAGCAAAGCTTTATCAAGAAAATGATTGAATGCCCGGGATCGTTTTTTGACGTAGATAAATAGGTAAAAAGCAGCGATGATACCACCGAAGAAAACCCACCACCATTCCTGCATCCATGTCGAAATACCGATCACAAATTGGGTAAAGGCCGGTAATTCAGCGCCAAAACTTTTAAATAAATCATCGAACACCGGTACTACAAAGATCAGCAAAATGGCGGTGACGATGAAAGCGGTCACGATTACCGCAGTCGGATAGGTGAGCGCTTTTTTGATTTTGCCCTTTAACGACTCGGTTTTTTCCTTATAGGTTGCGATTTTATCCAGCAGCGTTTCCAGTACCCCCGCCTTCTCTCCCGCTTCGACCAGATTACAAAACAATTCGTCGAAATACAGCGGTTGTTTTCCCAGTGCTTCCGCCAACGTGTCGCCGCCCTCTATATCGGCTTTGATGCCGAGCAGCATTTTTTGCATTGCCGGGTTTTCATGGCCCTTGGCGATGATGTCGAAGGATTGCACCAGGGGTACGCCAGCCTCCAGCATAGTAGCCAATTGTCTGCTGAATATCGCAATATCTTTCGGCGTGATTTTTGATCGCGAACTAAAAAGCGGCTGTGGTTTTTTTCTGATCTTAATGACCCGGATGCCCATGCGCCGCAGTTCGGTACGGGCAATAATTTCACTTTTTGCGCTTATTTCACCCTGCGAGGTGTTGCCGGTTCGGTCTTTTCCCCGCCAGAGGTAATCGATTTGTTCAATTTGTGCCGCCATTTTAGTTAATCCTTGGTTACTCTGTCGATTTCTTCGAGGCTGGTGATACCCTGCCGGACTTTATTTAAACCGGAGGTGCGTAAGTCATTAACGCCTTCCGTTTTAGCCTGTTCGGCCAACTGCATGGTATTTCCACCTTCCAGTATTAGTTTGCGCATTTGTTCGGTAATCTGCATGACTTGGTATAAACCTATACGGCCTCTATAGCCGCTGTTGCAGTGTTCGCAGCCGACCGGGCCGTAAATCGGAAAAGTGTCGAGTTCATCTTCTTTAAAACCTGACGAAATGAGGATGTTATGGGGCAGCTGTATTTCTTTTTTGCAATGTTCGCACAAACGTCTGGCAAGCCTCTGGGCCATGATCAAAATCACCGATGCAGCGATATTATAGGGAGGTATTCCCATTTGAACCAGACGATTCAAGGTCTGCGGCGCGTCGTTAGTATGCAGGGTGGATAATACCAAGTGACCCGTTTGTGCCGCTTTAACGGCAATTTCAGCAGTTTCCAGATCCCTGATCTCGCCAACCATAATAATGTCCGGATCCTGGCGCAGGAATGCTCTCAGTGCCGTGGCAAATGTGAGTCCGGCTTTGGGGTTCATATTGACCTGGTTAATGCCGGGAACAGTGATTTCCACCGGATCTTCCGCTGTCGAAATATTGCGTTCGATGGAGTTGAGAATATTCAATCCGGTGTAGAGTGAGACCGTTTTACCGCTACCTGTCGGGCCGGTGACCAGGATCATGCCGTAAGGTTTGGCAATCGCATCGAGAAATAATTTGCGTTGTTTTTCTTCAAAGCCCAGCTGTTCGATACCCAATTGTGCGGAAGCCGGGTCCAAAATACGCAGAACGACTTTTTCCCCATATAAAGTCGGACAGGAATTGACACGAAAATCGATGGCGCGGTTTTTCGAAATGTGCATTTTGATACGGCCGTCCTGGGGGATACGGCGTTCGGCAATGTTCATGCGCGACATGACTTTAATGCGCGAGATGATCCGGTTCGCTATGTTCGATGGCGGACTGGCGAATTCGTGCAGTATGCCGTCACTTCTGAAGCGGATACGGAAGAATTTTTCGTAAGGCTCAAAATGTATATCGGAAGCGCCTTTTTTGATTGAATCAAGCAATACCTTGTTTACGAAGCGCACTATCGGAGCATCGTCGATATCCGAGTCGGCGTCGTCTTTAACGGATTCGTCATAACCACCGCCTGAAATGTCAATATTTTCCAGGTCTTCATCAAGCAGATCCGTCATCGTCGTATCAGCGGCTTCCATTGCTATTTCAATGGCTTTATTAAGCTTTTCTTCTTCGACCAGGATGGTTTCAATAGCCAGGCGGGTATGGAATTTTATTTCATCCATCCCTTGAAAATTGGTCGGGTCGGAAACTGCTAGAAACAAACGGTTGCCGCGATTAAAGATCGGCAGGGCATGGTGTTGCCGGATCAGTTTCTCGCTGACCAGATCGACAGGAAGGGAATGCAGGTCAATTGCGTTCAGGTCGAAAAACGGGACCCCGAATTCAATTGAAGCAACGGCGGCTACATCACGGCTGTTGACTAATTTATTTTCGACAAGATAACTGATTAAGGAAACTTTTCTTTTTTTTGCTTCCTGGGCATGCTTCTGTGCCTCAGCTTCAGTCAGTAGTCCCTCCTGCACCAGACATTTAGCGAGACCGCCGAATTGTATTTCGGAAAATACTGTAGCCATAAATTATAGGAATACTTTTATTTTTATATGCAAATATAGATGAATAAATGGTAATATCCAAACGATTCTTTTTCAGCGGTCAATTCCGTTCCGGTTTTTAGGAATCGTTTGCAGCCCATTACCCGGATTCCCATCGGATTATAGGTTGCCGCTATTGAAAGGCTTTTCCGCCATGTTCTCCGTGTTTACAATTGCCGTATTTTTTCCATCTGTTGCTCAAGATTGTTTTTCAATGATTTTAAATCATCGAGTTTTGTTTGTTCCTTTTCAATTACTGATTGGGGTGCCCGGGCAACAAAAGCGCTATTGTTCAATTTGTTTTCAATGGGCTGCAGTTTCTTCAAAACTTTCTGTATCTCCTTGTCCAGGCGGGCGAGTTCGGCCTGTTTGTCGATAAGCCCTGCCATCGGGATCAAAATTTTCAAGTCACCGACCAAAGCAATTGCCGCTTCCGGCGCGGTCTCGTCTTCCTGCAGCCAGGTGATGCATTGCAGACGGCCGAGTTTTCGGATATGCCTTTCGCTGTTTTGCAGATAGGTGCGGTCTGTTTCAGAACCGTTCTGCAATAAAACCGGTAACGATTTACCCGGTGCGATATTCATTTCACCGCGAATTCGACGGACTCCGAGAATAAGATTCATCAGCCAGTTAATTTCCTCGACTGCTGCCGGATCGATATCTGCGGCATCGGCAGCGGGATAATCGCATAGCATGATCGTCTCGCCGGCGATACCGGTCAAAGGCGCAACGCGTTGCCAGATTTCTTCGGTAATGAACGGCATGATCGGATGCGCTAAACGCAACAGTTTTTCCAGAATAGTCAACAGGGTTTTGCGTGTGCCGCGCTGTAAATCGGTATCATCCACCTGCAAGGATATTTTCGCTAACTCCAGATACCAGTCACAATATTCGTTCCAGGTGAATTCATAGATCGCTTGCGCCGCCAGATCGAAACGGTAATTTTCGATTGCCTTGGTGGTGATTTCGGTCACCTGACAGAACCGCGAGGTTATCCAACGGTCCGCCAGGGAAAAACGGCAAGATGAATGGCCGAAGCCGTTATCCCGGTTTTCGGTATTCATCAACACGAAACGCGCGGCGTTCCAGAGTTTATTGCAAAAATTCCGGTAGCCGTCGATTCGTCCGGCATCCAAGCGAATGTCGCGTCCCGTGGAAGCCAGTGAAGCGAAGGTAAAGCGCAGTGCGTCGGTGCCGTAAGCCGGGATCCCGTCGGGAAAATTGGTGCGCGTTATTTTTTCAATTTTTTGTGCCAAGTGCGGCTGCATCATGCCGGCAGTTCGTTTGGCAACCAGGCTTTCCAAATCGATGCCGTCAATAACGTCGATAGGGTCCAAAATATTGCCTTTGGATTTAGACATTTTTTGGCCTTCGGCATCACGCACCAATCCGTGTACGTAAACTTCCCTAAATGGCACGTCATCCATGAATTTGAGGCCCATCATGATCATTCGGGCAACCCAGAAGAAGATAATATCAAAGCCGGTAACCAGCACGCTGGTCGGATAATATTTGGCAAGTTCAGGCGTTTGTTCCGGCCAGCCCAATGTGGAAAAAGGCCAGAGTGCCGAAGAAAACCATGTGTCCAGTACGTCGTCATCCTGCTTCAATGGCAGGTCGTCTGGTAATTGATGTTTGGCGCGGATTTCCTGTTCGCTGCGTCCGACATAGATATTGTCCTGCTCATCATACCAGGCCGGGATGCGGTGTCCCCACCAGATCTGCCGGGAAATGCACCAGTCCTGAATGTTGTGCATCCATTCAAAATAGGTATTTTTCCAGTTGTCCGGCACAAAACGGATGGCGCCGCTTTCCACCGCCTCTATGGCCGGTTTGGCCAGGGGCCCAACTTTGACATACCATTGATCGGTAAGCAACGGTTCGATGATGCTGTGGCTGCGGTCGCCGCGGGGCACCATCAATTTGTGGTCATCGATTTTTTCCAGCAAGTCCAATTGCTGCAAATCGGTAACGATTCGTTTGCGGGCTTCAAAACGGTCAAGGCTGCTATATTGTTCGGGAATAAGCTGGCCTTCTTCGTCGGTGTTGGCGCGGACCGCCGCATCCGCGGTGAAAATATTAATCAAGCCCCCGTGGGGTTGTTCCTGAATACTGATATTGTCGCGGTGCCGCAACCATACCTCATAATCGTTGAAATCATGGGCCGGGGTAATTTTTACGCAGCCGGTACCGAATTCAGGATCGACATGTTCGTCGGCAATAATTGGGATACGCCGCCCGGTTAAGGGTAATTCGACGTATTCACCCAGCAGGTGTTTATAACGTTCGTCATTGGGGTGAATCGCTACGGCGGCATCGCCGAGCATGGTTTCCGGTCTTGTCGTCGCTACCACCAAGTTGCCGGTGCCGTTGGAAAGCGGATAGCGCATGTGCCAGAGATAACCGTTTTCTTCTTCGGAGAGTACTTCGAGGTCGGAAACGGCGGTATGTAAAACCGGATCCCAGTTAACCAGGCGTTTTCCACGATAGATCAAGCCTTCTTCATAAAGTTTGACAAAAACCTCCCGTACCGCAGCCGATAGGCCTTCGTCCATGGTGAATCGTTCTCTGGACCAGTCCAGGGAGCTGCCCATACGGCGCAATTGTTGGGTGATGGTGCCCCCGGATTGTTGTTTCCACTCCCAGATTTTTTCGATGAATTTTTCACGTCCGTAGTCGTGGCGGCTTTTGTTTTCCGCATTGATCAGTCGTTCGACGACCATTTGCGTGGCAATGCCTGCATGATCCGTGCCGACCTGCCACAAAGCACTTTTACCTTTCATGCGCTGGTAGCGGATCAATGCGTCCATGATGGTGTCCTGGAAAGCATGGCCCATATGCAGACTGCCAGTAACATTGGGCGGAGGGATCATAATGCAATAGGATTCACCCTCCTGATTGGCTTTAAAATAGCCTTGTTGTTCCCAAGTCTGATACCAGCGTTGCTCAATTGAAAGTGGGTCGTAAGTTTTATCCATGGAGTCAGTCTTTTATTTAAATATTTAGGTAAAGATTGGCTATATTCTAACCGGAAAAAAATATATTTTCCCGATTACCGATGCACTACCGCAAATCCGTATGCATCATCAGATAACGCGTGACCGCGGTCACGGATGGCGGGTAAACGGTGTAAAAATACTGCGGACTGATTTGTAAAAGAGATTAAAGCTTATGGGTGGTAATATCGCAATGTTGCCGCTGATAATCCCGGTAGCGGATTCTGCCGGCTTGCCTGGTTGTTTCATTGTTGTCCAGAATTTCCATAATCCGTTCGGATTGATGGATATTGTCCGGTAACTTTTCAGATAAATTGATCAATGTGCTTTGCCATTCCTCTGGCGCATTCTGTGAGCCGATTAACACCGGTGTCTCAGCGGAAGGCGGTGCGCCTGAAAATATCTGGTGAGGGATAAAACTTCCGGCGCGGAACGTCCAGAGCAGATCGTCTAATTGACGGCTTTTTATTTCCGAATCGGTCAGAATGTAAATTTTCTGTCCGTTGCGGTAAATTTTTTCCACTAATTTACAAATGAAGGACAATCGCTGCTGTTCGGAATTTGATTTTAATATATAAAAACTGATTTCAGGCATAGCCGCAGCGATTTTCATTATTGGCAACAATCCTGTTTGATGTTGATTCCCACGTTAGTTAAGGTGTTTGTGTCAATGGCGTGCAAAAAAACGCATAAGCATCGATGCTCATCAATCCTAATTAAATTTATCGTACGTCGAGTTTCGGTACGGCGCAGCTCATTTCCTGCAGGAGGGAGGAATTGGCAGCAAAGTCCGAACTTGATCAGAGGACACCGGTTTTTCCTTCTAAGCGTGGTTTAGTTCACTTGTTGTGCAGCTCTGTCCAGCAGATATTGACATAGTAACGGTACCGGGCGGCCGGTTGCGCCCTTGTTACTGCCGGTACGCCAAGCAGTGCCGGCGATATCCAGATGTGCCCAGCGATAGTCTTCCGTAAAGCGCGACAGAAAACAGGCCGCGGTGATGGTGCCGGCATCGCGGCCGCCGATGTTGGCCATGTCGGCAAAATTGGATTTGAGCTGCTCTTGGTATTCCTCCCAGATTGGCAGCCGCCACACGGTATCACAGGAAGTTTCGGCGGCCTCGGTCAGATCATCGCAGAGTGGGTCGTCATTGCCTAATAAACCGCTCGGCGTTCTTCCTAAAGCAATGAGGCAGGCGCCGGTCAGTGTCGCGATATCGATAACCACCTCGGGATTATATTTTTTCGCATAGGTTAAGGTATCACAAAGAATCAGGCGGCCTTCCGCATCGGTATTCAGAACTTCGATGGTTTTTCCCGACATGCTGGTCAACACATCCCCGGGTTTATTGGCATTTCCGTCAGGCATGTTTTCCGAAGAGGGAATAAGACCGACTATATTGAGCGGCAAATCCAACGCAACGGCGGCGGATAGTGCGCCCAGAACCGACGCTCCGCCGCACATGTCGTATTTCATTTCATCCATGTTGGCGCCGGGCTTAAGCGAGATACCGCCGGCATCAAAAGTGAGGCCCTTGCCGACGAGTACAATGGGTTGAGTGCTTTGTCCGGCGCCTGAATATTCAACGACAATCAGTTTGGCCGGCTGGCGGCTGCCGCGGGTCACCGACAACAGTGCCCCCATGGACAATTCCTGCATGTCCGCTTCTTCCAGTATGTTCACTTTCAGTTTATTGTTGGACCGGCCAAGGATGACGGCTTGTTCGGCCAAATAGGATGGCGTACAAATATTACCGGGAAGATCGGCCAGCGTCCTCGCCAGGTTTACTCCGGCTGCTATGGCCTTGCCTTGACACAAGCCGATTGCGGCCTGTTCCGCAGCGGATTCGGGAACGTGAATCAGCACTTCTTTGAGATTTATTTTTTTATTGTTGTCACTTTTCAATTGCGTAAATTGATAACAGGCGTGATCCACTATTTCGATAATTTGCCGGGTTTTCCAGGTCCAGTCATAGTTTCCGACTTTTACTTCCGCGAAGGTACATACCGTCTTTTGTATTTTTTTTTCTTTTAAACATTTAATCGCTGAAGTAACCGCCTTGCGATAATTTTTAGTGTTAAGCTCTTCTTTTTTTCCCAGACCAACCAAAAGAATACGTTCAATGTCGCTATCCGGTATATAATTCAACAGCGTTGTTTCACCCTTTTTCCCTGATAGGTCGCCTCGCTTGAGGATGGTACCGATCAATCCGTGAATATGCTGGTCAAGATAGGCGGCCGACGGCGTTAATTCCTGATTTTCAAAAATGCCGACAATAATGCAGCTACTTTGCAGTTTTTCTAAAGGTGAGCTTTCTATAGAATATTCCATTGTGGTACCGGTGAATTTTTAATTTACAAAACCCTGGTGAAGCAGAGCTGATATCTGAATCGCAATGAACCAATTATACAATAATCAGAAGTTTGTGAGAGGAAATGAAAGAAACTATTTGTCGGATTGGGGATGGTGATAATGCGCAATAACCGTTTTGTGACCGTCCTGGATAAATTGATTGTTACCGATTTGATCAAAACTTTAGTTGCGGCCTTATCTACCATTGTCATTATTATTGTCAGCAGGGAGTTCATCCGCATATTGGGTAAGGCGATCAAAGGCGAGGTTTCAAATGAAATTGTAACCTCCATTTTTGCATTAAAGACGGTTGTAGCTCTAGCTGCTTTTCTTCCCGCCGCCTTCTTTATAGCGGTGTTGATGGTCTTTGGAAGGATGTATCGGGATCATGAAATGGATGCGTTATCCTCTGCAGGTGTCGGCATTGTCACTTTATACCGTTCCGTGTTTCTGTTGATTGTCCCGTTGTTTGCCTTCGCTGCCTGTATGTCTTTTTTTGCCGCTCCGTGGGCTGAAGCAACTATCGATCAATTGATTCATAGGGATCAGCAGTCTGTAGATTTAAAAGGGATTAGTGCGGGGCGTTTTAGTGAATACCAGCATGGTGATCTGGTATTTTATGTGCAGGAAATAACGTCGCACAATCTGTTGCGCCATGTATTCGTGCAGAACAGATTGCAAGGCGACCTCGGTATCATTACCTCCGAAACGGGTAAAATCCAGGATCTGCCCGATGGACGTTATTTGGTTCTAATGGATGGGGAGCGGTTGCAGGGTAAACCGGGAGACGTCAATTTTATTGTGGAAAACTTCGAACAATATGCGTTCAGACTCGAAGCGGTCTTAAGAGCAACGGACCTCGATCGTGAAGCGGTTTCCACCGGTCAATTGCTGAGTTCAAATCAATTGCCGGATATTGCAGAATTGCAACAACGTCTGGCGATACCTTTCGGTGTGATCATTCTGGGAGCACTGGCTGTCCCTTTAGCCCATATTTCCCCTAGAGGCGGAATATATGGGAACTTGTTTACTGCATTTTTGATTTATTTTTGTTATGCAAATGTTCGCCGGCTTAGCCACAGTTGGGTGGTGAACGGTATCATTCCGCCATGGAGCGGATTTTTCGCAATTTATTTGATTATGCTGGTGGTGATCGGTTTCATAATAGTAAAACTTTACGGCGTGGAGTGGATTAAAATGAGTTTCGCAAAAAAGGCGGCCTGGTGAAGATTTTAACTGCGTATATCGTCAAGGAGATACTGAAGGGTACCTTGATTGCAATTCTGTTGCTGATTACCCTGGTTAATGTATTTACTTTCAGGGATGAATTGAAGCATTTGGGGGAAGGGAATTATGGGTTGAAGGAGGCAGCCATGTATGTGACTTTGGTTACGCCTACGGTATTTTATGAATTGATGCCGTCGGCAGCTTTGCTGGGCAGCCTGTTCGTGCTCGGTGCGATGCAATCAAATAGGGAATTGGTAGCAATGCGCATGTCCGGTATTTCTCTGCTGGGCTTGATTCGGTCCGTGCTGCTGGCCGGCGGTATTTTGGTGCTGGTTTCTGTGGCAATCGGTGAGTTTATCGCTCCGCTATCCCAGAGAACGGCTAAGTTAATCAGGTCGGAAGCGCAAACAGGGCATCAGAAAGTCGTCTGGCAAAGTCTTTACGGGCTTTGGTTGCGGGATGGCAATAAATTTATCAACATACGTCAGATCCAGAAAACCGGGGATCTGGCAAACGTTAATATCTATGAACTTGGCGAACAGGACCGCGTGGTGCGCATGACCCATGCTGACGAGGCATTGTACGCCGGTGATGACAGGTGGGTTTTAAAAGGTGTCGAGGCCACGGAAGTTAAAGACAACCGGATATCGGCATATACCCAATCCGAGTTAACCTGGGAGTCTTCCATTGATCCGGATTTACTGAAAATTGTGGCGGTAGAACCGGAAAACCTCTCGCTATACGACTTGGCGATGTATATCCAGTTTCTTAAGGAAAATAATCAAAAAGCGCATACGTTTGAATTGGCTTTTTGGGGCAGGGTGGTAAATCCCTTGGTTACTTTGGTCATGTTATTGGTTGCAACCCCCTTCGTGCTCGGATTTAAGAGAGCAGAGGCTACCGGTCCCCGAATGATGATGGGTGTGCTGATTGGTTTGAGTTTTCATGTGATCGATAAAATTGTCGGCAATGCAGGTTTGGTCTACGGCTTCAGTCCGGCGTTGGCCGCTGTATTGCCGAGTATGCTTGTTTTAAGCGGGGCGCTGTATGCCATTTATCGGCTGCGTTAGTTCTCGGTTAACGATCGAAATACAAGAAGGTTCCGGAAAAGCGATCATGCCAAGCATGCCGTTCGTTGTCCGTTAGAATCCGTAAGAAACCGCAGCCAAACATCAGCCAGGAAACAATGGCACCGCAATATCGCAATAGCGCCTGTTTCCAGCTGATTGATTGTCGGTCGAGACTTAGCACTTTGATTTTCCATGCCCGCATTCCCAGGGTCTGGCCGCCGTGAGTCCAAAACCAGCCGAAAAACCCGAAACTGACCGCAAGTAGATAGAAGGGATAGAAGATTTGTTGGCCGGTAAAAGCTTGCCCGTTGTTGAATGGCAGCAGAATGGCCGTCGCTAAGAACAGCACGCCCAGCAACAACAGTGAATCATAAGCGACGGCAGCAATTCGACGACAAAAACCCGGCCGATTCCGGTTTTCCGTGCCAGGTTTTTTCACGTAATTATTTGGCTGCGGCGTGTTATTTTTTAAATAAAGCCATTTTTTGGCCGAAATACATGGACAGCACCATCAGTAGGCTGATCATCAGAGCCGAGAACAAAAACGGTGGCCTGTGAAAAAGCAGTATAACCAAATCAGATACAAAAATACTGGTTAAAAAAGGGTGGTCGATCAATTCGTTAATAATTCGTTTGATCATAATTTCCTCCAATCGAGCACTGGCAACCCAGTTATCGGTTAATTGTCAAAATGCCATAATCAGGTTGAAAGACCTTGATCAGCAAGTACACTCCTAAGAAATAATAATCGACAATCCTCGACGAATCGGAGGTTATCGAATACTGGCTGCAACCAGCTCACGACTTACAAAAAATCACGAAGGATTCTACTATAGTTACCACGGTTTTGTAAAAAGAAACCTATTAGCTTGGGCATAAAATAGCGGAAATGATATGATGTGCCGGTTCGAATATGCCAGCCCTGAATTATTTTACAGCTGGTATTAATTACGGCAATGTATCATTAAGGACGCAAGATCATTTTAAATTATATAAAAAAACTAATAATTAACGCCGGTAACAAGTCAAAACGGATTGAACCGAAAATATATCCGCGAACAGAGCATAATATATCGCGTTCCCAGATCAGTGAGAATGCGTTGAAGGTATTGTATCGGCTGAAGAAATCCGGTTACCAAGCCTATCTGGTCGGCGGTTGCGTGCGCGATTTATTGCTCGGAAGAGAGCCGAAGGATTTCGATGTAGTTACCGACGCGGAACCGGAACAGGTCAGGAAAATATTCAGGAATTGCCGGTTGATCGGTAGGCGATTCCGTTTGGCGCACGTGCACTTCGGCCGGGAAATCATTGAGGTGGCGACCTTTCGAGGTGCTGCCGGTAATGATGATGCTAACTCCAGAATGCATGAAAACGGCAGGCTGTTGCGTGATAATGTCTACGGGACAATTGAAGAAGACGTGTGGCGCAGGGATTTTACCGTCAATGCTTTGTATTACAACATTCGGGATTTTTCGGTAGTTGATTATACCGGAGGTATGCAGGATCACGCCGCCGGTATGTTGCAATTAATCGGCAATCCTGAAATGCGTTATCGGGAAGATCCGGTTAGGATGTTGCGAGCGGTGCGTTTTGCCGTTAAGCTTGGTTTTACATTACATCCGGATTGTGAAGCGCCGATTCATAAAATGGTCGATTTGCTGGTCGCCGTACCGTCTGCCCGGTTGTATGACGAAATGTTAAAACTTTTTTTATCCGGCTATGCCGTGCAAGGGTTTGAAATGTTAAGGCATTACGGTTTATTTGCGGTGTTGTTTCCAGAAACGGACCGATGTCTGGCTAGTGAAGAACAGGGTTTCCCGAAGTTATTTTTGGTTAAGGCGTTGGAAAATACCGATAAAAGGCTGGCTGAAGGTAAAACGGTAGTTCCCTATTTTTTATTGGCGGCATTTTTGTGGGAGCCGGTACAAACCTTGGCGGCTGAAAAAATTCAGCAAGGCGTTAATGAATTTGCCGCTTATCAGGAAGCGGCGGGCGAGGTGATTGCCAAGCAGGTAAAAAGCACCGCGTTTCCCAAACGGGTTGGGTTTTCAATACGCGAAATTTGGAGTTTGCAGTTGGCTTTTAATCGCCGAACCGGAAGCAAGCCGTTCAAATTGTTGACCCATCCTCGTTTCAGGGCTGCTTATGATTTTTTACTGTTAAGGGCGGAGACCGGTATAGCCGATCAGGCAATAGCCGACTGGTGGACAAAATTCCAATATGCGGATGACTCGGAACAGCGGCGCATGATAAAACCTGTTCGTAAACGTAAAAGCCGCAAATACGGGAAATCCGCGCAGGCTGACGTAGCCGATAAACAACGCAATAACGCAGCTGAATAATCATGGTATCGGCAGAAGCAAATAAAATCGAGGTCTATATCGGGCTGGGCAGTAATCTCGATAACCCTCAATTACAGTTAAAAACCGCGCGGCTGGCGATCAACCGGATCAATGGCGTGCAGGAACGTGCATTTTCCAGTTTCTATCTGAGTCAGCCAATGGGACCGGCTGATCAGCCGGATTATGTTAACGCCGTTATGGCAATAACGACTGTCTTGCCGGCGCTGGATTTGCTTCATTGCCTGCAGCGTATTGAGCAGCACCAGGGTAGAGTGAGGACAGGCCAGCGCTGGGGCGCCAGAACACTCGATTTGGATTTACTGCTATATGGTGACCGGCAGATTAACACGCCCGATTTGGTTGTTCCGCATTACGGAATAACCGAGCGGGCTTTTGTATTATATCCCTTGTGTGAAATTGCGCCGGAATTGGAAATCCCAGGCTATGGGCCGGTAACCGAGCTTGCCGCAAAATGTCCTTTGCACGGGCTGACTAAATTGAAATTGTCGTGACGCAATATTCTTCCCTCGCATCTGCAAAACCCTTTACCGGTATAAGCGGTGCAAAATGCGAAATTGTTCAATCCCTTGTCCAGCAAGGGATGCCGGTATGCGGGAATTTGGGGTTACTTCCGCAATCAATCAACTTGTTGGGCGGTTTAAATTGCAGGGTAAATAGCCGTCCGATGCAGACAGAATTAGGGAGCAAGTTAAAAAAACTGTACCAGGCCGGAGTGGGTCTGTTGGTTTCGGAATGCATTCCGGCGGAACTGGCGCGGTAGATTACCGGTCTATTGCATATTGCTGTCACTGGCGCCGGTG
Source organism: Methylococcaceae bacterium (assembly GCA_050303615.1). Lineage (GTDB taxonomy): Bacteria > Pseudomonadota > Gammaproteobacteria > Methylococcales > Methylomonadaceae > CAZDXJ01. The sequence continues at coordinate 62,027 of JBNLCC010000119.1, read as the reverse complement.
CGGGTACCAGTGACGAGCGGGTTTTGGTGTTGTATGATATGTTGGACATCGCAATCGGCAAGCGACCGCGGTTTTCCAAAAATTTTATGGTCGGCGCCGGCGGCATCGATGCAGCGGTTCGAGCCTATGAGCGCGAAGTAATAAGCGCGCTTTTTCCGGCAGGGGAACATTGTTTTTAAATGATATGCAAGTAGTTGAATCTATAAAGGACTTGCGTCGCCAAGTTAAATTGTGGCGACAGCAAGGCGAAACGATAGCCTTGGTGCCGACTATGGGCAATTTGCATCAAGGGCATTTGCAACTGGTGAAGGAAGCCAGGCAATGCGCCGATCGTGTTGTGGCCAGCATTTTTGTCAATCCGACCCAATTCGGCGTAGGCGAGGATTTTTACAGTTATCCGCGCACTGAAAAACAGGACCGCCAAAAATTGACAGATAGTCATACCGATTTATTATTTTTGCCGGGGGGCGGCGAAATTTATCCTTCTTCGCCGGATACTGTTGTTACCGTAAACAGCCTTTCCGATATGCACTGCGGTATAAGCAGGAAGGGGCACTTCAGCGGTGTTGCGACGATTGTATGCAAATTATTCAATATAGTGCAGCCCGATACGGCATTTTTCGGTCTCAAGGACTATCAACAACTGGCGGTTATTCGGCGCATGGTGGATGATCTGAACATTCCGGTGGAAATCCGTGCGGTAGCTACCGTCCGCGAAGCCGACGGATTGGCAATGAGTTCCAGGAACGGTTATTTGTCAACTGAGCAAAGAAAGATAGCGCCGCTGTTATTCCGGTCATTAAATACAGCAAAGCAGATGATTTGTGCAGGTGACGAGAATTTTGCCGCTATTGAACAACAACAGCTTGAATCATTGCAAAAAGCCGGTTTCGAAACGGACTATTTTTTAATATGCCGCGCTGACGATTTACAACCGGTAACGGTGTTCGATGCCGATCTGGTGATTTTGGCCGCCGCAAAACTGGGAAATGCCAGATTGATCGATAATATCCAAGTGCCGCTTTGCCGGTAACGATTGAATAATGTAATGCGAATTGTTCTATGCCTTCTAGGCAGTTTAATTTTTTTCTCAAACGCTATTTGTTTTGGGGCTGCTGAGGATGTACTCATCAATCCCTTCCGGGAAATAAGCCGTGAGCCCGGCGGGCAGGTGTCGTCCGCTACGAAGTCGGGAGAACCCGCAACACCGGTGACGGATCCGGCAGTTACCGCCGCTCCGGATATATCGGGGGATTCCGCAGACAGTACCCAAGCAGTTCCAAAAAATGAGACCGCAACCGATTCCATCGATCAAACTGCCAATGAGCAGCAGCAACCGGCGATTGCTCCCGATTCGGCTCCCAATGCGGGCTCCGCCCCGGCGGCAATAGCGAAACCGCCTTCAGACCAACAAACGATTATTGATTATATCGGTGAATTAAACGGGTTGAATGCCCGGTTAATGCAAACCGACGATGACGATACCGTCAACCAATTGTTGAATGATAAACTGACGGTCATCGACAAATTGATGTCGAAGCTGCGTTCTACTCCGATAGAAAAACTGCCGCCTGCTGCGACGAGTGAACAGCTTAATTTTCTCAATTCACGCATTGCCGTTAACCAGGAAAGAGGGAATCAATTGGCGGTGCAGCGAGATCAGCTTAAGCGGGAATATTACAAAACCGATCAGGCGATCAGGACATTCCTGCAAGACCTGATTTATGCGGCACATAATTACCAGAGTGCTGCCGAAGTCCAGGAAATTGCGCTTGCCGCGCTTACTGAATATAGCCGCGAAGAAACAGAATACCTTCCGCCTGAATTGACGACAGACAGCAAAGTCTATGCGGATTTGCAGGAAAACTACCGGCAGTTACTGGCAGCGAATACCGGTTATCAGGATTTACTCAATTATGTGGTCGATAACCCGGGAATCATTGTTTCCAGCCACTGGTTTCATCTGCTGTCGGTGCATTCGCTGATTTCCTATATCAATTCGATCGAAGCCTTCAAATTATTTAATTATAAATTAGCACCATTAAAAGTTGATGTGGGTGGGATCCTCACTTCATTGTTGATCTTTTCATTGGTCTTTTTTAGTTATCCTTTGTTGTTTAGATTCAGTCGATGGATTATTGAAAATTTTCTTTTCGATGAGGAATACGGCAATGAAGAACTGATTTATGAAGAACTGCGGCGGCCGATTAAATTTTTGTTGATTTTTATTGGTATCGATTTGGCAACATACGCTTTGCTTTATAAAACCGAGTATCGGCCTTCTTTGGAACATTTCAGTTTTGTTATTTATACCCTGATCGATATCTGGTTGTTATTCAAAGTGTTAGACTGCTTTGTAATTGTGCAGGTGCAAAAAATCAGCCGGAGTAATAAAGAACTGCGCAAAGAGTTGTTTCATTTGGGTGTGCAGATTGCTAAGGGCGTAATGGCTATTATCATATCGGCAATGATATTGAATCATTTCGGTATCAGCATTACCGCAATTATGTCCACGTTGGGTATAGGTGGACTGGCTTTTGCGTTGGCGGCGAAAGACACCTTGTCCAATCTGTTCGGCGGGGTTACCATTCTGCTGGACAATGTGTTCAGGATGGGCGATTGGGTGAAAATCGGCGATATGGAAGGTACCGTTGCCGAGGTCGGGTTGCGCAGCACTACGCTGCGGACTTTCGAAAATGCGCTGGTCACCATTCCCAATTCAGTCATTTCGGTTTCCAGTGTGATCAATTGGAATCGCCGGGCGGTCGGCAGGCGGATCAAGATGCATGTCGGCGTTACCTATGAAAGTAATATGGATGATATCCGCAGTGCGTTGCAAGACCTCAGGTCAATGTTGAAGGTGCATCCGGATATTGCCAACCCGAAACATAAATTGAACAATAGGAAAAAACAGGTCAGATTCTCCTCGCTGGAGGATACTCAGGGTATTAAATCGACACAATTAGTCTTTTTGGACCGTTACAATGATTTTTCGATTGATATTTTGATTTATTGCTTTTCCAGGTCGGTGGATTGGGAACAATGGCTCCAAGTGAAGGAAGATGTTCTATTTAAAATCGCCGGTATTTTACAGAAAAATAATCTACAGTTCGCTTATCCTACGCAAGTTACCGTACTGCGCGGAGAAGAGTCCGCTCAATTTGAAAGCAAAGCCTTAGCGCAAGGTTATGCTCAGTCCCGATAAGTTTTTCAAGGTGTGTTCGGCAGCCGGCCAAAATAACCGGTGGCCGTTTGGAAACAAAATCGCCCTGGTTATTTGTATTTTTGTGCTTGTATTCATTGCTTCCGGCTTTGTTCGGGATGCTAATGGCAATTTCGGTGTGGTGATTCCGGGACAATTATACAGAAGCGGACAGTTGTCTGCCGGTCAGCTGCAGCAAGTGATCGATCAATATAAAATTAAATCAATATTCAACCTGCGCGGCCACGATAACAATGCGCAGTGGTATTTGCAGGAAAAAAAAATTGCAGTGCATTCCGGCGTGAAATTTATCAATGCCGATACTTTGAGGATTGGCCTGCAGTCTCTCCGGTTGCCCGCCAAAGCTGAATTGCAGCGTATTGTCAAAGTGATTAGTACGGCGCCGCGGCCTATATTGGTGCATTGCCGTAAAGGCGCCGACAGAACCGGCTTGGTTAGTTCCTTGGCTATTTTGTTGCTACCGGACAGTACGATTGAGCAAGCCTGGGAACATAGTTCGCTGAAATATTTTGCAATTCAAGACAGTGTCGGCAGGTTATTTTTGGAAGCTTATCAAGATTGGCTTACCGGACGCAAACATGATCGGTCATTATTGATGCATTGGGTGGACCGGGTATATGTCCCGCATTATTATCTGGCCGGAATTTCCCCCGTTGATCCGCCGGAAGTTATAAGAATCGGAAAGCCGGAAAAATTAAAGGTGCGGGTTGTCAACGAAAGCCGCGAAGTTATTCCATTACGCTCATCAACAAAAAAAGGCGTGCTGCTAGGTGCGCATTTTTATAAATTGGATAACGAATTGTTAACCCGGCATCAAGTATATCAGAGCAACAATGCCGACTTTGATTTAATGCCCGGCGATGAGACGGTGCTTAAGTTCGAGCTTCCGGCCGTTACCGAACGCGGTGACTATGTACTGAGCTTTGATCTGTTTGATGAATTTGCCTGGTTTAGCGCAAAAGGTTCGCCAATTGCCACAATCAACTTTCGGGTCAGGGATTGATTTTATTATCAGGGTGGATGCTGTACAATTAGCACAACACGTTTTATTGGAGACCCAAACCGTGGTTGATAGAGATCCCTTTTTCAGGCATAATTCCGCGTCCAGAATTGTATTAGACTAACTTAAGTATGCTGACGACAATGCTTAAAGCCAAGTTACACAGGGCAAGTGTAACTCATTCCGAGCTGGATTATGAAGGTTCTTGTGCTATCGACGGCAGGATCCTGGACTTCGCCGGTATCAGGGAGTACGAGCAAATACAAATTTACAATATTAACAACGGCGAACGTTTTACCACCTATGCCATTCGCGCCGAGGAGGGGTCCGGCGTTTTTTCCGTTAACGGCGCAGCGGCCCGCTTAGCTTGCCCGGGCGATTTGATTATCGTCTGTACTTTTGCCGTTTTGGATCAACAAGAGGTGCTTAACCATAAGCCGACTCTGGTCTATTTTAATGAAAAGAATGAAATAGTCCGTTCCACCCATTCCATACCCATTCAGGTCGCCTGATTGCTTTTTTGTCGCTTGCAGGTTCGCCTCAATTACCGGTTTTGATGTCCTCATTGTTTCCCTTGGCTGCGACTGTTGGTTGACGTAATATCGTTTTATGATCGGGAAGAGAGTTATAAGTGTGCGTTATAAAAGCATTAAAATCGGGTTTTGATGAACAGAAAAGTAAATGGCTGCTGCAATTGCAGTCTGTTGCTCCAAAACCCGGCATCGGTACTGAGACATTGTCTTGCGTTTTCAGTAAACTAGCCCATTGATGTTCCCGCCTGATTTGATCGTAACTAAACCAGATTTCAGTTAACCGCGTGTGTTTTCTCAAATAGTCGATATGCCAATGAGGTCGATCCTGTATGCGGCTGTGGTGGCGTACTCGTGCGGAAATTCCTCCGGGACCGAAGGCGCTGCCGACGTAAAGATAATACCCGTGAAAAATGGAAAGCATGCCCCGTTTGCCGATTGTTATGCAAAGATCGACTTGGTTTTGCATAATCAGGATATAACTTCCGGGTGCCGGATTGATGGTGTTGCCGAAAATGGTCAATGAATGATCCTTTCGGGTTTCGATTCAGCTTCAATAAAAATGCGTTTGATGACTGGAAAGCATTGTTTTATCTGCCGGTCGATTTCCGAAATGGCTTTTTCGATGTCCCCGACCCCAGCGCTATCCGAGAAATCGATACTTAAATTGACTAACACAAAATCCGGCCCCATGTGCATGGTCAGCGTTTCATTAACATGCTCAACGATATGATGTGCACCGGCGCATTGCCGGATACCGGCAATAATTTCCTGATTGGCGCTTTCACCAATCAGTAAACCTTTAGTTTCATAAGCCAGCCAGATGGCTGTTCCGCCTAATATCATACCAATCAAAATCGAAGCGATACCGTCATAGTAAGGGTTTCCGCTTATCTGTCCGAAAAAAACCCCGAAAAATGCAATCAATAACCCCAGCATTGCTGCGCTGTCTTCAAAAAGGACCATAAAAATGGACGGGTCCTTGCTGCGCTGAATCGCTTCCACATAACCCCACTTACCTTTAGCGCGGGTGAATTCCTTTAATGCGTAGTACCAGGCGGCACTCTCGAACAGCATGGCGATGCAGAGCACGATATAATTGATAAAAATGTTTTCAAGCGGTTTTGGATTTATGATACTGTGTATGCCTTCGTAAATGGAAATGCCCGCACCCATCGCGAAAATAAGTATAGCGACGATAAAACTCCAGAAATAAATTTCCTTGCCGTGACCAAAGGGGAAGCGGTCGTCAGCCGGTTTTTGAGCGCGTTTCAAACCGTATAACAGTAAAATCTGGTTGCCGGTGTCAACGACAGAGTGAATGGCTTCCGACAACATTGCGGAGCTGCCGCTGTAAAACGCGGCGGTAAATTTGGTGACTGCCACCAGCGTGTTGCCCGCAAGTGCGGCCAATATGACTTTTTTTGAAGATGTATCCATGATTTATGCTACTTTTATTATTGTCGGCTGTGTAATAACGCTATAGTATTAGCAAAAAATATCAGAGAAAATGGCGAAATTTTATAGCAGTAAATATATACATTCCACAAAGTATAGCAAAGAGAGTTGAATCGAAATGGTCGATCCGAAATGGCTCCTGTCATTGATACTGCTACTGAGCGGCGAAGTGCTTGCCGGCAATTTGACTATGGTGGTCAATACTTGGCCGCCTTATGCGGAGAGGAGTCTACCGGGCAATGGCTTGGCCGTGGAGCTTGTATCGACGGCATTGCAGCGAAAAGGCTATCACTTGACACTGCAGTACGAAACGTGGCCAAGGGCACTTGAAGGTTTGGAAATAGGCATTTTTGACGTAATCGGCACGGTATGGAAAACTCCGGAGCGGGAAACGATGATGGTGTTTAGCGAACCCTATTTGACCAACCGGATTAAATTCTTAAAAATGAAAGGCCGGGATATCCGTTATGAGACGTTGGAGGATCTGACCGGTTATTTTATCGGGGTGTTAAAGGATTACGCCTATGAGGAGGAATTCGTCAATTCAAAAAGGCATATCAAACTGCCTCAAAATCATATTGTCCAGAATTTACAACGGCTGGTGCAGGGTGATATCGATCTGACCTTGGGTGATGAGAGGGCTGTAGTTTACCAGATTAATGAATATATGCCGCGCAGAATGAATGAGCTTGAATTTCTCGACAAGCCGTTGAGTAGTAGAGGACTGCGCATCGGAGTCAGCAGGCAAAACCCCGATGCCGCCAAAATTGTTGCTGATTTTAATCAGGCGATCAATGCAATGCGGCAGGACGGCAGGTACCAGCAAATTTTAGATAAATATTAAGTATCGTGTTGCAATGATAAGGTATCGTTGCATAAATTGTACAATCCACAAGAGAGACAGAAAAATGGAAATAAACAAATTAGCTAATATAGGTACAATGCTGGCGTTAGCCGTTTTATTGCATGGTTGTGCGGCAATGGAAAAGAGTCATGCCATGGATACCGAAAGGATGCTCGCCGCGGCCGGTTTCCAGATGAAATTTGCCGATACGCCTAAGCGGCTTGCCCATCTGAAAACCATGACCCAATCGAAACTGGTTCCCCATGAAAAAGATGGTGTTGTGTACTATGCCTATGCCGATGCTGAATTTTGTAAATGCCTGTATCTTGGTACTGAAAGGGCTTATCAGGAGTATCAGCGAATGGCGGAGCGGCGTAATATTGCGGAAATGAATCAGCAGGCCGCCATGATGAACGAGGATGCCGCCATGAACTGGGGCGCGTGGGGGCCTTGGGGTCCATGGTATTAAGCCGGAGACGACTTGACAGCAAGCAGCGGCCCGATTGCCCCCGGGCCGGTGCGGCTGGCTCTCTGTTCGTAAAGAGATGTGACGGTGCCAACAGATCACGGTTGTGCGATGCGTTTGATCGTTGCATCGAGTTCTATTATTGCGGCTAGATAAAGAACGGGTGTTTGTTACGTGGCGTTGTGGTGTCGTTTTTGAACATCGACGTGACATTGCCAATAAGCTGCCAGCATTGAGCCGGAAACGTTGTGCCAGATACTGAACAGCGCACCGGGTAACGCGGCCAGAGTGGAAAAGTATTTTATCGCCAGCGCGACGCTGAGTCCGGAATTCTGCATTCCGACTTCTATGCTGACGGTGCGGCAAATTGCAGGATCGTAGTTTAGTAGCCGGGGTATCACATAACCGGACAGCAAACCAAGGGTATTGTGCAGTATGACCGCTACGAGAAGCGGCAGTTGCAATTCGCTCAGGTTTTGTTTATTCAATGCAACGATAATGCTGATTATCAACACAATGGCCAAACTGGAAAGTAACGGAAAAAAATCACGGACTTTAGCGACATGTTTGCCGTAGAGGGAGTTGATCGCTGTGCCGGTTACCACCGGGATTAACACGATTGTCATAATGCTTTGCATCATTTCCCATACCGGCACCGGCACCGACTGATGCAAATACAGGAAGGTTAGGGCCGGCATTGCAAATACTGCGCAGAGTGTCGAAGTCATGGTCATAAGGATGGATAATGCAACATCGCCTTTTGCCAGGTAGCAAATCACGTTTGAAGCAGTCCCGCCCGCAGTGCTGCCGACCAGCACCATGCCGACCAGCAACTGTTCGGGCAATTCCAAAACAAGCGCCAGCAGCCAGGCAACAAACGGCATAAAGATAAATTGAATGCCGACGCCGAGGGCGATGATGAACGGCTTTTTTATTACCGCTGTAAAATGGCGCCAAGTCAGGGTCATGCCCATGCCGAACATGATTAACGACAGCAGCGGAATGATGGCCGGTTTTAAATTTGTAAACCAGTTGGGAAAGAAATAAGCGATGATCGATAGCCCAATCGCCCAGACGGGAAAGAGCGTTATGATAAGTCGGGTCATTTTCGGAAAAAAAGGTTTAAAATTATCGAAATAATGATACTGAGCAGCAGCATGGAAGTAATCGGGATGAATATCGCACGTTTTTCATCGCGGATATTAATATCGCCGGGCAGTTTGCCGAACCAGTTGAACAACCAGGGCGCATAGTTGACGATCAGCCCCGCAACAACGAGCATCAGCCCGAATAGGATAAGCAGTTTACCGATCGCCATAAATAGTACGAAAATAAGGAGTGACAAACACCAGCAGAGCTGTTGCAGCTAGAAACCAACTAATGTCGGTGTCCACCGATTCGGGGTTGCCTATATCGGCGGCCTGTAATAGGTCGGCCAACTGCTGCGGTGTTTGCAGATGATGATATTGCAGACCGGTAATGCCGGCCAGGCGTTGCAGCTCATTTTCCTTTACCGAACTTAAATATTTTTCCGTAGACATGTGCCGTCCGGCAGTTCTTCGGGAACGGGTCTCCGCTTCATCGGCCAGCCAATAGCCAATTTGGCGATTGCTGTTATCCAGCTTGGGAATGGGCACCGGTTGTAAATTGCCTACTCCGATAATTTGGCCTTTTACTGCTCCGGGCGTTGATAAAAAAGGCGGTGTTTTGCTGCCGGAAGGCGTTTGCTGGCCGTCGGTAAAAAACACCAACCGGGGTTTAGAACCAACTTTTCCGAGATCGCGGATACTGGCATACAATCCCCGTGCAATATGGCTGTCCGCCGCCCAGGCCATGCGCCAGTCAATTTTTTCCAGACTGGTCTCGATGACATGGTAATGTTGGCAAATTTCAAGGGGCTCAAACAGCAGAAACATATTTTTGGTGGTAAACAATCCGAGACCCACTTTGGAGTGGCACGGCAACTCGTGCAAAACATGTTGTAGCGATTGCTTGACAAAAGACAGGCGATCCGCCGGCAAACCGGCGACATGGTAATCCCTGGCATTCATGCTCTGGGTGATATCAATGACAAAAATATAGTTAAAAATTTGCCGCTGCATCGGGATTGCCGGTTTAAATAAAGCCGCTGCCAGCAGCAGTAGAACCGTTGTATATATAGCGGCCTGGCCGCGCAGCAGGGAAACGCGCAGCTTCATTACGGTCCTCCCGCGGGTATTCCCGGCATGACGGCAAACACGCTGCTTTTGTGGCCGGTCCAGTTGTCGTTTTCCGGTTCTTTGCCGGGAGGGCGGATGCGTAACACGTATTCCAGATTGTAGCGCGCCTGCCAGTGTTCAGGGTCGGCAGCCAATACCTGACGCAAAGCCTGTTCCGCCAGGTCAAGTAAGGTATTGATCTGATTCGACTCCCAAACGCCCTTGTCCCGCCATAACCCGGCGGCGTGTTGCAGGTAAATGGTGCCCATATTGTATAGAACCCGCTGTTGAAAACGCAGGTCCGGCGAATGCTTGATTTGATTGAACAGTCTCAGCGCCTGCTGATAATCGCCTTGCCGGTTTAAATATAGCGCTTTGGCAAAGATGACCTCTCCGGGCTGGCTCGAATCGGTTTGGACGATAGTCTCCGGACTGTCAAGGAGCCGGTTGTAAGACGAGAGTTGATAAAGCTTATGCACTTCGTATAACGTCATACCGGATAATATCAACAACAGCAGCCAGCAGGCCAGCGGGTGCCGGGAAGTGTGATAAAGTCTCATTGCTGCATCACCGCTGGTATTGAGGACGCCGGCGCAGGCTGAGGTATACGGTAATTTTTGAGTTCGCGTATCGCTTTTTTTCGGTAAGAACGATTGTGCAGTTTTACCCAAAGATTTGTTACAAAATAACCCTGGGGCATTTTCGGGCCATGACCGGAATAATGTAACTGCTGAAAATGTTTAGCGGCAGAGCGATGATGATCGATATGGCATGATAGGTTCAGCAGAGCGTTGCGCGTCACCCAGGAATCGTTGACCCAGGCCAGTGCGGCACCTTTGGACCGGGTTATCAAGCCCCAATGTTGAAAATAGTTGATTGCTTCAAGCAACCGGACGGCCGTAAACGACTGGTACAGAAACAACAGCGCCGCAATCCAGCCGAACACGAATATGAAAGACAAAATCAGCATTAATTCAGACAATAAACCGAGCAACACTCTGTTTTTTAACAATATTGGAAAATGGTACGGATGGTCAACTATTTTTAAACGCTTCAATTCCACTTGCCAGGCAAAACGGAAATGCTCGATAAACACCCGTTTCCAGTAATTGTTAAAGCTTTCACCACGCCGCGCCGTAGTTATATCGTCGGGTTCCGTAACGTTACGATGATGGCCGCGCAGATGGGCAACGGCAAAATGCTGGTAACACATGCTGCATAACAGCAAATTGCCGAACAATATTATCCATGGCCGTTTACGGTGAAGTAATTCATGGGCAACGATAAAGCCCGAACTGCCGGAACTGGTGCCGACCAGAATGCGGGCGGCAATTAGGTTCACTAGGCCCGTTATGATCTGCTCCTGAGTGTGCCATTGCAGCCGGCTGACATAATCCAGCATCAAACCGATGTTACAAAGTTGCATAACGGCCAGGGAATATAAAATGCCGGAAAAATAATGATCCGTGAAAGCGGGGTATCCCCGCAGCGGGTCGATTTTAGGACTCAGCCAGTCGGCGATCACCAGCAGCCAGAGCGGCAGCGTCCAGGCCAGTGCTGCGCCGCTGTCATAGGGTCCGCCGGTAAGGAATAACAGTGTTGTGCAGGGTAAGACAAAACACAATAAATGACCAAGACGTTCAAACATCGGCGCAGTGATTAATTTAACGGGATTTTCGATTATATACCAACTGCCTTGGTTTGGCGGACCATTTTGTGTTGGGTCGCCGTGGTTTGCCGCGGCTGCGAGCGATGTGCTTCAGTGCATGCCAACGTGATTTAGCTTCTTCAGCTTGTTGAATAAAAAGCGGTAGAGCAACTCAGCGGAAAATAAACCGCCGGCCGTTTTCAATGAGCGGTAGCCGGTATGAATCCGACGCCAGTGGCGCTGCATTTCATTATCGCCGTAACGCGCGCCAATGTCGTCCAGATATAATGCCACCGCCTGTTTGGCCAACGCCGCGTGTCCCGAGGCATAGTTATCGATCGATATGTGGATATTGACGATGGTCGGGTCAATGCGCCAATACTTTAATTCATCGGCGAGCCGCAGGTAGACTTTGCCTAACCCGCTGAGTTCGATGGCGAGGTTCAGACCCAGAATTTCCGGCAGGTAGGTGGCGGGGAAACGGCAGATCGATAATAAAAAGGCCGGCAGATCGAAAGCATGGCCGATAAACCCGTCATATTCGCAGAACTCCCGGCTGTGAATCGGCGGTAATTCTATTTGCAGGCTATGCAGCAATTGTTGGTAAATATAAGGATGATTTTGCTGTAAGATGCCGTTCCCTGCTTCATCACAGTAAATCCGGAATAACCTGTCGGTAATCTGTTTTCCAGAACAATACCGTAACTGTTCGGTGCATTGCAGCCAACAACCGTCGGTCAATACCGTCGGCGCAAATTGTTCAATGCCCCAGCGGTAGGTTTGCCGAGACAGTTTCGGTGTTCCTTGTAGCGGTTGGTAAGCGTCGATTTCATGCTGATAGCGCATTTCAATCAGTGTTTCGAAAGTGCGCTGATCGTATCGGGCGAAAGGCGGGCGATTGAGGAATCTCGCGTTGCGTAGTATGTTTTCGGCTTTGCGTTTGGCGGTAGGCAACACATCCGGGAATAAGTCGGCATTGACCAGGTAGTAGTACAATGCTCTGTTGGTTAATTTCTCGAAATTAACGGTTTCTTGCGGTGTTCCGCCTGTTGCGGACGGAAACGCCGGAGTCGATTTTGCCCGTGGGGCAATCGGTTCAGCTGCAACGTTTGCTTCGCCGTTCCCGGATACCAGCCAAGTTTCCAGAACTTTTCTTTCGTTCTGGTTGAGCACGCCGAACATCGGTCCGTTGAAATCGAACAGTCTCAGTAGACGGCTGGCTGTGGGTTGCCGATGGTCGATGTAGGATGACTGGTTTAATGCCTGCAGGAAGTTGTCGGCGTCGAATGGGCTTTCCGCAAACCACTGGTCAAGGGTTTTGCCCGCCAGGGTGACGGTGCCGTGGTGACCGACAGCGGCAAACGCTTTTTGGGCGAAGATTTTCGCCAGAGTTTGCGGTACGGAGGGAGGTTTGTCCAATTGTTGCTGAATCTGCCCGCAGCATACTGCCGCTTGCCACCGATGCAGGTAATAGCCGTTTTGTATCCTGAACCACAAGGATTCCTGCTGCGCCTTGAATAAGCTTAGATAGTCCTTGATTAGTCCGATGACTAAAGGCAGTTGGGCGCTAAGCCGGGCATGTCGGCTCCGGCAGAACGCCGTCAGGTCATCGTTGCTTGCCGGAAAATTCGTAAACAAGGCTTCAAACAATGTTGCCGATTGGCAATGAGCCCAGGTAAATCCCAGCAATTCGGGGAAAAATACCCGCGGGAAATGGGCCAGAGCCAACTGCACAGCAGCATAATCAAACACACAATCGAGTAGTTCCGGTTGCCGGCAAAAGGCTTTGCTGTTTATAGCGGGCAATGTTATACCGGCTTTTAACAGCAGTGCCTGATACAACTCCGCCAAAGTGGGGGTCCCGCTTCCGCCTTGGCTAAGGTTCCGGTAAACAGACAACAGTTTTACCGCAAAATCGCTGGCGCTGGTCGCACTTTGCGAGATGTTCTGCAGCCAACAGGGTTCGGTCAACTGAACCGGTGCGATTTGCATTAAACAGTAATGCAGGTTGCTGTGGTTTTGTTGGTGATTTGCCGGTGAAATCGCCTGCCGATCGGCCGGAAAAGGGATGTGGCCGGGATGGTACTTGACGGTGAACTTCGGTCGGTATTGCCGGGCGGCGGCGCTGAGCTGTTGCTCTATGAACCGGTATGCTATTGGTAGCGTTTCGTAATGGCGGTCGATGCCGATCAGATAGTGGAACAAATCACGGCTGCCCGGCGGATATTTGCGGGCGGCGGTTTCGATCTGCCGGAAAAAAACCGGCTGTAGTGAAGGATCGAAAGGATGTGCGGATTTATTCATTCCCGGGTTTACATATCAAATAATCTTCGATGACCAACGCATCCAGGCCGGTGGTTAAAAATACGCTGACGGCATCTTCCAAAGAATGAACCAACGGTTTGCCCATGATATTGAAGCTGGTGTTCAACAGCACCGGCACAGCGGTGATTCGATAAAAGCTGTCGATCAAATGATAAAAGCGCGGGTTCCATTCTTTTTTGACAGTTTGCAGGCGCCCGGTTCCATCGACATGGCAGACTGCGGCGATTGTCTTGCGTTTTTCGGACCTGATCGACAGTGTTTTGTCCATGTACGGCGACTCCTGGTAATTTTCAAAATATTCGTCACCGTATTGATGCAAAATCGCGGGAGCAAACGGTCGAAAGGTTTCGCGGAATTTAATTTTTTGGTTGATTTGATCCTTGGTTACTGCATGGCGTGGGTCCGCCAGGATGGACCTGTTGCCCAAGGCGCGCGGTCCGTATTCGGCGCGGCCCTGGATCCAGCCGATAAGCTGGCCCCTGGCCAGCCTGCCGGCGGTTTCCGTGCAGATTTCGCCGGGCAAATGGCGGATTTTTAGCGAGCCGTTAAAGGTGATCAATCTTGTTATTGCCGATTCCGATATCGTTGAACCGGTATAGGGCGATAATAATTTGGCCGGTCCCGGAAAATCGGGAAAATCACGGTAAAACCCGAGCCATGCTGCACCCAACGCCGTACCGTCATCGGCCGGCGCGGAAGGTATGAATACCCGTTTAAAGCTGGTGCGGCCGGTGATTTGTCCGCTGAACGAGGAATTTAAAGCACATCCGCCGGCCAGGGTCAGGTAATCGGAACCACTGACCTTATAGAGGTGCTGCAATAAGCGTGTCATTAACTCGGCAAAGAAAAATTGGCCAGTATAAGCCAGGTTGGCGGCTGATTGTATCGGGCTATCCTGGTTATTTTGGAATTGCCGCAACGCCTCGATATTGTCGAACAGGCTTTTTCCCGGATGGCTGCAGTGCAAGCCGTCGACGGTAATTGTCGATTGCAGCAAGCGGTAAAGCGCTTGATTGAGTCTGCCGTAGGGGGCAAGTCCCATGACTTTCCATTCCTCGCCTTTTAGCCAGTCAAAGCCGCATAGTTCGGTAATTTTCATATAATAAAACCCCAGGCTGCCGGTGCCCTTGGTTTCATGCAGTAACTGCAGGCGCCGGTTGCGGTAACGGTAAAAAGCCATTGAACCGTTTTCACCGAAGGAATCGACAACCGCACAGGCTGCATGCTCGAAAGGGCTGCTATAACAGGCCGTTGCAGCATGAGTCAGATGATGAGCAAAATCGGCAAAGCGAATCTTGCATCGAGGATAAAGTTCGCGGACTTTCCGGACCAGGTTGATGCCGGCGGTGACGATGCTGTTGCGCTGGCAGGCAATCATATGGTGCAACTGGTAATTTTCCAGCGGCGAACGCAGCCGTTTGAAGCCGGGTTTCAACAACCCAGGGGCCGATAAATAACCCAAACGGGCGACGACTGTTTCATACAAGGGGCGTTTTTTCAGCCAGTTAATGCTAACGACAAACTCGCCGGGATCAGGGCAATACGTCTCTAAAATACCGGCGATATGCAGTAATTGGTCCGGCGCGCAGTTCAACGCGCGTTTATTTTGCAGACAACGTTCGGTCGCTTCCGCATACAGCACTTCTCCCTGTTCATTGATAATTGCTAGAGCCGGATCATGGTAAGTAACCGATAAACCGAGATAGTATGTTTTCATTCCGGCCCTTCAAATGTTGCTGGGACTTGCCGTGATGCGCGATTTGCTCCTAAACCCTCTAAATTAAGCCTGTTTCCATCGGAGTTATTTTACAACGTGTAACTTGGGTTTGGTTGTCGGCTTATTGTCAGGCGGAGGCGTGGGTTCTTCGTTTTGATCATTGTCAAAAAACATGCCCTTGCCGTTTTCTTTGGTAAAAATCGCCATCACTGCAGACAAGGGAACGATGATATGCATCGGTTTACCGCCGAAGCGGGCGTTAAATTCTATTTCGTCATTTCCCAATGATAGGCCCTGCACGGCTTCAGGGCGTATGTTCAAGACAATTTTACCGTCCTCAATGAATGTCCGGGGTAGTACGGTTCCGGTGTTTTCCGCATCCACTAAAAGATGCGGTGTCATTTGGTTGTCAAGTATCCATTCGTAAATGGAGCGGATCAGGTAAGGTTTTAGTGGAGTCATTTAGGGAGTTCAGCCATCTCTTTTTCAGCGTCGCTAAGACTCGCTTTAAAAGCGGCCCGTTTAAAGATCCGGTCGGTGTAGTTCTTAATAGCCACCGCCTGCTTGGGCAGGTCAATGCCGACACTGGGCAAGCGCCAAAGTAACGGAGCCAGCGCGCAGTCAATTAATGAAAATTCGTCACTCATAAAATAAGCCCGGGAGTCGAAAATCGGGACAGCGGATAATAGACTCTCTTTTAGCATTTTTTTAGCGCGCGCCGACTTTTTCTCACCGGAATTTAATATTTCATCTAGCAGCACATACCAATCCTGATCGATACGTTTGATCAGCATTCTATCGTTGGCGCGCGATACGGGGTCCATTTGGTGTAACGGCGGATGAGGAAAACGTTCGTCGAGGTATTCCATGATGATGCGGGAATCATAAAGAACCAGATCACGTTCAATTAATGTCGGCGATGTACCGTTGGGATTTAATTCAAGTAAATCCTCGGGAGGGTCGGACGGATCATAATATTCAATTTCCGCAGCAACTTTCTTTTCGTTTAATACAAAACGAGCACAATGACTCATTGCACAGGTAGCAGAAGAATATAGTTTCATAACAAATTTGCGGGTATTAAGATTAGCCACGAAACATTGCCTCTATCGGGATATTCAGCGGATAAGCTAATTATTATACCATGGGCGGCTATGTTTGTTGGGATATGAGTAAGATATGTTGGGAAAACACAATAAAACGCAGGCAAATCGAGCAATTTACCTTTGTTTCGGCAGATTAACATGGGTTTTAAATTATTCCTCCGTTTGCGTGGTTATCCGGAAAATATCCTTATTTTCCGGAAGCGAAAAACTTGAGCGGTTCAACCGTTTGCAAGTGATATCGTAAAGACTTTATTTATTTACGGCAACACGGCTGAATAAATATTGTTCCTTCAGCGGTAATTATCAAGCAGTTGATTTAGTGTACATCCTTCCAATATTCTTTTTTGAGAAGATAAGCGATGACGATAAACATAAAAATGAACAGTAGCACGTATTTGCCCATACGCACTCGTTCAAGTTGGTGAGGCTCACCAACATAAACCAAAAAAGTGACCAAATCATTGACAAATTGATCGAATTCGTCAGGACTCATTGTACCGGGTTCTATCGCAATAAGTTTGTCAATAATCTTTTGTCCGTTTTCCTTTTTAAAAAGCGGCTTTTGCAATCCTTGTATTTGCCATAGAACATTGGGCATGCCGACATCTTTGAATACGGCATTATTGGTGCCTAAAGGCTTGCCCGGGTCGACATAAAAACCCTTTAAATAGCTGTACAGCCAGTCGGGACCGCGTGACCGTGCAATCAGCGACAGGTCGGGCGGATTGGTGCCGAACCATCTATTCGCATCATGTTCGTTCATTGCGCTAAGCAGTTTGTCATAAATTCCCGCTCCTTCGGGTGCGATCTCGGCCAGAACTTTTTCTTCCGTGGTGTCGAAGTTATGGGCGATATTAAGATAGCGGATGTGTTGGGCCGAGTGACAGCCAAGACAATAAGTTACATAATGTTTTGCACCGCGCCGGAGCGACGCATTGTCGGTAAGATCGATACTGGCTTCCTGCAATGGCATACCGCCGGACGCCATAGCGGCGAAAGGCAGCAGTAATAATAAAAAAATGCGAGCTAAACTTTTCATATTAATCAAGGCTGTCTTTGGTTTTTTTGGCTAGTTTAATGGCAACGTTGAGAATACCTGCTGGATTGGGTCTTCTTGGCAGAATGATTTTGCCGCTTTTGGTCGTGATCGGATTTTTAAGCGTCATTTCATCGAAAGTATCCTTTATCGCCGGGATGCGTTCCTCAAATGATGGTTGATGCCTGACTCTCGACGGAACTTGTTTCAGCTTTTCCCAGCGGGTATAGATCGGCATCAATAAGAAAAATCCGAAATAGATGACGGTCAGAATTCTGGCAATTACTGTGGCAGTGGGGGTCGCCGGTTGGGTGCCCAGGTAGCCTAAGCCGACAAAGCTGATAACGAACAGCAACACGGCTTTTTTATAAATACCGCCGCGGTAGCGAATAGATTTGGTTTTTGTGCGGTCGAGCCAAGGCAACAGAAATAGCACGAAAATTGCGCTGCCCATGCCGATTACGCCGGCGAATTTGTCGGGTATTGCCCTTAAAATGGCATAAAAAGGCGTGAAATACCATACCGGCGCAATGTGTTCCGGTGTCTTCAACGGGTCGGCGGGTATGAAATTTGCGTGTTCGAGAAAATATCCGCCCATTTCAGGCATGTAAAAAATGACCGCGGCAAAAAAGAACAGGAAAACACCGACTGCGAATATATCCTTGACAGTGTAATAGGGATGCAAAGGAATGCCGTCGATAGGCACGCCCCAGGGGTCTTTGGTTTCCTTGATTTCCACGCCGTCCGGGTTGTTGGAGCCGACTTCATGCAGGGCGATGATGTGCAGTAAAACCAGTAAAACCAGCACCAGAGGTACGGCAATGACATGGAAAGCGAAGAAGCGGTTTAAGGTTGCATCCGAAATAACATAATCGCCCCTGATCCATAACGATAATTCATCACCTACGAACGGGATCGCGCTGAACAGCGAAATGATGACCTGTGCTCCCCAATAGGACATTTGTCCCCAAGGCAGCAAGTAGCCCATGAATGCTTCCGCCATCAGGCAGACATAAATAAACATGCCGAATATCCAGATCAGCTCCCGGGGATGTTTGAAAGAACCGTAAATCAAGCCTCTGAACATGTGTAGGTAAATCACGATGAAAAAGGCTGAAGCGCCGGTCGAATGCATATAACGTACCAGCCAGCCCCATTTGACTTCGCGCATGATATATTCGACTGATTCAAAGGCGAGACCGGCGTCCGGTTTGTAGTTCATGGTCAATAAAATTCCGGTGATCAGCTGGATGACCAATACCAGCAGGGCGAGCGATCCGAAGAAATACCAGAAATTGAAGTTTTTCGGCGCATAATAGTGGGACATGTGCTCTTGCCAGATTTTTGACAGCGGGAAACGCTCCAAAACCCAGTTTGAGCAAATTGTAAAGCGGTTTGGTTTCATGCGCTTTGCTCCTGTTGATCTTCTCCGATAAGGATGCGTGTTTCGGTAATATAGCGGTGAGGCGGAATTTCCAGGTTGGTCGGAGCCGGCACACCGCGAAATACTCTGCCGGCCAAGTCAAACCAGGAGCCATGGCAAGGACAAAAGAAACCGCCTTTCCATTTTGGCCCCAGATCCGGCGGAGCCACTTCAGGACGAAAGGTCGGGGAACAGCCTAAATGGGTACAAAGTCCGATGGCAATAAAGATTTCCGGTTTAATTGAACGAACGGGATTTTTACTGTAGGAAGGCTGTTTTGATTCGTTGGATTGCGGATCTGCCAACTGGTCGTCAAGCTCTTTTAGTGTTTCCAAAACCGTTTCAGTACGTTTCAGTACCCACACCGGTTTGCCGCGCCACTCGGCGCGAATCAATTGGCCGTTTTCGATTTTGCTGATGTCAATTTCCACGGGGGCACCGGCGGCTTCCGTTTTGACGCTGGGTTGCATTTGAGCGAGAAAGGGAACGGCAACGAACCCCGTACCGACTGCTCCGACAACGGTCAGGGCCGAAGTCAGAAACTGGCGTTTTGATTGATCGACGCCTTTATTATTCATGTGCAAAACTCCTGATTGGATTGGTATGTTTCTTATTACACGTCTTTTTTGTAATGAGCAATATACCATTAATAATGGAAGTACGTAATTATTGGTTATTAATTTACTTTATAATCAAACAGATGGCTAGTCCGGCCGGTTTTCAGCCTTATCTTATAAAGTGTTGATGCCGTATGTGCTCCCAAGTTGTAAAGTTCAGGCAATGTCTATTTGCTTGAAACAAATATATTATTTAACGAATCGGTTCAATGATTTGTCAGACTGTTTTGTAATGCCGTGATGAAAAGTCTGTTTTCTTCCGGTTTGCCTATTGTTACGCGCAAACAGCCGGTCAACAACCCGCCTTGCGGCGAGGTGTTTTTTATCAGAATACCTTGCGCCTTCAAATCAGTGTATAGTTTATCCGCAGCATGTTGCGCGCTGTGGAACAATATGAAATTTGCCGAGCTGGGGTAAGCGGTGATTCCTGGCTGCGCATTGAGTTGTTCGAACAGCCATTCCCTTTCGGCACAGATGCTTTGAGTCTGTTGCTCGAAAAGATCCCTGTTGGATAAAGCGAAATCCGCGCTGATTTGAGTCAATATATTAATATTATAGGGTAGGCGGATTTTATTGAGTTGCGTAATCAGTGCCGGATTACCCACCAGGTAACCCAAGCGTAGCCCTGCCAAGCCCAGTTTCGAAACGGTGCGCATGACCAATAACCGTTCATGCTCGTTAACCGCTCCGAGAAAACTGTCATTGGCAAAAGGCGCATAGGCTTCATCCAGTATCACCAGACCGGGGGCCATCTGCAAAATGCGCAAAATAGATGACTTGCTGAACAGATTGCCGGTCGGGTTATTGGGGTAAGCCAAAAAAATGATTGCCGGTTGATGGCGCATTATGGCTTCCTGCATCGCAGCCATGTCCAAATCAAAACTGTTTTTAAGCAGCGGGATGCCTTGATAATTCAATCCAAGGCACCGGGCAATTTGCCGATACATGACAAAACCCGGATCCGGTGACAGGACAGTCGAGTTACCGGGGATGGCCATTAGCAGCAGTTGGATAATTTCATCGGAACCGTTGCCCAATAAAATGGCATTGTTGTCGGCAATATTGTTGATTCTTCTCAGGGTGGCGGTCAGTTGCTTTGCATCGGGGTCGGGATAGCGGTTTAATTGGCAACCGCGTAGTTTTTCCAGCCATTGCCCGGTGATGTTTTCCGGCCAATTATAAGGATTTTCCATTGCATCGAGTTTGATCAGGTCCTTGGCTTCAGCAACATGGTACGCAGACATGGCAAGCACTTCCTTGCGGAAAACAGATTGAATGCTGTCCTTTTTTTGTGTCATCGGCAAAATTTGGCGGCTATCTGATACGGTATTCGGCAGATCGGGCATGCGCCGTCAAACTTTCACCCCTGGCCAGGATCGAAGCGGTTCTGCCTAATTTGTCTGCGGCGGCATCGGAACAGAAAATGATGCTGGAACGTTTTTGGAAATCATAGACGCCTAGCGGCGATGAAAATCGTGCCGTGCCGGAAGTCGGCAAAACATGGTTTGGCCCTGCGCAATAGTCTCCCAGGGCTTCGGCCGTATATCGGCCTAAAAAGATAGCGCCGGCATTGCGAATTTTTTCACATAACCGTTCCGGATCGCCGACCGACAATTCCAAATGCTCGGGAGCGATTGAATTGGCGACTTCCGCCGCTTGATTCAGGTCACTGACCAGGATCAAAGCGCCCCTTGTGCTCAAAGAAGCCTTGATGACATCGGCACGTTCCATTTCCGGCAATAATTTGTGGATGCTTTGTTCGACCGCGCTGAGA
Source organism: Methylococcaceae bacterium (assembly GCA_050303615.1). Taxonomy (GTDB): domain Bacteria; phylum Pseudomonadota; class Gammaproteobacteria; order Methylococcales; family Methylomonadaceae; genus CAZDXJ01. The sequence continues at coordinate 40,662 of JBNLCC010000119.1, read as the reverse complement.
AAATCAGCATTATCGGAAAGCAATATGGCTTGGGCATTTTCGTCATGCTCGGCCTGCGAAAACAGATCCATGGCAATCCAGTCGGGATCGGTATGCCCGTCGCAAATCACTAAAATTTCCGAAGGACCGGCAATCATATCGATGCCGACTTGGCCGAACACCATCTTTTTGGCCGTTGCCACATAAATATTACCGGGACCGACAATTTTTTCGACGGCCGGTATGGTTTCCGTTCCGTAAGCCAGCGCTGCGATCGCCTGGGCTCCTCCGATCGAAAACGCGCGGTCGACTCCGGCAAGCCATGCTGCCGCCAGAACCAATTGATTGGTTTCCCCTTGCGGGGTGGGAACCACCATAATCAGTTCACGCACGCCGGCCACTTTTGCCGGGATCGCGTTCATTAGCACTGACGAGGGATAAGCGGCCTTGCCGCCGGGCACATACAAGCCGGCTCTGTCCAGTGGGGTAATTTTTTGTCCCAAGACGGTTCCGTCCTGTTCGGTAAATTGCCAGGATTGCATTTTCTGGTTTTCTGCATAAGCGCGAATACGTTCGGCAGCCGTTTTTAACGCTGCCGCTGCATCTGACGGTAACTGTTCCCAGGCATCCTGTAATGTCTGTTGTGGTATTTCCAGATCTGCGGCATCGGCGAAACTGCACTGGTCGAAACGATTGGTGTATTCAATAACCGCTTGGTTGCCGTTGCGTCTGACTTCGGCAATAATCGCGGCAACCCGTTGTTGAATTTCCAGGTCTTCCGTTTCGTCCCATGCAACCAATTCAGCCAACCGCAAGCGGAAGTCATCGTCGTGAGCATTTAACTTGGTGATTTTTAAATCGTTCATAACTTTAATTGGCTGATAAGCTGTTACGCAATTGATCGATCAACGAGCGGATCGCTTCATGTTTCATTTTCATTGATGCCTTATTGACAATAAGACGGGAACTGATGTGCATAATTAAATCCCGGGCTTCCAGGCCGTTTGCTTTCAGCGTATTGCCGGTATCGACCAGATCAACGATGCAATCCGCCAGACCCACCAGCGGTGCGAGTTCCATCGAACCATAGAGTTTGATAATTTCCGCCTGGATTCCTTTTTTGGCGAAATAGCGTTGCGCTATATTAACGTATTTTGTCGCCACGCGAACCCGGTTTTGTATTTCCGGTGCATTTTTGGGAATTGCCGTCATCAGCCGGCACCGTGAAATACCTAAATCCAACGGCTCGTATAAAGCTTCCGCGCCGTGTTCCAACAGTACGTCTTTGCCGGCGATGCCCAGGTCGGCGGCGCCGTATTCGACAAAGGTCGGTACATCCGTTGCCCGGATAATTACTAGTTGAACATCTGCCCGGTTGGTGGACAGAATCAGTTTGCGGCTTTTTTTCGGGTCATCAATGGGTGTGATTCCGGCTTGTTCCAATAGCGGTAAGGCTTCTTCGTATATTCTTCCTTTCGAAATAGCGATTGTTAACATTTTAAACCTGTATTGTATATAGCGGGCGTTGATGTTGGGATTCGCATTTCGCCCGGATTGAAAACAGTGCAATTTGAACCGGCCATCATATCATCAATGTTCTCGCAGAGTTATGCCGTTCCTGGTCTTTATCTTGGGACACGGCGTATTGTTGCGCCTAATTGAGCCAGTTTCTCTTCGATGTGATCATAGCCCCTGTCGATATGGTAAATGCGGTCCACTACGGTAGTACCCTCGGCAACCAGTCCGGCTATGACCAGGCTTGCTGAAGCACGTAAATCGGTTGCCATAACCGGGGCAGCGGTAAGTTGTTCGACACCGGAACAGATGGCGGTATGGGATTCGAGTTTGATATTTGCCCCCATGCGCAGCATTTCCTGCACGTGCATATAGCGGTTTTCAAAAACGGTTTCGGTAATGACGCCGACGCCCTCGGCAATGGTGTTCATCGCTGTGAATTGGGCCTGCATATCAGTGGGAAAAGCGGGATACGGCGCAGTTCGAATAGATACCGCCTTAGGCCTTTTGCCTCGCATATTCAGTTCGATCCAGTCTTTGCCGGTAGAAATTTCTGCACCGGCTTCGCGCAATTTGGCCAGTACCGCATCCAGTATATCCGGACGGGTGTCTTTCAGTTTAACTCTTCCTCCGGTAATGGCTGCCGCTACCAGATAAGTTCCGGTTTCAATCCGGTCGGGAAGGATATTGTAATGCAGATGGTCAACCCCCAGCCGGTCAACCCCTTCGACAACGATGATATCGGTGCCGATTCCGCTGATTTTAGCCCCCATTTTATTGAGGAAATGGGCTAAATCGCTAATTTCAGGTTCTTTGGCGGCGTTTTCAATAATGGTTGTACCTTTGGCCAATACTGCCGCCATCATTAAATTTTCCGTACCGGTGACAGTGATTTGATCAAGCAGCAAGCGGCTGCCTTTCAGACGGCTGGCTTTCGCATGAATGTAACCGCCTTCCACCTGTATGTCCGCACCCATCTGTTGCAGGCCGTTAAGATGGATATCGACCGGGCGGGTGCCGATTGCGCATCCGCCAGGCAGCGAAACATGGGCCTCGCCGAAACGCGCCAATAACGGTCCGAGCACCAGAATCGAGGCGCGCATGGTTCTGACCAATTCATAAGGCGCCTCAAAATTATTCACCAAGTTGGTGTTCGCTTCGATGTTCATTTTTTCGTCGACAACCAGCTGCACCCCCATTTGCCCGAGTAATTCCAGGGTTGTGGTGATGTCATGCAGGTGCGGTATGTTGCCGATGCTGACCGGCTTGTCGGACAACAATGTCGCTGCCAGTATCGGCAGAGCGGCATTTTTGGCCCCTGAAATTCGCAATTCGCCGGATAATTGTTTTCCGCCGGTGATTATAAGTTTATCCATCGCTTGTAATGACTTAGGTCTTGTTGATTATTAGCCCGGCCGGGTACCGGATTATGATAACGGTCTATCGTAGTTTTTCTGACGGATCATGCTTTCCAATCCGCTGAGTTTGGCGATCGCTACCAGTTGTTCGGGAATATTTTCAAATGTTAATTGTATTTTCGCTTGTCGGGCAAATTTTATCCATTCCATAATCAGTGCCAAACCGGCGCTATCGGTTGTCGTCACTTGGTTTAAATCAAGTGTAATCTGCTGCATTTGCTTAGGAAAGGGCAATGCTTTAATGGTTTTACGGTCTATTGTGGCAAAGGTCAGTTCGCCGTCAACCAGATATCTTCCCGGTTGTTGTTCACGGATTTGCAAATCAGTTTTCATCTTCTTTTTCGGATTCCTTAAACAGAAACTGACCGATTAATTGTTCCAAAACGAGGGCCGATTGGGTTATTTCAATTTCACTGCCGTCATGCAGGAATTCTTCGGAACCGCCCGGATCGAGACTGACATATTGCTCACCAAGCAAACCTGCGGTAAAAATGCTGGCAGTTGTATCGTCGGGTAATTCATTGAATTTTTTGTTGATATACATATCGACAACGGATTCGAAAGTTTGTTGATCGAAATATATGTTGCTGACCCTGCCGATTTTGACACCGGCGACCGAAACCGGTGATCGCACTTTAAGTCCGCCGGAATTTTCAAAGCGGGCGGTAATATGAAAGCCGTCTTTATTATCAATAAAAGAGCTCAGGTTGCTGACTTGCATTGCCAGGAAAAACAGGGCGACGATACCCGATGCAACAAAAAGGCCGACCAGGGTATCGAGAGTTTTTGAATGCTGCATTTTAATCTTCTCCGAACATTAACGCAGTTAACAGGAAATCAAGGCCTAAAACGGCAAAAGCGGAATTAACGACGGTGCGGGTTGTAGCGCGGCTGACTCCTTCAGACGTCGGCGTGGCATCATAACCTTCAAACAGGGCAATCCATGATGTGATAAATCCAAACACAATGCTTTTAATGATACCGTTGAGAATGTCGTCGTCAAAATCGATTGTGTCCTGCATTTGTGACCAGTAGGAGCCGTCGTCTACACCCAGCAAACCGACGCCGACAATATGTCCGCCAAGGATACCGATCATACTGAACAAAGCGGCGAGCAGCGGCATAGAGAAAAATCCGGCAAAAAAGCGCGGGGCAATGATGCGTTTAACCGGGTCAACGGCTATCATTTCCATGCCGGACAGTTGTTCGGTTGCCTTCATTAAGCCAATTTCCGCAGTTAAGGCGGAGCCTGCGCGTCCGGCAAATAACAGCGCCGTGACTACAGGGCCCAGTTCTCGTACTAGGGAAGCTGCTACCATCACGCCAAGCGCCTCTTCGGCACCAAAATCGGAAAGTGTATAATAGCCCTGCAAACCCAGCACCATGCCGACAAACATTCCCGATATGGTGATAATTAAAAAGGATAGCACCCCTACCGAATAGGTTTGCACCAGCAAAAGTCCGGGGCGAAACAGCACATCACTAAAGCCGCTTAATGTATGAAATAAAAAAAAGGTGCTGCGGCCGATTTTGGAAAAAGCCTTGATTGTGAAATTTCCCAGAGTTTGCAGTAACTGGTTCATATTGCTGATATTATCGTTTTGCAGACGCAAAAAGGTCGTCAATGTAGTTGTCGCTGGAATAATGAAAGCATACCGGACCGTCAGGTGTTCCGTTCATGAATTGCTTGACCCATTCCGAATCGGAGCGATTGATTTGTTCCGGTGTGCCTTGGCCGACAATTTTACCTTCCGATAACACATAAATATAATCGGCGATAGCGGCTGTTTCCTGGACATCGTGGGATACGATAATACTGGTCAGTCCGAGCGTGGCATTTAACGTCTTGATCAGATGGACCAGAACACCCATTGAGATCGGGTCCTGTCCGGTAAACGGCTCGTCGTACATGATCATCATCGGGTCCAGTGCGATTGCCCGCGCCAACGCAACCCGCCTGGCCATGCCGCCGGATAATTCACTCGGCATAAGGTTGCGCGCGCCCCTTAATCCTACCGCTTGTAATTTCATCAGTACCAGCGTGCGGATCATCGATTCAGGCAGTCGGGTATGCTCTCTCAATGGAAACGCAACATTGTCGTAAACGCTCATATCGGTAAATAACGCACCGCTTTGAAATAACATGCCGATGCGTTTACGTAATTTATACAAATTTTTTAAACGCAATTTATGGACATCCAGGCCATTGACAATGACACTGCCATGTTCGGGATAAAGCTGACCGCCGATCAATTTAAGCAAAGTGGTTTTACCGGTTCCGCTTGGTCCCATAATCGCGGTAATTTTGCCGCGTTGAATCTGCAGGGAAACATTGTCGAAGATTTTATTGTTGCCGCGAGAAAACGTCAGATCTCGGATGGTAACGATATTTTGACTATTCGGGACGCATTTATCCATGTGATCCAGAGCACATGCCGGGAGTTAAAACAGACTATTTTCTATGACTGGAGACGGGAAAGTCAATATATTATGTGTCGGGGCAGTTATTAGTTATCCAGTGAACTTTGGGATCCGGCAGCGCGGCAACGCTTTTTTGCCACTGGTTCCCAATGAGTTGAACCAGGCTGCAGAAAAATTTTGGCAACTTTATCTGCTTGCTTATATCAAAAACGGCATGTTTAATCTATGCTTCAACGTATTTATGTTATGACGCTGCATTCAGCACTGAAACAGTCCGGGTTAGCATAAAAACAGCTTATGACAAATGAAAATTATTTGGAGAGAAACGTAACAAAATTATGAAACGAAAATTTTCTTTGCTTATTAATATATTATCGTTATTTTTTTGGATCCCGACAGCTGTCGGCGCAGAACACGGGAAGCAAATCTTAATTACCGGATGGTTGGAATCGGTGGTTTTATCGCCGTGGCAGATCCGACTTAGGGCAAAACTCGATACCGGTGCCAAAACCTCTTCAATACATGCCGAGAAAATTGAAAGGTTCGAGCGTGACGGTGATGAATGGGTTAAATTTACTTTGCCGTCGGGCAAAAAAAAAGGCGCGGAACACAGAATAGAAGTCCCGTTGCTTAGAAATACATCGATAAAACGCCACAACCTTCCTGCGGTAATTCGCCCTGTCGTGGAATTAGCGTTTTGTATTGACGGACATTACTACAAAACTGAATTTACCCTGGCTGACAGGAGTAATTTCAATTATCCTGTTCTTTTAGGGCGGCGGTTTTTACAAAATAATATCATGGTTGATTCTTCATCTGTATTTATGCACAGCGATAAGCATAAAGAAGGCGCCTGCAATGATCCCGCCACCAAACTACAGCATAAAAAACCCTAATGAAAAAAATACCCTGTCAAAGTAGTTTGCAGCAGACATAAAGAGTATCCGATTTGAAGAATTTACATGTAAAAATTTTAGCTTCGGCTTTAATACTGCTAAGTAGTGTTTTGTGTTATTACAAAGTCAGCGAATTAAAGCTGCCGTTGCTGCCGGCTGAGCAGACCCAGGTTTGGACCGTAGAGGCCAGAATCTCCTATAAACCGACCAAAGGTCCGGCTAAAATCGATTTTGCTTTGCCGAAAAAACCGAGCGGTTTTATGATCCTAGATGAAGATTTCGTTTCGGGCCGGTACGGTTTGACTTTGGACGAAGATGAACAAGGTCGTTCCGTGCAATGGGCATTACGCCGCCCGCACGGTTCTCAAGTATTATATTACCGTATGCAATTAAGTCCCGACGATCAGCAAGCCAAACCGGTGGCAAAGGTTAGCTTTCCTGCCAAGAAACAATATCCTGAAATGATGCAGACGGTGGTCAATGCCTTATTGGACGAAGTACGCAGAAAATCGGCAGATACCAAGTCATTTACCCATGAATTATTGTTGCGTCTGAATAGCGCCAGTCCTGATGATAATATCCAACTGCTGCGCGAAGGAGCCGACAAACCGGAGCTTTGGGTTGAGCGAATCATCAGCATTTTACAGGGCGCCCGGATTCCGGCAAGACAGGTAGCCATACTCATTCTAAAAGACGGTATTCGGCACGGAAAACTGACGCCTTGGCTGCAGGTTTATGATGGGGACAAATGGCTTACGTTTGATCCCAATACCGGTGATATCGGTTTTCCGGACGATGCGCTGATTTGGCATACCGGAGATCAACCGTTATTGACCGTTGCCGGCGGGAAAGCGGGAAAAGTGGAATTTTCCGTTTATAAACAATATCAGGACGTGACCGTCGTTGCCCAACAACGCGCCAATAGAATCAATTCAAGGATCATGGAATTCTCATTATTCAACTTACCGGTGCAAACCCAAAACGTTTATAGAGTATTGTTGATGATACCGTTGGGTGCTTTATTGATCGTGATCTTGCGCAACGTGGTCGGTATCAAAAGTATAGGTACGTTTATGCCTATTTTGATTGCCTTGGCATTCCGCGAAACGGAATTGGCATGGGGATTGGTCTTATTCAGTTTAATTATTGTGTTCGGCTTGATGTTGCGCTTTTATCTGGAATATCTGCAACTGCTGTTAGTACCCCGTTTGGCAGCGGTACTGATTATTGTGATTTTACTGATGCTGCTGGTCAGCCTGTTAAGTCATAAATTGGGCATATACCGGGGGTTATCGGTCGCCCTGTTCCCAATGGTCATTATGGCCATGACCATCGAGCGAATGTCACTGGTTTGGGAGGAGCGCGGCCCTGGGGAAGCTATCCAGCAAGGGATCGGCACGCTGTTTATCGCTTCGTTCGGTTATTTGCTGATGAGCAATGAGTATCTTGAACACCTGATATTCGTCTTTCCCGAATTATTACTTGCACTGCTCGCCTTTACCTTGTTGTTAGGACGTTATACGGGTTACCGCCTGACCGAACTGTGGCGCTTTAGGGGGATGCTGAAAGAGTGATGGATTGATGAACTGGATGAATTATTTATTACCCTTCCGGAGGTTGCGCGAATTGGGGTTTTTGGGCATGAATCAGCGCAACGGCGGGTATATTTTGCGCTACAATTCAAGGAAATATTACCCGCTTGTAGACGATAAATTGCTTACCAAGCAACTGGCGATAGATGCAGGTATTGCCGTTCCCGAGCTTTACGCGGTCATCGACAGTGAATACCAGGTCGGTCAGTTAGCCGATATACTCGACACCCGTCAGGATTTTGCAATTAAACCGGCCCATGGCAGTGGCGGAGAAGGAATTCTGATTATCAAGGGGCGGAGCAAGGGGCGCTACCGTAAATTAAACGGCGTTTTAATGACGCAAGCGGAGATAGGACATCATATATCCAATATACTGAGCGGTATGTACAGCCTGGGCGGTCAACCGGACAAGGCGCTGATTGAATACCGGGTTAATTTTGACCCGGTATTTGAACAGGTAAGCTATCAGGGTGTCCCGGATATACGTACCATTGTGTTTAAAGGCATACCGTTAATGTCGATGCTGAGATTGCCTACCAGAATGTCCGACGGGAAAGCCAATCTGCATCAAGGTGCGATAGGCGCGGGCATTAATCTCGCCGGCGGTCAAACTTTAAACGGCGTCTGGCATAACCAAATTGTCGATGAACACCCGGATTCGGGCAATACCATTACGAATCTTGAAATTCCCTACTGGGAAAATATTCTGTTGTTGTCTGCCCGGTGTAAAGAGCTGGTTTCAATGGATTATATCGGTGTTGATATTGTGCTTGATTCAACATTAGGACCGCTGATGCTCGAGATCAATGCCCGGCCCGGGTTAAGTATTCAATTGGCCAACAAACAGGGACTATTGCCGTTGCTGCAGAAAATCGAAGAAATCGGCGAAATTCCTTCGTCACCTCTGGAACGCGTCAAAATAGGACAACAGCTCAATTCAGATACTGGACATATTTATTGATCTTGTGCGGAATGGTATCCTAAGAAAGGGTAGTCAATAGAAAACTCCGATATTAATTGTCGGTTCACTATGCGCCGGCGATTATGAGAGTCGCGCAAGCAACACACGATATTTTTATGAACGATTAAAAAAATCTTCACTTTTTTATGCATTATCTTGCATTCCGTATCTAAATTACCTACGCTTGACATATATTACAGAATGTGTCTAAACGTTTATCTTTTCGATAGCTAAAGCTGTCATTTTCGTACGCAAACCACTGAAGGCAAAACTATGAGATATTCTATGGTTTTTAACTTGGTAATGGTTATTTTATTATTCTCGCCGAGCGGGCAATCCCCGGCTGACAGTAACTATGAATACGATCAATGCGTATTGGAAAACCTGCAGGGAGTGAAATATGATTGGGTCACTAGTGAAATTACTCGGATATGCAGAGAAACTTATCTTAACATGATTCCGCCATCTAAGAATAAACGGCGGTATAATCAGTGCCTTTTGACATTTCTTCCAGGTGTGGAAAGCGAGGCAGCGGGGACTGAAATAAAAAATTCATGCAGCCGCCGATATTTAAAATAGTGCTTTAGCTATCAACCACAAGCCGTCACTGATAATAAGTCTTTGCCGGCTTTTTTTCGCTGTAATTAACCTTTGAGGCAATGGCTATGAAAATTGAACAAAAACATTTGCTACAGACGTGGCGTCATGAGCTTGGTATATTGCTGAATTCACATTATATGCGTTCCATTTCGATACGGCGGATGAACCATATATTAGGCATTCCGGTAATCTTGATTTCGATGTCTGTTGCCAGTTACATTTTTTTTACAATTACTCACAATCCGGATTTTTGGGTGAAAATGATAGCCGGAATGTTGCTGTTGTTAGGCGCTATTTTAAGTTCTTTGCAGACGTTTCTAAAATATTCGGAACAGGCTGAAAACCATCGTAATGCCAGTGCACGTTATCAGTCGCTGCACCATTCATTGGATCAGTTGTTGGCTTTCCCTCCCAAGGATGAAACCATGCTGGCCGCATGGTGTGACAAACTACGTGACCGTTGGGACGAGTTGAATTTGGAAGCTCCCAGTGTTTCAAAAGACGAAAAGCAGACGGAATCTCAGGCGGAAATCCAAGGGAACGAGGCGGCTTCGGGAAAAAGACATCCCGAGTTGGAGGAAAAGAACGATTTGCATGCTGAGGCGCAGCCCCATTCAACCGATTAAACTCGTTTGTAAGGGAAAGATTAATATCGGCGTTTGCGCAGCAGTTCAGTTTGTTTTTAATTTCTTTTTTCCGTTTCGTTAGTCAATTGATAATCAAAACGGCAAAGTAGTCGCTGACTTTTGCTGTTTCATGTCATATAACTTTTGTTTCACAAACCGTCATAATAGTTCTGTATTCAACTGATTCGCAGGGCCGTTCTACCTCCTTCCCCATGCATCGAATTTCCGTGCTCTGCTCTCCTCGCCGCAAATAAAGCGAAGAGAACGAAAAAATTGAAATTTGATGCCGGACACGACAAATCAGCAACTCATTTTTTACTATTTACCATTTTATCGCCGCGACAAAAATTAGTGGAACATGGCATAATAAGCAGTTTTTGAACCAGAAAATTATGTGGGTCAATTTATCAGCATTATTAGCTGGGTTAGTGATATTGGTCTATTCAGCCGATCGTTTTGTTATCGGAACGGCATCGATTGCAAGAAATTACGGCGTTTCTTCGCTGCTTATCGGATTGACTATTGTCGGATTCGGTACCTCTGCCCCGGAAATTCTTGTCTCGGCGTTTGCTTCCTGGCAGGGTAAAACCGGGCTTGCCGTAGGAAATGCTTTGGGCTCCAATATTGCTAATATTGGCCTGATTCTCGGCTGTACCGCCTTGGTTGCGCCGATTGCAGTCCATTCAAAAATGCTCAAAAGGGAATTGCCCGTTTTAATGACTGCCAGTATTTTCTGCTATGCGTTGGCTGTGTACGATTACGGTTTGGATGTCATTGATGGTTTGCTTATGTTGGCCGGCTTGGTGATATTTTTGTGGTGGTTGATTCGCAGCGCCAGACAGGCATCGAAGACCGACCCTTTCAGCAGGGAGGTGGAAGACGAACTTCCTGAATTACTATCACATACAAAAGCATGGGTTTATTTTTTTGTGGGGCTGGCCGGCTTGCTGCTCAGTTCAAGGGCGCTGGTGTGGGGGGCGGTAAATATTGCTGAATATTTCGGTGTCAGCGATCTGGTGATCGGTTTGACCATTGTTGCCCTGGGAACCAGTTTACCGGAATTAGCTGCGTCGATTGCCAGTGTCTTGAAGAAAGAAGATGATTTGGCGATCGGCAATATTATCGGCTCGAATATGTATAATTTGCTGGCAGTTTATTCACTGCCAGGAATTATTGCTCCCGGGGTACTCAATATCAACGTTGTCGAACGGGATTTTCCAGTCATGTTGGGGTTGACAGCGCTGTTATTTATACTCGGTTACGGATTTCGCGGTAACGCCAGAATTTGCCGTTGGGAAGGACTTATTTTGTTGATTTGCTATTGTGCCTATCAATGGGTCGTTTATCAAAGCGCCGTGCAGCATACTTAGTGTTAAAGGCTTACCTAATGAATAAACATAGTCTGCAGCAATCCGCGTTAACGGTGATCGATTTGGAGTCCCGGTCGGTTATTGCGCTTGCGGAACGAATCAATGAGAATTTTGTTGCCGCCTGCCAATTGATGCTTTCATGTAAAGGCCGGGTGGTTGTAACCGGGATGGGCAAATCGGGGCACATAGGCGGTAAAATAGCCGCTACTTTGGCGAGCACCGGAACACCCGCTTTTTTTGTGCATCCGGGCGAAGCCAGTCATGGTGATCTGGGTATGATAACGACCCAGGATGTGGTTTTGGCTTTGTCCAACTCCGGGGAAACCACTGAGTTGTTAACCATATTGCCGATCATCAAGCGTCTGGGGGTGGCGTTGATAGCGATGACAGGCAATCCTGATTCGGCACTAGCCGGATTTTCTACAGTGCATATTGATGTCGGTGTGGAGCAGGAAGCCTGCCCCTTAGGTCTTGCTCCCACCTCAAGTACCACTGCGGCCTTGGTGATGGGGGATGCTTTGGCTGTTTCGCTGCTTGAGGCGAGGGGATTTACGCAACATGATTTTGCGCTTTCGCATCCGGGCGGTAGCTTGGGAAAACGGTTATTGCTGGTGGTGGACGACTTGATGCATACCGGAGCCGGAATACCCGCTGTGTTCGAGACGGCAATGTTGAAAGATGCCTTGATGGAAATGACAGAAAAGAAATTGGGCATGACCGCTGTTGTCGATCAACAATCGAGGGTGGTAGGAATCTTTACCGATGGCGATTTACGCCGCATGCTGGAAAAAAATTTGGATTTTCAACATACCGTCATTTCGGAAGTAATGACCCGCAATTGCACGGTCATCTCGGAACAAACGCTGGCTGCCGAAGCGATGCAAATTATGCAGGAAAAAAAAATCAATGCGTTATTGGTGGTGGATGATGCGCAATGTGTGATAGGCGCTCTGAATATGCATGATTTGATTAATGCCGGTATCATTTGAGTACCCTAATGTAATTCTGTGATGGCGGCGGTGTTTAATACCAAGCAGCATAAATGAATCAAAAACGAACATTAACAATGCAGCAGATCATTGACAAAGCGAAAAAAATAAAATTACTGATATTGGATGTTGATGGTGTGCTGACTGACGGTAAGCTTTTTTTTGATGATCGGGGCAAAGAGTATAAGTCATTTCATGCCAGAGACGGTCACGGAATTAAGCTGTTGCGTCAAACCGGTGTCGAAGTTGCGGTAATTTCCGGTAGAAAATCCGACTCAGTGGCGTTGAGAATGAAGAATTTGGGTATTGAATATGTTTTTCAAGGACAGCAAAATAAACTGGCGGCTTTTGAAGAACTCTTGCAGGCTTTGGCTGTTGATAAGGAACAGGTTGCCTTTGTTGGCGATGATCTGCTTGATTTGCCGGTATTGAGTCGAGTCGGTTTGTCAATTGCAGTTCATGATGCCAATTTTGCGGTTAAAGACTACGTGCAATGGTGCACTTGCCTGCCTGGCGGCCAGGGCGCTGTCAGGGAAGTCTGTGACTTAATTATGCGGGCCCAGGGAAATATGGACGCTGTGATCCGGTCATATTTATAATGATAGAACATAAAAAAGAATATTATTATATGCTGGTTCTGGGGGTCGTTAGCTGGTGGCTTGTGGAATATTTTGCAGGTGAAGTGACGGTGATAAAGCAAGTACCGCCGCATAGCCCGGATTACTTTAGTATCGGTTACAACAAAATTGAAATGGATTTGACCGGAAAACCCGAGAATGAACTGGTGACGGACCGCATGATGCATTATAGCGACGACAATACCATCGAAATGCTTAACCCGGTGATGACTTTTTACAACGAGGAGACGCCACCGTGGGTCGTCAGCTCGGAAACCGGTCTACTTTCAGCAGATCGGCAGGATTTGTTTTTAAACGGTAAGGTTTTCATTGTCCGTGAGCAAGCACCAGGAGTCAGGTCGGTTAAGGTGAATACCAGCAATCTGAAAGTCAGGCCGAAGGAAAATTATGCGGAAACCGATGAATGGGCAGAACTGATTACTCCTCCGGATTGGGTATCCGGTACCGGGATGAAAGTGTTTTTTCAAAAACCGGTTCATCTTGAATTTATCTCCAATGTTCGGAGCAAGTATGAAGTTATGTAAATTGACAAGAATTTTTTTTTACGGATTAATACTTTTTATCATTCATGATCCGCTTGCCTTCGCGTTAAAAAGCGATAGGGATCAGCCGATCACCATTGATTCCAATACTGCTACTTACGATGAAAATAAAGAAGTCAGTATTTATACGGGCAATGTCGATTTGGTGCAGGGTACACTTCGTGTAAAGTCCGACAAATTGGTTGTTTACCTCCGCAATGGCCGGGTTGAGAAAATGGTGGCAACCGGTAAACCGGCCAGATTCAGGCAAATTCCTTCGGAAGGCAAAGAGGAGATGCGGGGCAAGTCGTTAAAAGCCGAATATTACCCCAATAAGGAATTACTGATTTTAATCGATGATGCGATTGTCTGGCAGGGAAATAATACTTACGCCAGCGAGATCATAAAATACGACAGTAAAAACGCCATTGTAAGAGCGGGAGAGAAAGCGACGGATACTAAAAGAGTCCGGGTTATATTGAACCCGAAAGAGAAAACGAACTCCAAATAATATGACTAGACTGGCAGCAAAGCACCTGATGAAAAATTATAGCAAGCGTAACGTCGTCAATGGCGTATCGCTACATGTCGATGCAGGTGAAGTGGTCGGGTTATTGGGACCCAACGGCGCCGGGAAAACAACGAGTTTTTACATGATGGTGGGATTGATCAAAGCGGATGACGGGGAAATCATTCTCAATGATCAGGTTGTTACCCATTATCCGATGCATATGAGAGCCAGAATGGGCGTTGGATATTTGCCCCAGGAACCGTCAATTTTCCGAAAACTCAGTGTTGAAGACAATTTGCGAGCCGTTTTACAAATTCGTTCCGATTTAACGGAAGGACAGGTAGAATTAATTATTGAGGAATTATTGGAAGAATTCAGTATAACCTATATTCGCCACAATGCGGCGATGGGGTTATCGGGAGGCGAGCGGCGCAGGGTGGAAATTGCCAGGGCATTGGCGACGGATCCGCAATTTATATTGCTTGATGAGCCGTTTGCCGGTGTAGATCCAATTTCCGTTATCGACATCCAGAAAATTATTCACCATTTAAGGGAAAGAAATATAGGTATATTAATTACTGAGCATAATGTTCGCGAAACATTGGGTATTTGTGACCGCGCTTACATCCTAAATGACGGTCAGGTAATTGCTGAAGGCGGCGCGGAAGAAATTATCGCCAATGAAGAAGTAAGGAAGGTTTATCTCGGTGAGCATTTCAGTCTTTAATTAGCTTTGAACAGATAACAGTATGAAACAATCCTTACAACTTCGTTTAGGTCAGCAACTTACGATGACGCCTCAATTGCAGCAGGCAATTAAATTGTTGCAATTGTCCACCCTGGATTTACAGTTGGAGATCCAACAGGCTTTAGAATCGAATATGATGCTGGAAGTGGTCGAGGAGGATGGCACTGCTCAGGAAGAATATGATCGGCCGGCAAAAACTAACGATGTTGACCGGGCCACCAGCGAAGGCTCTCAGAATGAAATTCCGGAAGAATTGCCTATCGATACGACCTGGGATGATATTTACGAGAACGTTCAAGTTGCCACGATAAACAGTACCGCTGAGGGGCCGGATTACGAACAGCAGCGCAGCAAATCGGAAACCTTATCAGATCATCTGATATGGCAGCTTGAAATGCTCCCCTTTAGCGAGCGGGATCATGCCATTGCATTGGCAATTATTGACTCGGTCAATGAGGACGGTTATTTAATTAACACGATTGATGAAATTTATCAGGGGTTATTGTCCCAGCTGGAAGATCTGGAACAGGATGAGCTGCTTGCAGTATTACATCGCCTGCAGAATTTAGATCCTGCCGGGGTGGTTGCCGTTGATTTAAGCGATTGTTTGCGCCGACAGTTGCTGCAATTACCTGAAGCAACCGATGAAAGGGAGATGGCGATCGATTTAGTCACCAATCATCTTGAACTTTTAGCCGCACATGACCAGGGAAAACTCATTAAGCGTCTGGGGATTAGCGAACACCAGTTGAATAAAGTGATCGATTTAATCAGGTCGCTGGACCCAAAGCCCGGCAGTCAATTGCAGAGCAACGATTCCGAATATATAGTCCCTGACGTTTTTGTAACCAAGGTGAAGGGGGTCTGGCAGGTGGAGCTCAACCCGGATATCGCACCTAAATTGCGTATCAATCCTTTTTATTCGGGAATGATCAAAAGAGCCGATAACAGTAAGGACAACTCCTGCATGCGGGACCACTTGCAGGAGGCCCGCTGGTTTATTAAAAGTCTGCATAGCCGGAATGATACCTTGTTGAGGGTAGCGAGGAGTATTGTGGAAAAACAAACCGGATTTTTGGAGCACGGTCAAATTGCCATGAAACCCATGGTATTGAGAAATATTGCCGAAGAATTGGAGTTGCATGAATCAACCATATCCAGGGTAACGACACAGAAATACATGCACACCCCGAACGGAATTTTTGAATTTAAATATTTCTTTTCCAGTCATGTATCCACTGTAGGAGGCGGTGAATGTTCGTCGACAGCCATCAGAGCATTTATCAAGGAATTGATTGGCAATGAAAGTCCGGTAAAACCGTTAAGTGATAGTAAAATATCCGATTTACTAAAGGAAAAAGGGATTAATGTTGCACGGCGGACTATCGCAAAATACCGTGAAGCAATGTCCATACCTTCGTCCAGCCAAAGAAAGCGTTTTTTATGACGTCGGGCTGCCATAATTGAGAAATTTTTATAATTAGGAGAAAATTCCATGCAAATTAGCGTAACAGGCCACCATCTTGATGTGACAGAGGCTTTGAAAACATATGTCGAATCAAAATTTGATAGGCTGGAACGTCATTTTGACCATGTTACAGATGTACATGTGATTTTAACAGTTGAGAAACTGGATCAGAAGGCGGAGGCAACCGTACAGATCAGCGGTGCCAAACTGTTTGCGGAAGATCGTCAGCAAGATATGTACGCCGCTATCGATGGCTTGGTGGACAAGCTGGACAGGCAGATTTTACGGCATAAGGAAAAATTATCCAATCACCGTATTTAGCCGCTTGTCGGGTTGAATCGTCAAGGGCGGCAACAGTCGCCCTTTTTTATGTCGGGTAAAAAAAGCACTTTTCGATAAATTGTTATGAAACTTCTCATTGTTAGCGGACTTTCCGGATCGGGAAAAAGCATTGCACTAGATACCTTGGAAGACTGTGGATATTATTGCATTGATAACCTGCCGGTAACTTTGCTGGAAAGCTTTATCAACAGTGTGATGTTGATTGAGCAGGAGAAGTACCGTAAAACCGCCATTGGCATCGATGCCAGAAATCAAAGTGAGGATCTGAGCGAATTCAATGAGAAATTGGCTTTTATCCGCAATAAAGGGATTGTATGTGAGGTTTTTTTTATGCAGGCGGAAGAAGGTACTTTACTGAAACGCTACAGTGAAACGCGCAGACGTCATCCGTTAACTGATTCCAATTTGTCATTACACGATGCGATCAGGATTGAAAAGGAAATTCTGAAATCGGTGTCGAACTGTGCCGATTTGGTGATCGATACCAGCCGCACACATTTCCACCAACTTCGTGAGCTGATAAAAAATCAGGTTGCGGAAAAAATACAGCCTCATTTATCGCTGCAATTTCAGTCTTTTGGTTTTAAGCATGGCATTCCGATGGATGCCGATTTTATTTTTGATGCGCGGAGCCTACCCAATCCTTATTGGGTACCGGAGCTGAGAGGGCTGACCGGCAAGGATCAGGCGGTGATCGATTTTTTGGACAGTGCGGCGATAGTTGCGGAATTCTTTCAGGATATCACAGGTTTTCTGGAAAAATGGATTCCCCGCTTTGAATCCGAAAATCGAAGTTATCTGACCATCGCGGTCGGCTGCACCGGCGGGCGACATCGCTCGGTATATCTGGTCGATAGGCTGGCAGGATATTTTAAAGGCTTCGGAATGAATGCCATCAAACGGCATCGGGAATTGTTTTAGTGCGTCGGTGCTGTCCGGCAATTTCATCCCGGCGAGACATGCCACGATATTTTCAAAGCAATTCGGTATTTTCTAGTGATGCTTAACACGACGCAACAAGATAATAACAAACAATACTTGGAGCAACTGCTAAAACAACTGCAGAGCGGCTCGCCGCTTTCGGTCGGTAACTTGATCAATACGCTGTATCCGGCAGAAATCGCCCATTTATTGGAATCTTTGCGGCCGGATGACCGCAACGTTGTTTGGGAACTGGTTGATCCCAGCTTGGCCGGCGAAGTATTGGTCGAGTTGAATGAAGAAGTCAGGACCGGTTTGATCGAAGCAACCGATGCCGCGGATTTGGTCAGTGCGGCAGAGAATCTGGAGTCCGATGATTTAGTCGACTTGGTACGCAATTTCCCGGCGGTGGTGCTACAAAAGCTGCTTGAATCCATGGACAAGCAGAACCGGGCACGTATCGAATCGGTATTATCCTACGATGACGATAGTGCCGGCGGGCTGATGAGTCTGGACACCTTGACGTTGCGTTCCGACGTGACCCTGGAAGTGGTGCTGCGCTATCTACGGCTGCGTGGTCAAATGCCGGCATTAACCGACAGCTTTATCGTGGTCGACAGAGAGGATTACCTGCAAGGCGTACTGCCGATTTCAGTTTTGTTGACCAATGATCCCGGCAGCACGGTCGCGGAATTGATGGATGCAACGGTGCATGGCATTCCCGCCAATTTATCTTCGGCGGAAGTCGCTTTGTTGTTTGAACAACGGAATCTGATTTCTGCGCCTGTCATCGATAGTGACGGCAAACTGTTGGGTAGAATAACCATTGACGATGTGGTGGATGTGATTAGGGAGGAAGCGGACCATTCGATAATGAGTAGAGCGGGGTTGGATGAGGAGCAGGATATGTTTGCACCTGTGGTGCTCAGCGCAAAACGACGAGCCCTGTGGTTGGGAGTGAATCTGTTTACTGCCTTGATGGCCTCTTGGGTGATAGGCTTATTTGAAATAGCCCTGGATAAAATTGTTGCCTTGGCGGTGTTGATGCCGATCGTTGCCAGTATGGGCGGTATTGCCGGCAGTCAAACACTAACGTTGGTTGTACGTGGCATGGCATTAAGGCAGATAGGCCACAGCAATGCCCATATCCTGGTTTTCAAAGAGCTGTCGATCGGTGCCTTGAACGGCGTGCTGTGGGCTTTTGTGGTTGCTGCGATTGGTGGTATTTGGTTCCATAGTGCCGGTATCGGTTTTATTTTAGGCTGTGCGATGATTATCAATTTGGTTTGTGCCGCTCTGGCCGGGGCAATGATTCCGTTATTGCTGCAGCAAATTAAGGTCGATCCTGCTCTGGCCGGTGGGGTCATATTGACGACTATAACCGATATGGTCGGTTTTTGGGCCTTTCTGGGTTTAGCCTCAATCTATTTATTATAGAAATACCGAATAGTGAAGATGTAGAGGGGGGGTCTGACTACAAAGTTATTAGAGCCCGGCTTAGCATAACGGCAAGGCACTTAGTCGGCCAAACGCCGGCGCTGCCGACAGGAAGCAAGTGTCTCCCCTCTTGAAGGAGTCGTATGAGCTTTACTTGCCGATCGATAAACCTTCCGGCCAGGGAAGGTGGGGGCAAAGGTAACGGTATTATGGAAACTTATTTCAAGGAAATTAGTTCCGTACGCCCTTTTTGCTCAATTGCAATTTTCTCTTCCCGAGCCAGCCAACCGATAGCGCGCTGCACATCATTTTTATTAACGCCGGTTTCATTGGCTATTTTTGTACTGCTGCAAGGGCCGTTTTGGTCCAAAAAATTCCAAATCTTACCTGCTGCTGTGCCTATTGAATTTTCCATGATGGTTACCTAATCATAAATTAATGAGATGATTTTTTCTGATATTCATCGGGTAATACAATGTTTAATTCCAAAACCTCTTGATCATCATCCTGTTCAAAATTAATTGAAATGGCATCCTGGTCTATATTGATATATTTTCTAACTACTGCAAGCAGTTCTTTTTGCAGTTGCGGCAAATAAGTGGGCTGATCGCGGTGGGCTCTATCGTGAGCGACCAGAATCTGCAATCTTTCTTTAGCCGTTGCCGCGGAACCGGTTTTTGTCGATCTGAAGTAATCTAGTAAGCTCATGATTAATTCCCGAAGATTTTTCCAAAAATGCCTTTTTTCTCATGTTCAATAAACCGATGCGGCCTGTTTTCTCCCAAATAGCGCGCGACGATATCCTGATAAGCCTGGCCGGCCGGGCTTTTTTCGTCCAGGATGACAGGCATGCCTGAATTGGAAGCATTGAGCACCGATTTCGATTCAGGAATCACGCCCAGGAGATGCAACGACAAGATTTCCTGAATATCATCTACGCTTAACATCTCGCCTAATTTGACCCGGGAAGGCGCATAACGGGTCAAGAGTAAATATTCCTTAATCGGATCATCGCCTTCTTCTGCGCGGCGGGATTTGCTGGCTAAAATGCCTAACATACGATCGGAGTCTCTGACCGAGGCGATTTCCGGATTGGTAACGACAAAAGCGTCATCGGCATAATACATCGCCAGATTAGCCCCTGTTTCAATACCGGCCGGGGAGTCACACACAATATATTTAAAATCTCTTGCCAGTTCGTCCAATACTCTGCCCACGCCTTCCTTGGTTAGCGCATCTTTATCGCGGGTTTGGGAAGCCGGGAGAATATACAGATTGTTGCAGCGCTTGTCACGGATCAATGCCTGGTTTAAGGTAGCCTCTTCATTGATGACATTGATAAAGTCATAAACAACCCGCCGCTCGCAACCCATAATTAGATCCAAATTGCGAAGACCTACGTCAAAATCAATGACTGCGGTTTTATGACCTTTTTTTGCAAGACCCATGGCAATTGCAGCGCTTGTTGTGGTTTTCCCAACGCCGCCTTTTCCTGATGTTACGACGATAATTCTAGCCAATGCTATATCCTCCGGTGAAACAGTTTAATTTTTAAAGAGTGTTGATTAGTAATGCCTGGTTTTGCAAGGAAATTTGTATTGGTTGGTCCTTGAGTGAATCATCCAGTTCGTCGCAGGTTTTGTAAATTCCGGCAATTGAAATCAGTTCCGCCTGTAATTGCGAACAGAAAATTCGGCATTCCGTATTGCCTTTTACCCCTGCGAGAGCACGTCCGCGCAATACGCCGTAGACGTGAATATTGCCTTCCGCCATAATTTCCGAGCCGGCTCCTACCTGCGAGGTGATAATCAAATCGCCGGAGGCATAGATTCGTTGGCCTGATCGGATGGGCTGGGTGATTATTTTAGTTTCTTTGGATTCCTTGGCGGGCGGTTGTTGTTCGGCTTCTATATTTATTTTTTTCGGTTGTCTGCGTGCAGCGGCGACATTAAAACCAAAATCCGAAAAAGCCGCTAGTTGCAGCTCATGGGCGGATTGCTTATATTGATCCGATCCGCCGCGAATGCCGATCGGGATCAATTGCAGCGCGCGTGCCGTGTCAGTCAATGCGGATAAATCCAACTCAAGCTTTTTGGCGCGTATGTCATTAAGATCAAATATGACTGGAGAGTCTTTAAAAAAGGCAGGCGCCTCCTCAATTTTTGACTTCAGTTGCGTAGCAATGAGTTGCTGATCGTTACCACGTAAAACCAGTACCGGAATGGTTAGCGAACAGCTTTTAAACTCAATAACTGGCGGTTGGTAAGGTACGCTATCGGGCTTTGTTGACATCCGTTTAATTTGCTAATGAATAAACAATTATTTTAATTGTATCATTGCTTTATAAAAAAAGCATTGCACAATTTAATGCGTATGAACCAGGTCGTGGCTGTGAGCGTGGTCATGGTTGTGACTGGATTGCTTAACTGCGGCAACGCCAACGCCGTGATTATATACCATCAAACCCCCAAGATCCGCTCCTAATGCCATAATGAGGCACATGAGCGCTGCCAATGAGAGATACAGAATATTGGCTATAATGCCGAAATAGCCTCTGGCGATAAAGCGCCACACCGATAAAAAAACAGCCAGAGAGGTTACCGTAATGGCGTACTGTTTATGACGCTCCATGATTTGATGAACAGCGTCGCTGTGTGCAACGGTGGCGGCGGCCTGAAAACCGGCGGCAACGGTCAGTATGGCGCTGGCGGCGCCGAGGTACAAAAACCAGCCGGCGAAGCGGCGCCACTCATGGTTCCTGAATAAACTCCCGGCGATGTCAAATACCAGGAAAGCCGTTAAAAAAGCAATGGGGAAATGTACCAGCAAAGGATGAATATTAGCCAGACTGTTGAAACCCGGCATGATTACACTAAATATTTCTCCCGAATCTTTTGCCATCAAGGTTTCCAGATCTTTCAGGAAATGTCCCAGCTGATCGGCAAAACCACCACGATGTGTGCCGGCACCGCCATGAATTCTAAAGGTTAAATAATCATTTACAGTGAACATTTTTGCGTGCATCTGAATTATTGTATAAATTTGACTATCGTATCACAGTCATTAGCAATAAATCAGGACATCATACAGATGTCCGCATGAGATGCGTATCGTTAATTTAAATTAGGCAATGGAGGCAATACCCATGTATAAAAACATTCTTCTGGCGACGGATCTGGTGCGAACCGGCGACAACGTCGCTCAAAAAGCCATGCAGTTGGCCCGCCTATGTGGTGCAAGACTAGCTATTGTTTACGTCATAGAACCGATATCCACCTTTGGTTTTCCCTTGGTGGTGGATATCGGTACAGAAGGAGTCAAGCATGCTAAAGACGCGTTGCAGCAATTAGGAAGGGAACTGTCCGTTGCTCCAGGCGACCTTTATGTGAGAACCGGCTCACCTAAAAAGGAAGTTTTACAATTGGCTGAAGAATTATCGGCCGACTTGATTGTTGTTGGGGATCAGGGGCGGTTTGGATTGTCGCAGGTGCTTGGTTCCACAGCTATGGGGGTTTTACACGGCTGTCGCTGTGACGTTGTGCTGATGAAACGCGACACCGGGATACCGGAATAGCCGGCTCGCCTCGGTTTTTGCCATCCAAACAATGTTACAGGTGAAGCGTGAAGTCTATGGAGACGGCTTGTTTTGAGCTAACTCGCTGACGGCATCATCGGTTCGGAAAAAAACTTTGCCGGGTTTAAGCTGTTCCGGTAAGTCGGTTTGCGCCAGTTTATCCATGACAGGTCCTTTGACTTCCGCCAGATGCATGACCAGCTGAGATGCCTGTAACGTATGATTGAGGTTTTCCAGGGCTTCCAAGGCAGTGCTGTCGATATAACTGACCGAGGTAAAAATCAACACGATATGCTTGATTTCCTTTTGATTCGCTAATTGCCGGCGAATGAAGTCCTCAATATACCCGGCGTTGGCGAAGGTGAGGTTTTCATCGACTCTCAGCAGCAGCAGATTTGTCCAGGTTTCAACCTGATGTCGATTGATGTTGCGGTAGTGTTCGGTATTGGCGATCCGGCCGACCACAGCGATATGCGGACGGCTGGTTTTGCGCAAAAAACTGACCACCGTTAATATAATGCCAAGGGCCAACCCTTCTTCTATGCCAAGTGCTAAAACCCCCAGTAAGGTAATCAATTCGGCAATACCGTCTCCGCTGTCGTATGACCAGGTGGTGACGATGTTATATAAACGCACCAACGGAAAAATAGCAACCAGGATTACCGCCGCCAATGCCGCTTTCGGTATATACGCAAACCAATCGGAAAAAAAGATGACCGCGACACTCAGTAAAACGACGGCGATCAGCATGGCCATTTGGGTTCGGGCACCGGCGGTAAAGTTCACCATGGTTCGGCTGAACCCGCCTGCCACCGACATTCCGCCGGAAACTGCCGTAGCAATATTGGCAACGCCCAGCGCTATCAATTCCTGATTGGGGTCGATACGTTGTTTACGCAGGTTAGCGGTAACCTTGGCAATTGCGACACTTTCCACATAGGCGATCAGCGCAATAAAACCCGAATAAGGCAATAACATCCCCCATTTGTCCGAGCCGAGGAAATCTATGCTCAATGCCGGTAAGCCAGCAGGAATTTGACCGACAATTTTAATAGTATGGGCGGACGCGCCGAGCTGATAAACGATAACCGATGCGATACCGACGGCCAGTAATGGCCCGCACTTGCTGATGCCGGTGACCAATGCCTCACTCAGGCCGATGTGTCTCAACAAAGCGGTTAACGGCTTGCCAAACAACACCAATACCATAAGGCTGAGCAAGCTGATGCCTGCGGTGTACGGATCTAAAAGCAACAAATAATCTGTATAGCAGGCATAATCGAAACTGCATTGGGCCTTGTTCAGGCCGAGTAAATGCGGAATTTGGCTGACGATGATCAATATTGACGCACCGCTGGTAAATCCGGTTAATACGGGGTGGCTAATGAAATTTACTAAGCCGCCCATACGCAAAACGGCCATCAACAACAAGATAATACCGCCTTCCGCAGCAAGGATCACCGCGCTTTCCGCAGGATTTCCCAAGGCGTTGATTTCCGGTGTCGTTAGCGCGCTGGCAATCATGATTGCCGCAATAGAAACGGGACCGACGGACAGCGTTCGGCTGGTTCCCAGTAGTGCGTAGACGGCCGGCGGCAGGATACTGGCATAGAGCCCCAGTTGCGGCGGCAAGCCGGCCAGCATGGCATAAGCAATGCCTTGCGGGATCAATAGAATGGCGGTAATGATACCGGCAAACAAGTCACCGTTAAAATCCTCTTTGCTGTAACTTTTCAGCCATGCCGTGATCGGCAGCAAGCGTGGCAACTTTGAATGCGGCGATGTCATATTAAAATATCGATAGATTATAATGCTTCATGGCAGCCGGCCCGTTAACCTGATAGCCGAACAATTTTGAACTGATGGATAGCTGGGTAGGGTACGCATTACGCACCTTTTGCGGTTAATCGCCATTTTTGAATGCATAAGCACGTTATGCGATGCATACCCTACGTTTTATCCATCAATCCCTAATTGTTCGGTTACCGGGAGCTTTTTTACGAAAAAACAAAACCGATCGTTTATGAGTCTTGAGTAAATTTTTGCGCGTAGGACTCTTTATGCGGAATATCGATGCGATAGCCTTTGAGCATTAAATGCCAGTACAACCATGGGAAGCCGGTTGTTTTCCCCCACCACCAGATAGCCCGGTTTTTGCGGGGATCCAGAAACGGAAAAGAAGGCGTCACTTTACCCCCATACGAAAATTCGGCCAGCATCACCGTGCTTAACGACGTGGTTAGCGGACATGAGCCGTAACCGTCATAACCTTCGGCAACCGCTTTGCTGTTGATCAATTTAAAGATATTATCAACCACTACCGGCACTTGTTTGCGCACTGCGGCAGCGGTTTTCGCGTTTGGCGTGGAGCCGGCGTCGCCCAGACCGAATACGTTACCATATTTGTTGTGTTGCAAGGTCCTGTCATTGACGTCGACCCAGCCGGTCTCATTGGCCAAAGGGCTGGCTTTGATAAAGTCGGGTGCGCTTTGCGGCGGCGTAACATGGATCATATCGAACTTTTTGCTGACTTTGTCTTTGTTGCCTTCGCTGTCCGTCACTTCAAAGGTTGCAGTTTTATTGGGTCCGTCAATGGCGACCAGATTGCAGTTAAAATTGGTTTTTATACCGTAATCGGCAACCACTTTGCTTAAAGCTTTGGCAAAGAAGGGCACACCGAACATTCCCGGACCGGCATTACAGAACTCAATGGTAAATTTGTCCAGGATGCCTTTTTTGCGGAAACGGTCCGCAGCCAGATACATGATTTTTTGCGGGGCGCCGGCACATTTGATGGGCATCGGCGGTTGCGTGAACAGCGCGGTTCCGGATTGCAGGTTTTGTATGCACTCCCAGGTATATTCCACCGTGTCCGGGGAATAATTACTGCAAACACCGTTTTTGCCGATCGTGTCAGTCAAACCTTCAATTTTATCCCAGTCCAGCTGCAAGCCCGGGCATACCACCAGATAGTCGTAAGACACGGTGTCGCCGGAACGCAAAGTCACCGTGTTGGCGTCAGGCTGGAAACTTTCCGCATAGTCTTTTTTCCACGTTACGCTGGGGTGAATCAAGTCGGCTTCGTTCTTGGTCGTCTTTTTTAGTGTATAGGCCCCGCCGCCGATAATGGTAAAGCCGGGTTGATAGTAATGCTTTTCAGACGGTTCGATGATGGCGATATCAATGGACGAATTTTGCCGGCGCATGTTATTGGCCACCGAAACGCCGGCAGCTCCTCCTCCGACTATCAAGACTGTATAGTGTTCTTGTGACATAAATATCCTCCGAGTGATAAAAACAAATTATTATTGTTGTTGAAATTATTGTATTAACGAAAATCAGCGATGGTTACAATTCACGGCATTAAGTTTACACCCATCCGCGGTAAGAAATCCGTTAATTTTTATTCGCTTTTAACCCATGCCTCATAGCCGCCGGCCATGGATAAAACGTTGGTATAGCCCATCTGCTGCATAGTTAGCGCAGCCAGTGCGGACCGGTTGCCACTGCGGCAATAAAGCAATACCGGGGCCGATTTGTCGGCAAGTTCGGGTTTGGTGCCGATTTTAAATTCCAAAACACCGCGTGGCAGAAACACCGCATTGTCAATGTGTCCCGAGGCATATTCACTCTCCTCGCGGACATCGACAACAACAATGTCACCTTCGGCAATCAATTGCTTGGACTTGGCGACGTCGATTTCAGTAATCTGCTGTTTAGCCGCCATCGTCATCTCATCGCTGGTGCCGGCCATACGCTTCGGCTGCTTGAGATCTCTGCGCGCTACGGCATCCTGGCGTTCTTCTTCATCCAGTCCGCAATAACGATTGGCCGGTACCGCTTCGTTGATTAAGCGCGGTTGCGGCAGGTTCAGGTTATTCATAATTTCAATGAATTCTTCTCTGGTTTTTCCGGCCAGGCGCGGGTTTGTGGTTCTCTCCTGCATAATGCAGCTAACCCATCGCCCCTGATAGTCATGTCCCGGGTAAACCAGTGTTTCATCGGGAAGGGTAAATAAACGCCGGGTAATACCGTCATATAATGCGCCGGCATCACCGCCCTGGAAATCGGTGCGCCCGCAGCCGCCGATAAACAAAGCATCTCCGGTAAATGCACGGTCGCGCCATAAAAACGAAATACTGCCGGGTGTATGGCCCGGAGTCGCGATGACCTTGATTTGTTCTCCTGATCCGAATTCGAAAATATCGCCATCCTGGATTTGAACATCCGCGATTTCCGCGCCGCAAAGGCCGCTGACGGCGGTCTGCGCTCCGGTTCGCTGGCGCAGCAAGCCGCCGGCAGTAATGTGGTCGGCATGGACGTGGGTTTCCAGTGAATATTTCAGCTGCAGGTCCTGTTCCTGCAACATGCCGATATACTCATCGATATGGGTATTGACCGGATCGATGATAACGGCTTCTTTGCTGACCGGATCGGCGATGAAGTAGGTATAGGTCCAGGTTGCTTCATCAAATAATTGTTTGAATATCATGATAGCTCTCCGTTAGGGATGATGTTTCTTAATAAATGTTTCACTTTATTGATATCGTGTAGAGCAATTCCGGTGCCAATTCGATTTTAAACCTATATCTGTTGGATATTCAACAAAATAGCATGGTGATTTTAGTGTATGTGAACGGCTAAATGTTTCATATAATGTTTCACTGAAACAAGATTATGTTGCTCGGAAACAGAAATGAAACAAAACCATCCGCATGAAACTGCTGCTGCAGATTTGACCGCTTGGCTGCAGCAATTTGATTTTGGTGCCGTGCTTGCCAAAATGGCTGATCTCTGCCATTCCGCCGCAGTCATTATTGTCGACCGGCAACAAAAAGTACGGCTTTGGAGCCTGGGAGCGGAAAAAATCACCGGTTTGAGCCGAACCGATGTACTCGGTCAGCCTGTCATTAAAGAGTGTAGCATTAATGACCAGCAACCGCTTGCTTTAGAAACCATAAAGTTAACGCGCGCGGACGGTAGTGTCATCGAACTGGATAGATATTATAAGCACATGATTAATAATGAAAAAGTATTTTCCGGTACAATGTTGGTATTACTGCCCGTCGCGGAAGCTGCAACGTTGAATCGACTGCCGGACATCGCGTCAAGTGAAAAGCACACTAATTTTCACGGCATACTTAGCCGCTCGCCGACGATGCGCTCTGTTTTTCAGGTGATTCAAAATGCGGCGCGAACGGAAGCCACCGTGTTAGTCCGGGGTGAAAGCGGGTCGGGCAAGGAATTGGTCGCGCAGGCGATTCATGACCTCAGTTCCCGAAGCAAGGCGCCGTTTTTGGCAATCAATTGCGCGGCATTATCGGCCAGTCTTTTGGAGAGCGAATTATTCGGTCATGTAAGAGGCGCTTTTACCGGTGCTATCAAGGATCACAGCGGCCTGTTTCAACGGGCACACGGCGGGACACTGTTCCTTGACGAAGTTGCGGAACTGCCTTTGGAACTGCAGGCTAAGCTGCTTAGGGTTTTGCAGGAACGGAGTTATATACCGGTCGGCGGAACGAACACGATTGATGTGGATGTGCGTATCGTCGCTGCTACCCACCGTTCCTTACGGGAAGAAGTCAAGGCGCAACGCTTTCGCGAAGATCTGATGTATCGTCTCCGGGTAGTGCCGATTTATATACCGCCGTTGCGCGAGCGGCGGGAAGACATCAGTTTGTTGTTATGGCATTTTATCAAGCAAAATAACGCAAACGGTTTTCGGCAGATTGTCAGGATCGACCCGCAAGCGATGCAGATATTGCTGGACTATCCATGGCCGGGTAACGTCAGGGAATTGCAGAATGTGATTGAGTATTCTTTTGCAGTAGGGCGTGGAACCGTGTTGCGTGTTGCGGAATTGCCTCCGGAATTTCGGGAGCCGCTGCTTTCTCCGAAAACGTTGCAGATTGAGCAACCGAAGTCCGCTGAACATGAAAAGGACGCCATTCGGCAAGCCTTGCAGCAAAGTAATGGAAAAATTACGGCAGCGGCTAGGATGCTGGGCATGAGCCGGGCAACTTTCTGGCGCAAAAGGAAACAATTCGGAATTTGAGCTGGCCGGAGTAACGCAGCAGAATTTGTTGTATTGACCGGTTTAGCTGATCAGGGATAATGATGATGCCGGTGCGTCCCTGTATCGGCAAGGTTTATTGCGACTGGCGGCGATACTTCGGCCGGTGTCTTATTCCATAATTTCCGTGGCAGGTTTGTTATAATTGCAATTTTATTAAAACAAATCCCTTCGCTTTAAAGCTTGGCGGCATATTTTAAACCAAATATCGATTGAGCAATGGTGAGATATTTATTAAGGTTATTTAGCATTTGATGGCGCAGCTAGTCGATCGTCAGAAACTGAGCAGTTATCTGTTCATCATCGTTACCGGCCTGATCTGGTTTTCATTACTGGGCTACCGTGATTTATTCGACCCCGACGAGGGGCGCTATGCCGAAATTGCCAGGGAAATGCTGATTTCCGGCGATTGGCTTACGCCGCGCTTGAACGGTTTGAAATATTTTGAAAAGCCGCCTCTGCAATACTGGGGGACGGCAATCAGCATGGCCATATGGGGAACAGGCAATGCCGCTGCCAGAGTGTGGTGTTCGGGATTGGGTTTTATTGGCGTATTATGGGTGCGTTTCGTAGGCAACCGGCTGTTTGGCGATAATTGTGGCGATTATGCCTCCCTGATTTTGATCAGTACGCTGCTGTATGTGGTGCTTGGCCATGGTAATTCGCTGGATATGGGAGTCACTGTCTTTCTGGCCGTCTCTGTCGGCGCATTGTTATTGGCGCAGCACAACAGAAATCAACCGGCCCATGTGCGCAATTGGATGCTGCTGGCTTGGGCTGCATTGGCCGGCGCCACGCTGAGCAAAGGTTTGATCGGGTTGGTATTGCCCGGTGGGGCAGTGTTGTTGTATTGCCTTTGGCAGCGCGATTGGGGCTTATGGCGGCATTTGCACCTCGGTAAAGGATTGCTGTTGTTTCTAGTAATTACTGCGCCGTGGTTTGTGTTAGTCAGTCAAGCCAATCCTGAATTTCCGCATTTTTTTTTCATACACGAGCATTTTGAACGTTACACTTCGGATGTTCACAACCGTACTAAACCAAGTTGGTATTTCCTTGCGGTGTTGGCAGCGGGAGTGATGCCGTGGCTTTTTGCCATGCTCGCTGCGCTAATTAAACCGGGTTTCAGTTGGATAGCGGAATCCGGCCGGTTTGACGGAACCCGTTTGCTGTGGGTTTATGCGTTATTTATATTTTGCTTTTTTTCCATTTCGCACTCCAAGCTGCCGGCTTATATTCTGCCGATGTTTCCTCCGCTGGCTTGGTTGGCGGGTCGTAGGCTTGCGCACTATCAATCCTTAAAAGCCGATGGCCTGGTGACGTTATGTCTTGCCGTCGCCATATTGGTGTTTTCCTGGAGAATCGGCGACTTGGCACGGGAAGATAAACCGCTGGAATTGTTTTTATCGTTACGACCCTGGATTATAACAGCGGCGGTCTTGATGGCGGTTTCGGCCGCCTTCATGCTGCTCTGGAAAGGCAAGACGATGACTGCCGCGATGGCCGCCGCGTGTTTTTCACTGTTATCCTTGCAGGTCGCTTTATGGGGGACGCAGACATTAACCGCAATCAAATCCAGCCGGCTAATGGCGGAAGCGCTGCGTCCTTACCGGGACAGAGGAACGCCTATTTACAGTGTTCACCGATACGACCAATCGTTACCTTATTACCTGGAAAAGGAAATACAATTAGTGGGTTTTAAAGGGGAATTTAAGTTCGGCATCGATCTGCAGCCGGAAAAATGGATCGGCTCTGAACAGTTTGTTCCTTATTGGATAGCATCACAACAAGCGATAGCGATACTCCCTCAAGCGATTTATGACCAATGGCGGCAGCAAAAAATACCGATGCGTTTGATTTATCAAGATCCTAAACATATAGCGGTGGCACGGCTATGAATTTAATCAGTTTCAGTCTTATTTTAACCGGTGTTATGCTCAATGCCGTGGCGCAGCTGGCTCTAAAAGCCAGCGTCAAGGAACTGGGAGCAATCGGCCTGCAATTGAGCAGTTCGGCGCCGGCGTTTGTTAAATTGGCCTTTGAACCGTATCTTTGGCTGGGTTTGTTCTGTTACGGGTTCAGTGTCATCATCTGGATCCTGGCCCTGTCCCGGGTCGACGTCAGTATCGCCTATCCGATGCTTTCGTTGGGCTACGTGGTCAATGCGCTGGCTGCCTGGCAGCTTTTTGGCGAAGTGATGAATCCCGGCCGTGTGATCGGCATCGGCATCATTTTAGTCGGCGTCTATGTTTTGGCGAGGAGTTAATGTTACCTTTTACCCGTCCTACGATTGAAGCGGAAGAACTGGATGCGGTACGGCAGGTACTGCAGTCCGGCTGGATCACCACAGGCCCGAAAGTTACCGCTTTCGAGCAGGCGCTGGCCGATTATATCGGCGGTGGCATTCAGGTGCGCGTCTTTAATTCCGCGACCAGCGCATTGGAGGCGGTATTGCTGGCGTCCGGCATCGGCCCCGGCGATGAGGTGATTGTTCCGGCAATGAGTTTTGTGGCTAGCGCCAACGTGATTATCCGTTGCGGTGCGCGACCGGTGTTTGCCGACGTCGAACTGACTTCTCGCAATATCGATGTACAAAGCCTGGCAGGCCACATCACCGCAAGGACCAAAGCGATCCTGCCCGTGCATTTCGCCGGCAGAGCGGCAGCGATGGAAGCTATTTATCAATTGGCGAAACAGCATCGCTTGCTGGTGGTTGAAGATGCCGCGCAAGCGATAGGGACGTTTTATCGTAACCGTAAAATAGGCAGTTACGGCAACCCGGTTTGTTTTAGCTTCCATCCCAATAAAAATATGACCACCATCGAAGGCGGGGCAGTGGCCTGTATCGATGGGGATTTAGTGAAAAAACTGGAACAATTGCGTTTTCACGGTATCAGCAGGGATGAACAAGGCAATATGCAGGTCGACGCCTGGGGCGGAAAAATGAATATGCCCGATGTCGGGGCCGCGCTCGGACTGGCGCAGTTACCGAAACTGGACGGATTCAATCAACAAAGAACCCGGCTGGCGTTGCGCTACCTGCAGCAACTCCCGCAGCATCCGGCGTTACTGCCTCCCGAACAGGTTGACGGGCACAGCTGGCATATGTTCTGCATACTAATCGATTGGCAGCAACTGGGCCTGACACGCGAATCCTTTAACCAACGTATGAAGCAACAGGAAATTTTGGTCGGAATGCATTATCCGGCTATCCATCTGTTTAACTGTTACCGGCAATATGGTTATAAACCGGGGGATTTTCCCAATGCCGAACGGATTGGCGAGCAAACCGTTACCTTACCGCTGTTTCCGGGAATGGAAGAGCGGGACGTGGATCGGGTTTGCGCCGCGATTCACCAAATTTTAGCCGGCTGATCCATGATAGCGAATAAACCAACACCGGAAGTATCAATTGTCATACCGGTCTACAACGAAGAGGCGGTGCTGGAAATGTTGTTTTCCAGGCTTTATGCGGTTGCAGAACAATTGCAACGTAAACTTGAAATCATTTTCGTCGATGACGGCAGCAGGGATGGTTCTGCCGCTCTATTGCGCAAACAGTTCCAGGCTTTTCCGGAGATCACCCGGGTTATTTATCTGCGCGCCAATGCCGGCCAGCATGCCGCATTGTTAGCCGGCTTCGAGCGGGCCCGTGGAAAGTATATCATCACCATGGATGCCGACCTGCAGAACCCGCCGGAGGAAATCCCGCGCCTGCTTGCGGAAATGGACCAAGGCCATGACTATGTCGGCACGATTCGCCGTAAACGCCGCGACAGCTTGTGGCGGCATTGGGCATCGAAAGCGATGAACCGCCTGCGTGAACGGATCACCAATATTCGAATTACCGACCAGGGCTGCATGATGCGCTGCTATCATCGGGAAATCATCAATGCGGTTTTGGCTACCAGCGAAACCAATACCTTTATTCCGGCACTCGCCTATCTGTATGCGGGTAATCCGACCGAAATCGTCATCGAGCACGAACAACGGGCGGCCGGGGAATCGAAATATTCGTTATTCAAACTGATCCATCTGAATTTTGATTTGATGACCGGGTTTTCAATCGCTCCGCTGCAGGCTTTTTCGCTGGCCGGTATTGCCATTTCCATTTTTTCGCTGGTATTCGTCATCTATATGGGATGGCGCAGAATCTTTATCGGTCCCGAAGTTGAAGGGGTGTTTACGTTGTTCGCCATCCTGTTTTTTCTGGTCGGCATATTGCTGTTCGGTATCGGACTGCTAGGCGAGTATGTGGGCCGGATTTATTCGCAAACCCGCGCCAGGCCGCGTTATCTGGTGCAGGCGGTATTAAGCCGGAACGAAACCGGAGGCGGAAAGGAACAGGGTAATGGCTAAGCAAACTGCCGTCGTTTTCGCCTATCACAATATCGGTGTTATCGGCTTGACGGCGCTGTTGAACAACGGTGTGGAAATTCCGCTGGTGGTTACCCATCAGGACCAGCCCGATGAACACATCTGGTTCGACAGTGTCGCGGATCTGGCGGACAAGCACGGCATCCCGGTGATCACGCCGACCGATCCGAATCGTCGGGAAGTGCTGCAAAAACTGCAAGAATTGCAGCCGCAATGGCTTTTTTCCTTTTATTATCGACAACTGCTGAGTAGCGAGATTCTGGCAATTCCGGAACGGGGGGCTTATAATCTGCACGGCTCATTATTACCCAAATATCGCGGCCGGGCGCCGGTCAACTGGGCGGTATTACACGGTGAGCGGGAAACCGGGGTCAGTTTGCATCGAATGCTCGAAAAACCCGACGCAGGCGATTTAGTCGATCAACTCGCCGTTCCGATCGATACCAATGACACTGCTCGAGACGTATTTTTGAAACTCGGTCCGGCGGCGGAACGCTTATTAGCCCGCAGCCTGCCACGGTTATTGCAGGGAACTGCACGGCTCACGCCGTTGGATCTCGCTCGCGGCAGTTATTTCAGTGGACGCAAACCGGAAGACGGACGTATTGATTGGCGGCAGTCGGCCTGGCAAATTCATAATTTAATTCGAGCCGTGGCGCCGCCTTATCCGGGCGCTTTCTTCACCTGCCAGGGGAAAACCGTGGCTGTGTTAGGCAGCCGCTATGCCGATGAGGCGGCGGTCAATCCGCAGCGCCCCGTTATTTATTGGCAGCAGGGCAGGCTATTTGCCGATTGCGCAGACAACAAACGCTTTCTGATCACCCGACTGGCTTGTAACGGCCATGTGCCGGATCAGATGGCATTTTATCGACTCTTCAACAGCGATCGGATTTTTCCGCAACTTTAAACCTGATTAATTGGATACCACTATTACGCAATGAATATTTTAATTCTAGGTGTGAATGGATTTATAGGCCATCATCTTTCCAAACGCATTCTTGAAACGACCGACTGGCACGTATACGGCATGGATATGCTGTGCAATCGTGTGGAATCGTTCCTGGATCATGAACGTTTTCATTATTTTGAAGGCGATATCACCATCAATCACGAATGGGTCGAGTATCATGTGAAAAAGTGCGATGTGATATTGCCCCTGGTTGCCATTGCCACGCCAGCCACCTATGTCACCAATCCGTTAGCAGTGTTCGAACTGGATTTTGAAGCCAATCTGCCGATCATCCGGGCCTGTGTCCGCTATAACAAACGCGTGCTGTTCCCTTCCACATCGGAAGTATACGGCATGTGCCGGGATGAGGCGTTTCACCCTTACCAATCGGAGTTGATCCTCGGCCCACTGACCAAACCGCGCTGGATTTATTCCTGTTCCAAACAGTTATTGGATCGGGTTATTTGCGCCTATGGCCAGGAACAGGGACTCGACTATACGCTATTTCGCCCCTTCAATTGGATCGGTCCCGGCCTGGACAGTATTCATACCCCCAAAGAAGGCAGCTCGCGCGTTGTTACCCAGTTTCTCGGCCATATTGCCCGCGGCGAATCGATCAAGCTGGTTGACGGCGGCAACCAGCGGCGCAGTTTTACCTATATTAGCGACGGCATTGATGCGTTGGTGCGTATTATAAAAAATATCGACGGTAAAGCGAGCGGCAGCATTTACAACATCGGAAATCCCGGCAATGATCTGTCAGTGCGTGAACTGGCCGAGTTGATGCTGAACATAGCCAAGGATCACCCTGAGTATCAGCATGCCGCGGAACAAGTCGAACTGCTTGAAACCTCGGCCGACAGCTATTACGGTAAGGGATACCAGGATGTGCAAACCCGGGTGCCCTGGATTGACAATACCATGCAGGATTTAGGCTGGCAGCCGCAAGTGACGGTGGAAGATGCGCTGCGGCGCATATTTGACGCCTACAGCCATGAAGTGGCGGCTGCCAGGCAATTGCTGGATAACTGATGCCATGAAAATTGCGTTGAAAGTCGATGTGGATACGCTGCGCGGCACGTTGCAAGGCGTTCCGGCATTACTCGAATTGTTCCGCAGTTATCAGGTCAGGGCGACGTTTTTATTCAGTCTGGGACCGGATCATACCGGCAGGGCGTTGCGCCGCATATTTCGGCCCGGATTTTTCGGCAAAGTGCAAAGAACCTCGGTGGTCAGCCATTACGGTATTAAAACCTTATTGTACGGCACATTGCTGCCCGGCCCGGATATTGGCCGATGCGCTGCCGATATCATGCGTCAAACGGCTGCGGCCGGACATCAGGTCGGTGTGCATTGTTACGATCATATTCGTTGGCAGGACTTTGTCGCAACCCGCGATCGACAGTGGACTGCGCAGGAAATGCAACGCGCGGTGGACGCTTTTCAAGGAATTTTCGGGTTCGCGCCGGTCATCCACGGTGCGGCCGGCTGGCAGGTCAATCAATATACGCCGGAACTTGAAAGGCAAATGGGCTTTCAATACGCCAGCGACTGCCGCGGTCACGTTCCTTTTTTACCGGTGATGAACGGTACGGTATTTTCTGTCCCGCAAATTCCCACCACTCTGCCCACGCTCGATGAACTGATCGGCTGCGATCAAATTACCGAACAAAATGTGCATCAGGCGGTATTAGCCGCCAGCCGCAATGCAGCACCCCTCGGCCATGTTTATACCTTGCATGCCGAACTGGAAGGGATGAAACTGCGGCCGGTTATGGACAAATTATTGCGGCAATGGCAGCAAGACGGCCACGATATCTGCAGTATCGAGGAATATGTCCGGGATTTAGAGTTTGTAACCTTACCATGCTATGAACTGAACATGGGAGAACTCAAAGGGCGATCCGGCCTATTGGCTAAACAAGGCAATGAGTTGCTTGGCGGTGCGGATGGCTTATACGTCGCGTAGCATCCATTTTGTTTTGTCGAGTGTAAATTATTTTAAGTTCATGATAATTTGTCTATTTTTGTTGAACCTGCCGGTTGATATTAAAATGGCGCTGTACTAGTTTTGCGGCCGTCCA
This sequence comes from Methylococcaceae bacterium, assembly GCA_050303615.1. Classification (GTDB taxonomy): domain Bacteria; phylum Pseudomonadota; class Gammaproteobacteria; order Methylococcales; family Methylomonadaceae; genus CAZDXJ01. The sequence continues at coordinate 4,655 of JBNLCC010000119.1, read as the reverse complement.
CTTTCCGCTACACGTTTGTATACCCTATACAAGCTCCAGGCCAAAACCAGCACCATGCCCCCCATCACCAAACCTAAAAACAAATCGCTGTTCAAAAGTTCAGCTAAATCGATACCGCCACTCGCTTCTGAGACCACCGTTACCGGCCCCAACACTGCGGGTGCAGTTTGAAAGCCCCGGCGTAGCAATTCTTGAAGCGGCGCGGTATCGTAATACGACATTTCAGCTTTTTTATCCCCATAAAGCAACCGGTATTGCCGGCCGGGTTGAGCCAAAAACAACAATTGATACTTAGGTCCGATCCCGGTCACACCGGTAATGCGCAACGGTGGATTATCGCGGTCGTGGATCACTACCTTATAACGCTCGCGGCGGTGTTCGGGAAAATCCAATTCGACCCGGTCGCGATTGAAATCATTAAAATGCAAAGCTTCGATATTACCGCGGCCGATGGTGTGCATGCGGGTTTCGATGCCTGAACGCTGTGCAACCTGCACTTCGGCGTGACGATTGAAGTTGGGCGTCGACACCTCGAGTTTGATACCATTCAGCGGCAGCAACTGCGCGTCGACGTCGACCAGCGTAGTTTGCCGCTGTTCATCGCGGCTCACGTTGAATTGCAGCAATGGATAATCGAACCGCCATTCGCTATCGAAAACGGTTTCGGTTTCCGTATGCCAAAGCTCGATACGCTCGACGTGCAACGGCTCCTTGCGGATGTCGAATGTTTCCTTACGCTCCAATTCCTCTCTATCATGGATGGTCCGGCTCAATTCGCTCAATGCCGAAGCCTGTGCCTGGACGGCCTGCGCGACGATGATTTTAAAATGCCGGAAATGATTGGCAGGCAGTGCGATGTCGTGATTGGCAAAACTCATATAGCGTGAATAATCATAGATCAAGGCTTGGTCGACCAACGTTTGCCAATTGTTACCGTCGTCGGAACCTTGCACCTGCAGTACATATTCGAAATCGCGCTGTGCCGTGACTATGGTCAAACCATCGACGGTTTTGGCGTTCTTGTGCCGGTAGACAATGATTTCAAAACCCTCATTGCCCGAGGTTTGCAGCTTGGTGTTTTCGCTTCTTACCCGCCTGCGGTTGACCACCTTTTTGCTGCCGCCGGCTTTCAGCAGCATGTATGGCGTCTCAACATCTTCCTGGTCGACCAGCCGTAAATCGCTAAAATCGGCGTTACTATTGGCATAAACTGCATTATCCAAGGACGCGGCTAATAGAACTTGAGCCGGCTGTCGAGGCATGTTCAGATCGCGGCTAAACCGCTGCGGGTAGGCTTGCGCTGCACAGACGTGGAATAGCCATAACCATCCGATAAGTGCTATTTTGCCGATCATGATTTTTTCCCCTCGGAATCGTCGCCGATAAAAGTTTGCTGATAACGCATGTAAAAAAACGCTCCACCCAAAATTATCAGACCCAGAACAATAAAAGCCAAGATCCGGTACATCTGCGCCAACCGCGCGAGATCGATAAAGAATACTTTCCAGGCCGTTAGCGCAAACAGGCATAACCCGACTATGCGTAACGGTTTGATTTGCTTTTTGATGCCGAAAAACACCAACGCCAAGGCGAACGCCGACCATAGTATCGACACGCCGCCAGAGCGTAAGCCGGGTATGTATTGATACAGCACCGTATTGACTTCCAGGCTTAAAAAACAAAACAATAATGTCAATGCCGCACCGCCGGACCATTTTCCGGTTTGTGCTTCACCGAGTAACGTAAGCCGTCGAAATGCGAACGTCAGAAAAGCGATAATCGCGGCAAAGTCCAGCAACCGCATCAATAGCCACTGAAAGCCGTAATCACCGGTGTAGCGTATTGCCCAGAAATGACTGGTATAAGTCCCGCTGCCCAATGTCAAACTCCAGGAAGGCAAATCGACAAACAGCAATTTGACTAACACGCCCAAAACAAACAGTTGCATTACCGTCAATAGCCAGCTCGCCTGAGTCGAATTATAACGCCAGAGTAAAACGGCGCACATCGCCAACCACACCATGGTCAACATCGGCAACTGCAGCGGCGGATATAAATAGCCAAAGCTCCGGTACAACTCCATTTGCAGCGCCACGAACAGCATCAGCGCGACGGCAATGGTGATCCCCTGTAACAACACATTGTCTTTGATCCACAGCGGCACGTCATTGCCCCTGGAACACGCCATGTCCGAAGTTGCCGCCGGTTTTTCGATCAGGAAATAGGCTGCCGCCAGAGAAGCGATAGGAATGCCGAAGCTGAGTGTACGTTGCAACAGTCCGAACAGGAACCCGAGCATGGTTTGATCGACGATGCTTGTCGAACCGTATTGCTCCGGCAGATCGATAAAACAAAATCGGAACAGCACGATCAGATAAAGCAAATAAGCCGCCTGGCGCAAAAAAGCGCTACGCAGCTTCCCGGAAAGCCATATCATCAACAAGGCCTGTAGTGACCAGCTGGCGGTAATCCACTGGCTGGACAAGAGCAGGGGCAAAGTCAGGGAAATGAAAAACGCCGCCAGGCCGATAAAACTCAGCAGTAATTCCCGATCTTCGACGCGTTTGGCCAGGCAGTAATAAGCATGGGCAATATAGAATGCCGCCAAACCGATGGTGACAGCTGCCGCCCAAACCGAACCGAATTCGGCGATAATTAAGTGTCTTGCGGTGATGAAATACACCGCCGCATTGATCATCAACGCCAGTAAATCCAACAACGTCGATTTCACCCGGTTGACCAGGCAAAACATAAAAATCATTGTCGAATACAAGACGAAAAAAGCCGTTAAAAACGGCAACACTTCCCAAAAATAGCGCGCTTCGTATGCGGACAGGGCGCCAAAAAACAGCAGATAATTGAAAACGAAACTCAAAAAATTCAACAAATGCCATTGCTTATACCAATTGATGGCAAGAATACCGATGCCCAACAGCAACATATACGAATACAAGCCGGCAAAATTGACTTGGCCGGTAGACAACAAAATCGGCGTGCAATAGCCGCCAATAATCGCAAAAATAGCCACCAACATCGAATCCAAGCGCACTGCCAAAGCCGAAGCACTCGCGGTCACCGCAATCATCAATGCGAATGCCGGAAAAACCGGCATTAAATGGTAAAAACTGAACGCGGCGAACACGCTGAAATAAAGCACTGTAATGCCGCCGCCTAACAAGCCTTGGCTTAATAAATGGTAGCGACCATCCAACAAGCGCACTCCGCCTACGATCATACCGATACCCGCCAGCACCGACAAAGCCACGCGCGCCTTTTCGCCGAGCAAACCACTATCGATCGAATATTTCAAAAAGAATCCGATGCCGGTCACCAAAATCAATACGCCGATGCGCAACAGCCAGTTGCTGGCCACCGCATACTCCATCGACACGCCTTGCGGCCGATGCCCTTCGCCGACGATGATCCAGTTCCAGATTTCTTTGAGGATTTGTTTGGCGGCCAATTCGAAGCGTGTGGGTTTTCGTGGCAGCATGGGTTCGGGTTCCGCCCACCCCTCGGCCGGTGAGGGTTCAGGACTTGTTTTCGGTCGTTCCGGGACTTGTTGTGAAACAGTTTGCGATTCGCGAATCCCCGAATCTTCGACAACTTCTTGTTCCGCGGCAAACGGCTCGCGTGGCGGTTCTTGCACTGTCGGTTCGGTCGTTGCGGGTCGCCGTTCCTCTGCAGCGGGCGTTTCAACTTCTCGCGTCAGTTTGTTCAAATACCGGCTTTGTTCGTGCAATGCCTGTACCAGCAGCTCAAACGCCTGGGTCATTTCCTCGCTCTGCCGGTTTTGGCGGCTCAAAATTATCGCCAGCATAACCACGATGATAAGCGGTACAACAATCAACAGTAAAATTAGAAACACTAAAAAATCGTCCATAGAAAAACTCCCGACCCGAAATAGGCAGAAAAGGGGCTAAATGACAAATATAGTTAGGTATTGGGGGATTTTCTATGGTAGGGAGAAAATTGCGGGTCGATAAAATGTTGACAATACCTCATGTGTGCAAGCCCGAAGGAATATTTATCCCGTCCTAAACGTTTCATATTTGTGATACCGCAAGCAATTTTCCTTTGTTGCAAACATTTCGTGAATCGAAATCTTAAGAGGCGGTTACAAACCTTGTCCCGCAACAATTAATATTTTGAACTCACTAAAGCGCATTGCTATTATTAAAGGCAATTGATTCAAATCACGCTCCTAAAATGCGTGTGAATGTTTACCAGACAGCTTCTGTAACTTTTCTTTTTATGCTGGGGGATGCTTACGCAATATGCAGTGGCGAGGCTATTTGAAAATTTGCCGGTTGATCGGTTTATTTATATTATCCGGTTGCGCCGATGACCAGCAATTTTATTCATTATCAGTTTTCGGAAATTCAACTGAGCAACATTACCCCGGCAAATTTGTCTGGCACGATCTGCTGACCAACGATATCGCCGCCGCCGAACGGTTTTATGCCGGTTTATTCGGCTGGCGTTTCAAACAGACGCCCGATTCGGAAGGGGTACTGATTCTCAACCGCGGCAGAATAATCGGTCGCATCGTCGATCATTTTCAGAATACGGTAGCCGCTGAAAATGCGGTCTGGTTGAGTTGGGTTTCGGTTACGGACGTGGAGCGAGCGACAAAAGCGGCGCAACGTATTGGC
>JBNLCC010000118.1:0-6044 GCA_050303615.1 Methylococcaceae bacterium | reverse complement strand
GTGGTGGCCGTTACAGTTTCGTTTCGGGCGGCTACGGTTCGATTGGCGACCCGATATCATCGTCAAAGTCACCCAGCTGATCGACGGTGTCGAAAAAGTCCTGTACATGGACCCTTATACCAGTACTCGCTGGAACGTGACCAATACCCATATCGACCTCTGGCTGGATAACGAAGAGATTGTCTGCGGCGGCGGTGCCGTTCAACAGCGGCCGGAAGGGACGCAGGTTTTCTTTACCCGAATCGGGGATGACGAGGTTCACGATATCGACCAAACAAGCGGTCTATATAACGGCTCGATTTATACCAATGTCGCCTACGGGCATAGTTTATTTGTCTATGCGCAATTCGGCGATAACTTAAGCGACGGGTCGCCTTTGCGCTACTACCGCTTGTCCTATGCGAGGCAGGGGAGCCCGGGCGGATTTGTTCCCATTACCGTACCTTTGTCCGATTTTCGGGTCAATAAAGCGACTAGTTATAAGGATACTGAATATCTTGGCCCAATGACCGTCAAAAATGAGCCAGCACTTTATAAAATCCGGAATTTTGCCGAATATCTTTGGTACAACCCCGATAAGATTGGGATATGGAACTCATGGATTGCGGAGCCGGACAGCGGAAAATACATATTACGTTTGGAGGTGTTCGACGAAAACGGCCAGTTCTTGGATTCTACGTCTGTCGATTATAGGGACGGTACCGCGCCGACCAATGGCACCTTGCCGACCATGACGGACCACTGTGACTTGCTGATTTCCTTGGATAACAACCCTCCCATACCGGAATTGACACTTCCAACGAGCAACCCGTGCGGCGTTATTCCGTGGGCGACGGTGCCGCCGATGAACTTTCTGGTAAACGTGTCGCAGGACAATAATCGGTTGCATTATTGGTATTTGCAATATACGAAAGGGACGGATTCCACCAAACATACGTTAGCGTACGAGTATTCCAACAGCGGTGCTATTACAGTTCCGGTCAGCGAAACCATCGACGGAACCGCATCGCCAACCGGGTTGAATATGTTGGCAGGAGTTAATAGTACCTGCGCTTTTGCGTTGATACTTAAGGCGCTGCCTCATATCCGAAACGGCAGGCATTTTGTTTATTACAGAGAACAGGTCAAAGCCATCGCGGTCGAAAAATGCGATTGTGAGGAATGACGTTTTTCAAAAAAAAGGGAGAGAAGAACATGACCGTATTCCACGCGATCACTCAGTTTACTAATCCAGGACTTCATGTCTGGCGCGAAGGCTCTAATGCTTCGCTTGATCTTTTTCCATCCATGCCACGAGATGAATCTGGCGGAGTCACGTTCGAATACGACTTCGAGCCCGGGGCCAGGGAAGTCCGGTTCATGGTTTTCAATTATAAGGGCAACACGCCGGACCAATATGAAAACGACGCGCATCAGCGAGTGCTTCCACGCAAAACCGATAGTTCTTTTATTGAGGAGATCTGGTTCGTGCAAGGCGCTGATCGCGTTCTCGACCGTGACCCAAAATCGGCATCAGGTAAGACTCTTAAGGTGCACCTGATATCAAAATCGCGTTACAGGCCTAGCGAATTCTATCTTTGGGATCCGGCTACAGGAGACGGACGCCGCGTAAACCAGATGTTCGATGATCACCTCGGGCCATATTTCGAGATACAACTTACCAGCAAAGAACAATCATCGTTGTGCTTTAAATTTATTCGTACGAACGAGGAAAGCGGAAGTTTCGAGTTATTCGAGCCAGACTTCGCCAACCGACTCTGGTCGGCGCACGATGGCGAAGAGATTTGGGTGCATAGCGAGACCGCAGAGTTCACGCTGGCCGAACCACAGAAAAAGAAGTTGCGTGTTCATTACCGACAGGAATTCGACAGTCCGCCGAAGATGCATTTGTGGCAGCAAAACTCGGATTTCGATGGCAATGTCGATGGCGTATCGGAACAGGGTGGCTGGATCCGTTTTGAAGCTGAGATTTATACACGCCTTGGCTACGGGTTTAATTTTTGGAATCCGGCTCTCCCTGACAGTCAACGTTGGGAGCACGAGGAAGCAAAACGTTTCATTACTATCGCGGACGACGAGGACATCTGGACCATTGAGGGTGATCGCAAAATCTTTCCGGCGCGACCGAATGCAGACAAAACAGTGAAACTTAGCATAGCTATTCGGCCACCTTTCTCCGAGCTGACCAATGAATTGTTTGCTCACGTGTGGGTAAATCGAGCGCGTGGACCGTTGCACAAAATGGTGCCTGTCTCCGATCGGGGAGAGATTTCATTCACCACCTATGCGGATTTAGTCACTTCGGTGAAATTCCACGACGGCAAGGGGACATGGGAAAAGATTGAGCGTCACACAGTGGAGGCACCAGACAGGGAGGACAATGTCACGTGTTTCGTTGTTCTTGAACGTCCGCCGCTGCTTGCAGAGACACCTATACCTGATCTTTTCTCCGACCCTCCTTTTATAATTCGCCGACCTGGGGCGTATGAGGAAGATGAAGAAATACGCTTCGTCATTCATGCTCCCGACGCTGCTCGAATCGACGTGATTGGAGAATGGGCGAACTGGGCAATGAATCCGATCCCGATGCGATCAACGCGCGACGGCAGTTACTGGTGGGCTCGAGTTCCCAAAAATCAAATCAGTAGCGACTATCACGGTAAACATTACCAATTGCGTTTTAATGGTCAAGATATTATGCAAGATCCGGCAGCCGGTTGGGTCGAAAGCTCATGGAATGGCGCCAGGTCGCGTCTCGTGCAAAGTGACCGTTTTGTTTGGCATGACCACCAATGGCAGCGGCCTGGCTGGGAATACCTCACTATCTACCAACTCCACGCTGCACGTTTCACAGATCGATTCCAAGAAGAGCCGGCGCTGCTCAAGCGCGTAGCCCGTGAGATTGACGATCAGGCCGGGTATCTGCGCGGACTCGGTATTACAGCGATCCTATTAATGCCTATAAACGAAGTCGGAACTAGGAATTCGTGGGGTTATGATCCCGCTTTTTTTTACGCAATAGAGGAGAGTTTAGGTGGCCCTGACGCACTCAAGGAACTCGTTGATGTGTGTCACCGAAACGGTCTTGCGGTCCTCATCGATGTTGTCTTTAATCACGCAGGCACAGTCGATAATATCCTCTGGGATGTCGCGCTGGAAAGCTTTTTTGATGGCGACACCAAATGGGGGGCGATGATCAACTTTGATCATCCTCAATGCCGTCACTTCTTCGCGCAGAATCTCGTCTATCTGGCGCAGGAGTTCCATATCGATGGCTTTCGACTTGACCATACCGGTACCATTGTTCATTCCAATGTCTGGGACTGGTGGAGTGGATATGTGCTCAAGCAAGGCTCAGGCGGCGGCTGGGATTTCCTCCATGCACTGCGTTACGCTCTCCATTCTCAGATTGATTCGAAATGTCTGCTGATGGCCGAGCACTTACCCAACGAATGGAGCCTCACCAATCTGGGCGGCCCAATGGACACACAATGGTGCGACGATTTCCACGATAGGATGGTCGATGCTTGCAAAGGCCATCATGTAATGCAGCCCCTTGCCGATGCCTTCAAACTGAGTCATACCACGTGTGACAACTGGTACAAAGTTACTAATTACTCAGAAAGTCATGACGAGGTCGGCAATGTACGTGATCGCATCGCTTACATAGCCGGCTGGAAACGCGGTTTGCGTATGAACAAAGTCGCCGCAACGGCAACGCTGCTTTCTCGCGGCATACCAATGTTTTTCATGGGTGAAGAATCGGGTGAAGATCAGCAGTTCAGCTTCGGCGGAGACAATTCGCTGAACCTGAACGATTATTTAAACAGCGAAGATAGAAACCATGTTCGGAACTGGTGGCGTGAGTTGATTTGGTTACGACGCAATCCCAGCATTCAAGGACCAGCCCCACTCGATATTCGCTTTGCAAACGGGCAACTCTTTGCTTTCACTCGGGGCCAGCGGGGCGATTTCTTCGTCGTATTGAATTTCGGCGATTGGGCAGGCTACCACGACCTAGGTTATCTTAACCTCCCCAACGGGAATTATCACGAACTCTGGAATTCGACATGGCCAGCCTTCGCAATTCGGGGCGAAGATGAAAATGAGCACACAAACGGTGGTCGTGACGCGCGCCTCAATCGCTCGGAAAGGCTCCACATTCCCGACTGCGGAGCATTAGTGCTGGAGCGGGTGGATTGATTGTTTTCGGTCTTGGAACCTGTCGGAATTGGACGTTTTTGAACAAGCGGTGGGTTTCTTGGCTAGTTAGTCCTCACTGAATACGTCGCAAGCGGCTATTTTCAAAGATAAACGGTTAAAATTATACAGAAAGTATTGCAGGAAATAGGTAAGTTAGCGAGAATCAGAAGATTCACCCGACTCCGCTATGCTACGCAGCTGAACATAGAGCTTAGATTGAAATTAGGAGGTGATTTGCCTGTGAATGCATGAAAGTGTTTTTTAAGAAGTCAACAACTCTTTAATGATGAATTTCCTTCAACGAAAGGAGAGTAAAAAATGTCTCGTATCTTCGCAAAAATTTATCAACATGTTAACTATGGTGGGCAATATCGTTGGATTCGTAGTGATGTTGCTAACTTCGTTAGCGACATTGGGTTCAATGATGTAGTCTCCTCAATAATTGTTTACCGTGGAAACGACTATCAAGAGGGCGACACGATACGCTTTCACGAGCATGTTTCCTTTGGTGGTGGCTATCTCGACCTAGGGCCCGGATACTATCCCAATATTCATATTCAGCCGTTCTCATTTGGTGACAAGATTTCTTCAGCCAACGTTTTACCGTCTCCAACACCTGGTCCTGGGCTTGGCGTTAGATTAATGGTTCGTATCTATGAACACATCAATTATGGGGGGCAGTATCGCGACATCCTTTTGAGTGAGAACAATCTAAATGACGTGGGCTTCAACGACAAAGTTTCCTCCATTAGAGTTTATGCTGGAGAAGACTATTCGGCAGGCTGGGTTTGTGATTTTTTTCAACACGCAAACTATGCTGGGGGTACGCTGCAGCCAGGTAGATTTGGACCCGGTACGAATATCGCGAACATTGCAGTGGCTCCATATTCTTTCAACGATGTAATTAGCTCCGTAAGAATATATAGAATGAGCTAATCTAACATAATATGCAAGCGGCGTCCGAAAGCGCCGGTTCTCAACAATAAAAAAGGCCTGTAACGAAACCGGTCCAGGCCTTTATCAAAATGCGATTGTGAAAACTGAATGCAGTTCTCTCAGTCGGCCTCGGCAATTTAAGGCCGTTCGCTCGGTATCGGCGTTGATGGGCTCTTATTAGAGCCCCGAATTCAAGACGCCAGCGCGGGGCCGTTTCAAGGGATCTAATATCCATTCTTCTTAACCCTACCGATGCTTTTTAAGGGGACCGACAGGTTTGCGGATGGATTGCTCGGTAAGGCCCGGCAGAGCCCTAAACAAACGCGATGTCTCGGACGGGCGATACCCTATTCGCGGGCGTCCGTCGGGACATCCGTGTAAGGTATTGAGTTTGCATTCCTTTGCGTGATCGTCATGGAGGTTACGCACGGTTGGAGGAACGGGCTGTTGCCCGGACCGGCCGGCAAGGGTGTCGGTCGATCCGGATGGTCAGTAGAAGAAGGGGGGAATTGAATGGATGTTCCTTATGCTGTCTTCGGCGGACTGGATCAACCGGCTTAAGGTAGACAGTGCGTCGGCGGCGCAGCGGCAAAGATAGGCTTCCTCGTCTTCGTTGGTCTGCGTTGCCAGTTGGTTAAGGTAGAGGTCTAGAATTTCCTTGGCGTTCTCCAACGCATTCCGACACTGCTCGTAGGCGCTTTTCACATCTGCATTGCCCTGATAAACGGAATCGTGCAAACGGTCCAACCGCCGACATGCAACTCTATAGTCGTGTTCCAATTTAACCAAGTTCGGGTTTCTCATAGCGATTTGTCCGTCAAGGGTTGAACGGTTGTGTTCAATAACGCCAATAACGCGGCGATAGCAGTACCAGAATGGTGAAAATCTCGAGCCGTCCGAGCAAC
>JBNLCC010000117.1:0-18348 GCA_050303615.1 Methylococcaceae bacterium | reverse complement strand
TTTTTCAGTTAAAAATGAGGTGTTGATATGTTTGAAGTTGCTCTAATGTTTTCGGTTATGCTTGTAATCGCAGCATTCGCTTTTACGCCGACGCTGTACAATAAGTTGTTTGCTTCCGAATACTTCCGGTCAGCGGACGTTTATACGAGTCCGGATCAAGGAAAGAGCGAAGTCTCGGTTGCCAACTATAGTTTCTTGGCAAGTATTCAGACTGAAATTGAAGCGGATTTGTTTCCCCGTCCTACCGATTCCGTCTTGCGTCGCCATTATGACGCAATGGTCAAGGCCGAAGTGGAAGAGCGCTTAGCGGCAATGCCGGACGCTTAATCCGTTTCAAACTCGCCGAACTTTGCGCCATCGTATTTTGATATGAATTGTAAGGTTTCCGGCAACGACACCGCTTTTTTGTCGTAATTGTTATGTAACAAAGAAAGCGCAGGTATGTTCCGGTTTCCTTACTCGGTTCTATCTCACACTATTTCAATGGTTTCTCAGTCTTCGCCGATTCGGCATGACTGATGCGTCGGTTACCCGAAGCAGCGTTGGCTGGGAAACAATAAGGAAGGACTAACCGCTAGCAATGTAAAAAACGATTATTGATCTTCATTCGTCGTTTGGGATAAAGCGGATGCTATTAAACCAGCAGGAACAACCACCACGCCTAAACCGATCATCAGTACAAAATAAGTAAATATTTTTCCTCCGACAGTTATCGGATATATATCCCCATATCCTACTGTTGTCAGCGTTGCAACCGCCCACCAGAGGCTATGGAAAACAGAGCTGAATTGTTCAGGTTGCTCCTCATTCTCAAAAAAATAAATTCCGACAGCGGCTAAATAAAGCAAAATAATGGAAACCAATAAAAACAATACCAACTCTTCCTTGGCTAACACAAAGGCTCTTTGGTAATGAGTTGCAGCTTTACTGTATCGAATCAACTTTAACAACAGAATTAAACGAAGCAGTCTGAAAGCGCGGATTGACCGCAGATCGAAGCCGGTACCAATATAGAACGGTAAAATAGCAGCTAAATCGATGAGGCCGAAGAAACTAAAGATAAACCCCAGCTTTTTTTCTGATACGGCTAACCTAAGCAAATATTCGATGGTAAACACTATTACTGTAAACCATTCAATATAACGTAGCAGGGACAATGTTTCATTAGACAAGCCCGGTAGAGTACCGATAGAAAACGATATCAACGAAACGACAATCAACTCCTGAATAAAGAGTGCAAAAAACCGCCCCGGCTTCGACTGACAATCGTCAACGACGGTTTTTAAAACCAACCAAATCCTATCCGACAAATGGAACCCTCTCTGAAAACCTGTAAATAAAGCCGAGACCCACAACTCAATAAATAACCAGCGAGAAAATTTATACTACTTTCCTACTCAGTTGACAAGCCAATTGCGCCATATGATCCTGCCTTGATCATAGCGTTTTTCAAAACAGCTTGACAAACTGCCGGGATTTAGCCAATAGTGACAGTCAGTAGATCATTCGATTAGATTGAAATAAATCAAGCTATTTGGAATTCTGAACAGCCGTAAATGGTACGCAGTGCGTACCCTACTTTGGTTATGATTACGGGTGGCCTCTGTCGCTGACGGACAAACTGATCGTGACGCCGCCGGGAGCTTATTATGGAAATATTTGATTCACTGAATGCCTATTTATTTCACCATCCCCATATGCTCGTTCAGCTGGAATATGCTTTTAGGATCAAGTTTTGGCTCTTGTTGCTCGTGGCCATTTATTTTCTGGTTTTGGTCAGCATTAAAGACAAAAAGCCGCAAAAAAAACCGTCGGTCAAAGACGGACATTTCCTTGCTTGATCTCATAAACCATTGCCATTCCACAACCGATTCCGACTTAAATCCGCATATTGAGAGTGACCCGAATGGCGTTGCATGCGGAAATTTCTAACTTGCGACCTATCAAATTTGATGTGACTTAGGCAAGGGTCTGCTCGCCAAATCGGCTCGACCGGCTTTTAACCCGGCGTTTTTTGATTATTCATTGTCCGGCAGATGACTTGACGGACATTTACTCGGTAAAATACGATTTTCATTTTTTCACTCAATAACAAACATAATGCGAACTTCTCAATTTCCTCTTAATACCGTTAAAGAAACGCCCGCTGATGCAGAAATTGCCAGCCATAAACTGATGATCCGCGCCGGCCTGATCCGTAAGCTGGCCGCAGGGCTTTATACCTGGCTGCCTTTGGGGCTGCGCGTTTTACGTAAGGTCGAACAAATTACCCGTGAAGAAATGGAGCGTGCCGGTGCGTTGGAAGTTCTAATGCCGGCTTTACAGCCCGCTGAATTATGGCAGGAAACCGGCCGCTGGGAGCAGTACGGGCCGGAATTGGCCAGATTGAAGGACCGGCATGACCGTGATTTTTGCCTGGGCCCGACCCATGAGGAAATTATTACCGATCTGGCTCGAAACGAGCTGAGAAGTTACAAGCAATTGCCGATCACCTATTACCAGATCCAGACTAAATACCGTGATGAAATTCGCCCCCGCTTCGGCGTGATGCGGTCGCGCGAATTCGTCATGAAAGATGCCTATTCGTTCCACCTCGATGACGATTCATTGCAGGAAACCTATGAAGTTATGTACCAGGCGTACAGCAATATCTTTACGCGCCTGGGATTGAAATTCCGTGCCGTTCTCGCCGATACCGGCTCCATTGGCGGTGCTTTATCCCATGAGTTTCATGTGCTGGCCGAATCGGGCGAAGATGCGATAGTTTTCTCGACGGCTAGCGACTATGCGGCCAATGTCGAAAAAGCCGAAGCGATAACCACGGAAAATACGCACAGCGAACCCGTTGCCGAATTAATTTTAGTCGATACGCCGAATCAACACAGTATTGCCGAGGTGAGCGAATTTTTCGATGTTCCCGCTTCACAATGCCTGAAAACCCTGATTGTCAAAGGCGCAGACGATAATCTGATCGCATTATTACTGCGCGGCGATCACGAGTTGAATACGATAAAGGCAGAAAAGCTGGAAGCTGTCGCCTCGCCTTTGGAGTTTGCCGGGGATGACGAAATATTGCAGGCCTGTGGCTGCAAACCCGGCTCCATCGGACCGCTTGGATTGGATATCCCTCTAATTGCCGATCGCAGTGCGGTTGTATTATCTGATTTTGTATGCGGTGCAAACCAGACCGGCAAACATTATCACGGCGTCAACTGGGTAAGGGATTTACCGCTCCCCTTGCAGGTAGAGGACATCCGCACCGTCGAGGAAGGTGATCCCAGCCCGGACGGCAGGGGGACTTTGACGATTGCCCGCGGTATCGAAGTAGGCCATATTTTCCAGCTGGGTACCAAATACAGTGCGGCAATGCAGGCATCGGTAATCAATGAGGCCGGTAAAAACGAGACGATGATTATGGGTTGCTACGGAATTGGCATTTCCCGGATTGTCGCAGCATCGATCGAACAGAATCATGATGCACAGGGAATTATATGGCCCGAAAACCTGGCGCCATTCACTGTCGCGCTTTGTCCGATGAACATGTATAAATCGGATCGCCTGAAACAGGCCGCCGAAGCACTCTACAAAGAAATGCAGGATGCCGGATTCAATGTTCTGTACGACGACAGAAAAGTGCGCGCGGGCTTTATGTTCGCGGATATGGAACTGATCGGCATACCGCATCGCGTCGTGATAGGCGATCGGGGATTGGATGACGGCTATGTCGAATACCGGGCAAGAACCGATACCGAAAACAGGGAAATTCCCCGAAACGAAATTATCGCCTTTTTAAAGACGAAAATAAGCGTTTGAGGAGAATGCAAATAGTTGCGTAAGTTTTGACATAACCCATAGCTTTATCTGTTGAATTAATTATCTGGTGCCATACAGCAACGATATCGGACTCGTATCCGCACCCGAGCATCGCAGCTTGTTGCCGGAATAGCCCGACCGGGGGAGCGACAAAGACGCCGCTCGTTTCGGAAGGAACTGGAAAGCCAATTCCGAAAACCCCGGCAAAAAGCGAGAAAAGCAGGACCAGAGAGAAATCCTGGGGTATTTTCTTTTGAATACTTTTCTTTGGACAACAAAAACACAATCGATGGGAACGATTTTGAACAGCTTTAGCTGACCCGAAAGGCGAAACACAGGGATTGGGTTTCGTAGCGGTAACCCCCTACCGGTGCGGGAACCAGCTTTAAATCACCGTCGCGATAGCGAGACGAATCGGCAATGTGCTGAATAGGCTGCAGCCGTCACATCAAAGGAGTTGCCCGCTCGTCCCAACGCAATTAAGTTACAGTATTGAGATTTCCCTACCTTCAGGGAAAGGGCCGGAGTGAAGAGATATAAAAACATGGAAAATTTTTCTTTTTCATCCCCTCATCCTAACCTTCTCCCGAAGGGAGAAGGAACTTTATCTTGAAATGACCGATTCCCCGTCGATAACAAGTTCGGCTATACCGCCGCGTGCCCTTTCAAATCTGCAAACGGCGGTTTTAAATTTATCATTCTTGCCGCCTTCCCAGGTTAAAGTGATATAAGTTTGCTTGTCAGTATCGGTGTTAGAAGGGAAATATACCGGACTGCCGGTATGTTTTTTTATCGCCTGAGGACATTTTTTACTGGCCATGGATGACATAGCGCCGTATCCGCTGACGAAAGCATCATTCTTTTTCTCCTCATCTGATTTTTCCGAAGTGCCGACGATAACAAAACCAATAACAATGAAACCGACAACAGCAATAATCAGTTTAGTGACATTAGACATATCAAGCCCCTATTTTTTTTGTAATATTAATGCTTCATTACACTACATTTATCCGCAACCATCAAGTACGGAAAACGACAAATTATTACGCGATGCACCGTTGCCTGACTGTTTCATAAAGCAATAGTGCGGCGGCGACTGAAAGATTCAAGCTTTCCACCGTGCCGGACATCGGAATTTTAACCAATAAATCACAGTGCTCACGGGTCAGGCGTCGCAGCCCTTTTCCTTCCGCGCCGACAACCACGGCAACAGGCATAACCAAATCCGTTTGGTAAATTGTTTGGGGGGCGTCGCCGGCACTGCCGATAACCCAAATATTCCTGCTCTGTAACCAACGCAAGGTTCTGGCTAAATTGGTGACCTGATAAACAGGTACCGTCTCCGCCGCGCCGCTGGCCACTTTACAGACGGCCGGAGTTATACTGCTGGCTTGATCTTTAGTGATGATCACCCCATGAACCCCTGCTGCATCGGCAGTGCGCAAACAGGCGCCTAAATTATGCGGGTCCTGCACATGATCCAATACCAGAAAGAAAGCAGCTTCGGTCAGCGCTTCCACCGCTTGTTTGAGCTCATTTTCGCTTAATGCCTTGGGCATTTCCATTTCGATGACAATTCCTTGATGATTATTTCCATCGGCAATACGGTCCAGCTTCCTTTTATCCGCCTGTTGTGGTTCTACCCCCAAATCAGCCAATTTATCAATGATCTTTTGCAAACGCCGGTCTGACCGGTGAACATCGCTCCATGCTTTATGTATTTTTAACGGGGAATATTCCAGTGCCGCCTGCACGGCATGCAACCCGAAAATTTTCACGTGGCTCATTTACGGCGCCTTCTTTTGGAGGACCTCTTTGACGATGTTTTTTTCAGTAACTCAAAATCGATTTTCTTTTCATCCAAATCGACTCGTGCGACACTGACTCTGACGCTGTCGCCAAGACGATAGCGCACACCTGTGCGCTCACCGTACAAATGGTGGCTGATATGATCAAAATGAAAAAAGTCCTGGCCTAACGTCGCAATATGCACCAACCCTTCAACATAAATATCGGCAAGTTCCACAAAAAATCCGAATGAAGTGACCGCTGAAATAATCCCGGCGAATTCCTGGCCGAGTTTATCCAGCATATATTCGCATTTCAACCAACTAACCACATCACGGGTTGCCTCATCGGCCCGTCTTTCATTAGCCGAACAATGTTCACCCAGAGTGACCATTTCCGGAAATCCGCGATAGAAGGACTCCGGCGTCTTACCCAATAAGCAATGGCGGATGGCGCGATGCACCAATAAGTCAGGGTAGCGACGGATTGGCGATGTAAAATGCGTATAGGCGTCCAACGCCAGCCCGAAATGACCTTTATTTTCCGGGCTGTAAACGGCTTGCGACAGGGAACGCAGCAGGACGGTCTGGATCAAGTGCGCATCCGCCCTGCCCTGGATTGCATTGACCAACCGCATATAGTCTTGCGGTTCCGGATTCGCGCCCCCCCCCAACTGTAAGCCCAATTCCCCTAAAAACGTCCTTAAATCCAGAATCTTTTCCTGACTCGGACCTTCGTGAATACGCAACAAACGAGGCATCTTTTTGCGATTCAGAAATCGTGCTGCAGCCGTATTGGCTGCAATCATAAACTCTTCGATCAAGCGGTGCGCATCATTGCGGACCAGCGGAACGATTTGTTCTATTTTACGTTTACTATCGAACAGGATTTGCGATTCCTGGGTATCGAAATCCATTGTGCCGCGAGCTTCCCTCTGCTCACGCAACACTTGATACAGTGCATAAAGCTCCTGCAGGTGAGGCAACAGTTTGTTATATTTTTTTTGCAGTTTTTTATTGCCGTCAACCAGCATCCCGGCAACTTCGGTATAAGTTAAACGCGCATGGGAACGCATTACCGCGTCAAAAAAACGCGAACGAAGTACTTTGCCCTGTTGATTGATTTGTAACTCGCAGACCATACATAATCGATCCTGGTCCGGATTTAACGAACATAATCCATTGGATAAGATTTCCGGTAACATCGGTATAACCCGCTCGGGAAAATAGACCGATGTACTACGATTTAACGCTTCCTGATCTAAGGCGGTATTCGGCTTGACATAGAATGAAACGTCAGCAATCGCCACCAAAAGTTTCCAGCCTTTCGACGTTTTGCGGCAAAACACCGCATCATCGAAATCACGTGCATCCTCACCGTCAATGGTCACCAAAGGCAATCCACGCAAATCGATTCTGCCTTGTTTGGCAGTTTCCGGAACCTCAGCGGCTAACGGCTGTATCTCCTCGGCTACCCCATCGGGCCATTCAAACGGTAATTCATAGGCACGAATAGCAACATCGATTTCCATTCCCGGCGCCATATGGTCGCCGAGTATCTCCACGATACGTCCGATAGGCGGACTGCGCTTGGTGGGCTGTTCAACGATTTCGGCGACAGCAATCTGACCATGTGTCGCTTCGCCAACTTCTTGTTCAGGGATGAGAATATCCGTGCAAATCTTATTATTATCCGGAACGACAAAAGTAACACCCCGTTCTTTATAAAACCGCCCGACAACCCGGTGCGTGTTCCGTTCGATAACCTCCACAACAGCCGCTTCACGCCGGCCTTTCCGATCCACGCCGCTGATACGGACTACGGCACGGTCATTATGCATTAAGGTTTTCATTTCCCGCGGGGAAAGGAACAAATCCTCGGAACCGTCATCCGGCTTGATAAAGCCGAAGCCATCGGCATGACCGATAATACGCCCCGTTATCAGATCTTTACTGTTAACCAGGCAATAACAATTTCTCCGATTAAACAGCAATTGCCCGTCTCGTTCCATTGCCCTTAATCTGCGGCGCAAGGCTTCGATTTGATCCTCGTCTTGCAATGCGAATTGCTGTTCGATCTGTTTCCTGCGCATCGGCCGGCCGACCTGTTTAATAAGCTGCAGAATCAATTCGCGACTTGGTATCGGATTAGCGTATTTTTCCGCCTCACGCTGTGCATAAGGGTCCTTAATCGAGCTGAAATCTTGATTTTTACCGGACTTTACTGCCATTATCAATTCACTTTCATTAAAATTATAACCATTCCATTCAAGGATACCCTATCCTGCTGCCAATTACCTGAAAATGTCTGCAAATAACCATTGCAAAAAGGCTTATTGTTGACAAGCGGTAATTCTACCGGTATAGTGCGCACCTCTACAAAACATTCCTTATGCCGAGGTGGTGAAATTGGTAGACACGCTAGCTTCAGGTGCTAGTGGGGGCAACTCCGTGGAGGTTCAAGTCCTCTCCTCGGCACCAGAAAAATTAACACCCAATCCTTTAAGCCTGAGCAGCAGGTAGACTTGGCATCAAATCCAATCAATTCAACAATATTATTCTTATCACACATCAAACTCCGACACTTCTCTCCTCCCTACAGCCGGAAAAAATCAGGTTGGGAAAATAGAAACAACAGAAATTTGATGTGTAAGTGCTCGGACCGCGGAAGATAAAAAGCTTTTGTTTTTCGATCCATCGGTTCCGGATAAATATCAAGCTAACCTCATTAACGCCCTTAATAAAATTAACAGGATATGTTTTTGCTTAAGCGAAAGGGTTTTCAAGAATAATCGTTTCATCTCTATCCGGACCGGTCGAAAGAATCGCAACCTTGACACCAATCAGGTCTTCCACTCTGTTGATGTAAGCCTTGGCGTTTTCCGGCAGCAGCGCATAATCGGTTATTCCGGCGGTAGTCTCGCTCCAGCCCGGCATTTCTTCGATAATAGGGTGGCATACGGCATATTTATCAGCGCCGGTCGGCGCCGTTTCGGTGACCTCGCCGTCCAGTTTATAAGCGGTACAAATTCCGACTTTTTCCAAGCCATCAAGCACATCCAGCTTAGTCAGGCAAATCCCGCTGAGGCTGTTTATTTGAGCCGATTTGCGCATTGACACGGCATCGAGCCAGCCACATCGCCGACGCCGCCCTGTGGTAGCACCGAATTCATAGCCTTTCTCTCCCAAATGTTTACCTACGTCATCGAATAATTCTGTAGGAAAAGGGCCGTTGCCTACTCGGGTGGAATAAGCCTTAGTAATACCCAAAACGTAATGTAAATCCAAAGGACCTACGCCGGTTCCGGTAGATGCCCCGCCAGCCGTTGTATTGGAAGAAGTCACATAGGGATAAGTGCCGTGATCAATGTCCAATAAAGCCCCTTGAGCGCCTTCGAACAGGATATTTTTACCGGTACTTTGATAATTATGCAGTAGCTCCCCAACGTCGGTCAGCATCGGCGTGATCTGCTCGCCGAGCTGCAGTAAATGATCGAGAATCTGCTGATAATCGACTGACTCCGTCTGATAATAACGGGTCAACATGAAATTATGATAATCAATCAGCTCTTTCAGTTTATCGGCAAATACCACCGGATATAACAAGTCACCGGCACGGACACCGCGACGTGCCGCTTTATCTTCATATGCCGGACCAATTCCGCGGCCGGTAGTGCCGATTGCCTTGCTGCCGCTGGCTTTTTCCCTGGCTTGGTCAATCGCTACATGCGCAGGTAAAATCAACGAACAGGCCTCGCTGATCAACAGCCTGTTTCTAACTTTAATGCCGGCTTGTTCAAGCAGTTCAATCTCTTCCATTAAGGCCTGAGGACAAAGCACAACACCGTTACCGATCAGACATTGAACATTTTCCCGTAATATACCGGAAGGAATTAAATGCAAAACGGTTTTATCACCATTAATCACCAGCGTGTGACCCGCATTATGACCGCCTTGAAAACGCACCACGGCATCGGCACGCTCAGTCAGCAAATCGACTAATTTACCTTTACCTTCATCACCCCACTGGGCACCAATAATTACAACGTTTTTTCCCATTCTTTTTCCAGCTATTTATAAAGGGGCAACGATCCAGCCCTGGTCATTTTTTATTATTTGCGAAGTACAACTCAAATCAGCTTCATTCCCAAGTTGTCCCGGAAGCTGTTGTACGACCGTACGTCCCTGGGCCCGTAGATCTCTCACCAATTCCAGCAATTCCGCGTCCGGGTCATAGGGCGCAAAAATCTTCTCCGTTCTACTATTATCGTAACGGTCATTTTTTGTTAACGCGGACAGTAATTTCAAATCGGCACTAAAACCGGTTGCCGGCCGGGCACGACCGAAAACTTCACCTATATTATCATAACGGCCGCCGCGAGCTATTTCCCTGCCTACGGTTGGAATAAACGCAGCGAAAACGACGCCGGTATGATAGTGATATCCGCGCAGTTCCGCCAAATCAAAGCTAATGGGCAAGGATGGGAAGCGCGCATGTAGCGTGTCAGCGAGAAACTCCAGATCAGCCAGCGCTTTGTTTATTTCTTGATTACCGTCGGGTAAAACCTGACGCGCTTTTTGCAGCACCTGCTTGCCGCCATTCAATTCGGGCAATTTAAGAAAAACTGATTTTAAATCATCCGCTAGCTTATAGCCGTCAAGCAATTCGCACAGTTCTGCGTTGGCTTTACGCTGTAGCACATCGAATAACGCCGATTCCTGATGCCGGTCAAGTTCCGCCAGAACGGACAAGGCCCGATAAATTCCTACATGCCCTAGATCCAGGTGAACATTCAGTAAACCCGACATGGCCAGCATTTCCAGCATTAACAAAATGACTTCCAAATCACTTTCTATACCCGCATGTCCGTATAACTCGGCGCCAATCTGCATCGGTATCCGGGTTTTTTCCAGCGGATCGCCGCGTGTATGTAGGATTGTTCCCGCATAACAAAGGCGAGTAGGCCATTCGCGGGCTAAATTATGGGCATCGATCCTGGCAACCTGGGGTGTCATATCAGCCCTGATCCCCAACAGTTTACCGCTCAGTTGGTCTGTCAATTTGAATGTCTGCAAATCCAGATCATGCCCGCTGCCCGTCAACAAAGAATCCAGATAATCAATCAACGGAGGGATAACCAGTTCGTATCCCCAAACGGAAAATACATCCAGCAGCCTTCGTCGCAGCTGTTCCAAATAAAGCGCGTCACCAGGCAAGACTTCTTCTATTCCATCGGGCAAAAGCCATGGATCTTTTTTCAGCATTATATAAACCCGCTCAAACAAAACGCCCCACACGAGTGGAGCGTTTCATACTGTCATAATTTCTTAATATTATATGCTATTTCTGATTTTTAAAATATTTAAAATAATCAGAATCCGGCTCCAAAACAATCATGTCGTTAGTGCTGTTGAAAGTCTGTTGGTAAGCATTCATACTACGGTAAAAACTAAAAAACTCAACATCCTGTCCATAAGCCTCCGCATAAATGTCGGCAGATTTAGCATCGCCTTCACCTCTCAGTTTTTCAGCATCACGATAGGTATCCGCCAAAATGATCTGCCGTTGTTTATCCGCATCGGCCCGAATTCGTTCCGCAGCTTCAGCGCCTTGCGAACGAAACTCCCGTGCGACTCTGGCACGTTCAGCCTCCATACGACTATATACGGAATGGCTCACATCCGGCGGCAAATCAATACGCTTAACCTGTACATCAACGATTTGCATCCCCAACTCTGCAGCCAACGGCGTGATGTTTTTAATTAGTTCTTCCCGTATGATGCTGCGATCGGTGGAAACCAGCTCTTTAATATCTCGTTTACTGAACTCACTGCGGGATGCATCTTTAGTGATTTGTTCAAGACGGATATTGGCTTGATCAATATCTCCGGCAACGGCGGTATAAAAGATATTAACATCGCCGATTTTCCATTTAACAAAGGAATCAACGATCACATTTTTCTTTTCCGACGTTAAAAAGCGCTCCGGCTTTGAATCTAAAGTGAGAATTCGCTTATCAAATTTCTTCACGTTATTAATTAGCGGAATTTTCAAATGCAGACCCGGCTCAAAATCGGATCTGACAATTTCACCAAACCGGAACAGAATTGCTCTTTCAGTTTCGGCAACGGTGAATACACACATCATCCCAATTAACAACAGCGCAGCAACGCCGACTAAGATCTTATTTTGTGTCATTAGCGTCCCCTTGCATCGCGGCCGCGAGTTGAAGTTCGAAAGGTCTGCTCAGCGCTCCCCGCATGAAAAGGCTCGGTAACAACGGTTTCAGCTACCGTTTCTGTTTCGACGGCAGCCGGCTGCCCGCGAACAATCTTATCCAAAGGCAGATAAAGCAGATTATTACTGCCTTGCACATCCACCATGACAGTGTTGGTCTTTTTGAGTACCGACTCCATCGCTTCAATATATAAACGTTTTCGAGTCACTTCGGGCGCTCTTTTATATTCAACGAGTAACTTTTTGAAACGTGCGGACTCACCCTCTGCTTTCGCGATCACACTGGCTTTATAACCCTCAGCTTCCTGTAGTTTTCTGGATGCTGCACCGCGTGCCCTGGGTATGACGTCATTGGAATATGCTTCCGCTTCATTGATCAGGCGTTGTTTGTCTTCCCGCGCCTTGATCGCATCTTCAAATGCCCCCTGCACCTGCTCCGGAGGCTGAGCATCCTGTAAGTTTACACTGGTAACCAAAATTCCTGATTGATAGGAATCCATGACCTGCTGTATTTCCTGCTTGATCTCGGAAACAATTTCACTACGCCCCTCAGTCAGAACAAAATCCATATTACTGGCCCCGATAACGCCGCGCTCAACGCTTTCAGTAACTTGCTTCAATGTCGCATCAGGATTAAATACATTGAAAGCATACTCTTTTGCATCTTTTATCTGATATTGAACCGCCAGACGAATGTCAACGATATTTTCGTCTTTGGTCAGCATCAGCGCTTCTTTGGGCACGGAGCCGAGCGTTCGCTGACTGCCCCCGGAACGATAGCCAAGTTCAATGAATCGCTGCTGCTTTATGTTGATTACATCCACCTGTTCAACCGGGAACGGCAAATGCCAGTTCAAACCGGGTTGGGTAGTCGTTGTATATTTGCCGAAACGCGTTTCAACACCACGATTACCCTCGTCTACAATATAAAACCCGCTCAAGCCCCATAAAATCAAGGCTCCCGCGGCCAGATACCCCAGACCAGCAATAGAACCGCCGGAGGAACTTTTGCCTCCGCCTCCGCGACTGCCTCCGCCGAATATACCACCCAGCTTTTCTTGTAATGAACGGATCGCCTCATCCAGATCGGGAGGCCCTTTCTCGTCTTCACGCCCGCTCCACGGGTCTTTTTTATCGCCGCCAGGCTCATTCCACGACATATACATACTCCAATTTCGGATTGCGTCTAAAATTTGTACAGCTCTTGCCCGGTTAAGGCAACATTGCGAGTAAAAAAATCAAATACTGATCATTTAGGTAAGAAATTATCCTAAAAAACTCGGATTTACACAAACCGGTTCACTATATTTCTTCAACATGCACGGTTTTTAACAAACCTAAATGTTTCTTGTCAATTTCAATTGACATATCCCATCCGCCGCATTCATTGACCTCTTCCTTAAGGATTTTCGCCAAAGAAAACAGTTTAGCCCTGAGTCGTCCCTGCGAGGGTAATAGATGGCATACTTTCTTGACTTTATTGCCGATAAACTGTTCCGCCAGCACTTGAAACAATAACTCAACCCCATCACCGGTTTTTGCGGATAGCCAAACCCTTACCGCTTTTCCCGATTCGTCACGATCCACCCTTGGGAGAAAACCGTCCAGTAAATCAATTTTATTAAAGATTTGCAATTGCCTGATTTGCTGCGCACCAATCTCTTCAAGCACCTGATTAACCTGAAATATCGTATCATCCCGGTCTTCAGCGTTGGCATCAACAACATGCAACAGCAAATCCGCTTCGCTCGCTTCCTGCAAAGTGGATCTAAAAGCGGCAACCAACTCATGGGGCAAATGCCGAATAAAACCCACCGTATCAGCCATAACAATTTCGGAACCACCCGGCAACGCACACCGCCTCAAGGTGGGGTCCAAAGTAGCAAACAATTGGTTTGCCGCATAAATATCCGACCCTGTTAAACTATTAAATAAAGTGGATTTTCCGGCATTGGTATAGCCGACGAGAGAAATGGATGGGATTTCTCTTTTTTTTCGCTTAACCCTGCCTTGATGCCGTTGCTTAACTACTTTATCAAGACGTCGTTGTATCTGTTTTATACGAATGCCCAATAAGCGGCGATCGGTTTCCAACTGCGTCTCACCGGGTCCGCGCAAACCGATACCGCCCTTCTGCCTCTCTAAATGGGTCCAGCCCCGTATCAACCGTGTAGACAGATGACGCAGTTGCGCCAATTCAACTTGAAGCTTGCCCTCAAAGGTTTGCGCTCGCTGGGCAAAAATATCCAATATCAATCCATTTCTATCGACAACCCTGACGCCTAATGCCTTCTCCAAATTCCGCTCCTGGCTGGGCGTAAGAGGATGATTAAATAAGACGAGGTCTGCTGAATACTGATTGATGATCTGTTCCAATTCCTGTAACTTTCCGGAACCGACAAAAGATTTTGGATCAGGCGTACGACGGCTTCCGGTCACCACATAGACAGGATCGGCTCCGGCCGAGCTAGCCAATTCTTTTAATTCAAACAGATCTTCCTGACCAGCCTGCAGAGACAGGTGAACAAGTACGGCCCGCTCACCGGCTTCAGGACGCTCGAACAAAAACACACCTCATCGTTAAAGTTAAACGGATTTTAGTTTTCAATCAGTTCGTTATCGCGTGTCAGTTTTATGGGTTTTCCGGGAACTATCGTTGATATAGCATGCTTATAGACCATTTGACTCACCGTATTTTTTAGCATAATGACATACTGGTCAAATGAATCCACACGTCCTTGTAACTTAATTCCATTGACTAGGAAAATTGAAACGGGGGTGTGATCCTTTCTTAAAGCATTAAGAAAATTATCCTGTAAATTATGACCTTTTGACATCCTCTTTCTCCTTATTATTCTTGAACGTCAGGGTAGTTACCTTAACTTCAAATAACAAAATAGACAAATACTATATTAAAGATTAAAAATCTTCATTCGCAGCCATTTTCATGACCATAATAATGACCACGAGTGAGCGCATAAGTTCATCATTGGGGTTGGTTGGTTAAATTCAAGAGAAAATACAAAAAGATTTTAAATTTTTGTTAATTAGGTCAAAAAACTAAATTGTTCTACCGATCAATATTTTTTACTGACAAGTTGAGCATACCGTCACAAATGGAGGCTGCGACCGGAATCGAACCGGTGTAGATGGCTTTGCAGGCCACTGCATAACCACTTTGCTACGCAGCCGTTAACTACGCTTTTGATGTTACATCAAAAACTGAATCGTTACAATATATATTATATATCAATTATTTAAGCTTAAAAAAATCAGTCTTTTATCGCTTCAACCTGAATGATGATTTTGACATCATCGGCCAGCATTGGCGCATATTTATCCACTCCAAAATCAGAACGTTTGATAGATGCGACCGCATTAGCACCACAAACGTTTTTCATCGAAATCATATTCAATCCGCAATGATAATGATCCACTCTCAACATGACCGGTTTGGTAATACCATGAATCGTCAAATTTCCGTTCACCGCGACGAGTCGCTTGTTATTAAACTGCAGTTGGTCCGAAGTAAAGGTAATATCCGGATAGTGCGCAACATCGAAAAAATCTTCCCCTCGCAAGTGTTCTTCCAATTCAGCGAGACCGGTGCTGATGGAAGCAGCATCCACTGTTATGCGCATGCTGCCTTTCCCTGTTTCCGGATCCAACCTCACTTTACCGGTGGTATGATTAAATCTGCCTCGTTGAACCGAAAACCCCAGGTGACTGATTTCAAAGCTGGGAAAAGTATGTCTTGAATCAATCGTATAAGTATCGGCAGCCGTTGCAGCAGCATTAAAAAACGTACCGATCATCAACAGCGAAAAAGTTTTTTTCATAATTTGTCCTACTTTAGAGTTAACTTACATACGATCAATATGTCCATAGGCACAACCTTTGTGCCCCAAGGTCACCGGACCCGGTTATCTTTGTTTAATATAGCACTTAGCTTGAATTGAATCACCCGCTTATAAAATATTGACACGTCAAACAATTCATCTCACCAAAATAGTGCAAAATCATACCTTGAATCAAAAATTAACCCCAATTCCTGTTGATTTTGCTCCATTTTAGTGCATTTGGACTGACAACTTTGCCGAAACAATAAAATTCTATAATCAATATCAGGGAATTAGCTTGAAATTAATGTGGCATAATTAGTGCTTATTTTTTAAGATAACTATCTTGCAGAGTACCTAAGGATGTAAGCTACATGTCTAAAATCTGGGAAAACTATCAAATCGATGCATTTTATGATGAACTGATGTATTCCGGTTATCAGCCCAGGCCCGGCAGTTATAGTCTGTGCCGTTATTTGAATATGTTGAGTCAGGACAGCATAGAAAAACGCAAGATTGCCGCGGAACTGGCCATTCTGGAGATGGGTATCAGCTTTACCGTCTACAGTGACGAGGGCAATATCGATCGCGCTTGGCCTTTCGATATTATTCCGCGGATTATCGAAGCGCAGGAGTGGCGCTACATTGAACAGGGCCTCAAACAGCGGCTTCGGGCGTTGAATCATTTTATCAGTGATATCTACGCTGAACAGACCTTTATTAAGGAAGGATTGATGCCTGCTGAAATTATCACAAGTTCCAAAAATTTTCGTAGTCAATGTATCGGTATGAAACCGCGTTACAATGTCTGGGCGAATATTTGCGGCAGTGATCTGGTACGCGATAAGGACGGTACCATGTATGTACTCGAAGACAACCTCCGCGTGCCTTCGGGAGTTTCCTATATGCTGGAAAACCGGGTCATCACCAAACGCGTTTTCCCTGAATTGCTGGAAAATATCAACATTTTGCCGATTGACGATTACCCGGCCCAACTGCATGAGATGTTATGTTCGATAGCTCCCGAATATAGCTTATCTCCACAGATAGCAGTATTGACTCCGGGCATTTACAATTCCGCCTATTTTGAACATGCCTATCTCGCACAACAGATGGGGGCGCAATTGGTGGAAGGCTCCGACTTGGTGGTTGAAAGTGATGACTGCGTCTATATGCGCACCATTGAAGGTTTACAAAAAGTCGATGTCATTTATCGGCGCATTGATGATGAATTCTTAGACCCGGAGGTATTCAGAAAAGACTCCGTGCTGGGGGTGCCGGGCTTGATGCGCGCCTGGCGTAACGGCCGTGTCGCGCTGGCCAATGCTCCGGGAGCCGGTGTAGCCGATGACAAGGTGGTTTATGCCTATGTGCCGGAGATGATTCGCTATTATCTGAATGAACAGCCAATGCTGCCGAATGTGCCCACTTACCTGTGTGCCGAAGCGGACCAGCTGGACTATGTTTTGCAACATCTGGAGGAATTGGTTGTTAAACCGGCCAACGAGTCCGGCGGCTACGGGATGTTGGTGGGGCCGCATGCAACTGCCAAAGAAGTAGCGGCTTTTCGCGAAGTAATTAAAAAAAATCCTCGTAATTATATCGCGCAGCCCACCCTCACTATTTCCACTTCGCCGACCTTTTGCAACGACAAACTTGAGCCCCGGCATGTCGATTTACGGCCCTTTATCCTGCAGGGCGAGAATATTTTCGTCACCGCCGGCGGGCTGACCCGGGTAGCGATGCAAAAAGGCTCACTGGTTGTGAATTCCTCTCAGGGCGGCGGCAGCAAGGACACGTGGATTATCGAACTGGAGAGACAATAATGCTATCCCGATCCGCAGAACGCATTTACTGGCTAGCTCGCTATCTGGAGCGGAGCGAAAATTCCGCACGTCTGGTCAGCGTGTACATGAACCTGCTGCTGGACCTCCCCAAAGGGGTGGAAATGGGTTGGCAGCAACTGATTCGTATTAACGGTTATGAAGAACAGTTTTATGAAAAGCACAAGACGGCCAATGAACGTAATGTAGCGCGTTTTTTGCTGGCTGACGCGAAAACCCCGGGGTCCTTGCTTTCCTCTTTGAACTTTGCCCGTGAAAACATGCGCACGACGCGGGAGCTGCTGCCCGATGAAGCCTGGGAACAGGTTAACGAAATGTATCTGTTTACCAAAGATAATCTGGATATGGTATCCAGTCGTCGCGGGCGGGTAATCTTTTTGAACGAAATAATGGAAGGCTGCCAGCGTTTTACCGGGCTGTTATCCGGCTATATGAGCCACAACCATCTCTACCGGTTTATACGTCTGGGCAGAAATATCGAACGCGCCGACATGAGCAGCCGCATTCTTGAATTGGCAACATTACTGCTTTCCGAGTCACGCAGTCATGAAATGCGCCAGTATGAAAGCATTTTGTGGATGAATATTCTGCAGACGTTTAATGCCTTGCTGATGTATCGACAACATGTCAGAAGCCGGATCACCGGTGACGACGTATTGAATTACCTGTTGCGCGACGCTGCCTTGCCGCGTTCTGTAGCCTGCTGCATTGCCGATATGGCTGATGCCATCGAAAAATTACCGAACCACGATAAATTACCGGCAAAAATAACCGAGTTGCAGCGTTATGTGCAGGCGATTGACACCCGTAAGGCCACTCAGGTCCAA
>JBNLCC010000116.1:0-2827 GCA_050303615.1 Methylococcaceae bacterium | reverse complement strand
ACTTCGAAGAACCGCTTGCCCACTCCCTGGAAAAAATCGATTTCAATATCGCCAAAGACAAATGGTTTACCAACTTGTACACCAAAGGCAACACCGGTTCGGCCTCTATTTACATCATGCTTGAAGAATTATTTAACAGCGCCAAACTAAAACCCGGCGAGAAAATACTGTGTTTTATTCCAGAAAGCAGTCGTTTTTCTGCCGTCTTTATGCAACTTACCGTTATTTAGAGAAGGCCATGAAGTAAGGTAGAGTAGAGAACAGGTTACCATCACCGTAGCACCGGCCGATCTGTTGCCGCCTCTTTCGTCTGGCGGTGCCTCACTAGCCGGGACGTGGTCCTGTTGGCCTGTCCTCCCTCATCAAACCGTGCATACAATTCTCCCGTACACGGCTTTCCGATGCTCTTCACACCAAGGCATGCGCCGATCGCCAGTGAGCATGCGTCGGCAGTTTGAAAAGCCCATAGCGTCCATAAATTACATGCCCTGAGTAGTGGCGGTAGCCCTGTGCTCGACTGACCAGCTTGTAGCGCCTTCGCAGGTGGGTACGCACACGCTCTTCCACATGCATTTTCACTTTGGACATGACCCGTGTGCAATTGCGGTGATGGAAATAAGTGGACCAGCCGCGCAGAGTGCTGTTGAGTTCTCCGATAATGATCGTCATCGGCACCGGCGTACGTCGCCGATCGGTCAGTGCCTTCGTGCGGTCTTTGATCCGCTGCACCGAGCGTCGTGACGGTTCAACATGGGGATAGTGTTTGCCGCTCTTGCGGCTTCGCCTCACATGGAAGCTGAAGCCGAGAAAGTCAAAAGATTCCTCGCGGGCGTCCACCACTCGTGTCTTGGTCTCGTTAATATTGACCGGTATTTCGGGCAATATCGATAGTGAGAAATGTCCTACGGGTGAAACGCTAGTCGATCCGTACGGAACGTTCTTATTGTGCCCGGATTATCCAGTTCGTCAAATACCATCGATTTAACGATAAATCGGAATTATTGATTGAACCTGAAGCCAAAATCGAGGCGTTTCTTACCCATCTTAAGGAAATCATTACCCTGATGAATGGCACACCGCAGTTGTTTGTCAAGTTGCTCTTCGGCAGCGGTGTAAGTACCAGCGAGGCATCGCACTTGCGCGTTCACGACGTTGACTTTGGCTATAAGCAAATTACGGTTCGCTCGGGAAAGGGAAATAAGGATAGAGTAACGACTTTTTCCGCAAATCTGATTCCACTGTTGCAAAATCATATAATCAAATAAAAACAAATCTTACTCCGGAATCACGACAATATCCTCCCCCAGCCATGCTGTCGCAAAACTTGAACACTATATTAGCATCTGCTAAAGTATCCCGTACTTTTAGTGTTCGCACTGCAAATTCCGGTTTTTTATCCCGTCCCGCCATGCCTCCCGGAGAAAGAAGCGATTGGAATACCGAATTTTGCAGCGCGCCGACTTTACTTTATTAATACGCTCAGCATAACCAACCGTTTGTTCAGCCAGTTTAAGGAGAAAAACATGAATCAAGCGAACCGTGATTCAAAACCGGTAAATCCGATCGTGCGGTTTTCGATCAACCATCCGAAATTGATCACCTGGCTGATGACGATCATAACTCTGGTCATCATTTTTCTGGCGGCGGCACCCAATTTCTGGCCTGAACAGTTCGCGCCGCTGCCGACGATTAAGGTCGACACCGACCCGGAAAACATGCTGTCGGCGGAAGAGCCGGCGCGTGTGTTCCACAACCGGATGAAAAAGGAATTCTCGTTGAGCGACATTGTCGTGGTCGGCATCACCAATGACAAAAATCCGCAGGGAGTCTTTAATCCGCAAACGCTGAAGCGTATTTATGACCTTTCGCAATACGCCCGCACCTTAAGCTGGTCGGACCCGGACCGCACCGATAAAACCGCCGGAGTGATCGAAATCGACATGCTGGCGCCTTCCATGGTCGACAACATCGAACAGGGCGGCCTTGGCACGGTTAATTTCAGTTGGCTGATGCCAGAGCCTCCGGCTACCGGGGAGGAGGCGCTGCAGGTGCGCAAACGCGCCGAAAACATCCCTTTTTTGAAGGGCACCTTGGTCAGTAACGACGGCAAGGCGATCGCCTTGTATCTGCCGCTGACCGACAAGCATCTGAGCTACGACATCCGCGAAAAGCTGCTGGCCAAGATCGCGTCATTCGGCGATACCGAAGAAAATTATTATATTACCGGCCTGCCGGTGGCCGAAGACACCTTCGGCGTGGAAATGTTTTACCAGATGGCCATTTCCGCGCCGTTGGCGATGCTGGTTATTTTTTTGCTGCTGTGGTGGTTTTTTAAAAGGCTGGTGTTTATCGTTTCGCCGATGATCGTTGCCATCGTCTGCGCGCTGTCGACGATGGGGTTATTGGTCATCAGCGGCAATACCATTCATATCATGAGCTCGATGATACCGATTTTCATCATGCCCATCGCGGTACTGGATGCCATCCATATCCTGTCGGACTTTTTTGACCGCTACGGCGAATTCCGGGACCGGCGCAAAACCCTGGAACATGTGATGAATGAATTGTTTTCGCCGATGCTTTACACTTCGCTGACCACGATCGCCGGTTTCGGTTCGCTGGCATTAACGCCGATTCCGCCGGTACAGGTGTTCGGCATTTTTATCGCCATCGGCGTGTTCCTGGCCTGGATCTGGACCATTACCTTTATTCCGGCATTTATTATGTTCATTCCGGAACATAAACTGGCCGGTTTCTGCACAGCGTCTTCCGATAGCGACAATCAAACCCTGATGGCGCGTTTCCTTGACCGGCTGGGCGGCTTCAC
>JBNLCC010000115.1:0-58876 GCA_050303615.1 Methylococcaceae bacterium | reverse complement strand
TTGGGAATCATGATTGCCGGCCTGAGCACGATGACCCCGGAACGCCGGCAGGAAATTACCGCACTCGGGCTAAAAAGCATTGTGGCCGGTACTCTTGCCACCAGCAGTACTGCTGCGGTAGTTGGAATACTTATCTAACCGAAAACCAATAAACAATGAAGACAAAAAACAGCAACCGCGTTTATTGGCCGGACTCCCCCCTTCGTAACAACCAGCCGGCTGTCAATTTATTATGTTTTTTATAGAATTTTACACATTTATTTTCGATAATTTGAACCGGCAACCGGGGTATTGATTAAGCGTATCCGTAAGCGTATAGTAAAACCAACAAACCGGACGAAGGCGACATAGTCCGGTTTTCAATCTGGCTGTGGGATGTTGAATAAATTGACGGTATGTTCATCGCTGCAATTGAAATTCCTCAAGACTTGTTGGACCTATTAGGATCCTTTATTGAAATATAGTGAATAAATCAACACCCAACTCATTTCATTAACAAGCAAAAAATAAATTGGTGCATATTGATAAAACTCTCGAGAGGCTTCCGGTTTGCCCATCAAATCTCGTTTTGTTAACCCCGTACATTCTCTATCGCCAGCAGAAGAGGTAGCCAAAGCGTCTCTGTAATGTATGATATGCCCATGTGGATGAACGTCAAATACGTCGTATTGCCAATCAAGAATTTCAAAGCTGCCGGCCTGTTGCCGCTCAGCCTGATAGTGGCCGGTTTTGCTCCGGCTGCTCTTAGCGCAACGGAAAAACCGGCATTAGCGGACACCGCCGGCATTGCGGTTCTGGAACAACAATTTGCCGGCGCTTATCCTGAAAACGCCGCCCCGCCCCAAAAAATCAGAGCTTTCAAACTTGTCGCTTCGCCAAGTCAATGGGGAATTGCAATTCCCTACCGAACCGAAGTATGGGCCTATAATGAACAAATACCCGGACCGACTTTTCGCATCAAACTCGGTGAAACTATCCGCATCAATTTCACAAATAAATTACCGCAACCGACTACCATTCATTGGCACGGCATCCGGGTACCCAATGCGATGGACGGCGTTCCCGGAATCACACAACAGCCGATAGCAAGCGGCGACAGCTACATTTATCAGTTCACTCCTAAAGATGCCGGAACTTTCTGGTTTCATCCGCACGTTAACAGCGCGGAACAAATTGAAAGAGGATTACATGGCGTGCTGGTAGTAGAGGAGGCAGATGAACCAGCATATTCGCAGGATCTGGTGCTGGTCGTCGATGATTGGCTGCTGGAAAAAGATGCGCAAATAGACCCCCGGTTTGTTACGCAACACGATCTTGCCCATGACGGCCGCTGGGGGAATTTTGCAACGGTCAACGGACGGTTTCAGCCGTCATTTCCGATCAAAGCAGGGGAAAGAATCCGCATCCGGATGATTAATGTCGCCAACGGCCGGGTTTTCGCTCCTTTACTCCCGGATCTTTCACCGCTGGTTATTGCCGTGGACGGCATGTTAACCGGCGAACCGTTTCCATTAAAACATTTCAATCTAGCACCTGGCAACCGGATAGATCTGGACCTGGTTATCCCGAAAAACGCTGTGGGACGCCGTTATGTTATTGTCAACACTTTCTCGAGGAAAATAACACCGCTCGCGGTTCTGGAAGTTGCACAAGAATCCCCGGTTGACACACCGCTTTTCAGCCCCCCTCGGGCGGAGCATTTCCCTGACTGGCAAGAAGCGCTGACTGCGCCAGTCTTACATGAATTTCAGCTCGATGCACAAAGGGGCGGACCTTACGGCATTGCCTGGACCATTGACGATGAAATATGGCCTGCGGTCACTGCGCAAACATTGCATTTCGGTAAATTTGCCCGGCTGCGCTTTAACAACCACTCATCACGGCTGCACCCGATGCATCTGCACGGCCAATTTTTTAAAGTCATTGCCCGTGACGGAATTGAGATAAACGAAAACTTCTGGCGCGACACAGTGTTGATCGGCCCTAAAGAATCGGTAGACATCGCATTGGTGCCATTGGACAAAGGCTTATGGGCGACTCATTGTCATATCCTCGAACATGCTGAAGCGGGCATGATGACCAAGATCAAGATAAAATAGCCGGGCATAGCCCGTTAACCGCTTAAGTCTTACCTATTCCTCCATCAAACTGGTTCGGATCGGCTTTACGGACATAATCCAACAATTGAATGCCCACATCCGAAGCACAGCGCAGCAGTTCATAATCAATCATATAATTGTTGAGATATTGTAGAATCAACTCATCATTACCCTGATCGCCAGGCATGATGCCACTAAAGAAAAACCCCAGTGTCTCAAACTGTTCGGTAAATACCGACGTGTATCGATCCGATAAAGGCAAATGCAGATAGACCGTTTCAAGACGCTGCAGACAAAGCGCTTTCAAATTGGCTTTAACCAGCAACAATGCATTTTGGCCGTAGCGGACGATGAAGATATGTGCGGTCATGCTGGCCGGGTCGGTTTTTAGATTGACGGCAGTCTCGATGGCCGGCAATGCGGCGGTAGCCGGTTCGGCATTAGCCAATACCGGGCAGACTCCGAGATTTTGATAGATTCCGGTGATCATTTGCCGATGATGAGCGGGTGGATATAGTTGACGCGGCCCTGGCGATAAAAAATACCGGTACATAATAAAGACACTTTCTCGTTGAATTTTTTTTTGTTCTATCCCTTTGTATTTCCGTTCAATACCGCTTGAGATAAACAGCGCGCTTTCCTTAAAGCCATATTTCAATAACGTTTTTTGGGAAAACGGGTGCGTTGTCACGCCACGTGCATACATGCCGCTATAATTCCGTTGCCGCGCTTCGTCAAGAATAGCTGCAATTAGATGATTCAAACAGCCCTGGTGACGATACTTGGGTTTGGTAAAGGCAGCCCCCAATTCCGGCGGCATACCGACTTCGTTCTCTATGGCATTATGTGCGATGATCTCCTGTTGCCGGGTAATCGCAACAAACGAAATCAGTTTATCGGTTTTATTTAGCTCCCGCACGCGATCGGGATAATAAATATCCTCATGCGCATAGGTATAACCATAAGAGCTGTACGCTCCTTTGGACACGTCAACCGCCTGTGACGGCTGCATGCGCCGGATGGTATAGTCGACCGATCCTTCTGGCAAGGATTTAGCGGTTTTTTCCTGCTCCATTACCGCTAATTCTTCCGCGGAAATCAATTCGTGGATTTGTTTATTATTTAAATGTTTAAAAAGGTGCGTTTCCATTCCCTCTCGGCCTAAATTCCGAATCAGCACATCATCGACAAACTGTTTCATCAGGTACGTGCCTAGACCTTTTTGATTCAGATCTTCAGCGAGCGTATCTTTTGAATACTGATGAATCAGCGTCGGGTCAAAAGGCACGCCTTTTTCCTTAATAATTATATTCAGCCCGATAGGCTCACCTTCCAAAATGACATCAAAATTGGCATCTTCGGCTTCATCGAACGCATATTTAATAACATTGGTAACGGCCTCTTCAGCGCCTACTTCAAGCTTATAAATATCTCCTTCGGCAAACCCCATAATTTTAGCCATTTCGCGGGTTACATTTAAAACGATAGGGAGATAGGCAAGATCGGAAGGGATAGTCAATTTAACGTGCTGCTTTTTCAATGGAATACCCATTTACAAAAATTTGATCGAACATGATTACCGACACACTTGTTGTACCGCTTACAGACAAACTCCGCCAATGCATCTGACTCGGTCTGTTTGATGATAACAATAACGATAAATCCGCCATAGGCGGGCAATTTTCCTTCCGTCCCTGTCATTCATAAACAAAAATACTTTTTTTCAATCCTGGCCAATTTTCAGACATTTTGACTGAACTACAATAACACCAAGAGATTAATCTACAAAATTACAGAATATTGACAGGGTTATCCACAGCTTCTGGGGATAACAGTCACCCTACAATGCGCAATTACATATGATTTGTCTCCGATCTTATCAGTAATTTTTAGACATTTTGAACAAAATACAATGCCATCAGGAAATTAACCCACATAGTTGGTACAATTTGCAATTTGGCATTTTGCTAAACCCGCTCTTGTGTAAACATCTCCATTAATTCAATCATTATGCCTGATACACCCTGGCTCTGGAATAAGGGCATTGCCGCTCTCTGCGACCACCGCCTTCCGGAAGATTTTCCTGACGGGCATTACCATTATCATGAAAACTCCAATACCCGCTCGCAACGGGATTACTACCGTAAATTGGCAATAAAAATCAACCACGGCGATTTGCTATGGATAAAAGCCGATTGGCTCGATTTTTTTGTGCGCACGATTTTACCGCGGGTCAATGTCGATTTCGTACTCGTGACTGCCGATACAGATTTAAGCATACCGTCCTCAATGCCCGAGCAAGCCGCCATTTTAATGAATTGCCCGCAAGTCCTGCACTGGTATACGCAAAACTATGACGGCACGGTTGAGTCCGGTTTTGTTTCACCGCTACCGATCGGTATGGACTTTCACACCATACAGCGACGAGCCTTTTGGGGCATGCCGCAGATGTCGGTAGTCGATCAACAGCTTAAGCTTGAAGAAATCCGCGGCAGCCTGAACAACACGTTTAAAAGGATCCCTCGAGTATACGCCGATGCTGCAATCCGGCCACGTGTGGATCCGATAAGAATGGGGTCAAGCAATGCATTGACGCGGTTAATGCTGATGTGCCTGCTGGAAGGCAATCCGCTGGTTTACGAACAAGACAAATTTCTGCCGCAGCATGACATGTGACGGGAACGGGGAAAATTTATGTTTGCACTCAGCCACCACGGCAACGGCCTGGACTGCCATCGGACCTGGGAAGCATTGGTTCTCGGACACGTGGTTGTTATGCAGCATTCCTCGCTTGACCCTTTGTTTACCGGTTTGCCGGTGATTTTTGTCGACGACTGATCGCAGTTAAATCAAGC
Source organism: Methylococcaceae bacterium (assembly GCA_050303615.1). Lineage (GTDB taxonomy): Bacteria > Pseudomonadota > Gammaproteobacteria > Methylococcales > Methylomonadaceae > CAZDXJ01. The sequence goes on along the minus strand of JBNLCC010000115.1, from coordinate 53,922 downwards.
CAATCTGGAAAAATGGCAAGCCGAATATGCGACCCGGTCATACGACATGGCCCGTTTGACCAATCAGTACTGGATTGATGCAATGAGAAACCGCGCGGCTGATTGCCTTGGCCGCAAAAAATTTCCAACTTGAGCCGCTATTTTTCATCTAATTATTACCTATCAAAGATAATGTAGACGGTTATCCGGGTTTGTATTGCGACGTTTTGACCTATCTTCGCGAACGCATCAAGGAAGTGCTAACCGGAGCCAGTGCAACAATGGTGATACGGCTTTATGGGCCGGACACCGGCTTGCTTCGCGACAAGGCGGCAGAAATCAGCAAGCGCATCGCCGACGTACCGGGCGTAGCAGACCTTAAGGTGGCAGCGCAGATGCTGGTACCGCATATTCAGATACGGCTAAAACCGGAAACGGCTGCATTGTTCGGCCTCACACCGGGGCAAGTCCGGCGGGCCGACACAACCCTGGTAAGCGGCAACAAAGTCGGCGAGTTTTATCGAGATCGGAAAGTCTTTGACGTGACCGTGTGGGGGGCGGAACGGGTTCGCCATGATCTGACCGCATTACCCGAGGCATTGATCAATACGCCCAGCGGCGCCCAGGTGCCGTAGGGAGATGTGTCGCATCTGGAAATTGTACCGACGCCCAATGAAATAAAACGGGAAAATGCCTCGCGCCATCTCGATGTAACCCTGGACATTGTCGGCAATGACCTTGGCAGTGTGGCGACAGAAATTCAGAGACGCTTACAAACACTCTCCTTCGCACAAGGCTATCACCCGGAAATTCTCGGTGAATATGCCGCGCGTCAAGCCGGCCGAGATCGGCTGGGCTGGCTCGCTGGCGCCGCGTTACTGGGCATTCTCGTTCTACTGCATATGGATTTTCGTTCATTACGCTTGGTGATGCTGGTGGCACTGACACTGCCCTTCGCATTGATTGGCGGCGTCGCCGGCGCTTTTCTTGGCGGTGGAGTGCTGTCTCTGGGATCTTTAGTCGGCTTTATTACCGTTCTGGGGATCGCTGCCCGCAATGGCATTTTATTACTCAGTCATTACCGGCACCTGGAACAGCAGGAGGGTGAGCGATTCGGATTAGCCTTGGCGATGCGCGGCGCCGAGGAGCGACTGACGCCTATCTTGATGAAGGCTTCATGCGCCGGGCTCGCGTTATTGCCATTGCTCGTCAAAGGCAACATTCCGGGCCAGGAAATCGAATACCCTATGTCGGTAGTCATTGTTGGCGGTCTGGTGACTTCGACGCTATTTAATCTGTTTCTGATGCCGGCTTTGTATGCTCGCTATGCGAAACCCAAAACCGCTCAATTACCCGGGAGCTGATAATCGCTTATTTGACAGACCTTATTCAGTGCGGCTCGTTCAAGTAGAGGATAGCGGATGACCGACATATTGGCCGCTTTGGAACATGGTTAATTCCCATCCGTTGGAGTGCTCATCATGGCGAAGAATATAAATATCGTTATTGCTGCTGCGTACTTTAAAATAACGGTATTCGGGAGCCAACCAACGATCGATGACCGCTTCAATTTCAACGACTTTATCGTCCATGAAAAAACGCCTTGGTGTTTCCTCTCCCCGGTAGCCGGCATGACAATCTACACGAATTGTCAACGGATCTCTATTCATAAAATTTTAACCTATCTATTTAATTATACCGACAAGCCGTGCCACTTACTCCGGTGCTGCTTCTCGTTAACTTTCGCTAATCCAGCCCGGCGACAGCTGAGCACTTGCTACGGAAACCGCAAAACAAAATATAAGTGAGCAACGCCGCCAGGATACCCGGCGCCCCTTCATAGACAAACGCCTGCAATCCAGCTAGCCGCCAGAACAGCACGGTAAGCAACCCGACGGCCATCATCAGTATGGCGACTTCCTGCTTCGGCCGGCCACCCAATGCATACACGATTACCAGAGGTCCGATAGAACTGGCCAGTGCCGACCAGGCGACAATGACCAGAGTAAACACATTGGCGGTGGCAAATAATGCGATAATCAAAGCCGCCAGTGTCACGGCGAAAGTGGCATACTGTTTACCGCGAATACTGCGGCCTAATCGAAAGTCTTCACTGATCACCGCGGCACAGCTAAGTATCTGCGAGTCGGTGGTCGATAACGTCGCCGCGAAGATCCCGCCGATAATGACGCCCAGCGCCACCTCGGGCATCAACATTCTTGCCAGCGTCGGCAAAGCCAGCTCAGCGTCGAATCCGCCGTCATTTGCAATGTAAATGCGGCTGGCTAAACCAACCGCTAGCGTGGCCACCAGAAAAGTACCGCTCCATAGAAAATAGTAAATGCCCGTCCTGGCGGTATGTTCCGGCCGGTCGAGAGCCATAAAACGAACCATCACCTGCGGTTGTCCGGTAACGCCGATACCGTTGAACAGCCAGCCGAAAGCGAATAGTACAGTGGCTTGCACCGAACCGAAGCGTTCCGCGCCAAGGTCAAGATAAGCGGGGGAGACAGTTTGCAGCCGTTCGGTAAAAGCGTTCAGTCCCCCTGCCCCTTGCACTGCGGCCCATAGCAACAGCCACATGGCGATCATCATCAGCACGGATTGTGCGGCATCGGTCCAGATGGAGGCACGCAGGCCGCCGGAGAAGCAATAACTTAAGATAAGCATTGCGCTTATCATCGCGCCGGAAGGGCTGTGCCACCCAAACAGCACATGTAAAGCCTTGCCCCCGGCATTAAATTGCGCAGCGGCGTATACCGCCAGGAATACCAGCGTGAGCAAAGCAACGGCCGTGCGCAGCAGCCGATGATCGTCGCCGTGCCAATTGCTCAATAATTGCGCGAAACTTAACGCACCGGTCTCTTCCGCAACCTGCCGCACGCGCTGGTGCACAAAATAAAAAGCAATGATATCGCCAAACAGAAATCCGCATACCAGCCAGATGGCGGACAACCCATAAACATAGATATAACCCATCAAGCCGATAAACATGTATCCGCTATATTTTGTCGCCGCGGCGGATAGTGCAATTAGCGATGGCGCCACACTGCGCCCGGCAAGCAGATAATCCTGCGCCTCGCCGACGCGTTGCCGCACGGACAGCATGCCGACCAGCGCAAATATCAGAAGAAAAAAAACGAATCCAACCATTGCCGGCATCGCTTAATCCTAAACAAAATGATGTATTACTATCGATGATTCAACAATAACGGCGGAACAAGCAACGATTATTAACTGTTTGAATGAAACAGCCGTTCGACTGTTACCCTACTTTTTCAACTTCATAAATCACAAACGGTGCTATCCTGCTTTCATCGAGCCAATCCTGTTCCCCTTCCGGCGCTAACGGATAGTGGGCCGCCAATACATGCAATCCCGCAGCGGCAAAAGCTTTCCGGAAATCTCGATCGGTCCAAAACGTATCATAGACGCAAATGCCCTCGGGGATTAACCGCGCCTTAACCGGCTGACCGGATTGCAACGGTGCTTTATTGCCGGGAAAATCGACCTCGCATGATACCCAGCGGTGTGCATAAAAATCAGGGGTATTGGTTACAATAAACCCCTTACCCCGCTCTCGAAGCACCCGCGCCGACTCCGTCATTAAGTGCAGCAGAGACGCAAAGGTATTGATTTCCAAAACGGCCCAAGTCGAAATAACCACGTCAAACACACCATCCGCAAAAGGGTATGCGCTGTCTCTTTGATACAACTGATAATGGCCTTGAGGATCAAGCCGGCGCGCCTCCCGAATCATCGTTGTGTCGACATCCAGTCCGACAATCGTGAATCCCAGTGATTTAAGAAAACGAGTCGAGCGACCCGAACCACAGCCTACGTCAAGTGCTGCGCCGGATAATTCCAAAATCGTGATGCGCTGCTGCAAGCCGTAAAAAGCCAGTAAATCGGTTCCTCCGATCGGCCGCTGCGCGTAATGGCAAGCATTGTTTTTATAATCAGTGGCCTGCATAAGCGGAGCAAAGTAACATGTAAGTACAAAATACCCCGAAAAGCAATCCCGACAATTAAAGCATATCCATATTATAAGCGTGTCGCACCTATATACACGCTGAAAGCATCATTTTCGAAGCGGTCAGGTTCGCGCAAAAACTGATCACGTAGTCCTTCGAAAAATACATTTCGTTGTTCGTGATCCGGTAGCAGCCGCATTATAATTTGCTCACTCCATGCCCGAATGCTTGACAGATATTCATCGGCAAAGCGTTCCGGATTGTGATGTTCGTTTCGATAACGGCGGAGATACGGATTGGATTGCTCCTCCTCATAGAGGAAATCAAGCCGAAACATTGAAGCATTGTCGGTAAACCATCTCTGCCACTGCTGCAAATGACGCTGATGTACGGGCAATACAAAATCATCCCAGCTAGTTATATCCATTATGCCCTTATCCACCAACGCTAAAAGCTGGTCACACATAATGTCCAGAACTTCACGATACCAGTAATTTGCAATTTCACCCGTTGCTTCATCACAACTATAAGCAGGGACGACCGCCCAAAATTTTCCGCCACTTTTCAAGCTGCTGTGAATATTAAGTAATGCTGTGTTCAAATCACTATCGCTTTGGTGGTCCCATGCGGGTTTTTCGTTAATCCCGTTCGCGAATAACGGAAGCACATGTTGACTTAAAGAAGAAGCGGGTTTGGCGGCGTAATGCAGCGCAGTTGTAGAGAAAACGATATCCGCTGAACCGGCAGGTAGAAACGCGTCATAAAACGAACCAGGAACTAAAGCGCTGTGTAAAATAACGTCCTCATTTGCCAGTGACTGTCGATAACTATACTCGCACGCCTGGATATTATGAGAAAGCCCGTTAAAATCAGCGCTCGGCAAATCTACATGGGAAACCAATAATTTGAGAGGTGAGCCTTTTTTCATCAAGGCGCGGCTAAAGTTCTCAACTACCGGAAACGAATTAATACCATCGGCGGCACCAAGATCGACCATATGTATATACGAGCCGTCAGCCGGATTAAACTCGATGGATTCTATTAGCTGGTTTGCCCGGTCAACTCCCTTAACCACCGCATCATGTTGCGATAATGCATATTCGCCATAACCTTTCCGCATACCTGTAATACTGGCTTTTATCGGGTCACGGCTCATTTGATTTTCACTTTGGGTCAGAATTCGTTAAACATTTCAGTTTAACGCCATAATTTATACCATTGCTTCAATTAGAACGAAGCATTGTCCGATACTATGATCCGGGTAATGTAAAAAAAAGTTTTCCTGATAAAACTATCCGTCTTCCGGAAATATTAGAAATGGGGGCGAAATGGATTAAACGGTGAGTTTCCGGCAACCATTCGACCGTTTAAATCCTGTAGCAATCGGGCATTTCCAGAATAAAAATCTTCCAACTGACTCAATTGCGCGGCAGAGAGCGTGATCGGTTCAGACAAAACATACCAACTTACGCCTTCACTGCAAGGCGGCGTAGTTAATGAGCCGCCATAAGTGTAAAATGAGCCGCCATAAGTGTAAAAGAAGTTGCCATGATGTGGCAGCAGTCCTGTTGGATTGATCGTAATACCGGTATCGTAGTTATGCTCCGACGCAACAGAAGACACGTTGTCAAGTATGGTTTGTATGATTGGATTGGCATCACCCACCTTAAGAAAAACGCCTAAAACAGCAATCCGTCCATCGTCTCTGATATGAACAAAGTGAATTTCTGCGGGATAGTCTTTATCACCTATAACGTGTTCACTGGGAGCATGAAAGTGATATTGAATTAAGGGATATAGATCATTGCCAATCCTTAAATAACCTTTATACCCGTTAGATGCGTTTACTTGAACAGCGTAGCCCGTGTTATAAAAATCCGGCTGGTCGGGAATATATTTAAACCGCAACTTATTAAACCGTCTCGCATTACTTTCTCCGGCGAGATCCACAGGCGATTGGTGCCGGCCGAGAGCGCATAGGGCATAGGGATACATGAAAGGCGGCACTATTTGATCGGTGTCTTCAATGCCTCCCCAATCCTGATTTATATAGTCCCACGGCGGAGCTGCGAGTACCATATTTACAACCAAAATAGCATTAACGACGACAGCTGTAATAATTATTTTAATTTTCATTGCCTGTACTCCCCGCTATTGTCTGGTGGGTTTAGCACGTATGCTCTTTACAGTATTCGGCCATGTTAGGCTTTTTATCGCTGTCTTGCGGTGAATTGTCTTTGGAATTATCCTTAGAAGTAGATGACTGCTCTGAAGATCGCTGATTCTCGTTTGTTGAATCATTTGTTTGTGGAGCAGCTATACAAGACAAGCTCAAGCTCAAGCTCAAGCCAAAAGCGCAAAGAAGATTTTTATACATTATCAATGATCCTCACCTATAACCCGAGTTTCAGAAGTATTGGGAGAACAGCTTGATCATTCCGCAATACGGATAGCCATAAGCAGTTTAACTTAGTTTTTTTATAGAGTCGACTACTTTCGCCTCTTTTATTAAGCCGGTTTTTCCACGTTAATTTTGATGATGGTTGGCCGGCCATTTCGACCCGAAACTTAACGCATAGGGCGCAATTCAGACCGAAAAGCTTTCCCCGCAGCCGCAGGTATCTTTGACATTGGGATTGTTGAACCGGAAAGCTTCGTTGATACCTTCCCGCCGATAATCCACTTCAATTCCTTCCAGGAATTTGAGATCGTGCTGCCCGATAATTATTTTTACGCCATGTTCTTCAAAAACCGAGTCGTCAGGATGCAGCTCATCGGCATAATCGATGACATAGGCGAAACCGGTGCAGCCTGCTTGTTTCACGCCAAGCCTTAGACCCAGCCCCTTGCCTCGCTTATCCAGCTGTTTTCGGATTTGTTTGGCGGCATTTTCTGTTAAAGTCACTGACATCGGGTACCTCTTTAATATTCTATCTGACAATTATTACATGAAATAAGAGTTGAATTTGAAGGGATACAAGACAATAAGTAAAATATTTCATCGAACCATCTCCTTTTTTCCCTCCGGAGCATACCGTAAAACCAAAGGGATGTTGGGTTAGCGTGGCTTGACCCAACGAAATTAAAATATCGGGTTGCATTTCATGCAACCTACCTTTTACGGCTATCCCCCTCAAGAGACATTTGCTCTGATTTCATCTCTAATGCGGCGATGAAATCAAAGATTTCAACGTCACAATAAATCGCTCAATTTCGTCTTCGATATTGTCTTGTCCCAAGCTGATGCGGATTGCGCTTTTCGCCAAGGCTTTGTCGACACCCATCGCCATCAACACATGGCTGGGCTGGCCGCCGCCGCTGGCACAGGCTGATCCACTCGATACCGCGATTCCTTGTCGGTCCAGCTGCATCAGCAGCATTTCACCGTCGGTACCGGGGATACCGAATTGCACGGTATTAGGCAGGCCGGCTACGCGGTCGGCGAATATCACCAGCCCCTCGATCTTCCGCAGTGCGGTTTGTAGCCGCTTCTTTAAATGCAACAAATGGGTCATGCGTCGATCCAACGCAGCTGACGCCAATTCCGCAGCTTTGCCGAAACCGACAATGGCCGCGACATTTTCTGTTCCGCCGCGCAGTCCGTACTCCTGGCCGCCGCCGCACATCTGGGCTTGCAATGGGGTTTTATGATCAACGATTAATGCGCCGCAACCTTTGGGTCCATATATTTTATGAGCGGATACCGTCATCATTTGCACACCGAGGCGATTAAAATCGATCGGAATTTTGCCTAATGCTTGTACCGCATCGGTATGGAATATCACATTGTTTTGCTGAAGTGATGCCGACAGTTGTGCAATATGCTGCACGGCGCCAGTCTCATTATTAGCCAGCATCACCGAAAGCAGGTCGCTACCGGCTGCGGCGACACGATTAAAACTCTCGCCATCAATCAACCCGTCCGCATTGACCGCAATCGTTTCAACAATCGTTCCTTGCTGCTGCAGGGCATGCGCCGTCTCCAAAATCGAGGGATGTTCGAAGGCGGCAACAGCAATTTTTTTCAGGCCGGTCACGCCTTTCAAAGCCAGATTGTTTGCCTCGGTTCCGCCACTGGTAAATATCACTTGGGAAGGCTGCGCAGAGACCAGTGCTGCAACCTGCTCCCTCGCCGTGTCTACGGCACTGCGTACCATACGTCCGGCCCGGTACAGACTGGATGGATTAGCGTAAAAGGCACCTAAAAACGGCAGCATTGCTTCACGCACCGTCTCATCCAGCGGGGTCGTTGCATTATGATCGAAGTAGATCATTATAGAAGTTTCCTGCTGCCTTAATAAGTAATATATCGTGTTCGCATATCAAATTTCGTTTTTATTTTCCCCACCCAGCCCTTTTCCAGCAGCAGGAGAGAAGAAGTGCCGATATTTGATGTACGCTGGGTATAGAGCAAAAATAGTTTTTGTTTTATACCCATTCACCCAACCCTCAACTCCGTTAGTTAAGAAATGAAGTCTTTTTTCCCTTCAAAAAAAGGTTTGGAGGGGACTTTTTTCAAGGCGTGCAGTTTGTTGCGCTTTCATTTATGAATAAAGCTGTTTTTCACCAACGGAATTTATTCAGCGGGCGAACTACCGGGTCTTCTCAGTTCTACAACATGCTGCACGTCCTTGTTTTGCGCTTCTTTATCCTGCCGTTCGGCAACTTCCTGAATCGGATGCCTTTCCAGCAACTCACCAAGACTGATACCTTTTAAATATTCACGAATTTGTTCACTTAGGCCCATCCATAAATCGTGAGTCAGGCATGATTGATTATTCTGGCAATTTGACTGCCCGCCGCATTTCGTCGAATCAACATGCTCATCAACCGCGGTAATAATATCTGCAATATTGATCGACCTGGCATCACGGCTTAACTTATATCCTCCTCCGGGCCCGCGCACACCGGTTACCATTCCGGCCCGCCGTAAACGCGCAAAAAGCTGTTCCAAATATGAAAGAGATATAGTTTGCCGGGTAGCAATATCGGTGAGTGTTACCGGATTTTCACGGCTGTGAAAAGCTAAATCCAACATTGCTGTAACGGCATAGCGACCTTTGGTTGTTAAACGCACGAGATAATCACCTGATAAAAACTAATGTTATCTGCCACTATACTTAACCCAGCAAATTAGTCAACTATTTAGCACAAATTTCGATTCAAAACAAACACTCTTTTACTTGGCTTATCCGCTGCCGCTTTTCATTCTGTGGATATTCATTTTCGATTATCCGCTTCATTTTTTTTTTCATAGCTGTCGTCGATCTCGCACCCGTCCAGTTCCGGAATCGGTTTTTCCTTATATTCAATTCCGGATTGATTCAGCACTTGCTTCATTCCTTCAATTTGTTGATCCAACAAATGAATATGATCCAACATGCGGTTGATAGCATTTGCAACAGGATCCGGCATATCGGCCGTCGCACCATAGGCGTCGAATCCCATTTTGCTGGCTATCTGGTCACCTTGGGCAGACGGTCGCCTGGCTTTGCGGTCGAGAATATGGCCGGGAATGCCAACCACTGTCGCCCCGGCCGGTACCGGCTTCAACACGACTGAATTGGATCCGACACGGGCATTCTCACCTATTTCTATCGGGCCTAGTATTTTTGCGCCCGCACCAATCACCACGCCGTTATGCAATGTCGGGTGGCGCTTGCCTTTTTTCCAGGTCGTCCCGCCGAGCGTCACACCATGATACACTGTGCAATCATCGCCTACTACCGCTGTTTCGCCAATGACGACCCCCATACCGTGATCAATAAAAAAACGCCTGCCCAAAACCGCGCCCGGGTGAATTTCTATGCCGGTCAGCCAACGGCTGACATGGGAAATAAATCTTGCCAGCCATTTAAATCCTTTATTCCAAAAGTAGTGACTGACGCGATGAATCAGAATGGCGTGAAACCCCGGATAAGCAGTAATCACCTCGAATACAGATTGCGCCGCCGGATCCCGTGCAAAAACGCAGTTAATATCTTCTTTAATCCTGCTAATCATGGTTTTTTGTTTCCTTGGGACATGCGCAAAATGCCTCTTAAAATGTCCAGTTCTTTGGTATCCAGAGCGGCACGGTTGTATATCCGACGTAAACGCCGCATAATCGATTTTGATTTATCCGCATGCATAAAACCGATATCGGCTAACGCCTGTTGTAAATGCTGATAAAACGACTCCATCTGCTCCGCCGTAGCTAAAGGGTTTTCGTCTTTGTCACCTATGGGTACCTCCCATTGCTGCCCCGATGCGACAAACAATTCGTAACAGACAACCTGTACCGCTGCTGCCAGATTCAATGAGCTATATTCAATATTACACGGTATTTTCAGGAGATATCGGCATAAATCCAATTCATGATTTTTAAGCCCCGAGTTTTCGCGTCCGAAAATTATGGCAACTTGATTATGCAACACTTCGACTGCCAATCGCCGGGCGCAGTCTTTGGGAGTCAATTCGGGCCAGCTGATCGTTCGTGAACGTGCACTAGCCCCGATCACCACCGAACAATCAGCCACGGCTTGCGGCAAGCTTTGGCAAACAACTGCCGAACTTAATATATCATCCGCCCCGGACGCCCTTGCAGTCGCGTCGGCGGAGGGGAATATTTTCGGGGCAACCAGGTAAAGCCGGCTCATATTCATGTTTTTCATGGCCCTGGCGACTGCGCCGATATTTCCCGGATGAGTCGTTTCCACAAGCACGATCCTGATATTATTCAGCAAAATTATACTCTTTGTTGAGGTAACAGACCTTATTGAAATATTGTATAAAAAACAGTGATGTCAAAGAAGTCCGTTTGGTTGAAATAAAACCGCCGTGTATCGCAAATTGCGGTATCGTAAAAAAATACAAATTCTATCAAAAGATTTGGTATGCTAAACGGCATTTATCATCTTCCGGAACAAATTCATATCTATGCATCCAATGTTAAACATCGCTGTCCGCGCAGCCAGAAATGCCGGAGACTTGATTAACCGCTCGGTCGATAGCGTCGGCAAACTCCAAATAAACCAAAAGGGAAAAAATGATTTTGCCAGCGAAGTTGATCGTATGGCGGAACAGGAAATCATTAAAATCATTCGACATGCCTATCCGAACCATGCCATTCTGGCGGAAGAAAGCGGTTCCTATTCCGGAAATGACTATGTGTGGGTCATTGATCCTTTAGACGGCACAACAAATTTTTTGCATGGTTTCCCACAATTTGCCGTCTCTATTGCACTGAAACACAAAGGCAGGATTGAAGTGGGCGTCGTCTATGATCCTACCCGTGATGAGCTGTTTACTGCCACGCGCGGAGCAGGTGCCATGATGAATAATCGCAGATTGCGCGTCACCCGGCAGAGCAGTCTTAAAGGTGCGTTACTCGGCACGGGATTTCCTTTCAAAAAGCAACAGCACCTGGATGCCTATCTGGACATGTTCCGGGCGCTTTTTATCGATTCCGCAGGTATCCGCAGGGCAGGCGCCGCAGCGCTGGACTTGGCTTATGTGGCTGCAGGAAGAATGGATGGCTTTTGGGAAATAGGTCTTCACGAATGGGACATGGCCGCCGGGGCGTTATTGATACAGGAAGCCGGTGGCGTTATTACCGATTTTACATTCAACGATCAATACCTGAATACCGGCAATATTATTGCCGCAACCCCCAAACTACATCAAATTATCTACCAAAAAATCGAGCCCTATGTCACCGAAAGCCTGAAGCTTCCGAGGTAATTCGATTCGGGCGACAGATGAATCCTATTTAACAATATCCAACAATAAGCCTATTGGCCGGTCGCCCCTTTTTCTCCGGTCATTCCGGGAGGAACACTGATTTCCTCCACCTCTTTTACCCCAACCGGCCGTATAAAAGTAAACTGCACCGGCGTCATCACCAGCGCATAGCCCATTATTTCAAAGGCGTCGTGAGGTGGAGCAATCGATGCCAGGGCAGTCAACGGGCTAAAACCAAGAAACAAGCCGGTGCCGACTATGGTAAACACCAGACCTACCGGCCGTAAAAGCACTACATCGGCCATAGCAAACATCGGATCATAGGGCTTTTCCCTTTCATCAGCCGTCGACGGTACTGAAAAAGTAACAATTGACAATAATGTAATGGAAATTATTAATCTTTTCAGCATGAATTCTTCCCGATGTTTAATGGTTTAATGAGTGAACAAGGAATATATATCAATTTTCCGGCCTCTGTCCAGAGCCGTACTGATATTTGAGAAGACCGCTCGACTTATATCCCTGCAGAAAAAATAACAAATCGCCGTAGTGACTTTGTAAAAAAGTATCGATTATTCGTTAACTAAGCACAGCTAGACATTCCGTCTTAGCCAACTGGACGCCTGGGACTCGGACTACCGGCTAGTCGATCAACTCCAGAGCAAACATTAAAGCATCTTCTCTGCTCTCCTCACCGGGATAATAACCTTTCCGAATTCCGATTTGATTGAAGCCCATTTTTTCATAAAGCGCAATAGCCGCTAAATTTGTCGGACGCACTTCCAGGAAAATGCTCTTTGCTTTTCCATAGCAGGCGATTTTTAGCAGATGTTCGATCATTTTCCGTCCGATACCCTGCTTTTGTTGCTTAGGGTCAACACTGATATTCATGATATGCGCCTCTCCTGCAGCGACGGACAAAATGCTGTAAGCGACAACCTTCTCCAAATCTTCGCAAACCCAGCAGCTATAGCCGGCAGTAAAACAATCCCTGAAAATGCCTTCACTCCAAGGATAATTATAGACTTGCCTTTCGATAGCCAATACGGCCGGCAAGTCAGACGATTTCATATTACGGATACGTAATAAATCGCTTTTATCGACTGAATCCGGAAATACCGTCGCATAAAAATCACGGTCGGCATCATAAGTAACCAAATTCTTTACCTGATCCAAGAAAATTCGCATAACAATGATTGAATAAAATGTTAGGGTACCGCGGCCGAAGATAACGGATTCTTCCGCCGGACTCTCCTCAGCTTACACCGCTGAATGGAGTGAATATACGTTTCCGTAGCGAAAAATGCAATTCTCTTTTTCCGGAATTTTTACACTTCCTACAGATTAATTAGCCCGCCGTGCCGCATTGATTTTGCAACCCGTTAACCGAAGCAGCCACTTTAAATATAATGATTAAACACCGATCAAGCTATCCGGTAATTAAAGCGCTACGATTCAGGCAAAATTTTGGTTATCGGCAATATCCCGAAACACTTTCATCGCCATTTTCAAATCTTCCCATGCCCTGCGCTTTTCCAGCAAAGAGCGGAGCAAATAGGCGGGGTGGTAGATGACGATCAGAGGTATGTCGTTCAATTGATGGACCCTGCCGCGTAATTTGCCCAGCGGCATGTCCGTGTTTAACAAGTTCTGCGCGGCGACCCTGCCTACCGCCAGTATAATTTTGGGGTGCACCAGATTAACTTGTTGCTGTAGGAATTCGGCACAGGATTCGACTTCTTCCGGTTTCGGATCCCGGTTGTCCGGAGGCCTGCATTTCAAAATATTGGCGATATAAACCTCTTCCCGGGTCAATCCTATGGCGCGCAACATTTCGGTTAACAGCAGGCCGGCTTTGCCGACAAAAGGCTTGCCTTCCCGGTCTTCATTAAAACCAGGCGCTTCGCCGATCAGCATCCAGTCCGCATTTTTGTTTCCGGTACCGAAAACAGTGTGGGTCCGCGATTGACATAAAGCGCATGCCCGGCAATCGGCCACCGCCTGTTGCAGTTGTTGCCACCGTTCCAGATCGTCGCTGTTGGCCGATTGTTTAGGGGCTGTTTCAGACAGATGCGCCGCATTCGGTGTTTCATCAACTTGTGCTGCAAGGGGCAAAACCGTTTCACGCTCTGCCGAAGCTCTGGGCAACCAGACGTCAATGCCCAGGGCCTCAAGATATTGTAAACGGGTGTCGTTATCCATCCGATCGCCTTTAAACGTCCCCTTGCTGCGGATGGCGGCGCTGGTCCGGCGTCTGTAATTTGTTTACCGCATTAATATAAGCTTTCGCCGAAGCGATAACAATATCGGTATCCGCTCCCAGACCGTTGACAATGCGTCCCGCTTTTTCAAGACGCACCGTCACTTCACCCTGGGCATCGGTGCCGCTGGTGATATTATTCACCGAGTACAACTGCAGATTGGCTTCGGTTTTGACCAGCGACTCGATTGCTCTTAAACTGGCATCGACGGCACCCCCGCCCTCGGCGCAGCCGGTCAATTCTTTATCCCCGAATCTTAACGTTACCGTGGCTTTGGGAATTTCACCGGTTTCCGAGCAAACTTGCAGTGCAATCAGCCTGATCAATTCATCCTCGGCTTCGAAACTGGCTTCGGAAATCAATGCCTGCAAATCTTCATCAAAGATTTCATGCTTCTTATCCGCCAGTTGCTTGAAACGATAAAACGCATCATTAAGATCTTCCTCGGTGATAAATTCAACGCCCAATTCTATCATGCGGCTTTTGAACGCATTACGCCCCGAATGCTTCCCCAGAACCATGCGGTTTGCCGACCAGCCGACGTCTTCGGCACGCATGATTTCATAAGTCTCGCGGCTTTTCAGCACACCGTCCTGATGTATACCTGACTCATGCGCGAACGCATTCGCCCCGACGATCGCTTTGTTTGGCTGCACCGGAAAACCGGTAATCGTGGATACCAGTTTCGAACAAGCCACTATTTCACGGGTATCCAAATCGGACTGGCACGGAAACACATCTTTCCGCGTACGCACCGCCATAACGATTTCCTCCAACGCGGCGTTACCGGCCCTTTCACCCAGACCGTTGATGGTGCATTCCACCTGCCGGGCACCGTTCATGACCGCAGATAAGGAATTGGCCACCGCCAAGCCTAAATCATTATGGCAATGGACGGAAAATATCGCTTTGTCCGAATTGGGAATTCGCTCGATCAAATGAGCAATGGTTGCACCGAATTGCTGCGGCATGCTGTATCCGACCGTATCAGGAATATTCAACGTTGTCGCTCCGGCATCGATGACCGCTTCCAAAATCCGGCACAGAAAATCTTCTTCCGAACGTCCGGCATCTTCCGGCGAAAATTCGACGTTGTCGGTGTATTTCAAAGCGCGTTTGACTGCCCTGACCGCATATTCAATCACTTCTTCCGGCTGCATCTTCAGCTTCATCTGCATATGGATCGGAGAAGTTGCAATAAAAGTATGAATGCGTGCGCTACCGGCATTTTTCAGCGCCTCCCCAGCTCGGTCGATATCCTTGTCCAGAGCTCTGGCCAAACCGCAAACGGTACTGTCTTTTATCGCTCCGGCAACGGCCTGAACGGCTTCGAAATCACCCACACTGGCAGCCGGAAAGCCGGCCTCAATGACGTCCACGCGCAAGCGTTCCAACGCTCTGGCAATCCTGACTTTCTCATCACGCGTCATCGACGCGCCGGGGCTCTGTTCGCCGTCGCGCAAAGTGGTATCAAAAATTATTAATTTATCTTTCATGAGAACTCCATTCATGGAGAAACATCGGCTCATATATCAAGCCGACTTAAACAAAAAGGAAACTGTTACGAAAAAGATTGGATAGAGATTATTTGCCCGTCAGGGCAGTAATCGCAGAGATAGGCTAAGCAAAGCGCACGGAAACACGCTGCCGTTAAACGGCAAAGCAGTATGGCATAATTTGTCAATATTCCGCATGTTCATGGTTAAAAACTATACGCCAAACACTTTTCGTACTCAAGTTTATTTTTTATACTTTTCTCGACATTCGTTTACGGCGCAACAAAATAAGCGTCAACAACGGACCTGAGATCAAATAGCCGAAGGAAAGAATAAATAACATGGTTTGCGGCTGCGCCATAACAAAAGCGATGCCGAGCATCAGCGCAATGGCAACGACAAAAGGGACCCTGCCTCTAAAATCGATATCCTTGAAACTATAATAGCGAAAATTACTGACCATCAACAAACCGGTGGCTACGGTCAATACCAACGCAAAATACTTTGTGGCTTCCAGTTGATAATCATATTCCAGATTAATCCATATGTAGCCGGCCAGAATCGCCGCAGCCGCCGGACTCGGCAGACCTTGAAAAAAACGTTTGTCCGCAGTGGCCACCTGGGTGTTGAAACGGGCCAGGCGCAAAGCGCCGCCGGCAGTATGAACGAAGGCGGCAAACAAACCCAATTTACCGAATGATGAAAAAGCCCATAAATACATCACTAACGCCGGCGCCGCGCCGAACGCAATCATATCCGATAAACTGTCGTATTCGACGCCAAACGCACTCTGCGTATTAGTCAACCGTGCTACCCGGCCATCCAGCCCGTCCAGTATCATCGCCACAAAAATGGCTATCGCTGCTGTTTCATAACGCCCGCCGATTGCCGAGGTGATGGCATAAAATCCCGAGAATAAAGCTCCTGTTGTAAACAGATTGGGTAATAAATAAATACCGCGCTTACGGATAGAAGTATTTTTGGGTGTCATATCGCGAGACCGCTCCTGATGATGTTTTTGCTATTGTATACCAATCACGGATTGATTTTACGGTTTGTTATTTTGTCGCCCGAATATTAAAGCACCATGAATTACACCGGCTTTTCTGCACCAATAAAAAAGCCCGTTTTTGTCAACGGGCTTTTTACGGCAATCGTTTAAAAACGTTTAGTTCTTGGTTTTATCAACGATTTTATTTGCTTTGATCCAGGGCATCATATCGCGCAGCCTTGCGCCCACCTCTTCGATCTGGTGTTCGCGTCCCAGACGTCGTTTGGCTTTCATGCTCGCCATACCGGCCTTGTTTTCCAAAATAAATTCTTTGGCGAATTCACCGCTTTGAATTTCTTTCAGAATCTGCGCCATTTCCCATTTGGTCTCCGCGGTAATCACTCTCGGTCCGCGCGTCAAATCACCGTATTCCGCGGTATTGGAAATTGAATAACGCATATTGGCAATGCCGCCTTCATACATTAAATCGACAATCAGCTTCAGTTCATGCAGACATTCAAAATAGGCCATCTCGGGTGCATAGCCGGCTTCGACCAGCGTTTCAAAACCCGCCTGTACCAGGGCAGTGGTGCCGCCGCATAACACCGCCTGTTCGCCGAACAAATCGGTTTCGGTTTCTTCGCGGAAGGTGGTCTCGATAACCCCGGCGCGCCCCCCGCCGTTGGCGGAGGCATAGGATAGAGCAATTTCCTTCGCGATACCGCTTGCATTCTGGTAAACGGCTATCAGTGAGGGAACGCCGCCGCCCTGAGTATAGGTGGAGCGCACCAAGTGCCCCGGACCTTTCGGTGCGATCATGATCACATCCAGATCGGCACGCGGTTCAATTTGCTCGAAATGTATATTAAAGCCGTGTGCAAAAGCCAGAGCCGCTCCCTGCTTGATATTCGGTTCAATCTGAGTGCTGTATAAATCCGCCTGATGTTCATCCGGCGCCAAAATCATGACCACGTCAGCCGCCGCCACGGCATCGCCGACCGGCATCACGGTCAAACCGGCATTTTCCGCTTTGACTGCCGACGAAGAACCGGCCCTTAAACCGACAATGACCTCGACCCCTGAATCTTTCAGATTGTTTGCATGGGCATGGCCTTGAGAACCGTATCCGATGATTGCCACTTTCTTGCTTTTTATAATTGAAAGATCAGCATCTTTGTCGTAATAAACTTGCATGAGTTTCCCCGTAATTCCTGTGTTCTATAAATTAATAATCTGTTTTTTGCAACAGAGGTGATTGGTCAAACTGTTAATTATACCTAAATATGCAGTCCTTTTTCACCCCGCGAAATCCCGGTCGGACCGGATCGCACCACTTCAATAATACTGGCGGCATCCAAAGTCGCTATAAATGCATCCAGTTTTTCAGAATCGCCGGTAATCTCGATTACGTAGCTGTTCCTGGTCACATCGATCACCCTGCCTCTGAAAATGTCGGCCATCCGTTTGATTTCTTCGCGCGTTTCATCGCTGGTTTTTATTTTTACCATCATCAATTCGCGCTCGATATGTGCGGCATCGACCAGATCAATCAGTTTGACCACATCAATCAGTTTATTCAACTGTTTGGTAATTTGTTCAATTATCTGGTCACTGCCCCGGGTAACCAACGTCATGCGCGACAAACTGGGGTCTTCAGTGACTGCCACGGTCAACGATTCTATATTGTAGCCCCTGGCTGAAAACAGCCCTGCAACGCGCGATAACGCACCCGACTCATTTTCAATGAGGATAGAGATAATATGTCGCATCAGGCCAACTCCCTGTCCAACGGTGTTCCGGGAGCCAATTTCATTTCATGGTGCGCTTTCCCCGCTTCAATCATAGGATAAACATTCTCCGATCTATCCGTTAAAATATCCAAAAACACCAGCCGGTCCTTCATCGCAAACGCCTCTTCCAACGCCGGCCTGACCTGTTCCGGGCTGTCGATCTGCATGCCGACATGACCGTACGCTTCGGTCAGTTTTACAAAATCCGGAATGGTATCCATATAGGAATGTGAATAGCGGCTTTCATAGGAAAATTCCTGCCATTGCCGTACCATCCCCAAATAGCGGTTATTCAGATTGATTATTTTAATCGGCGTTTCATACTGCAACGCCGTTGCCAGTTCCTGAATACACATCTGGATGCTGGCTTCCCCGGTAACACAGGCGACATCGGCATCCGGGAAAGCCAGTTTGACGCCGATCGCGGCCGGCAAACCGAACCCCATGGTACCCAGTCCGCCGGAATTGATCCAACGGCGCGGCTTGTTAAACTTATAATATTGCGCCGCCCACATTTGATGCTGCCCGACATCGGAAGTGACGTAGGCATCGCCATGGGTAACCTCTCGCAATTGCTCTATGACATATTGCGGCTTGATCAAACGACTGCTGCGGTCATACTGCAGGCAGTCAATGCTGCGCCACTTTTCTATTTGCGCCCACCAGGCAACCAGTGCTTTTTTGCTCGGCTTTTTATTGCTTTCTCGGATCAGCTCGCTCATTTCTTTCAGCACCGGCTTCACTTCGCCGACGATGGGGACATCGACCCTAACATTCTTGGAGATCGAAGCCGGGTCTATATCGATATGAATGACTTTGGCATAGGGACAAAATTCGCTTAATATTCCGGTAACCCGGTCGTCAAAGCGCGCACCGATTGCCAGCAACACATCGCATTCATGCATCGCCATATTCGCTTCATAGGTACCGTGCATACCCAACATGCCGACAAATTGCCGATCAGTGCCGGGATAAGTGCCGAGCCCCATCAGCGTATTGGTAATCGGATAATCCAACAATTGCACCAGTTCGATCAATTCTTTGGACGCCTCGCCCAGCACGACGCCGCCGCCTGAATAAATCATCGGCTTGTGTGCGGCCAACAACATATCCACTGCCTTTTTAGTCTGGCCTTTATGCCCTTTCACCACCGGGTTGTAGGACCGCATCGATATTTTACGGGGATATTTATAAGGGACCCTGATATTAGGATCGGTAATATCTTTCGGTATATCGACCACCACCGGCCCGGGACGCCCGGTAGTGGCAACATGAAACGCCTTTTTGATCGTTTCAGCGATGTCGGCCACATTCTTGACCAGGAAATTATGTTTAACGCAGGGACGGGTGATGCCCACCATATCGACTTCCTGAAAAGCATCGCTGCCAATCACTGCGGAAGGCACCTGTCCGGAAATCACTACCATCGGAATTGAGTCATAATAGGCCGTTGCGATGCCGGTGACCGCATTGGTTGCCCCCGGACCGGATGTCACCAATACCACGCCAGGTTTGCCGGTCGCCCGGGCATAACCGTCTGCGGCATGCGTCGCAGCCTGTTCATGCCGAACCAGAATATGTTTAATGTCATCCTGTTGAAACAATGCATCGTACAAATGCAATACCGCTCCACCCGGATAACCGAATAAAAACTCAACGCCCTCGTCTTTCAGACTTCGGACCACTATTTCCGCCCCACTGAGCTCCACAACAACACCTCAATTTTCTAAAATCTTTACTATTTATTGCCAAATTCACTAAAACAAAACTTTAACAATACCTGCGGTTTTATTTTTGGTAAAAGTTTAGATAAAATACTGGGTTTACTTGGTGAGGTCAAGGAGTTTCCCGGTAATTTACCGGGGTTGTGAAACGAATTGTTTAATTACCGCCCAATCACCAAAAAAACATCCGCAACGCTAAGTTCTTTGTACCTTTTGCAGTGTATTAAGCCATTGCGGTAATTTATCTCATTGCTCGTTTACCCCCGGATTTTCACCGATGCCTTCCATTCATTCAGCTCTACGGAAAGCAAGTAAACAACTAAAACACACATCAGATTCACCTGTCCTGGATGCGGAAGTTTTACTATGCGTTGTTTTACAACAAGCCCGTTCCCATCTAAAGGCTTGGCCGGAAAAACAATTAACCACAGAGCAATGGGCTGCATTCAAATCCTTGCTCAATAAACGGCAAGCAGGATTTCCCGTAGCTTATCTGACAGGTAAGCGCGAATTTTGGTCGAGAGAGTTTAAGGTTACGCCTGATGTCTTGATTCCCAGACCCGAAACCGAATTGCTCATTGAGCTGGCGCTGTCCATTATTCCTCAAAACAAACCTTTACAGATCGTCGACCTGGGCACCGGCAGCGGGGCGATCGCTATTACGCTGGCCGCCGAGCGCCCGGCCATCAATGTCACCGCGACCGATGTCAGCACCGCCGCCTTGCAGGTGGCGCAGCAAAACGCCCGGCAGTTGAATGTCACTAATATTCGGTTCGTAAAAAGCCATTGGTTTGATCAACTGGCCGGCGCTTTATTTGACATCGTACTGAGCAATCCACCTTATATCGCTGCCGGCGACCCTCACCTGCGACAGGGTGATCTGCGCTTCGAACCGGCACAGGCATTAATTTCCGGGCCCCATGGATTAAAGGATGTCACCAGCATTACCGATACGGCCCGCTACCACTTAAAGCCCGGCGGCCACTTGTTGGTTGAACACGGCTTTGATCAACAACAGCAGGTTCAGTCGGTGTTTAAGCAATTTCATTACCAAAATATCTTTACCCATGCTGACTTGTCGGGATTACCCAGAGCAACCGAAGGACAATTGAATTAAATGACCATGAAGCACGTAATAAAACATGCGTTGTTCGCGGTCGGTTACGGCATAACGGCCAGCATGCTGATCGTGATTGGTGTTTATATCTATCTGCTGCAAAATCGCGCGGAATTAAAGCCCTGGCATCTTACCAGACTGGATGCCGAATTTCGGGCCGAACTTGTCGACAGCGGCATTAACGACCTGGATGATTACCGTAATCTGGAAGCGCTTTTATTCGAACAACTTCATGAACGGGTGTATCAGCGGTTGAAGGAAACGGAGCGACTTCCAATGAACCGTTACAATACCGAAAGCGTCATGAATCCGGAAAACTTCCGGGAGAACTGGAACCACACCTTTGAATTGGCGAACCCCAATCCCCGAGCAGGGGTATTACTGTTGCACGGTCTGTCTGATTCACCCTACAGTATGAAAACCTTGGGCCAGATTCTTCACCGTCAAAACTACTGGGTCATCGGATTGCGCCTACCGGGCCACGGTACTGCGCCTTCAGGCTTATTAAAAGTTACTTGGCAGGATTTTTCCGCAGCGGTCAGGCTCGCTGTGCACCACTTGCGCGATAAAATCGGACCTGACCGCCCGCTTTATATTGTCGGTTATTCCAATGGCGCCGCGCTGGCCGTTGAATATTCGCTGGCTGCAATGGAAGACGAAAAACTATCCAAAGCCGATGCCCTGGTATTGCTTTCTCCCGCCATTGACGTTACACCGATTGCAGCTTTGGCTGTTTGGCAGGAAAGACTGTCCCATCTATCGGGACTGGAAAAGCTGGCCTGGAGCGATATCCAACCGGAATTTGATCCCTACAAATACAATTCATTTACCGTAAACGCCGGCAATCAGATTTATCGCCTCACAAGCAACATCGCCGAACGTATGCAGCGGCTTGCGGAATCAAACGGGTTAAAAAGCTTTCCCAGAACTTTGGCGTTTGTCTCTATCGTTGATGCTACGATTCCGCCCGTTACCTTGATCGATGCCCTGTTCAGCAAACTGCCCACCGGAGAACACCAACTGGTCATTTTTGACGTTAACCGCAATACACAATCGGCACAATTGCTGCGTGCTGACCCGGATACGCTGATCAGGCGTTTGCTCGAACAATCGACTCAACCTTATCAACTGACCCTGCTCACCAACGCGACTTCTGATTCTGATCGGCTTGTCGCCCGCAACAGAGCGGCACACAGTGACGTCACAACCACCGAAGCTCTTAATCTTGCCTGGCCCAAATACCTTTTTTCACTATCGCATGTTGCTTTACCGTTTCCCCCGGATGATCCGATTTACGGTGGACAGGCAACGGCAAATGACGGTAGCCGGATCGTAACGTTGGGCAGTATCTGGATACGCGGTGAACGGAATTTATTGCAAATTCCCGACAATTATTTTCTGCGCTTACGCTATAATCCATTTTTCCCGTATTTAAAAGATAGAACGCTGGCCTTTTTGGATAGAGAAAATCAAAACCGAACCCAACGCCGATGAATACCGAAGAAATCCAAATTCCCAGAAAAATTACCAACCAATTATTGCATCAGGCGCAACTATCGCCCGACGCGGAAATATGCGGACTGATCGGCAGTCTGAACGGCACGCCCGTCAATTGCTACGCGGTTGCCAACACCTCGGAACAACCACAGCTGCGCTTTATGTTGGACCCCAAACAGCAAATCGCGGCAATGGCCGCAATGCGCGAACATGGCGAAGAACTGTTTGCCATCTATCATTCGCATCCGACCACACCGGCGGAACCGTCACCAACCGATCTTGAAATGGCCGCCTATCCGGAAGCTTTGTATTTAATAATTTCTTTAAATACCAAAGGTGTCCTGGAATTAAGGGGGTTCAGAATCGTCGAACGCAAGGCACACGAGGTAGCCATCAGCCTAAAACATGACTAAAGGCAACACCATTGTTCAGAATACTCCGCATTCTGCTATTGCTGCTGATGTTCGCCGGCATCGCGTTTTACACCAAAACGCAACGGTTGCAAACCCGATCCTGGGCCGAACCTCTGCATATTGTAATTTTTCCGATTAATGGCGACAACAGTCCGATTGTCGAAGCATACATCAATAACCTGCAAGATTCGGTGTTCCGGCCAATCGATGACTTCATACAACAGGAAAGCCAGCACTATTCAATCATCGCCCGCCAGCCCACTATCACCCGGCTCGGCTCGGTAACATCAACACAACCGCCGATTTCACCGGCTCCGGATGCCAATTTGCTGGAGATTGCCTGGTGGGGCCTGCGCTTTCGCTACTGGGCATCTCGAAACACGCCGGACAATGCATCCAATCACCACCGCATACGTATATTTGTGCATTATCATGAAGCATTGCCGGGTAAGACTTTGCCGCATTCGCTCGGACTGGATAAAGGCCTGTTGGCCGTAGTGCACGCCTTTGCCTCGCGACATCAACAAGCGCAAAACAATATCGTCATTGCTCATGAATTGTTGCATACCGTCGGTGCAACCGATAAATATGACCACAATAACCAGCCGGTTTTCCCGGACGGATATGCCGACCCGCAACAGCAACCGCTTTATCCGCAACAAATGGCGGAAATCATGGCCGGACGCATCGCTTTATCGCCCGAGTCCTCTCAAATGCCGAACAGCCTGGATGAATGTCTGGTTGGGAAACAAACCGCAGCCGAGATCAATTGGCTGCAAGAACCACCAAACGATCGCTGAAAATCACCGGATCCTTTATTAAATCGGACTTTCTGGCGGTCATCCCTTCTGCGGGCCTTGCCGTATTGGAAAATTATCGTTGAAATTGCTTGGAATCATCGGTATGAAATAGGATAATCGGATGATAGCTTATTGCTAGACTTAATAAATAATTTTTTAAAAATAAAAATGGGCAGCCGAAAAACTCAGCATCAGCGGGTTCGGTTGCGAACATAGTGAACATTAAAGACTTGATGTCTTTTTTGCTTTAAATATGAGGAGAATCATTATGATCGAAATTGAACTGTTGATCATAATCCTGTTCATCGTTATTGCTCTAGCTGCCAGCTATGTTCTAGGCAGAAAAAGAACATTACGCCGGGCAAGACTTGATTATGAATATGAAATGCAGCTCAAAGAATGGGAGGAGCGAAGACTCGCGGAACAAAAAAAACGCGCGCTTAAAAATAAGCTAGCCCAAACAACGCAAGTATTCGGCGAGCATGTTCCAGCGGACTCCGCATTGCGCCGGCACTATCAAAGCCATTTATGTGCGATACTAACTGCCCTTTCCCCCCCCAGACCAACTGACAGCGTTTTAAGCCGGCATTACGATGCGCAAATTGCCGGTGAATTAGAACAATGCCTCTGTGATGCATCCCGCGCACAACGACTGCTTCAAGATTACGAGGCCCGCCGGAAAACAAAGGTTCAACAACTACCGACGTCTGCCGGACAATTCGAAAGAGAATCCGCCGCTAAGACAGAAAAGCCGGAAGTGATTAACCCTTGTATCCCGCAAGATGCCACGTTAAAAAGACATTTTCTCGGCCATCTTCGCTCGATGGTTGAATCATTAACGGGATCCCGCCCAACAGACAGTACGTTACGGCGGCACTATGAGACGCTGATCAACACCGAACTGGATAAATGCCTGGCTGATGAGGAACAAGTAACAACGCTGTTGCGCAACTACCAAAGCTATAAAAAAACGTTGGCGCAGCTCGCGGAGAGTGTGGCACCGAGAGTTGTGGAAAAACCTGCCGTCGTTCAAAGCGCTCAGGAACATCGGCAGAAAATTCCCGAAGATTCGATGCTCAGAAGACATTTCATTACCGGTCTGCGCACAATAATTGAATCGAACAAGCCGCCGCGTCCCACCGACAGCATGCTGCGCCGGCATTACAATACGATGATTGATATGGAATTAAAAATGACCCTGGAACAACTTGGCGCTTAGGAAGTCACATTGGTCGGCAGGACGGGAGTGGCCAACCTCGTCCTGTCTGCGCTGCAAACCTCAAAAAAATAGAACAATGGCTACTGCCAATACGATATAGCCGAACAATATCAGTTGCCGCTTTCCTGACCGGTCTGCGCAAACTCAACGACATCGGCCCGGACCGTGATCTTCGGAATGGAAAACAGCAAATAGAAGTTCGAACTTTGCTGGTAAACGATATTTGCCAGCGCCCGCGGCTTGCCTTCCATTTCTCCGGCCTGCTCATAAACTTGTGCCATAGCCTCGGTGAGATAGGGAGTTTTTACCGGAATGAGGCCGAGCAGGTTCACTCCCCAGCTTTCGCCTGCGGCACTGGTTTTGACTATATTGTAATTGCCCTTCGACAACGAAACGGTAGTTCTCGACAAAATTTGTGCACCACCGCCCCCTCCTGATGATCCACCCGGTATCGGAATAAGCGACAACCCCCCACATCCGGCCAGGCTGGTAACAGTCAGGAGCAATATAATTATTTTTTTCATAACCTCGCATCCGTTAATCGTTCGACAATATGGAAATAGCGAAAACGTTCCCATTGAATCATCAACTACCATTGGATCAAATTCGCTCAATTTTTCACCGACCGGGCGGCCGGATCCCAAGTCCATTGGGCAAAAGCTTATGGCATTATTTCATAATTGTCCAATTTTTCATAAATGGCCGAACGAACTGTGTCAAAGGTCAGTATACAGAGAATCTCCTCCTAGGAAATGCCGATTACTATTTTGGTAAATTCGTATTCTCGGAAAAAGTAAAACTTGGGACGATGTGAATTTCTACCATGAATACAAAAAATTAAGACTGTTAAATACATTCCCTTTGTGCTACTTCACACACTGAATTTTCAAAGCAAATCCGCTTCCAACACATCTATCACCAAAGCGAGAGTTAACGCGTCAATACATTTCAAAATCAATATCGCTCGGCCGGTCAAAATGGCACGTGCGGCGGCCGCACTCCCGCTAGGCCCATTAAAACGGGCAATCAGCGAAATCGTGTTCTGTTCTAGGTTGTTTGACTCGGACAAACCGAAAAAGCAGAGCGGTTGCGAAGAGGAGGAGGTAGCCGGGCACCCGCAACCGCACAATAGTGAGTGAAATAGCTCCGGCTGTTAATAAGCTGCTCACATAACTGTTTCGATAACAGCAATTTAGCTAACCATTCCTCTCCGTTCGATGATTGCAGCGTCACTCATTCCCTCCTTCCGGCCGGCAGTATTCTGTTACATTGTCACTACTACATCATTATGACTAACGGCTGGCCGAAACCCGTCTTCGGCCGACAATTCCGCTTCCTTTCCCTATGAGTCGTTTAAGTATCTGGGGTAACAACGTCAATACCAGTCGCTAGTCCGATAGGCTTTCCAGGATCGCTTTTGCAACTACTGCCGGTTGTCACTCTCCCCCTTTTCCGCAATTCGATTGCGCTGCTTTCCGAATAATTAGTTGTCTTTCATTTCCCGTAATCAAGTCCTGCTTGACAAAATTCTGTGTGGTCCTTGCCACGCAAGCGACATATTGCCCATGGTTACGCCAGGCTTCGCTGGTACCGCGGGGACCTTCGCAAGGACATAGCTGATCGAGGCTGCATCCGTTTGCGCCATCGACTGGCTCGCCCAGCCCGGTGACAGGACAGAGATCGCTGGAATTAGTCACGCCATCGCCGTCGATGTCGGCATCACAGGCATCGCCGATACCATCCTGGTCATAATCTTCCTGACCGGGATTCGCGATCAGCGGACAATTATCCGCGGCATCCAACACCCCATCAGCGTCAGTATCAGGCGCCTGCAGCATGATCTCATAGTTTCCTGTAAAGGAGCCGTTCGCAGCGCTTTGTCCGGAGGGAGTTGCGTTAAACGACATGTGGTAGCTGACTTCTCCGTTATAAACAACTTTAACGGCTTCGCTTATCATGACCTCATCAGGAAGCAGATCCAGCAACTGCGTCGAGCCGATTTCGTAGCCTGAAAGAACCGGCGACACCAGCTCTTTTGCATCCAAGAAACCGGCCAGGCCGATGCGGATTTCGCCACCGGAGAATGTTGTATCAGCCTGCGCCGCCAGTGTGCTTGCTGTCGCTTGCGAAACAGCGGTTTCTGCAAAGTTGATGTAGGCAATATTCGGATCGCTGAATCGCTGTCTACCGTCATTAGCGATAAATTCCTCAACCACCAGTTCTTTAAGACCCGGAATGTCCGCAAGACCGTACGCAACAAGTCCTTGGTCGACAAAATCCTCCACCAGCGTTTGCCCGTTGCCGTCAATATCACTGGCCCAATCCGCCGCCGTCAAGC
The DNA here is from genome assembly GCA_050303615.1 of Methylococcaceae bacterium. Classification (GTDB taxonomy): domain Bacteria; phylum Pseudomonadota; class Gammaproteobacteria; order Methylococcales; family Methylomonadaceae; genus CAZDXJ01. The sequence goes on along the minus strand of JBNLCC010000115.1, from coordinate 26,601 downwards.
TGCAGAGTTCGATTGAGGCACCGGATGTTAAGCCGTCAATACAGTGTTGGGAGATACTCTGATCATATTCCTCGTTAGTAACGGCTGAACTCGCGTTCCCCAACTCGATGTTACCGCCGGGATCCAAACTATCGCCAGTAAGGACGGCGCCAAGATCGGCTTCTGCCAGCGCTTTCTCTCTGAGGATGTCACCGTCTGTGGTACGTACAATAACATCAGGTATTGGGTCGGTGCTTTGAACGATGGGCTCGTCGACAGGTATTCCGGGACAACTTGTGGATACTGTAGACTGTGCTGCCACAATTTCGTCATAGCGGTATTTTTGTACGCCGTCTAAAAACCGCATTATTAACACCTTACCATCGTCAGGAATACTACGACCATCACTGACATGAAACTGTTGTCCGGTTGTATTTGCAATGGGAAACAGGACCGGGTTGTAATTTCTCATTTGCTTCAGGGTCAGACTGGCGAGATCAAAATCCCAGATCGGGTCCCCAACCGTTCTATCAAGTCCGCCGAACGACAGCGGCACTCCCGCCACCAGCACGGTATCCACATAGGCGACCTTGGGCAGTATCATGCGAAAATCGACGAGTTCGCTCGCCCCCACGTTTCCCGAAGTCTCCTCAGTCGTCCAATCATAAACTACTTGGTCAATCCCATCTGGGTTGTTGATGGGTTCAGTCAAATTAAGCGTTGTCCGGTAGCATTCAAGTGCCGAAACCGGTACTGGAACGGCAAAAAATATCGCAAAAAGGCAACACAATTCAACAATTCCCTGCCTCCCAAAAACATTTGATATAACCGTCTTCCAAAAAGGATGTTTCATGCGACGGCGCTGATATGAGCCGGATGGACCTGTATTGTGCCGCGAGAATGGGTAACTCTTTTGTCTTAACCCTCCGATGATTGTACCGATTAAAAACCGTTCCCACTGATGTAAAGAAAAAGTCTTGTGTTTCATAACCCTACACTCCTCAACGCCGAACTGTGTAAAAACAGGTATGAGATTAACGATTATTGACGGTTCTACGCAGTATATTAATTGTTTTCCATTGCAGGTTATCGCTTGTCCCGATCGAGATCGTAAAACCGTTCCCTAGGATAGTTGTCGCGATAAACCCACTTGCCGTTAAATGTGCGCTAACCAACAAAATCGTTCGCCTTGCCTGGGTCAATCTAAAGAAAACAACATGTTCAATCAGCCGGATTTACTCTGCTTCCCGGCTTGATTCATGTATGTCTTAAGCTTACCGATGTAGATACCACCGGAAATATGTGTTAATTTCGTTTTTAACGAAAATTACCCATAACGGTCAAGATGGAATATGAATAAATGAGAATAAATCGATATTTTAAATTATATTTATAGTTTATTCCTGACTTTCACGAACCGATTAATAAGCATTACAAAAGGAAGTTTCCGTCAAAATTTGCATTCTGCCACCCGCTGAGGCTCTAAATGGTAACGGAATATACGCGATATGTTTACACAGGTCAGACTGACGGATCTGAAAATCGAACGGACAAACGCTTAGGGAGTGATTTCATAATTGCCCAGTCGTTCATAAATGCTCGGCCAAAGTGTTCCAAAACTCAACGCATAGAGTATCTCCTCCAACGGAAGGCCGATAGCCGTTTTGGTAAATCCGTCTGTCCAGAAAAAAGTAAAACTTGGATCAATATAACTCATCACCAGTAACACCAAGACATAAAGTGCGGTAAAAATGATTCCCCCCAGCAACATTTTGTACACCAGATCTTTACGGTAGATCATGGTCGCCACCGCTCCTGCGGCCAAGGACAGAATTAACGCGTCGATACATCTCAAGTACAATACCGCCGGCAGAAAAACAAAAACCGGAACAAAACCGTTCAGTATTCGCCATATTGTTGTGCGGTGCCTTTTCTTGATTCGCCTGCCGCTGCCAACCAGCCAATAGCCGGTACTCGCTATGCCGCCCACGGCAAAACTGAACAAAATGCTTTCTATATCCAGGCGGTATTGCTCGGCCAGTCCGAACAGCGTGTTCGGCTGCCAATATTCCGGTACAAACAGGATTTCACCAAAACCCAGCGGTACGCTCAAAATACCGGCCACAACCAATTCCCTTCTGTGGCGCACAAGCGACACAAACAGCAATCCCCAAATGCCCATCAAGATCAGAGTGACAATGAAATAGCTGTACATGTAGTTTGGATCGACCACTGTGATCAACGTCACACTCAAGGGGAATCGGCATTAGCGGCAATGAACGGATTTATTTCAGGCCGCTGCCGCCCCCTATGGCAACCTTGTTGATTGGCTAGCCGAGTTTTTCCCTAAGCATTTTATTCACTTCGCCGGGATTTGCCTTGCCCTGCGTCGCTTTCATCACTTGACCGACAAAGAAACCGAACAATTTATCTTTTCCCGACCTATATTGCTCGGCTTGTGCCGGATTATCGGCAATCACCTGATCGATAATCGCCTCGATCGCCCCGCTGTCGGTGATTTGTTTCAATCCCTTCGCTTCGATAATTTGATCGGCTTCGGCCTCGCTATGCCACATTTCTTCAAACACCTGTTTGGCAATTTTGCCGGAGATGGTGTTATCGTCAATGCGCTGCAGCAGTCCGGCCAAGCGTTGACAAGAAACAGGACTATCGGTAATTTCCAAGCCCTGTTTGTTAAGCGTCCCGGACAACTCGCCGGTTACCCAGTTGGCACAAATTTTTGGCGGACAATCGGATAGTTCAACCAACGCCTCAAAATAGTCCGCCATTTCGCGGGTCGCGGTCAATATTGCAGCACTTTCGCCATCCAGCCCGTATTGATCTTTAAAACGTTGTTTTTTTAAATCCGGCAATTCCGGCAATTCCGCCTTGACTTGTTGCTTGAACGTTTCATCGATGACTAGAGGCAACAGATCCGGATCGGGGAAATAGCGGTAATCATTGGCTTCCTCCTTGCCGCGCATGGAACGGGTTTCGTCTTTGGCCGAATCGTAAAGCCGGGTTTCCTGCACTACTTCCCCACCGCCCTCGATTAAATCTATCTGCCGCTCCACTTCGTAGTTAATCGCTTTTTCGATAAAACGAAACGAGTTGAGATTCTTGATTTCCGCACGGGTACCGAAAGCCTGTTGTCCTTTCGGACGCACCGAGACATTGGCATCACAGCGAAATGAGCCTTCCTGCATATTACCGTCACAGATTTCCAGATAGCGCACTAGGGCGTGCAGGGTTTTCATATAAGCGACGGCTTCCTTGGCTGAACGCATATCCGGCTCGGAAACAATTTCCAACAGCGGTGTTCCCGCCCGGTTTAAATCGATGCCGGTCAATCCATGAAAATCCTCATGCAAGGATTTTCCGGCGTCCTCCTCAAGGTGCGCCCGGGTAATGCCGATGCGTTTGGTTTCACCAGCCACATCAATGTCTAAATGCCCGTTGCCCACCACCGGCAGTTCAAACTGGCTGATCTGATAACCCTTCGGAAGATCAGGATAAAAATAATTTTTTCTGGCAAATACCGAATAAGGCGCAATTTGCGCTTCGATCGCAAGACCGAATTTGACCGCCATACGCACCGCCTCCTTATTCAATACCGGCAACACGCCCGGCATACCCAGATCGACGGCACAGGCCTGGGTATTGGGTTGCGCACCGTACGCGGTCGGCGCTCCGGAGAATATTTTTGATTTCGTTGCCAGTTGGGCGTGTATTTCCAGCCCGATAACAGTTTCCCATTGCATTAGATTACCTCTTACTCGATACCTGCCGGTGTACGGTTGTGCCAATCGGTGGCCAATTGAAATTGATGAGCGATGTTCAGCAAATGCCCTTCGGCAAAATAATTGCCAACAATTTGTAAACCCACCGGTTTGCCGGCAACAAAACCGGCCGGCACCGACATTGCCGGCACGCCGGCCAAATTGATGGCGATGGTATAAATATCGGATAAATACATTTCGATCGGATCGGCGGTTTTTTCGCCGATACCGAAAGCGACTGACGGCGCTACCGGTCCCATCAACACATCGACCTCCGATAATGCCCGCTTAAAATCATCGCTGATCAAACGGCGTACCTTTTGCGCTTTAATATAATAGGCGTCGTAATAACCGGCTGATAAGGCATAAGTGCCGATCAAAATACGGCGTTTGACCTCAGCACCAAAACCTTCACCGCGGGAACGCACATAGAGATCGGTCAAATCCTTCGGCGCGTCGCAGCGATACCCGTAACGCACGCCGTCGAAACGGGATAAATTCGCCGAACACTCGGCCGGTGCTACCACGTAGTAAGCCGGGATGGCCAATTTCAAATTGGGCATGGAAACTTCTTTGACCTCCGCCCCCAGTTTCACATATTCCGCTACCGCCGCTTCAATCACGGCGGCAATTTCGCTATTCAGACCCTCGCCGAAGAATTCTTTCGGCAAACCGATTTTCAAACCCTGCAAACCGCCTTGCAAGCCGCCAAGATAATCCGGCACCGGCTGTTCGACGCTGGTGGAGTCGCGCACATCAAAGCCGGCCATGGTTTGCAGCATGATCGCCGCATCTTCGGCGGTGCGCGTCATTGGCCCGCCCTGATCGAGACTGGATGCAAAAGCAACCATGCCGTACCGGGATACGCGTCCGTAGGTCGGTTTCAACCCCGTAATGCCGCAAAAAGCCGCCGGTTGGCGTATTGATCCGCCGGTATCGGTGCCGGTAGCACCGGCCGCCAGACCTGCGGCGACCGCCGCGGCCGACCCGCCGGATGATCCGCCCGGTACGCATGTGGTATCCCAAGGGTTTTTTACCGGTCCGTAATAACTGGTTTCATTGGATGATCCCATCGCAAATTCATCCATATTCAATTTGCCCAGCATGACCGCCCCGGCGGCGTTGAATTTGTCAATCACCGTGGCATCGTAAGGCGCGATAAAATTATCCAGCATCTTAGAGCCGCAACTGGTTTTGATACCCTTGGTACAAAAAATATCTTTTTGCGCGAGCGGGATGCCGGTCAACAGATCCGAATCCCCCGCGGCAATCCGCCGATCGGCCGCGGCCGCATCGGCAAGCGCCCGATCTTCGGCTACGGTTATAAAACAATTCAAATCCCGATATCGTTTGATGCGATCTAAATAAAGCTTAGTCAGTTCTTGGCTGGAAAACTGACCGGTACGCAAGCCATTTGCCAATTCCGCAATGGTTTTTGTATGCATTGTCAAATCACTCCCTTATTCAATCACTTTCGGTACTAAATATAATCCCCCCTCGACTTGGGGAGCCAGCACTTGAAATAACTCATGCTGATCTTGTTCCGTCACGACATCCTCCCGTAAACGCTGTGCCTGGTCCATCGGATGTGCCATAGGTTGGACATGACCGGTATCCGCATTTTGCATTTGTGCGACCAAGTCCAACAGACCGGACAAATCATTTGCATAGCTCTGTACATCCTGTTCCTCTATGCCCAACCGGGCCAAATATGCTATCTTATTGACCTCTTCAGCTGTTAACGCCATTTTTTGCTCCATAAACAATTGTCGAATTATTTTATGCAAATATGATACTTTATATCTTGCTCAAATACCCGCCTGATTGTTAAAGTAGTATAATTTCATCATTTAGGATATAGAAAAATGTTCAATAGAGTTCGCGGTCTTTTTTCTAATGATCTATCGATAGACCTGGGAACCGCAAATACCTTGATTTATATTCCTGGTCAGGGAATTGTGCTCGATGAACCGTCTGTCGTGGCGATCAGAGAAGACAAAATCAATGGTTCTAAAACTATCGCTGCGGTAGGCATGGAAGCAAAACGCATGCTAGGCCGAACTCCGGGTAATATTACCGCAATTCGCCCTTTAAAAGATGGTGTCATTGCCGACTTTGCGGTCACCGAACGCATGTTGCGTTTTTTCATAGAAAAAGTGCATCAAAGTAAATTGTTTCGTCCCAGTCCGCGCATTCTGATTTGTGTGCCCTGTGGCTCGACCCAGGTGGAAAGGCGTGCGATTCGCGAATCAGCAGCGATGGCCGGTGCCCGTGAGGTCTATTTGATTGAGGAACCCATGTCGGCGGCGGTCGGCGCAGGTTTACCGGTTGACGAAGCGGAAGGTTCGATGGTGCTGGACATTGGCGGCGGCACTTCGGAAGTCGCGATCATTTCGCTCAACGGCATCGTCTATTCGGCGTCGGTACGTATCGGCGGAGATCGTTTCGATGACGCTATCATTAACTATGTCCGCAGAAATTACGGCACGTTGATCGGCGAAGCAACCGCTGAACGCATTAAATACGAAATCGGCACCGCTTATCCGGGGACTGAAATCAGGGAAATTGAAGTAAAAGGCCGTAATCTGGCTGAAGGCATACCGCGCAGTTTTACTTTGAACAGCAATGAAATACTTGAAGCATTACAGGAACCGCTCAGCGGCATTGTTGGTTCGATAAAAGTTGCTCTGGAACAAACACCTCCTGAATTGGGGGCCGACGTAGCGTCGAAAGGAATCGTGCTCACCGGCGGCGGCGCGCTTTTGACGTCGATAGACCGGCTCATTGAAGAGGAAACCGGGCTTCCGGTGCATATCGCCGACGACCCCCTGACCTGCGTTGCCAGAGGCGGCGGCATGGTATTGGAAATGCTGGAAGAAAAAGGTCCGGCTGCTTTTTCTCTTGAATGAATCAAATCTGTGAGTAATTGTAAGCGGAAAAACGGCTTGCTCTCCGGACAACCGCCATCGAAATATCGATTACTTGAGTAAATATATATATCCTCGCTCATATAGAATAAGTTTTGAATCCCCGTAATCCCGGTCACTTAAAATTTTAACGGCCGTTGAAAATTCAACGGCCCTGAAAACAAATAGGTACCTAACCATAAAACTTATATTTGCTTCCGGCCCATCGATTAACACACGACTTCTGGTCGCTATTATATTGTCAGTTGCCCTTCTGGTAATTGAGCAGCGTGATCGTAAGCTGGACGGATTACGTTCGGTTTTATCGGTTATTGTTTTCCCGATTCAATACCTGGTTAGCCTGCCGACCGATATCACCACCAACCTGTTCGAATCCGGTATCTCTTATAATGATTTGCTTAAGGAAAACCGTAAACTCAAGCAGGAGCAATTGATTTATAAAGCAAAACTGCTAAAATTTTCCACGCTGGAAAAAGAAAATATACGCTTGCGAGCGCTGTTGGAAAATTCGTTCAAATTGGGTGAACAATTTCTGGTTGCCGATCTGTTATCCGTCAAGTTGGCGGCTTTCGAACATGTCGTACTGGTCAACAAAGGCTCACGTTTCGGAGTGCATGCGAAACAACCGGTGGTTGACGCCGATGGCGTGGTCGGGCAAGTCATACGTTCAAATCCGCTGACCTCGGAAATTATGCTGATTACCGATCCAAGCCATGCTATTCCTGTACAGAACAACCGTAACGGTCTGCGCACCATCGCAGTCGGCAGCGGCCAAACAAATCAGTTGAATCTGCCTTTTTTGCCGAATAACGCCGATATCCGAGAAGGTGATTTACTGATTACATCCGGCCTGGGTGACGTGTTTCCACACGGTTATCCCGTAGCGGTAGTGACTACCTTTAAACCCCAACCGGACAAACCTTTTGCGCTAGTCACTGCAACAACCAGCGCCTCCCTGGACAGAAGCCGTGAATTCCTAATTATCTGGAGCAATACCGACCCGATACCGTTGACGGATCTGCCGGATGCCGGCTCAGCGCAAACCGAAGAAACAACACAAGAACAGCATGCTCAACAATAGCGGACAGGTTTTTATCATTTATTTGCTGAGCATCAGCATCGCGATGGCACTCAGAATTGCGCCATGGCCATCGTTTATCAGCAGTTACAACCCGGACTGGATTTTAATCGTACTGTTGTATTGGTCGCTGACCTTACCCGAACGGTTCGGGGTACTCAATGCGTGGTTTATCGGCTTATTGACCGACGTACTCACCGGCAGATTGATGGGCCAACATGCGTTGGCCTATGCAGTAACCAGCTATCTGGGCATTAAACTGTATAAGCGATTACGCCAGTTCCGGCTGTTTCAGCAGGGCTTGTTTATTTTCATCAATCTAACCCTTTCGCAAACGATTGTATTCTGGACGGAGGATCTGCAGGCCCCAGCCATTTATCAGTTGAATTTCTGGCTTCCGGTTATAGCCGGGACATTGTGCTGGCCGTTTGTTTATATTTTATTACGCAGTATTTGTACAGCCCGTAAAATCTTCTAATCTCCGATTAGATCTGCTGTTATGCAACGAACTATCACGATAAGAGACTCGCTAACGGAACACCGGATGTTTCTCGGCCGCATCGTATTTATCTGTTTCTTTATTTTGCTCCTGACCCTGGGCCTGCTTGCCAGACTGATTTATCTGCAGATTGTAGGTCATGAGCATTACGCCACGCGTTCGAAAGAAAACCAAATCAAGGTTTCCCCTCTGGCACCGACCAGAGGCCTGATTTATGACCGCCGGGGACGTATTTTGGCCGACAATTTAACGGCATATAGCCTGGAGTTAATCCCCGAGCAAATCAAAGACCTGGACCTGACACTTAAACAGTTGCAAAGTCTGCTGAATATCCCTGATGAAAAAATCAGCCAATTTCACAAATTGCGCAAAACTCGCAGAAGCTTTACCAGTACGCCTTTACTATTGAATCTCAGCAATAAGGAACTGGCCAAATTTGCGGCGGTCAGGCCTTATTTTACCGGCGTCGACATACAAGCGCGCCTGGTACGGCATTACCCCTTTCCGGAGTTGACCTCTCATGTCGTGGGCTATGTCGGCCGTATCAATGAACGGGAACTCAAATCACTGCCCGAGGCTGAGTATCAGGCGACACACCATGTCGGTAAAACAGGCATCGAAAAAACCTATGAAACACAACTGCACGGCCATGTCGGCTACGCGGAAATAGAAACCAATGCGCAGTCCCGTCCGATCAGCTCCCGCATTGAAACCGATCCGACCCCGGGCTCGGATCTCTACTTGACGCTGGACATCGATTTACAAAAAACCGCTTACGAAGCACTGGAACAATACAACGGTTCAGTCGTCGCCATAGAAATAAAAACCGGCGATGTACTGGTCCTCGCCAGCCGTCCCGGTTTCGATACCAATCCGTTCGTTTCAGGCATCAGCAGTAAAGCTTATCGGCAATTACAGGAATCCGATGCTCAACCGATGTTTAACCGATCATTACACGGACAATATCCGCCCGGCTCGACCATAAAACCTTTTATTGCGCTGGCCGGACTGGATTACCAGGCAATCAACTCCCATCAAAAAATTCGCTGTCCCGGATTCTTTCAATTGCCCAATGCGGAACATAAATACCGTGACTGGAAAAAAACCGGCCATGGCTATGTCGACTTAAAAGAAGCGATTACCCAATCCTGTGATGTTTATTTTTATAAATTAGCCTTGAATCTCGGTATTGACCGTATACACGAATTTTTAGCGCAATTCGGCTTCGGCGAAAAAACCGGCATCGATTTGGTCGGTGAAAAATCCGGTTTACTTCCTTCCCGTGAATGGAAACAGCTCAAACGCAGAACGCCCTGGTATCCCGGAGAAACCCTGATAACCGGTATCGGTCAGGGTTTTACCCAAGTCACGCCGCTGCAGTTGGCCAGAGCGACTGCGACGCTGGCGAATCGAGGCAATGTCGTCACCCCGCTCCTGGTGGACCGGATCATCAATGCCGATTTGACCACCATCGTCCCGGAAACATCCGGCAACACAATTGAACTGAATCAAAATCACATCGATAATGTGATTGCTTCGATGATTAATGTGGTACACGGCTCACGCGGCACTGCAAGAAAAATCGGTGAAGGAATACCTTACCTGATCGCCGGTAAAACCGGAACGGCACAGGTTTTTTCGGTAAAACAGGAAGAAAAATATAATGAAGATGAAATCGCTTTTAAACTCCGCGACCATGCTTTGTTTATTGCGTTTGCACCGGCCCTCGATCCGAAAATAGCGGTAGCCGTCGTTGTCGAAAACGGCGGCCACGGCGGCAGCGTTGCCGCGCCGATTGCAGCTGAAATTATCAAACAATATCTGGAGAGTACCGACTTATGACGCAGGAAACGCGCCGTGAAGAATTTGAGCCGCCTTCGATTATCGGCGATATTCTCAGAAAGCTGCATATCGATATACCGCTGCTGGCGGCGTTGCTGCTGATTTCGTCGCTCAGCTTCCTGATCCTGTATAGCGCCGGCGGCCAGGAAATGGGCATTTTAATCAGGCAAGGTGCGCGCATGGGAATTGCTTTTGCGCTGATGACGCTGCTCGCCCACATTCATCCCTACCAATTTCAGCGCTATTCGGTATTTATCTATGGTTTCGGCATTTTATTGTTGATTGCGGTGCTGGTTATGGGGCAAATAGGTAAAGGCGCGCAACGCTGGCTCGATTTGGGCTTTTTCCGTTTCCAGCCTTCGGAACTCATTAAAATATCGACGCCGATGATGATTGCCTGGTATTTAGCGGAAAACCCCTTGCCCCCAAAATGGAAACAGCTCGGTATTGCCGCGTTATACATTCTGATTCCCACCCTGTTGATAGCCAAACAACCTGATCTCGGTACCGCATTGTTGGTAGCCAGTTCAGGAGCCGCCGTTTTATTTTTTGCCGGCCTTTCCTGGCGTTTTCTAATGACCTGCACCCTGGTCCTGCTATCGCTGACACCGGTGTTATGGCATTTTATGCACGACTATCAAAAAGCGCGAGTGCTTACTTTTTTAAACCCGGAAGCCGATCCGATGGGCAAGGGCTACCATATCATTCAATCAAAAATCGCGATCGGCTCCGGCGGCATCTACGGCAAAGGCTGGCTGGGAAGCACCCAGGCACAGCTGGATTTTTTACCGGAAAGCTCCACCGATTTTATTTTTGCCGTTTTCGCGGAGGAATTCGGCCTTTCAGGATGCCTGGGACTTTTGATTCTGTATTTACTGATCATCAGCCGTTGTCTCTATATTGCTTTGCAGGCACAGGACACCTATACCCGGTTGCTGGCAGGCAGTCTCACATTCACATTTTTTGTCTATGTATTTGTTAATATCGGCATGGTGATCGGAATTTTGCCGGTCGTCGGGGTTCCGTTACCGTTAATCAGTTACGGCGGCACTTCGATAGTGACGCTTTCAGCCGGTTTCGGTATTCTAATGTCCATCCATACTCACAGAAAACTATTACCAACCTGATAATGAATAAAAAAAATTTTTTGCATTGCTTGATTCTGAGCGGCTTGTGTTTATTCGGGAATAACAGTTTTGCCTCGATTGAACAAACCGAAGCGCTGAATAAATTCATTGACAAAATGTCCGTGCAACATCAATTCGACCGCACTCAGCTTGAACGGCTGTTCCGATCCGTCGAAATAAAAGAAAGTATCCTGAAAGCCATTTCCGCGCCGGCGGAAGGCATGCCGTGGTATAAATACCGGAAAATTTTTTTGACCGATTCGCGTATAGATGGCGGTGTGAAGTTCTGGCAGGATAATGCGGCTGTACTTTCCGCGGTACAAGATCAAACCGGTGTTCCCGCTGAAATTATCGTTGCCATCATCGGCGTGGAAACCCGCTATGGCGGCAATACCGGCAATTATCGGGTCATCGATGCGCTGTCAACACTCGGGTTCGCCTATCCCAAACGCAGTCAATTTTTCCTTAGCGAATTGGAACATTTTCTGCTGCTGTGCCGCGAACAACAAATGGACCCGCTGCTGCCCACCGGCTCCTATGCCGGCGCAATGGGGTTGCCGCAATTCATGCCCAGCAGTTACCGAACCTATGCCGCTGACTTTGAAGGCGATCACAAACAGGATATCTGGAATAATCCCGCAGACGTGATCGCCAGTGTCGCCAATTATTTTGTAAAGCATCACTGGCACCCCGGCGAAGACATCGCATTTCAAGTCAGAGTTAGGGATGAATCCTATAAAGACGCGTTGAACAGCGACCTAAAACCCAATTCCACAATTGGGCGCTTAAAATCACTCAATGTCTCACTGCCGGCTCAATTGGCGGACCCGGTATCCGTAAAGCTGCTTGAATTTGAAATGGAAAACGGACTCCAGCAGTGGATCGGGTTACACAATTTTTATGTCATTACCCGTTATAATCACAGTCCATTGTATGCGATGGCTGTTTTCCAACTCAGTCAGGCAATACGCGATAGAAAATCATTGCGCAGCAACCACAAACCTGTTTTCTAGCAGCATATCGGGCAGGTCAGCTTCTGTCGAAAACCTGCCCCGCATTGCATGCGGCGCAGGTTATGTATTACCCGGTAGCGGTAGGCAGCAAAAACGGAACCAATCGACATTCCGTTCACTCCAACCGTAGCAAACAACTAATTCCGATCCCAGCGTGTTACAATAATGACGCTTCCCTTAACCGGACTTAACGTTACAACATGTTAAAAAAAGAATTCCGACCGTTATTTTTATTCAGCTTGTTGATCGCTCTTTTAGTACAGTACCGACCGCTTTTGGCTGCCGGTAACATTCTCATTCCGGCCAGTCCGAAAGTTGCCGCTAGTAGCTATCTGCTGCAGGATTTCAACAGCGGCAAGATTTTAGTCGAAAAAAACGCCGATAAATTACTGCCCCCGGCGAGTCTGACAAAAATCATGACGGTATATGTCGTCTTTCACGAATTACGCAGTGGCCACCTAACCCTTGACGAATTCGCGACAATCAGCCAAAAAGCCTGGCAAACCCCCGGGTCTCGTATGTTCGTCGAAGTCAACAAGCAAGTCAAAATCGAGGATTTACTGAAAGGCGTCGTCATTCAATCCGGAAATGACGCCAGTGTCGCACTTGCCGAACATGTCGCGGGAGATGAAACCACCTTTGCCGGTTTGATGAACCAGCATGCGCAACGTTTGGGCATGAGCCATACGCATTTCAGCAACAGCACCGGTTTACCTCACCCCGACCATCTTACCACTGCAAGAGATCTGGCCATTCTTACCCGCGCAGTCATCAAGGAATTCCCGGAATACTATCGTTGGGACTCGGAAAAAGAGTTCACTTACAACAATATCACTCAGCAAAATCGCAATAAATTGCTGTGGCGGGATGAATCGGTCGACGGCGTAAAAACCGGTCATACCGAAGAAGCCGGCTATTGCCTGGTCGCGTCTGCAATGCGCGACGGAATGCGGCTAATTTCGGTAGTAATGGGTACTGGCAGCGAAAATGCCCGAGCCAATGAAACCCAGACCCTGCTCAACTACGGTTTTCGTTTCTTCGAAACCTACCTGCTTTATAAGGGTAACGAATCTTTGACGGAAACCAGGGTCTGGAAAGGAGCAAAAAAAAATTTGCAACTCGGACTGGCTGAGGATTTTTACGTTACCATTCCCAGACATCATTACAACGATTTGAAGGCTGTGATGAGTACTGAAAAAAGAATCAATGCGCCTGTCGCTAAAGGTGAAACCGTGGGTTCAATTAATGTTTCAATGGCAGGAAAAACGGTCGCCGAAAAACCGTTAATAGCGCTGCAAGCCATGGATAAAGGCAACTTTTTCCGCAGAATTTATGATGAAGCAATTTTGTTAACGAAATAGCCGTACGTGATAGAAAATAACAGAACAGTCTACTTAAACGGCGCCTATCTGCCGTTATGCGATGCCAAAGTATCGGTACTTGACCGCGGCTTTTTATTCAGTGACGGGGTATACGAAGTGATCCCCTCATACAAGGGAAAACTTTTCCGCCTGGAGCAACATCTGCAAAGACTGGAATCCAGTATGGAAAATATCCGCCTGCAGTCGCCGCATACCCACCAGCAATGGCTGGAAATTTTTACGCCGCTGCTCGATGAGCAATTGGACCAGTATATTTATCTGCAGGTTACCCGTGGCGTTGCACCGGTTAGAGACCACGCCTTCCCTGAGGCAACCGAAGCGACGGTGTTCGCGATGAGCGCACCGATCAAACCGATGGGCAACAAAAATGCCGGTATTAATGCCGTCACGTTAGATGATACGCGCTGGGAGTTGTGCCATATCAAGGCTACCACCCTGCTCGGCAATGTGCTGCTGCGGCAATATGCACTCGAACATGACAGTGCCGAAGCCATCCTGGTCAAAAACGGCGTGGTCACTGAAGGCGCGGCCAGTAATTTGTTTGCGGTTTTCAACAATACGTTAGTGACCCCGATCAAAGACAACCGAATTCTGCCGGGAATCACACGCGAGGTGGTTTTGGAATTGGCTCGACAACAAGGTATTCCGACTGCAGAGCAAAACATAACACTGGACCGGTTAAAAACGGCCGATGAAATATGGCTGACCAGTTCTACCCGTGAAATTCTCCCCGTTGTCGCACTGGACTCCGTTGTCATTGCCGATGGCAAGCCGGGGCCGGCCTGGAAAAGCATGCACCAACTTTTTCAAGACTATAAAAACTCCCGATCATGAACGAAACTGAATCTGCTATCCAATTTCCCTGTTTGTTTCCGATCAAGGCATTGGGCAAAACCCACCCTGAATTAGATTCACTGGTCGTCGCAATCGTGCGGCGGCATATTAAGAACATCAATGAAGGTGCGGTAACAACCCGCCCCAGTACAAACGGCAAATACACCTCGGTAACGGTTACCGTCGAGGCATCCAGTAAACAGCAGTTGGATGCAATCTACCAGGACCTGACCGATTGTCCTGAAATCATCATGTCGTTATGAAAATGAACCACGCCGCTGGAAAAAAGGTCTGCTATGTATGCCCAGTCCCGGAGGAGGCTGACTGCATTTAACAAGGTCGAGAAATACGGTCCGCCAATCGAATTGAATAAAATGAAAATAATTGGAGGCTTAAGATGAATGACAATGCCAACCAGCCGACACCGGCGGCTGAAAATGATGACAAACTCAAATCATTGAAAAACCTGACAGCTGTTGTTTATTTATGTCAGGTCCTCGCTTTCGCATTTGCCGGAATACCGATACTTATCGGGGTAGCCATCAACTATCTTAACCGGTCTAAAGTACAGGGAACCTGGCTGGAATCGCATTTCAACTGGCAAATCAAAACGGTTTGGGTTACGTTGATGTTGTTTGCCATCGCAGGGCTGACCTTATACACCCCGATTGGACCGTTTATTTTGTTACCGACAGTGATTTGGCTCATTTATCGAATTGTTCTCGGTTGGAATGCTTTGAATTCGAACAAACCTATCCGAGACAACATGTTCTAGCGTTCACCAGCTTTAACCGACATACAGGCGGCTATATAACACTACTTTTGTAAGAGTACTAGCGGGTGACGTTGTGTCTTGCCGTTTCACGGCATTTGCTTAACGGGAATGCAGTGATTACCTTTGAGCATTGTTTTCTTCGAACGGCCAATTCCAATAGTTTCCTGCTTGCTGACGGTAGCTATTAACAGTCAGTTGTGCGCTATTAAGCAATACTTCCAATGCCCCCTGGTCCGCTGTATTGAAGTGATCAATACCCAAATTGTCATATTTGCTTAACACACCGGCATGCGGGTGTGAGAATCTGTTTCGATACCCGGCCGGTATTAAAATATATTGCGGCTTAACCATTTGAATAAATGCCGACGAAGACGAACTTTTGCTGCCGTGATGCGGCGCAATTAATATTTCGGCCTGTAGCCCCCCTGAATAATTCTTCACCAACCATTGCTCCGCAGTAGCCTCAATGTCGCCGGTGAGCAAAACATTGCCGAATTCGGAAGTTACCTTCAAAACGCAGGAATTATCATTTTCCTCTGCAAAGCCCTGCACAGGCGGAGCAAGTATGCGGAATTCAACTTTATCCCAAGTCCACTGCCGGCCGGTAATACAGTGGCTTGCCGTGCCGCTTGCGAATAATTCCGGCACACTGCTCACAACATTTTCAACAGCGCCATGATCTATTATTGAAAAAGCTCCGCCAATATGATCGTTGTCCCCATGGCTGATCATCAACATATTGACTTGGGTCAACCCCCGGGTCCGTAAAAAAGGTAATACGACACTTTCGCCCATATCGTAGTCGGCTGACAATCTGGCGCCGGCATCATAAACCAGCACATGATTTCTGGTTTGCACCACTGCCGACAAGCCTTGCCCTACATCGAGTAAAGTAAACTTAACCATACCCGGATCGATTTTTTCCGGTTTTGCCGCAACGAGCGGCAACATCAGCATCAACCCGAGCCGGCGGCCGGGCAGGCCGGCAGGCGACAACAGCAATAAAATACCTGCCATGGCCAGCAACAACACCCATAAATCAGGCTGAACGCCGTTGATTCCCGCAAAGGGTAACTCAGACAAATAAGTTAATATCCCCAGTAATAATTCCAAACTCAAATCCAGACATCGAAAAAGTTTATCCGCCACGAAGGGAACAAACTCCATCAACACACTGGAAAACAGCGCCATTGGCACAATAATGAAACTAACCAAGGGAACCGCAATAAGATTTGCCAGCGGTGCAATCAGAGAAACCTGTTGGAAAAAGAAATACAACAACGGCGCCAAACCGATCGAAGTTGCCCAATTTATTTTCAGCATGGCAGCCCAATACCCGAGTTTCCGCCTTCTTCCCGACAACCTGAAAACGATCAGCGCTACCGCAAAAAACGACAACCAAAACCCGGTTGATAACACCGCAAAAGGATCAATCAGCAACGTAACGAGAAAAGCCAGGGACAATATGTTTAAAGGCTTGGTATGACGTTGCAGCATTATCGCAGACATAGCGACAACCAGCATAATCAGGGCTCGGACAGTCGGAATGGAAAATCCGGCCAGTGCCGAATACAGTACCGCGAGCGAAAGCGATGCAAGCGCCGCTATATCGGGCGGAGCTATACGCATACTGCCGGACAGCGCAGATAATTTCAGCGCGGCAATATAGGCGAGTCCCGCTACCAGCCCGATGTGTAACCCCGAAATCGCCATAAGATGAACCGTTCCGGTTTTGCGCAGCACCTCCCATTGCCGGGCGGGTATTGCGTCACGCTCCCCTATGACCAATGCCTGTATGATGCCCAGCTGTTCACTACCGTTTAACATTTCCTGTAGCTTATCCGCGAGATGCTGCCGCCACTTTAACAAGTTAAACCATCCCGAACTGTTATCAAGCAGTAGCGGAGCGGGTTCCTGCCTGACATATCCCGTAGCGCCAATACCGTTGACAAACAGCCACTGTTCATAATCGAAAGTTCCCGGGTTCATCATGCCGTGCGGTTGCTTTAATCTGACTGTGAATCGCCATCGTTGGCCCGCTTTTACGGCAGTTTCGGGATAATACCAAGTGATTCTCAGTTTAGACGGGAGACGGACTACCGTTTCAGCGGGTTCGATTATAAAATCAAAACGAATGCCCGCATCGCTGAGCTGAGGCAAACTGGCGATTGTTCCGGTAACCACCATATCCTTGCCTTCCAGTCCCGAGGTAAGGATATGCTCATAATGTTGCGCGGCGAAAAAACCGGCCCAAACCAGCCCGATAACATACATCATCAGCCGCCATAAGCGAAAAAAAACGCACACCCCGACTGTTATTACGCCGAATACCAGCCATATTTCCGGCGGCATTTTCGGCAACAACAGTAATGTCAAAATACCGGAAGCAAATAAACCGGATGCAATGACCATGTTCAGGAAACAAGCAAACCATCTTCCATATGCAGAACGATATCCATACGTTCCGCCAAATCATGATCATGGGTTACAATTAAAAAACTGACATTGAGCTCTCGATTTAATTCCAGCATCAACTGATAAACCTGTTCTGCGGTTTTGCTGTCCAGATTTCCGGTAGGTTCGTCGGCCAATACACAATGCGGATGATTAATCAAAGCCCTGGCCACGGCGGCACGCTGCCTTTCGCCGCCGGACAACTCACCCGGCTTGTGTTGGACTCTATGGCCCAAACCGACACGTTGCAGTAATTGCTCGGCGCTTTGCTGAGCCTGCTTAACCGACTGTCCGCCAATCAGCAGCGGCATAGCCACATTTTCCAATACGGTAAATTCGCCCAACAGATGGTGGAATTGATAAATAAACCCCAAAGAGCGGTTTCTAAGCCTCCCTAACCGTGCTTCATTGACTTTGCTCAAATTAACGCCGTCAAGAATCACTTCTCCACTGGTGGGTTTTTCCAGGCCGCCAAGCAAATGCAACAAAGTGCTTTTGCCTGAACCGGAAGCGCCCATAATGGCAACGCGCTGGCCGATTCCGATGTTTAAATCAATCCCTTTAAGGACCTTAACATCCAATTCACCTTGTTTATAGCGCTTGGTTAACGCAGTGCACTGCAGGATAGTTTTGCTACTCATATCTCAGCACCTCTGCCGGATTGACCCTGGACGCCTGCCAGGCCGGATAAACCGTCGCCAGCAACGATAAGAGAAAGGCCATGCCGGCAATCTGGTACACGTCGGCCCAGTCCAACTTGGACGGCAGATCGCTGATATAATAAACGTCGGCCGCCAGAAACTGCACGCTAAACAGCTTCTCGATAGCCGGAACAATTGTTTCCACATTTAACGCCAGTAAAATACCGCCCGCCGTGCCCAGCAAAGTCCCGACCACACCGATAATGCCGCCAAGCACGATAAAGATTCCCATCACCGCCCGGGGCGATAATCCCTGGGTACGCAAAATAGCAATATCGCCGCGCTTATCGGTCACTACCATGACCAATGTGGAGACGATGTTAAACGCCGCAACAGCGACGATTAACAGCAAAATGATAAACATGACTCGTTTTTCGGTTTTGATCGCACGGAAAAAATTACTGTGCGCTTTAGTCCAGTCGCTGACCCGGTACTGTCCATAGAATTCCTTTGCCAATTGCTGTGCAATTACCGGGGCATTAAAAATATCGTCCAGCTTCAATCTCAAGCCGGAGACGGCATCGCCCAAACGAGCTAATTTGGCTGCATCAGCGATATGCACAATTGCCAGATTTCGATCGTATTCATACATCCCCACCCGGAACACGCCAACCACGGTAAAGCGGCGCAAGCGGGGTAAAATACCGGCCGGTGTCGAATTAATCTGCGGACTGATAACAGTGACCTTGTCCCCCGGAACAACCCCCAGGTAATTTGCCAGCTCGTCGCCTAAAATGATGCCGTATTTACCGGCCTGCAATTGGTCTAAATCACCGGTAATCATTTTGTCGGCGATTTCCGAAACACTTGGCTCCTCAGCCGGCAATACGCCGCGCAATAAAGTACCGCTGACCTGCCGGTCGGCGCTAATCATTACCTGCCCGTGTACGAAAGGTGCGGAGCCTTCAATGTGGGGACGGTCTTGTATTTTGCGCTGTAAATCCTGCCAATTGGCCAATTTGCCGTAATACCCAGTAATCGTTGTGTGTGCCGTCATGCCCAGTATACGTTCACGTAATTCGGCCTCAAAACCGTTCATTACCGATAACACGGTGATCAAAGCGGTTACGCCTAATGCAATACCGAGAATGGAGGTTAAAGTGATAAAAGAAATAAATTGGGTGCGCCGTTTGGCCCGGGTATACCGCAACCCGATATACAAAGTAAGGGGTTTAAACATCTAATAATGAATGTGGCTATTGAGATTAGGGGGCAAAGCAGGCGCTCAGACATCTTCAGCACGTCTGCACTTTTCACATAGTCCGTACAAATAAAGGCCGTGGTCAGTTAACTCATAACCTAAACGTTCTGCTATTTCGCGTTGTCTGGATTCAATGACTTCGTCGGTAAATTCATCCACCCTGTTGCATTTGACGCACATGATATGATCGTGATGCCCTCCTCTATTGAGCTCAAACACGGAATTGCCGCCTTCGAAATGATGCCGGTTTACCAGGCCTGCTGCTTCAAACTGCGTCAATACCCTATAAACAGTGGCCAGTCCTATTTCTTCATCTTCACTCAGTAGAATCTTATAGACCTGTTCAGCGGACAAATGGCGTTCTTTAGTTTGCTTTTCCAGAATTTCAAGGATTTTCAACCGGGGCAACGTCACTTTTAATCCGGCATTTCTTAAATCACTCGTTTCCATATACAATCTCCTAATGGTTTTGCTTTCCCTGATATATTTAGTCTGTTTCCCTCAATGGATGTTTTCCGCATTTCCTAACGGGAATGAACAAAACACAATCGACGGTAAAATAGTTTGAATCGGTTAGCGCCGGATACCGAGCGTTGCTCTCCGCAACCGGCAAATAATGGAACACACATTTTTCAATACCGGAATCATCCTTTTTCACCACACATGACTAAAGAATGAACAACGCACAAAGAACCCCTCGGTTATTTTTCAGTTTTTAATTGACTTATTGTATCCTTTTTTTCAGTCCAGAACAGGACAGTTTTAGAAATATCCTGCCACATAAGGTATTATTTTGTTTTTTTCCAATTTGCTTCGCCGACCGATGATAAAGCAACTCCGTTATTTAGGCTTTTCAACTTTTTTCGCGCTGGGTTCCTGCACGACAATCGCCACCCATTTTCCGGGCGTTTACGCCATAGACGTTGAACAGGGTAACATTATAGATCAGGATATGATAAACCAGCTACGCCCTGACATGAATAAAAGACAAGTGCTCTATGTCATGGGTTCTCCTATGTTGATCGACACATTCCATCAGGAACGTTGGGATTATGTCTATTCAAATCAACCCGGCGGCGAAGACCGTGTGGAAAAAAGAATATCCTTATACTTTCAAGGAGATCGTTTGATTGGCGCGCAAGGAGACTTTCGGCCCAACAACATGCCGGTGATGAGACCGTCCAATGAAGAAACGGTCGATGTTCCGAAAAGAAACCTGCAAAAAACCCTCTTCGAAAAAATCTCCGGCCTGTTCAGCTGGGATGATATCGATACAACCCCGCCGGCAAAGCCAGCCGAACAACAACCCGCTGAACAGTTGGAAGAAAAAACCACCCCGCCGGCCTCCGGCGATACTGACAGCTCGGAGGCTGCCGAGCACGAACCCGCCGCAATTGAACCGGAGATTGGCGACAGTCAACCCCGGTCCGACCAAATCGAAGACATTGAAGAGAGTACTTTCAGTATTGAGACGGAAACGCCCGCAGAACAGACATTCACCCTATTAAAAGAAACAACCGAAACCGCTGTGCCTGCCGCCGACAACGATTCTGAAAAAGATCAATTTTTTGAAGAGGTCGAATTGTACGAACCAACCGATCCTGAATCAATCGACGCTACGGAACACCCGGTCAGCGATGAAATATCGCCGCCGGCAACCAACGGCGGAGAACCTGCCGATACCGATGAACAGACCGATGACCAAAGCACAAGGCAAAAACAGCAGGCGGAGACCTTTGAAGACCTGCAAGAGGAGATCGACCAAGGGTTGTAACACAGCTAATCACCGGAATCGACGGTAATATCCTTACCTTTCACCGCACGCTGGCGCCGGTGTTCTTTGGGATCGATTAATAAAGGGCGATAGATTTCAACCCTGTCGCCCTCATTGACAGGTTGTTCCAACTTACATATTTTGCTAAAAATTCCAACCTTATTCTCGGCCAGATCAATTTCAGGAAAATGCTGCAATATCCCCGAAGCCTCTATCACCTGCTGCACGGTCGCGCCCTCAGCCGCTGTCACGGACAAGATGACCTGTTCCTCGGGGGTAGCGTAAGCAACTTCGACTGTCATGTTATCATCAACCATAAATTTGTTTTGCCCGTTGGGTAAATGAAGCCACCAAGGTATTGCATATCTGGTTAAAAACGCTTCCAAAAGCAAGATTTGCCAGTTTGCCGGACATTTCAAATTCCAACATCAACGAAATTTTGCTGGCGTCTTCCCGTAACGGTTTAAAATCCCACACCCCTTCCAGGTAAGAAAAAGGACCGCTGATCAAACTCATTATTATTTTTCCACCGTCGTCGCGGTCAAGCCGGTTCCGGGTTGCAAAAGACTTGTTAAAGCCCCCCTTGGAAATCATCAGCTCGGCCTCTACGACATCATCTTTACGGCTGATAATCCGGCTGCCGCTGCACCACGGTAAAAAATCAGGATAGGCCTCAATATCATCGACCAAATCGAACATGTGCCGGGCGGAAAACTTAACCAACGCACTCTTATTTACCACCGACATCGTTAAATAACCCCGACCACATTCAAAAATACCAAAAACACTGCCGCCGGTGAAACATAACAGGCCAAGGTCCGCCATGCCTGATACGCTTTTGGATTGGCCATTTCCAGTTCTTCCTCACTGTGTTGTTTTTGCATCACCCAGCCGGCGAATACCGCGATAAAAAATCCGCCGATCGGCAGCATGAGATTTGCCGTCAAATAGTCCAGCAAATCAAAAATCGTTCGATCGAAAATTTTGAATTCAGACCAGGCATTAAACGAAAACACGGTACCTAAACCGACACCCCAGGTGATCAATCCCGCCCATAAACACGCCTGCTCACGGCTGTGGTTCCTGTTTTCCACCAGCCACGCCACTGCCGGCTCGATCAGCGAAATTGAAGAGGTCAGGGCCGCAAAAAAAAGCAGCACGAAAAACAATATGCCGATCAACCAACCGCCACTCATATTGCCGAATGCAATCGGCAACGTCTGGAAAATCAATCCGGGACCCGCCGCTGGCTCAAGACCATTGGTAAATACGATCGGAAAAATTGCGATACCTGCCAATAATGCCACAACGGTATCCGCGCCGGCCACCATAAACGCGGTTTTGCTGATCGAAACATGGGACGGCAAATAGGAACCGTATACCATGATTGCTCCCATGCCCAGGCTTAACGTGAAAAAAGCATGCCCCATCGCCGTTAACACGCTGTCCCCGTCTATTTTGCTGAAGTCGGGACTGAACATAAACGAAATGCCTAGCTCGTAAGCCTCCGTGGTCATCGCATAACCGACCAGCACAATCAACAACACAAACAAGGCAGGCATTAAAAACCGAACCGCCTTTTCAAGACCCCCTCTTACACCGCGCACGACAACCAGCATGGTTATTGCCATAAACACACTATGCCAAAATGTTAAAGACATCGGACTGGCGACAAAATCATCGAATAACCCTTTGATCTGCCCGGCTTCACCGGAAAACCCACCCATCGCTTTGAAGATATAGGCCATAGCCCACCCTGCGATCACGCTGTAATAGGACAAAATTAAGAAGCCGGCAAGCACGCCCAACCATCCCAAATAATGCCAGTTGCGATCAGCACCGGCCTCTTCCGATAAAGTGCGCATGGTATTGATCGGGCTCTGTCTGCCGCGGCGGCCCAGCATAATCTCGGCAATCATAATCGGTATGCCGACAAAAGCAACACAGAGCAAATAAACAAGCACGAATGCACCGCCCCCGTTTTCCCCGGTTATATAAGGAAATTTCCAGATATTGCCCAATCCGACAGCGGAACCTGTTGCCGCCAGAATAAATGCGAAACGTGAAGACCATTCACCATGAATTGATTTTTGTGAGTTTGCCATTGCTTAACCCGCTATCTGTAATATGATTCTCAGTATTTAACAGCTTGCTTTACCAAAACCGGCATCATGACATTTGTAAAATAACAAAATAGCTAAAAAATGTCCCCGGCACCGCAAGTTTTTCAATTACCGACCGCAAATCTAGTAAAATAACAAAATTATTTCAATACGTCAGTCATAAATTCAAATTGCTTAATAATGTCCGGTAAAAAATCAACAAAAAACAACAAGCAGGGAAAAAACCTCATTGCAGCCAACCGCCAGGCAACGCATGAATATTTTATCGAAGAACGTTTCGAAGCCGGACTGGTCTTGGAAGGATGGGAAGTTAAAAGTTTACGGGAAGGACGGGTGCAACTAAAAGAAAGTTATGTTTTAATCAAACAGGGAGAGGCTTGGCTGTTCGGCGCGCATATTTCCGCGTTGAGATCGGCATCAACCCACGTTAATCCTGAAGCAATCCGGACCCGCAAAATCCTGCTGCACCGTCATGAGCTCAACAAGCTGATCGGCTATGTTGAACGAAAAGGCTACACGCTAATCCCGCTTTCCATGTATTGGAAACATGGACGAGCCAAACTGGAAATCGGTTTGGCCAAGGGGAAAAAACAACACGATAAACGAGCCGCGTCAAAAGAGCGTGACTGGCAGCGGGAAAAAGCCAGAATCATGAAGCACCAATAAACTAGCCGCCTCTACAATGAACACGCACCCAAAATTCCGTGGGCCAAACAGACTGATGTTTCATTGTTGGCACAAGATGGTGTAAATACAGATTAAATCAAACTATGCGCAATACAAGGCCACTTTTTTATTTTACTCTGTCCCTTATTTTTCTGACCCTTATTTTTATTGTCGAGTTGCGAACAGCATGCAACCCGACCTACTCTATCAGCGTGAAAGAGAGGGTAAGCAGCGGGACAGGGTTTTATAATTCAGGTTGCCGATATTGATATACACATTTTCAGCGGGTCGGGGTTTACAACCCCGACTCTTACGTTTTACCGATCAACGGTCCACCCGGCCGGAAGTCTTTAATCAAGCAATGAGTGATGCAC
Organism: Methylococcaceae bacterium; assembly: GCA_050303615.1. Taxonomy (GTDB): domain Bacteria; phylum Pseudomonadota; class Gammaproteobacteria; order Methylococcales; family Methylomonadaceae; genus CAZDXJ01. The sequence goes on along the minus strand of JBNLCC010000115.1, from coordinate 2,073 downwards.
TTGGAACTTGAATTCACCATTTGCTGATTATTTGACCCTGATTATTCAAGCTGATAGCGGAATCAGGGTCACTCTCAGTCAATCCACATCCCCTCCCAAAACTTGCAGACCCCTATCGCAATCACCTCACCGGCTATCGCATACCCCCCCAAAGCTCTCAAAAGGAACATAATGCTAGATTAGATCAATGTCAAGATAGATGAAAAACGGACAGTTGATCTTTATCAGGTCTGGAATTTAGCGTTGCAGGCCGTTCTCTCAGTTTTCAGTCGGACATGTTCGATGATGAATTGCAAAATTGCGCTTTGTTTCGCAGATTTTACAATACGAATATGATAATTTTCTAATCAACTGGAGTACTCTCGCTCATAACAGCGCGGCTCGTATAGCGCCGTTGCTTCGGACTTAGCAATTGAATATGCATGTTGCTCACTGTGAGATATAGACACGCTATCTGCTTATAACATGTGGGGACACAAAACGTAACCAACTCGGTTTGTTGGGAAATATTTTTGATGCTGGCTTCAGCCCTGTTGCCGTATACAAAGCCGGCCACGAGTGATTGTCCGGACAAATCCGAACAAAACATATCTTTAATCAGGATGGGTTCTGTAAATCACCTTCACCCAAATCAATCAATAATTTACTAAAAGAAAATGATAAGAGACACTGAGAGGTTACATAATGAATCGCCTACAACTTGGAAATCTTCAAAGCGATCTTCACCATAAAGGCAGTGTCCTACCTCGTTCTTTATGCATCGGGCTTGACGTAGGCTCGACAACTGTTAAAGCAACAGCTGTCGATCCTGATTCCCTGGAAGTTTTGTGGTCCAGATACGAACGGCATCATACCTGCCAGCCACAAAAGGTTTTTGAATTCCTAACTCAAATTGCCTCAAAGTTTCCGTACGTTCCCCAAAACAGCATTCGAATCTTTATCACCGGATCCGGTTCCGGACGTTTGGCAGAGCCCATTGGGGCCAAGTTCGTCCAAGAAGTCAATGCTTTGACGGTTGCTGTGGAACACCTTCACCCGGACTGTCGAAGCGCCATTGAGCTTGGGGGACAAGATGCGAAAATCGTTTTTTTTAAAGAAAACAAGCATACGGGAGAAAAACAGGCCCAAGCTTCCATGAATGACAAATGCGCTTCAGGAACGGGCGCTACTATTGATAAATGTATGATCAAGGTCGGTCTTTCCCTGTCGGAGGTTTCCAAAATTCACTTTGACTCCGCTAGATTGCATCAAGTGGCTGCCAAATGCGGCGTTTTTGCCGAAACCGACATTGTGAACCTGTTGAAAAGCAGTATTCCCTCAGAGGAAATCATGTGTTCTTTGGCCGATGCGATCGTCATGCAAAACCTTTCCGTCCTTACCCGCGGCAACACCTTGCTTCCCAAAGTCGCTTTGTTGGGTGGCCCAAACACCTATTTGCCTTTCTTACAAGACTGCTGGAGAAAGCGTATCCCGGAAATCTGGAAAGAAAGGGGGGTGGAATATCCGCAAGACCTTCCCATTGAGGATGCGATTTTTCTTCCAGAAAACTCCCAGTACTATGCGGCATACGGAGTGGTGCTCTATGGACTCCAAGAGTCCGCCGATGCCGGTGTGTACAAGGGTGCGGATTCATTAAAAACTTTCATCAGTCAGGGACGCACAGCTGCCTTGAAAAGCCGTGCCGGTCCCGGATTGGCCGATTCGACTGATGAATTGGAGGAATTCACCGCAAAATACGAAATTCCACAATTCAAACCCATGGTATTTTCCAAAGGAACCCATATTCGAGCTTACATGGGTTTAGACGGCGGTTCTACTTCCTCAAAAGCCGTGCTGTTAGATGAGGAGGGTCGCGTCATACAAAAAGCCTATCAACTCTCCAAAGGCAACCCCATTCAGGACTTCAAGGAAATTTTGGCTTATCTGCAGCGCGTCATTGGCGAACAGGGGGCAACATTAGAAATTGCGGGCTTTGGCGCTACCGGGTATTCCGCCGATGTCTTGGAGAAAGCCCTGCGGGCAGACGTCAATATTGTGGAGACCATTGCCCATATGCAAGGCGCGGTTCGTTTT
>JBNLCC010000114.1:0-2374 GCA_050303615.1 Methylococcaceae bacterium | reverse complement strand
CTGCCAGACGAATACGAAAGAGGTCGTTTTGACCGCTGGGTTGTTGCGTTTTGGGCTTCATTTTTTGTCAAAAAATTGCAAGAAAATAAAGGCAATTTTACCCCTTTCTTGCCATTTCTCTTGCGATATTTATGCTGTTTAGTTTTCTTAATCAATCCCTTAAGAGTTATTCAGGGACGACTAATTAAAAAACTGATTGTGGTTCGAGGATTGCCGACCGATTACAGCCGTATGCCAGAGAGCGTGTTATTGCATTATCCCCAAGCTTAAATTATCCGCCAATATTTGCACCTGCCTGGGCTCCCGCCGATGGCTTAATCTTGTATGTCAGGTGGATATTTATTTACAGGGCTGCAGTAAAATGCCAGGCCATCGAGGTTCATTACCTTCAACCGGGAAGTCTGTATCAGAATGGCTTTGTCGAGCTTTTTGACGCTACGTATCGGGAATATGTTATGGACTCCAATCTCTTCAAGCGTTTCGATGAAGTGTGCCAAATGAGGATTGACGGGATTTTACTTTATAACCATGAAAGAATGCGATGGATCGAATGACATGACGCCCATTGCGTATCTCGAGATAGCTTAATTTTTATCTGTAGACTGTTTTCAAGGATGGGTTATTTACCGCATCTTCCGAACGTGGCGCTAAATGTTGGTTTGAACCGGCAACAGAATTGCGTGGATTCAACTAACCAGTACAATTTATTTTGAGTGATCAAGAAGGGGGCAATTGTATTTTAACTAGCACGGCGGAATGGTCAGACACGTAATCAAGCGGTGCGAGAAGTGAGACGACCGGATTGAAAAAAACTTCGCCATAGGATGTCACCCCAAAACCACGTTGAAAAATATAGTCAATTCGCCCTATCTCGCCGCCATCAGGAAGGTCGAAAGCTGAGACTCCATAAGTACAGTGTTCGTCCGGGCCATCTTCATAATTACACAGATGATCTAAGTTATCGACCGTCGATTCCGCGTATGTATCGACAAATCCTTCATCAATGATCGATTGATACAGAAAGTTTTCCACGCCGGCATTTCGGAATCTGTCTATATTGAAATCCCCGCCCAGTAAAACTGGATTAACGCCAGGAATAAAATTTTCAACCCTATCCATGAAATCGAAAAGTTCAATCAGTTGTTCCGCACGCTCATTAGGATTACAAAAAGCACATAAATGAGTATTGTAAGCATTGAATTTCCCAAACCCTGGGATTTTAAGACGCGCCATCTGCACATTTCGCGGCAATTTGACTGGTTGATCAAATATTTCAACCTCAAATTCTTTTGATAAGCGTTTTACTGCACTGAACTTTATCTCGCATCGGCTTAAAATGGAATTACCGGTGTAAAAAACGCCAGGTAACCCGACTTCAAAAGCGGTTGTTAAGTTATAGTCCAATCCTCTTGCTGTAAGCATATCCTTCAGAACTTGGGCGCTATTGGAAAAATTAGGCAGGGCGACTGAGCCTCCAACAACCTCCTGTAAGAAGATTACATCCACTGGAATGTCTTGTGCCTCTAAAAACTCAGCGAAAGGTTCCAATCGAGTTTCCACAGAGGCAACCTCAGAAAAAAACAGCAGATTAAAAGTTAGAACGTTGATATATCCGCCATCTTCCCGATTGACAATATCGTCGCATTGCGGACCGTGGTTCCACCATCCTGCCGAAACCTTCGCGGATAATACAAAAATTAAAAGGGCTAACAAAAGAGACCGCTTAATTATATTGAAACGTATACTCATCAGATGTCTCCTTTTTTACAATGCGACTTGCGTTGAGTGTAGATTATTCTAGGCAGCAGTCAAGTGAAGTGGTTACACTAAACCGGACACACAACGTAAAATACCCCGAAAAGGCTGAGTTGAACAGTTTAATGCTTATGTGTAAAGAAAATCGTATCACTTGTGGAGGTTCATTACAATGAACTCATTGCTGCATTGCGACGATACTTCAATAGTTGAATTAACCAAGTTGTCTAGTCGCAGCGAAGAATTATTTATGTCGTATAAAGATTACCCATGGTTTAAGGGTCAAGCGATAAAATCAATAGTTAGTCGTCCCTGAAAAAGCGCTAAATTTCTGACATCGACGGATATCAAGCAGCGAGTTCAACTCGTTGCTGACGATCCGTTTCAAATAATACGCTGATGCAGTACCAAAATTCGGACCAAAAAATCCTCAACCGGCGGAGGATCAGGCGGATATTGTGGCCTGCGCCACATAAGATGTATTCGTCTCGACTAGATCTGACACATCGACTTGCAAAGAAGAGAGTTACCCGTTTTGATAGAGGTGTTGAATTTTCAATCAAAACGAAAAGAGGTAACTCTCATGCTTCATACTAACAATCCAATCATCAAACATAAA
>JBNLCC010000113.1:0-33744 GCA_050303615.1 Methylococcaceae bacterium | reverse complement strand
GTATCATTTACGGCTACCACTGCTTTGGACCAATTCAGATCGAACCAGTGAATTGTACGCATACGCATGAAAGCAGCCTGAGACTTCTCGCCATGCGCTGATGCAGTTGGTGTGTAGAACATCGCTGTTGATACTGCAACCAACAGTGCGACAAAGGATAATTTGGCCACTTTGTCTTTTATAATCTTCATATATCCTCCTCTATAATTAGAGAATGTAGGTTTTTATTACTTCAGCAATTGGTTATTATTATTGAAATATCACCAGTTGCATATCATATGTGGTTTTCTTTCTACAAAAATTAGGTAGATTTAACAAATCTTGTAGACGCAAACCACTCACCGAAGAAATGCCACAGGAAGTAGATCAGGATTGAAACGAATCCAGAGAAGAACGCAGATACTGGAGCAACGTCTTTACCGAATGTTCTCAATGTACCTTTTTCTACCATTCTGATGTACTCAGGTGTACCTGTTCTTACATAGTGGTAACCTTGCAAGTCAGCCAAGGTCATCATCATGCCGTTGTATTCAACAGGAACATGTAATGGAGCGATAATTGGCCAGTTACCTGGATAGAAGATCAAACCAAATCCCATTCCACCAACAACTGCTGTCAATGTGTAGCTGTTTGACATCATCAAAACTACGTCAAGAATGATAGCACCAGGAATGAGGTTTGAAGGGAAGCAGATATTTACAGGGAAGTATGTCCAACCCCAGAAGTTGAAGTATCTGTTAACCCACTCACCCAACAGCAGACCTAAGATAGATACTGTTGCGCCCCATGGCAGACGATAACGACCCCAAACGCTAGCTTGTACAGCCGCAGGGAAAGTAATAGCTACGATAGGTGCCACAGTTACCCAAAGACGTCTGTCTTTCCAGTCAGACCAGAAATCCCAGTCGCCGCCGGTCAACATGTAGTGAATGTGATATCCGCCCAAGATTACAAAAAAAGCGGTAAAAAGAATCAAGTAGTCAAACGTGCGAGAAACCTTTATTGCTTCTGCGCGTGATTTTACTGCTGATTGAGATGCGCTCATTTAGCTTACCTCCTAAAAAATTAGAATTATTTTTTATTAACCATTTTCCTATCAGGGCTATCCCTATTTCTTTAGAAACAGCCCTCTTATAGGAGATGGTTTTACAACTGAAATTATACTTTTATTAAACTAAGTCTTTTTTCAGTAATTTTGAAATTGATTCAACTTCGATGTTAATTACACCCAATACACCTAATGCAGCCCATCCGAAGAAGACGAAACCATAGTGCAATGGAGCAACGAACAATTCTTCCATGAACCAAAAAGTATGACCCCACTCATTCAGACCAACGTTAGGCAGAATCATGAAAGGACCAATTACTGATACCATGTATTGTAACGCCAGACCGTCTTGATATGCAGGCAGTCTTGTTTTAGCGTACAGGAATGAAGCAACACCTGTAATGATGTAGATTGGGTAGCTCAGATAGAACTCGATGATGTGACTTGGTGTGAAGTCAGTATCACGAACGATTGTCTGATGCCATGTACCGTCTTGCTCTGTGAAGTAGCTAGCTCCGAAGTAGATAGCAATTCCGTACATTACCAACCATACCCAGTGAGTAAAATGTCTTCTTAACTCTTCTCTTGGAGTAATTGACATTACGTTACGATCACGTGTTTTCCAGATGTAACCCCACAAAATAGACGCGGTAACCACTTCTAAAATGATTTCCGTATAAAGAAAGTTCATCCAGTATGTTTCGAATTCAGGTGCGAATGAATCCAGACCGGCAGACCAGCCATAGACACCTTCATACCAACGAACCCATGCATAGAATACGCAGTATAATGCTGCGCCTGCAATCATATTTCTTTTATTTAGCAGTGGTGCTTCTTGAGCATCAGTTCTTACTGATTCAGATGTAGCAGCCATGTTTACCTCCTACGGTTATTGATTAAAACGCTTCATTATTAATATAGAAGCATACCTTTATTAAAGTTCCTTTGTAACTTTCAAAAAAATTTGAACGTTTTGCCAATCCTTCTAGCTGCTGTCAGTTTATCAGCTCTTTGACCTATGTCAAGATAAAATCGATCTTAAAATCCCTTATGCTTTGTGTATAGCGCCACTTGCAACCGCTATTTTTTTCCCCAGCACCCTTTTTTTTTTGGATGTGGTAAACTTTTGCTGGTCCGTTACACTACCCTCCATTCTTTTCCTTTAATTTTTCACTTAAAATACAATGAATTTTCGTAAGATTTTAATTTTTTTAGTAGCTTTCATTGGATTGATTCTTTTTCAAAGGGAAGTTGTGATGCCTCTTGTCCTTGAGGTCGTAAAATCCGATTTTTTCCTGACCGATTCCGATGATATCGGCAGTAACTATCCTATTTCCGACTCAATGAGTAATTTTGCAAACATGCATTGCAATCACTATATTACTGATAAATTTGGTGATGATCTTCAGATCAACTTTTCTGAAAAACCTTTAAATGCATGGAACCTAGGCAATCACACCTACTTGATCAATTCGGAACTCTCGATTGTTGACACTGAAGGTAAGCAGATTACCAAAAAATTTGTCTGCCGTATCAGTTACAAACCCGGTTCCGACACGGAAACTGCTTCTGACTATAACAACTGGTCCGTTTACGGACTTTCCGGACTGGAAGGCATTTAACTTTTAATACTCAAGGGGCGAACTGCATCACCCCTTGAGTTTCAGCATAGCCTTTGTAGCGATTCATTGCGCGCCTTTCCCCAGGGGCACCGACACTTCAACCCCCGAATTTGTCGAACATAATATTCTTCTCATCTACGCCGAGATCATATAATAATTTTTGTACTGCAGATATCATCACCGGCGGACCGCACAGATAGTATTCGCAGTCTTCGGGTGCAGGATGATCTTTTAAATAATTGTCGTACAGAATCCGGTGGATAAACCCGGTTGGCCCGTGCCAGTTGTCATCAGGCTGCGGATCCGAAAGCCCGACGGTCCACGAAAAATTTTCGTATTGCCTGGCCAGATCGTCAAATTCATCGGCATAGAACACCTCATTCAGACTCCTTGCACCATACCAAAAGGAAATCTTGCGCTTGGTGTGCAAGCGTTTCAGCTGGTCCAGTATATGCGAACGCATCGGCGCCATCCCCGAACCACCTCCGACAAAGATCATTTCGTTATCGGTTTTTTTAGCGAAAAACTCCCCGTAGGGTCCCGATATCGTCACCTTATCGCCGGGTTTGAGACTGTAAATATAGGACGAAACTTTGCCCGGAGGCACATTGGGGCTGTGCGGAGGCGGCGATGCAATACGCACATTGAGCATGATAATGCCCTTTTCGTCAGGATAGTTGGCCATTGAATACGCACGTACCACGGGCTCCTCGACGATTGACTGGTACTGCCAAAGATTGAATCGGTCCCAGTCCACCCGGTATTGTTCTTCGATATGGTAATCGGTGTATTTTACCGTGTGTGGCGGCACCTCGATCTGTATATAACCGCCGGCACGGAAATCGACCTGTTCTCCCGGCGGTAATTCCAGAACCAGTTCCTTGATAAAGGTCGCCACACTGCGATTTGAACGTACGGTACATTGCCATTTTTTCACTGTCAACAATTCCGCCGGCAGTTTGAGCAGCAGGTCCTCCTTGACAGCCACCTGACAGGAAAGCCGGTACTGTTCGCGGATCTGTTTGCGGGTTAGTTTGGACCGCTCGGTGGGCAGGATATCGCCGCCACCGCTTTTAACGATAACCCGGCATTGCCCGCAGGTTCCGCTGCCACCGCAGGCCGACGGCAAATAAATCTGCTGTTCAGCCAATACATTAAGTAATTTGCCACCCACCGCCACCTGGCGTTTGTTTTTCGGGTCGCCTTCAAATTCCAGAGAAACCATTCCCTGCACAACCAGTTTGGATTGGGCAAATTCGATGATCAACACCAGCAATAGCACGATGAAGGTAAACAACAACATCCCGAGACCGATCAAATGCATTTCGCTCATGGTTCTTCTCTTAATCTGATGCGTGCATGCCGCTACAATTCAATCCCGGAAAAAATCATAAATGCCATGGCCATTAGACCGGCGCAAATGAAAGTGATGCCTAACCCCTGCAAGCCCTCGGGAACATTACTGTATTTCATGCGCTCCCGTATGCCGGCCATGCCGATGATCGCCAGCGCCCAGCCGGTACCGGAACCAAATCCGAAAACCACGCTTTCCAAAAACCGGTAATTCCTTTCAACCATAAACAAGCTGCCGCCCAGAATGGCACAATTTACCGTTATCAACGGTAAGAAGATACCCAACGCATTGCGCAGCCACGGCACATATCGGTCCAAAACCATTTCCAAAATCTGCACTGTTGACGCGATTACGCCTATATAGGTCAACAAACCGAGAAATGTCATATCGACGTGAGCAAGACCGGCCCATGCCAACCCTCCCGGCTTGAGTAAATTTTGATAAATCAGGTTATTAATCGGTACCGTGATAGTCTGTACCACAATCACGGCAACGCCCAAGCCCACAGCAGAGCTCATTCGCTTGGACATTGCCAGGAAGGTACACATGCCAAGGAAAAAGGATAAAGCCAGATTCTCGATAAAAACCGATCTGATAAACAGGTTTAAATAATGTTCCAACATAGCGCTAACCCGTATTAACCCGAGAGGCGGGCTGCCATTGCCGCCGCAGTCTTGTCAACAGGGGACCGTAACCTCGCTCCCCCAGCCAATACTTAAGCATTTGATTGACGCCGCGGCTGGTTAGCGTGGCTCCGGCCAGGCCGTCAACCTGGTATTTGGCAGCGGGTGAAGTTACATCCACTTCTCCTCTGACCACTTTAATGGCGACCCGGCCTCTGCTGTCAAACGCCTGTTTACCGCGCCATTGTTTTTTCCAGGCCGGATTATCGATTTCTCCGCCCAGCCCCGGCGTTTCGCCATGCTGATAAAAAGTGATGCCGGTAATGGTTTGTAAATTCCTGTCCAACGCCAGATAACCATAGATAGTCGACCACAACCCTTTGCCAAACACCGGCAGGACTAATTTATTCACCTGTTGGCCGCTTTTAACCAAGTACACCACCATATACCGAGGCCGGCGTTTTAACTTCGCAATATCAGCTTTGGCCGCGATGTCTTCCCCGTAATCCGTATCGTTGGCAAACCGCTGAATATCGAAATTATCGACAGTAAAGTCTTCACCGAATTGTGTTGGTTTGACTCGGTTTCCCGAATGCAACTCGATCATCACCGGCTCGATTTGACGGTTATAGACCCGGGCGATATCGATCCCCTTTTGATACAGTCCCGCTGCAATCAAAACGTGCTTGTCCCGATCCCGTTGTTGATTTTGTTGCTGCAGCGCATGCAGCGTAATTGCCGCCAGCGATACAAAAAAGGAACAAACCAAACTTACGGCGAGAATAATTTTTAGTGATTGTCTGAGCGAGTTGGCGCGTTTCACTCAAACCTCCGCCGGCGTCTTTTGATATGTCTGCTGACAAAAAATCGATCGATGCCCGGAGCAAAAATATTGGCGAATAAAATGGCCATCATAATCCCTTCGGTAAAGCCTGGATTGATCACTCTGACCAGCACCGTCATCGTACCAATTAAAAAACCGAACAGCCATTGCCCGGCTAAAGTATGAGCCGAAGTCACCGGATCGGTCGCCATGTACACGGTACCGAAGGCAAAGCCGCCGATCACCAAATGCCACAGCGGCGTCACCGCAAACATTGCATTACTGGCGCTGCCGGCCACATTGAAAACGGTTGCCATAGTTGCCATGCCCAACACCACGGCCGACATCACTCGCCAGGAACCGACGCGGCTGACGACTAAGATCGATGCGCCGATCAGACAGGCCAATACCGAGGTTTCGCCCATCGATCCGGGAATAAAGCCCATAAATGCTTGCTGCCAGCTAACGGTTAATTGCAGGCCCGGATCGGACAATTCCGCCAACGGCGTGGCGCGGCTGTAGCCGTCGACCGCCACCCAAATATTATTGCCGGACATCTGCTTAGGGTAAGAAAAATATAAAAAACAACGACCGGCCAATGCCGGATTCAGTATATTCATACCGACGCCGCCAAACACCTCCTTGCCGATGACGATGCCGAACGAGATGCCCAGCGCCACCTGCCACCAGGGAATATCCGGCGGCAATATCAGGGCAAACAACAGACTGGTTACCAAGAAACCTTCACTGATTTCATGCCGGCGCACGCAGGCGAACAGCACTTCCCAGAAACCGCCGGCAATCACCGACAATAAATATATCGGGAAAAAGTACAATGCCCCGTGCATCAGATTATCGATGCCGTTTTCGGGATTGATACCGATGCCGAGTAAAATTAACAATTCGCCGCGCCAGCCCTGAGCGGCACTCGCCCCGATTTGCTGCAGTGCCAGATTGGCTTGCAGACCGGTATTGTATAGCGCCATTGCCAGTGGCGGCAGCAAGGCTATTACAACGGTAATCATCATCCGTTTCAGGTCCATGGCATCGCGCACATGCGGCGCGCCTTGAGTGACGGTTCCCGGTGTATACAGAAAATGATCCACCGCCTGATATAGCGGGCGCAATTTTGCCAACCTGCCCTCCCCTGAAAATAAGCCGCTCAATTTGCCGGATTCCGGCTGTCTTTCTGTCACCCCCTAACCCTCCGCTTCTATTAAGTCCAGGGTACGCCGCAACATCGAACCAAAATCCTGCTTGGACGGACACACCAAGGCGCACAGGGCGAGATCCTCTTCATCCAATTCCAGGCAACCGAGATTCTCCGCCTCTTCGATATCCTGCACGGCCAAGGACCGAATCAAAAACAGCGGCATAATATCCAGCGGCATCACCCGTTCATAATTGCCGCTGGGTAAAATGGGCCGAATTTCACCGTTGGTCGTGGTAGTAAAATCGCATAATCGGCCCGCCAGGAACCGGGAAAGCACGACGTTTTTAATCGAGAACCGGTTAAGCCCCGGGTTCAGCCACCCCAGTAATTCCCGCTTGCGATTTTCGGGTATGACCGATATTTGCTGATGATAGCGTCCCAGGAAAGCAGTCTCGCCGAGCGCATGGTGTCCGGATAAAATCGACCCGGATATCACTCGCTGTTCGCCTTGTACAAGTTCTCCGGCAGTCAGTTGATCCAGCGCAGCGCCGCTAACGCATTTAATCAAGCGAGGTTTGGTGACCGACGGGCCAGCCAGAGCAACAGTACGCTCGGTAAATAATCGTCCGCTACGAAATAGTAATCCTACAGCGATGACATCCTGCAAGCCGATATACCAGACCGATTTGCCGCGGCACACCGGATCGAGAAAATGAATATGGGTACCGACATTGCCTGCCGGATGCGGACCGCTAAATTCCCTGATCGCCAGGTTCTCGATCCCCAGCCCCGGCAATACGGTTGCCGGTGATTTGCAAAGGTATAAATTTCCTTCGGTCAAGCGGGAAATAAGATGCACGCCGTTAACAAAATCCCGCTCGTTGCCCTGCAGAATTATATCACTGGCCGGCGCTAGCGGGTTACTGTCCATGACATTGATGAAAATGGAATGGGGTTTGGTTTTAGGATCCGCTACTTTGCTGAACGGCCTACTGCGAATCGCGGTCCACAGCCCGGAATCCAACAATTGTCTGATGATCCGTTCGCGGCTGAGCGTGCAGAGCTCGGCTTCGGAAAAGCTGTTGAAGGTGACTTCGTCGGCCCCGTCAGCTTGGATGACCACGGAAAGCAGCGCCCGTCTTTCGCCGCGGTTAATCGCTTTGATATACCCTGAAACGGGAGAAGTATATTGAACATCCGGCATATTTTTATCGGTGAACAGCAGCTGCCCTTTTTTAACAATATCGTTTTCCTGTACCGCCATTGACGGGCGTAGGTCCTGGTAGTCATTGCCGAGCAAAGCCGCCGTTCGGGTGTTTTTAAATTCATGGATTCGTTGTTCCGGTTTGCCCTTGATCGGCAGGTCAAGGCCTTTTTTAATCTTGATCATAGACTTATTTCATGCCCAATTGATACCCTGACGTTTTATGTTGTTCGCTCACCACATGAGAAAGCCCCGGCACAACCGAAAAAAATAAGCGGCGGTGTCGATGAAAAAGAACATTAATTGCTCTCGGTTTCGGAAAATTAAAATAAATGGAACGAACAGGTTGATTTTTCACTCTTATTTTTTAATATTTCGATTAACCTTGACGGCTCTAATCGCCGAAATTCGTACCACACTTACCGCACCGAATGGCCGGGGCGATAGGCTGCATCCGTTGCTAGTGAAAATACACAATCTCATGATCAATGTTATCATTTATCTGCTTATTCTGTTGTTGGCATATCTATTCCAGCGCAAGCTGATTTATTATCCGGACAATTATACATTAGACCAACTTCAGAATACGGCCACCCGCTTAAACCTGAACATGTGGCCGTCGCAAGCAAACTACCGCGGATTTATCAGCGCCAAACCGCCGATGCAAATGAAGGGCACCGTCATTGTTTTTCACGGCAACGCCGGTTCAGCGATCGGCCGAACATACTATATTGATGCATTGCAAAAACTCGGTTATCGGGTCATTCTGGCTGAATATCCCGGTTATGGCGGTAGGGAAGGTAATTTATCGGAACCGACATTAGTCGACGACGGTATTGAAACCGTTCAAACAGCGTTATCACAATTCGGCGAACCACTGTATCTCTGGGGGGAATCGTTAGGTTGCGGGATCGTGTCGGGCATTGTAAAAAACAGCCGCCTTCCGATACAAAGCATCGTCTTATTAATGCCTTTTGACAGTCTGCCGAAGATCGCCAACACCCATTATTGGTTTCTACTAGGTGGTTTGCTGACCCGTGATAAATATAACAACATCAATAATCTGCGACACTATACAGGAAAAATTGCGGTACTGCTCGGCAAGCAGGACAACGTCATACCGAATAAACACACGCTCAATCTTTATCAGAAACTGCAGACCGATAAAAAATTATGGAGTTTCGATCACGCCGGACATAACGACTGGCCGACATCGTCCGACTTTCCCTGGTGGAAGGAAGTCATGCAGTTCGTTGCGCCGAAATAGCCTGAAAACAATCAAAACAAAGCTATTTTCCGGTATTATTTCCATAAGGTCTCTGCAGTAGCTGCATTGCAGGAAATATGAATGCCGGCTTAAACATTGCATCCAAGATTAATCCGAAACACCAAATGACTATTCGAGCTATGACGATGGAAATCAATATTGCTACGCCGGCGCTGTTATTTCCGGCGATATCGGTGCTGTTTTTGGCGTACACCAATCGCTTCCTGGCGGTAGCCAACCGCATCAGGCACTTACACGATATTTTCAACAAAACCAAAAATCCGGTGACCAGACGACAGATTGAAAACCTGCGCACACGCATTCACTTGATTATCACGATGCAGCTGTTTGCCGTGCTGGGCATTATATCCTGCATCACTTCCATGGGACTGATCTTTTTCAGTATGAACCCGTTGGGCAACATCACCTTTGGATGCAGTATCGTGCTGATCATTCTGTCACTGTTGACGTCGATGACCGAACTGATGATCTCAACCAGGGCATTGAACATCGAACTGCAGGATATGGAAAAGGGATAGCGTATGCACCGAATTATCATTTTCACCGATCTTGACGGCACTTTGCTCGATTATCATGACTATTCATTTACCGCCGCGTTGCCTGCTCTACAGAAGATCAAAACGCTCAGCATACCCCTGATCCTGAATTCCAGTAAAACCCGCGGCGAAATGGTCGGTTTACGCACCAAATTGGGCATTCATGACCCTTTCGTTGTCGAAAACGGTGCGGCGGTTTTCATACCGCAACATTATTTTCCCGGCTTCCATGAACCGTTGACGCCCCATATTCTCAGCCCCAACCGCAACAAATTGTTGACCATTATTAAGAAATTGAAAAGGGAGCACAACTTTCCGCTCCTCGGCTTTAACGACTTTTCCGCCGAACAAATCAGCGCCCAAACCGGACTGGACCGGCAACAGGCGGAACAGGCCAAACAGCGTCTGGCATCCGAACCGATCAAATGGCTTGGTAACGACTTGCAACTGCAGCACTTAAAGGCGGAACTCAAAACCTATAATTTGAAATTAGTCAAAGGCGGCCGGTTTTGGCACATCATGGGACAGACCGATAAAGCAAAGGCCATGCACTGGCTGATCAGGCAATTTAAACGCTTGTCTCCTGACGCAGCTACTGTCGTAGCCCTCGGTGACAGCGAGAATGATAAAGCCATGCTGGAACAGGCTGATTTCGCCGCCGTCATTCGCAACAGCGACAATCACCATCTGCAGTTGAACAGACAACAATCGGTGATTTACACTGACCAGCAGGGACCTGCCGGCTGGCGGGAGGCCTTGCAGAAAATTTTTAATCAATTACAGATAGGTTATTAACATGAGCGATTTCTTTCAAAACGGTGCAATCACCACTTTACATCGCTTAAGCGAAAACCGGTTAACTGCAATGGAACGCGAATTGACCGCTTTTTCCAAGCAACGGCCGATGGCATTGGTCTTACCGTCCCTGTATTCCGAATTACAAGGACCCGCACTGAGCAATATCATCAAGGAAATAGCGATGGTCCCCTACCTCAACGAAATCGTAATCGGACTGGACCGGGCCGACCGGGATCAGTTTCAGCATGCCCGGCAGTTTTTCGGCAATCTGCCGCAAACACATAAAATATTATGGAATGACGGACCACGGCTACAGGCCCTGGATAAGCGTTTGGCCGATGAGGGCCTGGCGCCGAAGGAATTGGGCAAAGGACGCAACGTCTGGTATTGCTACGGCTATGTGTTGGCATCCAATCAATCCGAGGCGGTGGCCTTGCATGACTGCGACATTCTGACTTACAGCCGGGATTTGCTGGCCCGCTTGTTTTACCCGGTTGCCAACCCGGCTTTTCATTATGAGTTCTGCAAAGGCTACTATTACCGGGTGGCTGGCGGCAAAATCAACGGCAGAGTGTGCCGGTTACTGGTCACGCCGTTAATCAGGGCGCTAAAAAAGGTCGTCGGCGACAGCGAGTATCTCAACTACCTGGACAGCTTCCGCTATGCGCTTTCCGGCGAATTCGCCACCCGCTTCGACAGTATCAAGGAAATGCGCATTCCCAGCGATTGGGGATTGGAAATCGGCATGCTGTCGGAAGTGTACCGCAACCATTCACTCAATCATATCTGCCAAGTGGAGATCGCCGACAGCTACGATCACAAGCATCAGCAGCTCTCCCCGGATGACGCCAATGCCGGTCTCTCTAAAATGAGCACCGATATTGCCAAGGCGATTTTCCGCAAACTGGCTACACAAGGGGTCATTTTCAATAAAGAAACGTTCAGAACCATTAAGGCCACCTATTACCGCATCGCATTGGATACCATCGAGGCTTATTACAGCGATGCCTGTATCAACGGGTTAAAGTTGGACAGGCATCTGGAAGAACAGACCGTCGAATTATTTACTCAAAATGTCATGCGTGCCGGAGACATGTTTCTGGACAACCCGATGGAAACGCCTTTCATGCCCAGTTGGACAAGGGTCATCAGTGCTATCCCGGATGTCTTGGAACGTCTTTATGCAGCGGTCGAGGAGGATAACGGCTAACGTTGATAAATCGTATCCACCAATTGCTTGAACCAGCGTGGCCTGAAAATTACAACGAAGAAGATAAGCAAGCTGGTGGTCGGAACCGGACCGATACCGATGATTCCCATAACCACCAACGCTAATGCAGTGACGGTTCTTGCCTTCATCGATAAATCTCATCCACAAGCCACTTAAACCATTGCGGCCGGAATATAACAGCGTAAAGGCAAAGCAGGCTAGTGGTAGGGATAGGCCCGATATCGGTGATCATCATCACCAGCAGCACTGTCAATGTCAAAATTCTTGCCAACATTAAGCCGAACTCCTCTTATGCATTCGCCATGCAGCGGTAAACCGGAACCGCTTTACAAGGCCTATTTTATCATTTTATTTTACAGTGCATTCCGGTAAATCAGATAAAAGCGCTTTTCTTCCCGCAGGCTTTTCGCTAGCATTTAGGTGGACCGATGCAATCTGAATGAACGGACGTTACATTCAGGCAGGAAGTGCCGAAAAAACCGGCCTGCTTGATGATACGCGCTGCAAATCACATTTTGGTATTTTGCTTCTCCCTTATCCTGGGAAAGTAACGGATAATAAAAAAGCGAAATTGGTCTGCGTGAACACTATTTCTGTAGTTAAGCGGCTTGGCGCCATCCACTTGAAAATGCCCGCCAGCCATGACGATAAAACCTCAAAGAGCCTCTATCCATGAACAGTAAATCCAGTTATACCCTGATCGATGAAAAAGCCTTGAAGTCTTACCAGTTACCGCTGCTGTCCGGATCGATGGGGCCCGATGTCGTCGACATCCGCTCACTCTATCAAGACAGCGGCCTGTTCGCTTACGACCCCGGATTTACTTCGACCGCCAGTTGCCGTTCGAAAATAACCTATATCGACGGAGAAGCCGGTGTCCTACTATATCGCGGCTATCCGATCGAGCAGCTGGCAGAACAATGCACATTCCTGGAAATCTGTTATCTATTGCTGGATGGCGATTTGCCGGATCAGGATCAGTTGGCGCAGTTTGTCAAGCAGATCACCTATCACACTCTGGTGCACGACCAACTTACTAATTTTTTTAAGGGTTTTCGCCGCGATGCGCATCCGATGGCGATCATGGTCGGCGTGGTCGGTGCGCTGTCGGCGTTTTATCACGATGCGCTGGATATCCGTTCGAAGGAGGACCGCGACTTGTCCGCGATTCGTATCCTCGCCAAAATTCCCACAATTGTCGCGATGAGCCACAAATACAGTATCGGTTTGCCGTTCTTGTATCCGCGTAACGATTTGCACTATGTTGAAAACTTCATGCGTATGATGTTCGGCAATCCCTGCGAAAAATATCAACCTAACCCGGTTCTGGTCCGAGCATTGGATCGCATCCTGATATTACACGCCGACCACGAACAAAATGCATCGACTTCGACCGTGCGGCTGGCCGGCTCCAGCGGAGCCAATCCCTTTGCCTGCCTGACTGCAGGTATTGCCTGTCTGTGGGGGGCCGCACATGGCGGCGCCAACGAGGCGGTACTGAACATGCTGGTGGAAATTGGCGACGAATCACATATCGGCCGTTATATCGAAAAAGCCAAGGATAAAAACGACCCGTTCCGTTTGATGGGTTTCGGCCACCGTGTTTACAAAAACTACGACCCACGCGCTAAACTGATGCGGCAAACCTGCCATGAAGTGCTTGAGGAACTGGGCCTCAAAGATGATCCGCTGTTCAAACTGGCGCTGGAGCTGGAGCGTATCGCCCTGGAAGATGACTATTTCATCGATAAAAAGCTCTACCCCAATGTCGACTTTTATTCCGGCATCGTACTCAGCGCTTTAGGCGTCCCCAGCAATATGTTTACCGCAATGTTCGCAATGGGACGCAGCGTTGGCTGGATAGCCCACTGGGACGAAATGATTGCCGATCCGGAACAAAAAATCGGACGCCCCCGGCAACTTTACACAGGTCCGACTCAACGTAATGTGCCGTCGATCACAGACAGGTAGGCGCATTGTTAACCTGTACGGCCTAAATAACCGGCACATCAAGCTATACGATGCTATATGCGAAAATTTTAACCACGGTATGGCTTACACTCGACAAAGCGGCACCATTGATATCATTGGCACGGTAAGTTGGCAGGAGTCGTTCACTGCCAGGTTCATACGCTAACGGCAACTGATACTGCGGCATGTTACCAGCTGCTTCAGTTACAGTACCACCCTCCTATTGAATTTTCAGGGAAAGGGCGGAAGTCATCCCGTCCGCGATCAAGCACCATAACGAATTCGGGCTGGCTAAAGCCAGCCCTGCGTCCAGCTCCACAATTGGGTAAAGTAAACCTAACGATTCGCGCAAAAGCCAAAACGGACGGAGTCGTCCGCCGGAACTTGGTTGTTCCAGGATAGCCCGTCCGCCGTGACCGTATTGCCGTCCTGATGATAGTTGGCGTTCCACAGATTATAAACAACGCCCTCTACCGCAAAGGTGACTTGCCAGTCAATTGCTGTGGACGTCGGGTTCGTTACAGTCACATCGGCGCAATAACCGCTCTGCCAATCATTCGTGGTCGTCACCTTAGTTTCAAGCTGCTGTCCACTCGGAGGCAGATTCGTCTCGTCGCCGTCATCGGCGCTGTCGCATCCCGGATCGGCCGGAAAATCGGTCAGACCATCGCCGTCGTTGTCGATGCCGTCGGCGCATGCGGTTGCCTGGGGTACCGAATCACGGTCTGCGCAAAAACCGAAAGCCGTTTGTGCGCCGGAAGCCAACAAATTGTTCCATTCGACGCCGTCGAACACCGTTTCGCCACCGCTGACTTGATAGATGGCGTTCCAGATTTGGTTGATGCTGCCTTCGACCACAAGCGAAACGGACCAATCGACCGTGGTCGAACCGTGGTTTGTCACCGTCGCATTGAGACAGTAACCGGTACCCCAATCTGAGTTGATCGCCGTATCAACGGTGACATCGCCCTGTGCGGCATGGTATTCATCCGTATCCTGGGTCGAGTCGCAGCCGGGATCATCCGGAAAATCGATCAGTCCATCGCCATCGTTGTCGACGCCATCGGCGCAGGCGGCGCTAGGCAAAGGCGCGGATTCATCATTATCATCAACCGAGACGCAGTCCGGATCCGCCGGATAATCTGTCAATCCATCTCCATCATTATCAACGCCATCCTGGCAAGCGGCAAGTAACGGCGGATTACCGGAATCCTGGCCCCATAAGCGCTGCAGCAGATCGACCTTATCTTGCCATACGGTGTTCCAATCATCCTGCAGAATGCCGCCGGTATCGCCACTGTTCGGATTCCAGGACCAGTAAAATGCGCTGGTCATGCCTTTTGCACTCAGGTAGTCGACCAACGCATCCTGCCATACTCGATCGCTGTCAGCACCGCCATGACCATAACGCCCGCCGAATTCACCGATGACGACCGCATAGCCCATGTCATGGAACTGTCCGAAATGGGCATCCCAGATCGCCGGCATATTGTCCGGAAAATCCGCGGCACTAAAATAGGATTGCTGATACACATCCGGGCCATAGACGTGCGGACTTAATACCAGTTTGTTGGCCGGTATATTCAGCGGAAAACAGTTGAACGGTTCCAGATTGCCACCCCACCAGTGGTTGACGGTGCCGCTGCATTGGGGGTTTTCCTGTACACCTTCGACAAACACCAACAGTTCCGGCGCTGCCTGCAGCACGGACTCGGCGGCTCGTTCCGCGGCACTGTTCCAATCGCTGGCGGAATCATTGATACCCCAAGTGGCGCTGCCGTGGGGTTCGTTTTTTAGATCAATGCCGAGAAGATAAGAATGATGGCGATAGCGCTGAGCGGCAAAAACGAGATCGTCTATCCAGTCGGCTTCCGCATAGTCAGCGGTATACCACAGCTCAGATATTGCAGCGCAATCGGGGCGGTGATGATCGAGTAATACATAGATACCTTGGCGGTCGAACTCCGCGATCACTTCGTCCATCACTTGCAATGAATCCAAACCGGCGAGATCGCCATTCCGATTATAGTCGATGCTATTGGGTGTCATGCCGTGCAGTGTATCGGGACAAAAGGGCAGCCGTACTGCATTAAAGCCCAGCGTTTTCATCTGTGCGATCATCTCCTGCCAATTTCTAGTCCACAAGCCATGCACCACGTAATTTTGTGTTTCAAAACCGAACCAGTTGACACCGCGCAATTGTATCCGCTGACCGGTGCCATCGACGATATCATTACCGTCCACGGTAAAGCCCGCAGCGGGATGAGAGACAATGGAAAGAATAAGTAGGGCTAACGGCAATATTGATTTTGGCATTTTCAGCTCCTGATCTGTCGCAGTAAGCGAGGGAAGAAAGCCCACATTTTAAACCGACACTCAGAAAATGGCGACTATTACATTGAAGCGAAGTTCAGGAAATAAGTAACATTTTCATTTTACCCAATTCGAATATGAGACGCATAGAAACGGATACGAGCTAAGAAGAATCTACCAATATTAATCGGCTGAGAAAACAACCCGTTTACCGTTTGTTCAAACTCATATCCCTGTCTCAGGTCAGCAGCGATAATGTCCCCAGTCTTGGAGTTGATTGACCTCCGCCTTCAGACAACTTAATCGCCATCCGGTATAAATTGGCCGGGCACAATATCGAAATAATCGTTCCATCCCTCCCTGCTGCTTACCGCTTTTCCGACCCCGGAGTGCAAGGCAAATCCGCCGCCGTTTTCCCAGGTTTGGAAGACTTTTTGGGCCAGGCCTACGGTTTCATAGAACCGCAGTCCATTCCAGGTCTGGGCAAAATACTCCGTCAGTGATATAAATGTAACAATACAGACAATAGGATTAAATATACTCTTGAAGATAATCGGGAATTTGGATTAATGTTTTTGAAAACTGAACAGGGAATTCGGATTGTTGAAACTTTCGAAGCTGAAGATGATCATGCAGCTGACCGTCAAAAGCAAGGCTAGCAAAATATTTTGAACGACTTTAAAACTTACATAGAGGGCAAATGCGACTCGCCCATCAATTCGGTCACACCTAAATAGGCGATTAAATTGGGAAGTTAGAACCTCAAAAAGGAGACATGGGTATGTTTAAATCAAAGAGTTTAGTAATACTAACCTTTATTAGCTTAATATCCTTCACCGTTAATTCTGCTAGTGCAGCAACATCAAAAATTGGCATCTTAGTCTTCGATGGATTTTTGACAAGCGATGTGACCGCCCCTATTGAAATATTTGGGGCAGCGACAAAAAAGGCATGGTTTTCGTCTTACGAAGTGGTGGTTATTTCCGCAACTAAGAATAAGGAAGTAGTTTCGGAAGAAGGGCTTAAAATAATCGCCGATAAAACAATCTATGATAACGTCAAGCTCGACGTATTAATTGTGCCTAGTGCATACAAGATGGTTGGTTTACTGAAGAACAGAGAACTTATTGAATATATTGAAAAACAAAGTCAATCAGCATCTTGGATGGCGAGTAATTGTTCCGGCGCTTTTTTGCTTGGTGAAGCAGGTGTGCTTGACGGAAAAAAGGCGACAACTTGGGCGGGAGGCGAAGACAGTCTTCTGAAAGCTTATCCGAAAATTAATGTTCAGTTTGATCAAAATGTGGTTATTGACCGCAATATTATAACCTCAAATGGTGGTCCTGTTAGCTATCAGGCCGCATTTGAATTGCTTGCAAAACTAAGTTCTGAGAAATTTTCAAAAGAAATTTCGGAATTAATTCAATTTAATAGGTTAGAAAGTATATTCAAGCCACAATATTTGGGGCAGAATAACTAAAAGCTGGAGCCATTTTCGGCAGTCTGCAACAATACGACATTAGCCATATAGATTTCCTCCACCGATGTCGCATTTACGAAAAGTTCGTCCGGCAGAGGGTTGCGCGAAAAACGAATTTAATTACTCGTCAAATGCAAAGAATAGGAATTGCAACTCACATCAAATTTGTCCGGATCCGCCCTGTACGCTATTCAAAGCTTGCTTGATCCGTTCCCGTGACTGCTTGGAAAGTTTTACCGAATCGGACAGCAGAGCATCACCCGCTTGACCTATTTTTTTCAACAGCGCATGCAGTTTTTTCAAATCCCCGACGTAACGCCGGCACAAAGCACACATCACAAGGTGCAGACCAAGCCCCAGCCTCTCACGCAGAGTCAACCTTGTGTCCAGGGCTTTTGAAGCTAACTGACTCGCTTCTTTACAAGTTAACATGGCTCGCGCCTCTTATTGATTAAACCAATTCGCATCGAGACAATAACGCAACTGCACACGTACTCTCGACATCATCACCCAAAAATTATTCAGTGTCGAAATAGCCAGCATTTTACAAATTTCCTCGCTTTCCATACCATCCAACTCACGCAAAATGAACAGCTGCGCCAGTCTTGGCGGCAACCGATCAATACAATGCTGCAATACTGCGCGGAACTGTTCTTGTTCCAGCGATTTGTCGGGTTTGGACCAATCGCTAAGGTCGATCCGCCAACTGCCTTGCCGGTCAAAAAAATCATCATTTTCATTATCGACATAGCGTTCATCGTAGTCCTGAGTGCTTTCCCGAGAAGCTTTACGAAAATAATCGACAATTTTATGTTTCAGAATACCGATCAACCAGGTTCTCTCAGAAGCCTTGCCGGCATAGTTCACCTTAGCCTTCCAGGCAGCCAACAGCGTTTCCTGCACCAGATCCTCGGCAATGGCCGGATCGTGGACGCGGGACAAGCTGAACCGGTAAAGAACGTCTCCATATAAATCCAGCCAATGTTCAGGCGTCGAACCGTGGTGCGTCATTGCTGCAGCCTCTTTAAATAAAGATGGGACTCTATTTGATTTTATTTTTAATGCAATTTACGCCGGTTAACCGTTAGCTGTCCAAGCTGACGTAACAGTCATTTTGTTCTTCTGATGCGATTTGGTCGTAAGCGGTATCCATTCCTTACAAGTCAACACGATTTAATTGCTGCAGTATAATGTTTCCGGAGGTAGCGGCAACCGGAAAGCCAGAATCTGTTCGGGAGTTTACGATTCCTGGTTGTATCGCTCGGCAGTATGATCCCGAGCCGATTGCAACAGTAACTGAATGACAGCACACCGGCATTTCGCAGCATCGACCTTGGAATAACCGCTGAATTACGCTAATGTCGGCGGGACAGGTGCAGTAACCGGCTATGCAAATTTTAAGGTAAATATCTGTAATGTCCGGTAATACGATATGAAAACAGCATGTCCTCTAACTCCGGTCCTCGGCCAATATTGTGCACTATCATCGGATTTCCGGTTTCCTTACTATACCGGTTAGTTACAATTCCAATGTGCGGAAAATTCCCCGGAAGCATCCATGTCACCAAATCCCCGGACCTGTAATCTTCAGCACTGCTTGTGATTCCCAACTTCTGGCCATTACGGGTAAAGAACACTTGTAAATTTGGAACACGTCTGTGATCAATATTTGTGTCCGGTTGAGTTAACCCCCATATTTGCCTGGATGGAT
Organism: Methylococcaceae bacterium; assembly: GCA_050303615.1. Lineage (GTDB taxonomy): Bacteria > Pseudomonadota > Gammaproteobacteria > Methylococcales > Methylomonadaceae > CAZDXJ01. Next base: position 14,589 of record JBNLCC010000113.1, on the reverse strand, counting down.
ATTGTAAAAAGTTGCTTTTTATGTCTTCATGGACCAATTCCTGGAGGTCAATACCTAACTTTCTATAAGACCTGATGACAACATCGGTACAGACACCTCTATTCGAGGGCACATCTCCTCCAGGATAGCTGACAGGCTGATAACTCCCGTCATATATGACGCGATATTTGGTTCTTTCAATTGCTGCCTCGACCAGCGAAGAGCTGTTTGCTGCAAATACCTCGGAAGAAAATAAAAATAGTGGAACGATAGAAAATAGTATTTGATTTCTATTTAAAAACATAATGCTAAGATAACCGGCGGTTGGAAAATATTGGCAAACGGCAAAAAACACCGCCCTCGGCAACCGCACGCAGGGCAGTAATCCGTCTGGTACCGGGATTATGCCTTGAATCTATTGATTATTTCAACAAATTTTTCTGCGTTTTCCAATTGTGATTCCGGAAACAGCAAATCATTAGCAGTACGGATGCGTTGAGGGGCGGACTGCATCTACGGACCAGGGTCAAATCTCCCTTCGCTTTGCTGGATCGTATTGTCGGCAGGTTCGGAATTGTGGGATTAGCTGCTCACTTTTTAACATGTGGGGGTATGGCTGCACTAGCTGACCCACCCTTTACTCTCAGCCAATTTCGAATACCAGATTAAAAATACCGCCACCACAATCGGCATCAAAATTATCCCCAAGACTTCACCAGGACCAAAGTCAATACCAACACTAAGGGTATGAGTCATTGTCACAATCACACCAAATAGCGAAGCGATAAACCAATGGTACGCAGCCGCCTTTCTGAGCAGTAGCAAAAGACAGCCAAGCGCACCACCGAAAACGGCCATCGCAAATGCGCCTGTGGCCCAGGCGGGCCGACCTTCTACTATTGCACGCTCGGACTCGCGATAGGCGGCGAGCACCTCCGGGTTCATCTGCACGAAGAAATTTATGCAGCCCATAGCATTCCACATCAGCATGACAGCGCCGATTACCCAGAAACTCCAGTGAACACAACTAACAGTTTTATCGTTCATCGCATACTCCATTCTTGTTATACCTATTTTAACAAGGCATTTTGTTTAGCTCTGACACCTCAAGAATACCATTAGTGCGTAGGATACGGCGAGGATATATACTGCTTACCTTTTCCAGCTACTCAATATTTAGCTTACATCGAATAATGCGCAACCCAAAGTTACTACCTAATAAGCTGTCTGTAACCGGACCGGTCTGGCGCATGATCAGATCGAACGAGTAATTGAATATGATCCATATTTATAGGCCTTTTCCGGTCAGCAGTGTTTTGTATTCTTCAATTGCCGCCCAGCCAAAAAATACGCCGATTAGCAAACTAAGCAATGGCCCCAAAATCGATTCCCAGACGGTCGCCGGCATCGCGACGCGAGTATCGTTGCGCAAATAGCGCACTTTCACCGGATCCCCAACTTCAGGAACAAACAAATAACTATAAGGATGCCGATTTTTGAATCGCCGGATTTCCCCCCGATGGTCGGTGAATTGAATGACTGTATAATAATTATCTTGCTGACTGTGTTTGACTACACGGTCAACGGTTATAACCCGGCCTTCGGCGGTAACGCCGTTAAAAGCAATACGCAGGCTGTTATATAAATCGCTAATGCTCGTGTAGAAAAGAAAGCCGCATAGGGCGGTAAAGACACTGACATATGCCAACGCTTTAATCCTTGTTTTCATGATTTCGTTTTCTTCCAGGTGATGTGTGTCATATCATTATCCGCTTCGGTGACATATCTTCTGCGCCCCTAGTGATTACGTTCCACCCAACATAACTTGTTATGCAAAGCAGGACGCGGCGCGGTACGAACCGTATCTACAGCCCTTGTTACCCGGGGCAATCCGACTCTCAATATATGGTTAAGCAGAACCTGACTTTGAATGTTCAGCAGATTTCTTGATTCGCGGGAAGACGATTTATCCACTTGTTTCCGGCGAATTCAACACATTCAATTTTCCAAAGCCGGACGAATTTTTTATTACCTATGGCATACAGGAGGCTCATATATGTTGTGAACTATTCGATGAGTCCCTTTGTTTGCAAAGCCTGACGTAATAACTTCCGGCGCAGCGGTAAATCCTTTGCATTATTCACTTCAATGTTCAGCGCAAAGAACCAGACATCCTTTGGCGTTTCAACGTAACCCACATACCAGCCAATTTGTGGTTTTACCCGCGTTGCCCAGCCTGTCTTGGCCCACAATGAAAAAGCAGGGGCTTTTTCTGCAAGCATTATTTGTTGTAACGTTTCATAGGACGGTGCACTGAACGGTAAATTTCGTTGTTGAATTTTTCTTAGAAACGCCACTTGATCAAGCGCGCTGGTTTGCAACGAACCATCAAGCCAGAATGATGTTTCGTTAAAAAACTCCGCTAGTTTTCCATATTCCATACTTTGCAAGTAAGTATGATATTTCGCCGCACCGACGCGATTGGCCAATGTCTGATAACACCAGACACAAGAAACCTTGAATGCACTTTCCAGCGTTTGATCGTGATTCCAATCCGGAAAGTCGTAAATGTGTCCGTCCCATTTGATGACGTCATCCTTTCCTGAAATTGCCTTTTCCTCAAGCGCAATCAGTGTATTCAGTATCTTGAACGTCGATGCCGGCGAAAAGCGTTGGCTTGCGCGGGAGTTGTTGTGGATGAAGACCTGTCTGCTGTTTAGCGATGAAATTACGATCGTTCCTTCAACCCCTTGCCGCGCAAAAAGCTTAGCAAGTGCCTGATCTTCCGCAAATGCTGAAATCGACAAAAAAGATACCAAAAGTGTGATGATGAGTTTGGTCATATTCGTGTGTTTACACACAGCGTTGCGGCAAACGCGTGCGGGTCCCCGCGTCCCGTAGTGCCGGTTTGATGGTCGGCGCCGCATCCATTCTATCGCGTTCTTTTCGTGACTGCGTACGAATTCATACTTTCCGTCGCACTACCTTTCACTGTGGTTATCACATTCATGAGCACACCGGATGTTCTATGCCTCGTACGCTTTCGTAACCGAGGGGTTCGCAAGCTCACCCCAGCCTCCGAGCTGCACAAAAATCTAAAAATAAGACCACCTTAGGGGGAATAAAGAGAAATGCCTACAATTCAAATACTCGTTTTACCTTTGGAAAAAGGAATTAAGCCCGGAACCTTTTCCATATACTTAACATATTCATCAGCGTGGGTTTTGATAAGATCACGTTCCTCAAATTTAACGCCAATTAAGATATAGCAGGTGAACATGACTGCAAGATACAAATGGCTAACCGTCATAAAAGGTGTAATCCAGAAAAACATCAAAAAGCCAAACATCAGTGGGTGACGTATATGTTTGTAAAAACCCTTTAATTGAAATGTCATTTTTTGAGGCTCGGTTCCTCTATAATAATGCCAGACCTGCTCAAGCCCTAACAACTCAAAATGATTGATCATAAAACTTGATAAACAAACTATCGCCCACCCCAGAACAGACAGACTGGTCAAAATATTTGCTGCCAACGAGTTCTGTATGTGCCAGATAACACCATCAATGGGTCGCCACTGCCAAATCATGACCCACATGATAATACCCGCAACAAAAACAAAAGTGCTACGCTCAAAGGCTTGCGGAATGTACCGTGTTATGCATTGTTTAAATGCCGGACGTGCCATAATCGTATGCTGAACTGCAAAAATGACAACTATCAGACCATCAATAAGAATCGACATGCCGACAGAACTCGTTGACAAGGAGTCAACCGACTTGGGAACAGGAAAATACCCCAAAAATCCAATCATATACACCATCCACGCCATGAACAAAACGTACGCAATAAACCCATATATAAAACCTAGTAGTCTCATTTTTTTCTTCCCCTTTACTGACATTGATTACAATCGAAACAGAAGCCATGGAAAATCCTCATTTCATTAACAAACTCAACGTCACATAATCAATTACCAATGATTTGATTAATCCATAGCCCCACCCATTGTTTTATGCACATCTAACAAGCTGCCTCATGCCTTGGCATTAGTTGCCAAGCATGTCCGACAAATTCCTCGTCCAGAGGAATACCAATGCAGTTATTGACAAAATTACTGAACGTTTTAACACAAATACCCAATATGACCTCAATCACATGAGCCGGTGTATAACCCACCTCAAGAAACGCTTGCATTTCAGTATCTGAAACCATGCCACTATTACGCACCAGTGATCGGGTAAATTGACTTAATGCTTCAAGCTTAATATCTGCTATAGCTTGATTGTTACGTAATGCATCAATGATCTCGGGTGATATATGCTGCATTTCAGCAAATGCAGTGTGACCGGCTACACAATAACCGCACTGATTTTCCATACTTACGACTATTTGGATAATTTCACGCGCAGTGGGATTGAAGGCTGATTCTGCAAACTGTTCATTAAGGGCCATAAATGCTTTTAGTGCGGGAGCTGATTCCGCAATCACAGTAAATACATTTGGAATAAAACCCAGCTTATTCTCAACACTCGACAATAAGGCATTAGCAGGAAAAGCTGCATTTTCTGTATTATAAATCTTGAATGCTTTCATAAAAGACCTCATCTATTGGTTAAATAAGCTCATAACAAATATTGCTAAGGTGAAAAAAGTATAGCGATGAGGCTGATTGAAATATACTCTAAACACTGTAGTATTTAACTACGCAAAGTGGAGTAACCCACTACACTTTTAAAATTCACTGAGGGGTTTCAATTTATGGAATACGGTCAGTTTTGCCCAATAGCCAAAGCCACTGAAATTATCGGTGAAAAATGGACTTTGCTCATTATTCGAGAATTATTGATGGGAGGTTCCCGCTTTAATGAATTACAGCGCGGACTAAGTTTAATTTCGCCGACTATTCTTTCAAAACGATTGGAGTTTTTATCGGAACAAGGTTTAGTGCTGAAAAAACACATTCCAAATCAAAAAAGCTATGAGTACTTCCCGACCGAATCCTGCAAACAATTATTACCTATTATCCGCGCACTCGGCTACTGGGGAATGTGTTGGGCCAGATCAAACCTGACGGAAAAGGATTATGATGTACAGCTACTGATGCTTTATCTAAAACGCAGTGTTGTCCCGGACAATCTCATCGGTCATGAGACGGTCATTCGATTTATGTTTACCGATGTCGAAAAATATCGCGACTGGTGGCTTGTCGTCATCGGTAGTCAAAATGATTTATGTGTAAAAGACCCGGGGAAAAATATTGATATCTACTTTACCTCTACCGTTAAAACCATGGCGGATATATGGATGGGTTATAGCACTTATAAAAAAGCCATTAAACAAGGTGCTTTAAAATTGGTTGGAAATAAAATTCTGATGAATAACATTACCGCCTGGATGAACAATAGTATATTTACTGACATTCCCCCCGCAAGCGACATATAAACCATGAGATGCTTAAACGTTCGCCATAATTAATCGGCATGCAAAGGTAAAACGAAGCGAAGCTATTGCGGGTTTGCCCCGGCGGCAAAAGCTTTGATTTTTTCGAACGGTAAATGATCGCCGCTGTCCTTGCCATGGTAAATCTCAGCGACCAGACCGTGTTCGTCGACCAGAATATCTGCCGGCAGGGTCGTCAGACTGCCTTTGATTGAGGTAGGGAAATAACGCTTGACCAGCATTGCATACAGTAACGTCGGCATTCTGAACAGCATCGCTTTGAAAGTACCGGAAAGCGAATGTTTAATCGCGAATTTGTGATAATAGACGGCATGTTCATCGGCCAGTATCGGGAACGGTGCGACCTGTTTTCCGGTGTAGTGCTGCAAATTTTCCAGCGAAGAGTCAAAAACCGCAATGACGGTAAAATTGCGGTTCAGTTCGTGCCAGCGGCTGATCAATTGGTGAACCCGCAGTTGGCAAAAAGGACAGGCAGCAAAGCGCAGGAAACTGAGCAGATAACGTTTGCCCCGAACTTGTTCCAGAGTGAAGCGGCTGCCGTCGATAGCGGGCAGACTGAGTCCGGTGACCAAATGCCCCGCTTGATAAACACTGTCACTTTCCCCCTGCAATGAATCTGTTGAAAAAGTCATACCTCTACTCCTTGGGCGTGATATCGCAGGGAATGCCCGGATAGGCATTGACGATGGCGTTGAAACTTGAGAATAGCTCGATCACCTGCTTGGCATGGTTAATTTCCGCTTGCGTGGCGCCCAAACTTCCCGCTGTGGCTTGATGAGCCAAAGAACAGTATTCGCAGTGGTTGACGATGGATACCGTCATCGCGATCAGTTCCCGGGTTTTACGGTCCAGGGGCCCGTCCGCCAGCATTATGGATTTTTCCCGCTGCCAATTAACCGCCAGCCAATCCGGATCGGCCGCTGCCATCGCTTTGAATAAATTAGGCACCATGCCGAAGGTCTTTTTGATGTCGTCATAGACAGCACGCGCGGTGCCTGTCGCTTCTTGTTCCGAAAGTAATTTCGTCATGTTATGTTCCTGTTAAAGAGAGGTTTAATGATGCAGCGTTAACAACAGATCGTCGTCGCGCAACAGATAAAGCATCAGGCAGCCAGCCAGCATCGGCCAAGCGGCAAAAAACAATAAGTGCGATCCTTCGAACGGCGCTGAATCTTGCCGATAGGAAGACAAGGTGGAGACGGCATGAAAAACCAGCACCGCTCCGTAGCAGAACCGTTTGTAAAGTCCCAATAAAAATCCCGCCAGGATGATCAATTCCACGACACCGATTATGGCCATTACCGAACCGTCCAACCCGGCAAGGTGGTAAAATTTTTCGTAAACCTTGGCGGAATGACCAGGATTAATGAATTTATCGAGCGTTTACATCAGCAAGACGGCAAAAATGCTGACTCGCATCATCAGCAACGACCATTGCAACTTCGTTGGCCTATTCATGGTTTTGCCACCTTTCCGCCAGCGCGCTTAACAAAGCGATATAAATTTGATGGCAGAAATCGCGCGCTTCATCGGAGGCGGACTCCCAAACCGAACGCCATTCGACGAAGGTAGATCCGCTCAGGGTGACCGGCTTGAGTTGAATTTGGCCGATATAGTTCTTCACTTCGCTAGACGATACCGGCGACGGCCCGTCATCGATGGAATAGCGTATGCGGTATTCGGATGCGTTGCATTCCAACAGGGTTTCGTGAAATACACCATTCAATATCCGCTTGGCGCCTGCTTCGTTTCCTGGCAGAGATCCGACTGCTTCACTTGTCTCGATAACGTCCTCCGCCCATGACATATTATGGAAATTGTTGACGGTATCCCAGACTTTGTCGAGCGGGGCATTGATGACGATAGATTGATAGCATTGCGGCATGATCTGCTCCTTGGTTGCTGATAAATTGGGGCTTCATTATTGATCATTCGTTCAATAATGAACAAAGTATAGACTTTATTGAATGAATGTTCAATAATAATGTTTTTTCAATTTCCAAGATCATCATGGCCCGACCTATCGCTTTCAACCGTGATCACGTCCTGGATCAGGCGGTTCGCGTTTTCTGGCTGCAAGGCTACTCCGGCACCTCGATCAAAAATCTGGTGGACGCCACCGGACTCCAGCCCGGCAGCCTGTATGCGGCATTCGGTGATAAACGCGGACTGTTCCTGGCGGCGCTGGACGCCTATTTCACCAAGATGAGACAAGCCTTATTCGGGGTGTTGCACAACGATAAACCGCCGACAGAGCGACTGAGCAACTTTTTTAATCAACTGATTAAGGAATCTTGCGATGATCCGGACCGTAAAGGTTGCCTGCTGATCAACACGCTCTCCGAAATTCCGGTGCAGGATGCCGAAATCAATTCGCGGCTGCAGCAGATGTTTGCCGAAGTTGAGGCGGAATTGCAGCAGCTATTGACGGAATGCCAGGCTACAGGTCATTTAAATCAACATCAAAACCCGGCATTATTAGCCAAGTTTCTGGTTAACGGCATTTTCGGACTGAGGATCTACAACAAAACGCAACCGGATTTTGCCAGCCTGAAATCAATTGTCGAGTATCTATTAGCAACCGTCTTTTCGCCGAATTCTCCCGCATTAAATTAAAGTAACCGATTCATACAATTTTTTTGTAAGGATCAATCCCAATCTCCGACTTATGCCATGTCAGCGGCGCAAAATACGGCTGGCATCAAACATTCATCGTTTAACTTTTTTCGTACCTATACTCAAACTATTGTTGGAGACTAATATTATGAACAAAACCAAACTGATTTCTTCCTTAGGCAGTGCCGTTGCTGTTTCCGTTTTAGCAGCGCCTTTAGCACAAGCGGCGGAAAATCCCTTCGCCTTGCAAACAGTCACCCGGACGACACTTCTTGCGCAAGCGGACGACAAGAGCGCCGAAGGTAAATGCAGTGACGGAAAATGCGGAAACAAAATGAAAGAGGGCGGCTGTAACGGCGCCATGGAAAAATCCAGGGACGGCAAGTGCGGAGAAGGCAAGTGTGGTGCGGGCAAAATGCAGGAAGGCGGATGCAGCGGTAATATGGAAGCGCCGGCCGGCGGAAAATAACAGAAGAGGCCCCGTCATGAACAAACCGCAATTGGACGGGGCCGGACTGGGACTTCGGCGGGAACATATGTTCCCGCTGATGACCAACATGCCGGCCGTGATCGATTTTTTTGAAATCTCCCCGGAAAACTATCTCGATTTGGGTGGCAAAAAAGCCAGGGATTTTCGCTGGTTCACCGAGCGTTTTCCTTTTGTCGCACATGGTTTATCGCTTTCCATCGGCGGACCCGACCCTTTGGATGAAGATTTTTTAAAGAAAATAAAACAATTCCTGGACGAACACCACATCCGGCTGTATACCGAACATCTCAGTTATTGCGCTGATCAGGGCCATCTCTACGACCTGTTGCCGATCCCTTTTACCGAGGAAGCCGTACATTATGTGGCAGAGCGCATCCGGCGCGCGCAGGACATCCTGGAACGCCCTATCGCGTTCGAGAACGCCTCTTATTATGCCGCGTCTCCCATCTCCGAGATGAATGAATTAAGCTTTATCAACGCGGTTATCGAGGAAGCCGACTGTTGGCTGCATCTGGATGTAAACAATATCTACGTCAACAGCGTCAACCATGGTTACGATGCAGAACAATTTTTGCTGAGTCTGCCGGGAGAACGGATTATTTACTGCCATGTCGCCGGCCACGACCGTGACGGACCCGATCTGATCATCGATACCCACGGGCAAGCCGTAATCGACCCGGTCTGGCGTCTACTGGAAACGGCCTACGACCGGTTCGGGTTGTTCCCGACCTTGCTAGAACGGGACTTCAACCTACCGCCTTTAGCCGATCTGGTTACCGAAGTCGAACACATTGCCGACTTGCAAGAGAAGCATCTACCCCAAAACCTGGAAAAAACCGCTTAGGAGCCTGCTATGACCGAATCGACAGCGACACTATCTAATCACCAATCGCTACCCGCTCTTCACGCTTATCAGCGACAGTTTACCGATTATTTGCGCGATCCGCTGAGGAATGACGTTTTCCCAAAAACACTGCCTATCGGGGTCGGAATTTATGCCAGACTCCTGCATAACAAAATCGACGGTAGCCTGCGTGCCTGTTTCCCAGTTGCCCGTGAAATACTGGGAGCCCGGAACTGGCAGCGGCTGGTGCAGGCGTTTATCCGGGAACACCGCTGCCAATCGCCGCTGTACCGGGAAATACCCGATGAATTCATCGCTTACCTGCTGCACGACGAGCCGCAACTGCAATTGCCGGTATTCTTCAATGATTTGGCACATTACGAATGGATGGAATTAACCCTGGAGACGGCAAAACCGGACGAAAGAGGTAACATTGTTTCCTTGCCGCAAAATCCGTTAACCTGCATTCCTGCAGTGAATACGGTACTGCATTTGCTGCATTACCGTTATCCGGTACATCGCATCGCCGCCTCGGACAAATACTGGCAAACCTGGGGTGCTCGCGACCGGCCCTACGCACAGCAAGACGTCATTCTGGTAGGATACAGAGACCGCGATTTCACTATTCAGTTTATCGAAGTCAATGCCGTAACCGCGCGCCTGATCGAACTGTTACAAGCGCAATTTTTTACCGGCGAACAAGCATTATTGCTTTTAGCCGGAGAAATGCACTACAGCGATCCTGCCAGCATTTTGCCTTTCGGACTTGAAATCCTGCAACAACTGCAAGCACAACAAATTATTTTAGGAGCATTTGATGTCTGACAATTGCCCGAAAACCTATGACGATGCCGACCCGGATCAAGAGGTTCAAGGATTCCACCAAAACATGAGGCCGGCTGTTCTCATCGCCGGCTATCAAAAACTCGCAGCCCGATTAAACCGGCATGCCGATCAATGGCCGCCGCTGTTGCTGCGTTTGATTCTGGCCTATGAATTTTGGGAAGCCGGCATGATGAAATACGGCGGAGAAAATTGGTTTAGTCATCTGGACTTTCCATTTCCATTAAGTCTGTTATCCAATGAAACGCTCTGGTTTTTCGCTACTTGGCTCGAAATTATCGGCGCTCTGGCCCTGTTGCTGGGTCTCGGCACACGTTTTTTCAGCCTGGCGCTGATGCTGTTGACCGTGGTCGCAATCAACACCGTGCATTGGCCCGCCGAGTGGAACTCGCTGCCCGAACTCTGGCAAGGCTACGCCATTAGCAACAAAGGCCACGGCAACTTCAAACTGCCACTGCTGTACCTGATTATGTTCGTGCCGTTGCTGTTCGGAGGAGCCGGCTGCTGGAGCCTGGACTACCTTTTGAACCGCGGTTTTCGCAAACATTAACACGCGACAAGGAAATCAACATCCGTGATAACCCACCGGCGCAGACTTATAAAGCACCGGTACAACTCGAGCCTTGACCCGCCGTGCAGCCGTAACAATGGCCGGCGACTGAAATCGGCAGATCTTCCGGCATGTTTTCCAGCAACTGCTGCAGATGAGTCCTGCTGCCGGCCAGCGGTAGGCCGAGCATTTGGTTAAAATCGCAGTCATAGACATAACCCTGCCAGTCCACGCTCAACAGACTGCGGCACATGACCTTGTCGAGATTAGTGGGTTGATAGGCCTGTTTCAGCAGTTGCATATATTCCTCGAACCGGCCTTTGGCCAACAATACCGCGCCGAAACGTTGGATCGGCATATTGGTGATGGTGAACAAATTATTGAACTGCAGGTCGAAATGTTCGCCTAAAAATTGCCGGTAAGCTTGTTCCAGTTCAGCCTGCGGTGGCGGCAACGCCATGCCTTGCGGATTGTATACCAGATTCAGCAGCAGCCCGCTGTCCGGCAGGCCGTAACCCAAGCTGTTGAGTTTTTGCAAGGCGCGTATCGATGCTGAAAAAACACCCTTGCCGCGCTGCGCGTCGACATTGTCCTGCAGATAACAGGGCAAGGAGGCTATCACCTCAACTTGCTGCTCAGCCAAAAATTCGGCGGTGTGTTGATAACCCGGTTCCACCAGTATGGTCGGATTGCAACGGTCCATAACCTGCAGTCCTTGCTGTTTGGCGTTTTGTACCAACCAGCGGAATTGCGGGTTCATTTCAGGTGACCCGCCGGTTAAATCGAGCGTTTCAAGGCGGTATTTTTTGGCGAATTGCAGCGCAGTTTCCATCGTCCCGCGGCTCATCAGCTCGGTCCGCTTCGGCCCGGCATTGACGTGGCAATGGGTGCAGCTCAGATTGCATAAATACCCCAGATTCATTTGCAGCGTTTGCATGCGTCCCCGGCGGAGCTTCGGAAAATCGTTGTGCAGCAGTAACGGTTTGGTGTCGAGCATCGTGAATGGAATGGCTTACTATTTAAAATCCGGTAGTTTGTTTAAGATGCGTATCAATGTTTGTTGTTCCCGCAACGGCTCGGTCAGTTCAAGCAACGTGTAGCGTAGCGCCGTCAAATCCTCCGGCTCGTCAATATCGCGCAATTGCGCCAACCTTTTAATCGTTCCGATACGCTGAATCCTGTTGCAGAACTGGGCTCCGGTATCCGGCATGCTGTAAGTCACTTCGGTCCAAAACGAGTTCGGTATGCCGCAGTTACCGCCTAATAACCAGAAACCGCCATCGGCACTGGGACCAAAGGCAAAACGCGCCTGTTCGCCGCTGCTTAACCAAGCTGCAGCCGACAGCAGCTGGCGGGCGGTCATTTGCGGAATATCAGCGCCCACCAACAGCACAAAATCATGTATTTTTAACAGCGTATGATAAACATGCGCCATACGCTCGCCCAAGCCGCCCTCCCCCTGCCAGACACAGGGCAGACCTTGCCAGTAACGGTGGTGCACCGCATCGACTTCGGCTACCGCATAATAACCCTGCAAATCATCGGCCTTGCTCGCCGCCAGTACGGTTGCGGCAACGGCCCGCGCCGACGCAAGATGGAAGGTTTCCGCGGCAGCTGTGCCCCATTTGACCGCCAACCGGGTTTTGACCGGCGACAGACCGGGGGTTTTGACAAATACTGCGAGCGCGCCGGTCACGGGGCAAGCACCAGACGCTTCCGGGCCTGACGTGTCAGCACGCAAGTCAAGTAGACATGCCGCCAAGTCGTCCGCCACCAGCCCTGTTGCCGATAACGGCGGGCGCTGGTAATCAGGTCGGCAGGCAGTTCCCGTAACGCCAAGCCGGCAGCTTTCAGACGAACGACGAAATCCAGATCTTCACCCAACGCGATACTTTCATCGAACCCCTGCAATTGTTCAAACACGGATTTGCGCACGACAAACCCCTGGTCACCGAACGGCAGGCGGCAAAAACGTGAACGCAGATTGGCCGCCCAGGCATTCAATCGTGTCAGCCAAGGCCCATCATCGGCAAACCTTAACCTGAAGTAACCCAATCCCCATTGCCCGGTCTGCAAAAAACGCTGCAATTCGGACTTAACCTCCGCGGTCATACGGGAATCCGCATGCACAAACCAGAGTACGGCACCTTCTGACTGCTGCGCGCCGGCATTCAACTGACCGGCCCGCCCTTGTTCGACTTGTAGCCAACGGACATTGACCGGCAAGGGGTAATCATCGGGTTGATATTGACAGGCGGCTACAATAATTTCAATTTCACTGCCGAATTCCGCCAATTCGTCCAGCAACTGCCGCCAGGCAAGGTCGTCCGGCCCGACGGGAATGACAATACTGAGTCGGTTAAACGCCATCAGCAACAGGCGGCGCCTGACTCCGGCGTCAGACTGGAATTGGGCGGGGCGCAGTCGAACAAGCCGAAATGCTGCGATTTATCACCCCAAATCTCAAAATGTTCGGCGTAGCGGCTTACCCCCAGCATATCCGCGGTATTGCCGCAGACCCGCAAAGGCCGGCCGGTTTCCAAATTATGATGATCATCCAGATCGAAAGCATGCGGATGTTCCGCTATCGTGCCTTTATAAACGGCGACCTGGCCGAAATCCTCGCAACGGTCCTCCAGCGGCAACTTAAACACCCTGACCGTTACCGACCGAAAATTAACCATGCCGATTTTATCGGCGACTTCCGGATCGTCCAGCATGATGGGATTCTCCTTGACCACGCGCACATCGGGACATCCCAGAGACTGCATGATGCGCCGAAAATCCTCCCAATACAAAGCGCCGCCCAGACACTCTCCCAACAACACCGGATCCAGCTTGAGCGACTGCGGAATACGCCGGTCGGCATATACGTCGGAAAAATACAGTTCACCCCCCGGTTTCAATACCCGGAAAATTTCCGCCAGCACTTTGGATTTATCGGGCGATAAGTTGATGACACAGTTAGAAACTACCGCGTCGATGCAATTATCGGCTATCCCTGCAGCCGCCAGATCCTCGATATGGCCCTGCACAAAGTCAACGTTGGATCTGGCGTAACCGTAGCGTTCGGCATGCCAATCGCAATGACGCTGTGCCACGGCAAGCTGTTCTTCGGTCATGTCAATACCGATCACCCGTCCAGATTCCCCGACCAGTCTGGACAGCAGATAGCAATCTCGACCGGAGCCGCAGCCCAAATCCAATACGGTACAGCCTTGTAAGGCCGGCGGCAACGGCGATCCGCAGCCGTAAAAACGCGCAACCACTTCCGGGTGCAGATCGGCGAGATACGGTCGTAAGTGCCTGGGCATCGCGTCCAGGGTACAACAGGCGCTGGTTTTTAAATCCTGGCTGGATTGCAGTATCTGGCCATAATATCTTTGTACTGATTCATTGACGACGGCGTCATTGATATCGTTCATATAAGCTCCGCAATAGAATAATTAGGCACGTGCCGGCAAATCGCAAAAAATGATTTCCGGGTTATGTTGCATGATACGTCGTAAAAAAACAAAATTTCTTACAAACCAATCAAATATTTCGGACACTCGTATCGTTTTATTCTCAATTAGTCAATAAACCGGATCGAACATCAACGCAGCAATCGCCCGTTCCAAATCCTCCGGGCAATGTTTCTGCGCCAGATTTTGTTGATAAGCTTGGCTTGCAACGGCGACCGCGATTTTCAGCGAAACCCTGCGTATTTCTGACAGCGGCGGATACAAAGCCCCCTGCAGCAATTCTTTTTCCGTTACGCAATCGGCCAATGCCCGGGCTGCGGCCAGAAACATTTCGTCGCTG
>JBNLCC010000112.1:0-19440 GCA_050303615.1 Methylococcaceae bacterium | reverse complement strand
AACCAATCCCTACAATACCGGCTATGCCTATAGCCGAAACATCAACGTAGCGGGGGATTTTATTTTTAACGTGGGCACGTTGCAGGTTACGGTGCTTGACTATCGTAACCGCACACCATTAACCAAAAGCAAAGTGCACCTTTATCAACGCCTGCCGGACGGCACCGAACAGTGGGCTGCCAGCGGCTATACCGACACGGAGGGCAGTATTCGTTTCACACCCTTCAAACTCGGGAAAGGACCTACCTTTTTTATCAAAACCAATCCGTACGGCAACGGTTATGCTTACAGTAAAGAGATCAGTATGCCCGGTGCCATGACCTTCGAAGTCGGTACGTTGCCGCTGAAGGTGACCGACTATTTCAGCCGTGCACCGATAGCCGAAACCAAAGTCTATCTTTACGAACGTTTAGCCGACGGCTCGGAAAAATGGGCGGCGAGCGGTTATACCGATACTGCGGGTGAAATCCGCTTCTCGCCGTTCGGACTGGGCGGCGGGAGAATCTACTTTGTTAAGACAAACCCTTATAAAACCGGTTATGCCTATAGTCCTGACATCGATATTCCAGGGGAATTGGCATTCGAGGTCGGCACCCTGCAAATCAAAGTAATCGATTATATCAGCCGTTCTCCGCTGCCCGGAAACAAAGTGCACCTCTATCGTCGCCTGCCCGACGGTTCCGAACAATGGGCGGCCAACGGATTTACCGATGCCGACGGCAACGTCCGTTTTACGCCCTTCGGACTTGGCGACGGTCAGACTTACTTCTTAAAAACCAAACCCTACGACACCGGCTACGCTTACAGCAAGGACATCAATGCTCCCGGTGAGCTGACGTTCAATGTCGGCACGGTGCCGGTCAAGGTGACCGATTTTTTCAACCGGTCGCCGCTGGCCGAAATCAAAGTACACCTGTATCAACGCCTGCCAGACGGCAGCGAACAATGGGCGGCCAGCGGCAATACCGATGCGAACGGTATGCTGCGTTTTACCCCTTTCGGCCTCGAAGACGGCCACAACTATTTCGTCAAAACCAACCCCTACGGCACTGGCTATGCCTATAGCAAAGATATCATTGCAGCCGGGGAACTGGCCTTTAATGTCGGCACGTTGCCGGTCAAGGTAATGGACTTTACCAGTAAGGCGCCGCTGGCCGAAACCAAGGTGTACCTGTATCATCGCCTGCCGGACGACACGGAACAGTGGGCAGCCAGCGGCTATACCGATGCGGACGGTATGCTGCGCTTTACACCTTTCGGTCTCGAAGATGGCCGCAGCTATTTCGTCAAGACCAATCCGTACGCCACCGGCTATGCCTATAGCAAAGACATCAATGCCCCTGAGCAACTGACTTTCAATGTCGGCACACTGCCGCTCAAGGTGATCGACTATATCAGCCAGACGCCGCTGGCCGACACCAAAGTTCATCTGTATCAACGTCTGCCGGACGGTTCCGAAAAATGGGCGGCAAACGGTTTTACCGACGCCGCAGGATTGATTCGCTTCACGCCTTTCGGTCTCGAAAACGGACAAACCTATTTCGTTAAAACCAATCCCTTCGCCACCGGCTATGCCTACAGCCAGGACATCAAGGCGCCAGGGGAATTAGTCTTCAATGTCGGTACCTTGCAGGTCAAAGTGATCGGCTTTATCGAGCAGGCTGCACTGGCAAACCTGCAAGTGCAGCTCTATGAGCGCATAGCAGACGGCACCGAAAAATGGGCGGCCAGCGGTTATACCGACGCCAACGGTCTGATCCGCTTTACGCCATTCGGACTTGGCGACGGACGGACTTATTACGTCAAGACCAAACCTTACGCCACCGACTATGCCTACAGCGAAGATATCATCGAAGCCGGCCAACTGACTTTTACGGCTGGCACGCTGCAGGTTAAACTGCTTAATTATGTCGATCAGACTGCGCTTGCCGATACCAAAATCCATCTTTACGAACGCTTACCGGACGGCACCAATCAATGGCGCGCAAACGGCTATACCGACCCCGACGGACTGATCCGCTTTACACCTTTCGGTCTCGGTGACGGACACAACTATTATTTAACAACCAAACCCTACAATGCCGGCAATGTTAACAGCGAGGATATCATTGAACCGGCTGATTTTACGTTTTATGTCGGTTCAAGCCCGATCACCCTGATCAACGGCGACAGTAATGAGCCGTTACCGGACTTCAAGATAACCGCTTACCTGAAACTGCCGACAGGCGATCTGCAATGGGTCAAGAACGGTTATGCGGACGATACCGGAACCGTCCATTTCGACCTGCCCTTCGCGGAAGGGGTTGCTTATGTCTTCTACGCCAGAAACTTATTCGGGGAAGACAAAAAGTATTACAGCCAAGTCGTTTTACAAAAAGGACCGGTTAATTTCATCGTCACCGTCGACGGTGCCAACACGCTCGACCAAGAACCGCCGGAGATCGGCATCGGTTCGCCGCAGCAGGACGGCAACGTGCCGATCAGCGGCTTTACCGTCAGCGGTCTGGCGAGCGATAACCGCGCCGTCGAACGGGTGACGCTGAACGTGGCCGATCCGGATAAGGGCAGCAGCACGCTGACTGCCGCCTACGATGCGGCCGGCGGCGGCTGGTCCGCCGCGGTGCCCGGCACCTCGGTGACGCTGGACCGCCAGGTGGTGCTCACCGCCACCGCCTTCGACGCGGCGCAGAACCAACAGCAGGCCAGCGTCACGGTGCGGGTGGTGGAGGACACCGAAGGGCCGGTGATTGCCTTTACCTCGCATCAGGATAACGATGACGTGGCGGAGACCGGCTTCCTGCTGTCCGGCACCGTCACCGATCTGACCGGGGTCGCCACGCTTAAGGCGACGCTGGAGATTACCGCGCCGGCGGCGCAGACGCCGTTTGCCGGCCGCGACGTGACGTTCGCTGCCGACGGCACGTGGACGCTGGCGGTGGATAACGGCCTGCTGCAGGCCGGCGATACGCTGCGCGTCACGCTGGATGCCACCGATCTGGTCGATAATGCATCCAGCAAGGCAATCCTGTTGGACGTGATCGCCGCCGATTACAGTGGCCTGCATTTGCTGAACCGCATCACCTTCGGCGCCACGCCGGCGCTGCTGGCTGCTGCAGCAGTTGGACACGCTGGGCACCGCCGGGTTGTTGACGCAACAGCTGGATCCGGCCGGCATCGACGACAGCGCCCTGGCCGCGCTGCTCGCCGTCATTACCCCGGCTGACAAATCGGGGCAATATCCAGGTCAATGCCAACCACCGTATTGCGAAGTCGGATCGCCGCGGAATCCGCCGGTGGTTTTATTAGCATCGGGAATGGCAGTGCTGGTCATTGCCGCTTGGCTCATATTTTCATAGCTGTAGCCACCCATCGCCTTGGCTTTTTCTGCAATAATAGTGGTTAATTCATTGATGTCATTTCTTTTTAGGCCCGGGTCAATCACAGCTACAATCAGTTTCTGAATCTTGCCGTCTTCCGGTTCAGGATACGCGCTTATCACGATAGGCAAAACGGTCCCGGCAGGTATCGTAACCGAATAGCGGGCACTGCCTTGCAATTGAGTTGTCGCTATAGTGTTACCTTTATCGTCGGCAACTTCAATTTTTGCTGAACTGATCGGACCGTCGTTGTTGCCGACCGTTCCGGTCAGAGTCACTTCCCGGTCATATTTTTTTACCACATTTTTGACGGGAAAAGCACTCTGAATCTTATTGTCTTTCTGGTCACAGCCAACTACATTCATTAATAGAATGAATAAAACAAAATAACTAAAATTGTATTTACGCATCGTCTTCACCGGAAATAACCGTGTTTATTTAAGAATATAAAGTGGAATATTTCATAAAAAGCATTTTTGAACAAGTTTTATCCTGTTTTCCGTTAACCGATTAGCAGTCGAAACCATCTGATACTCTCTTCCCCTCAAAGGCTGGTTTGAATAATTTTTCCTGTGCTTCGGCACAAAAGTAAATATCCGCACTTTTTGTGGTACGATGCATTTCCGGGTCATTGAGAACTCGTTCAAAAAACGTTAAATAAAATACCACAATGAGGAGAAGAAATTGAGTACAACACAAGAAGAATCGCTTTATGCAAGAATTGGCGGCGAAGATGCGATTAATGCGGTAGTAGATACTTTTTACCGAAAAGTGCTGGAGGATTATCGTATCAATCGTTTTTTTAATGACGCCGATATGGATGCCCAGATTGCCAAACAACGAGCTTTTTTTACTATGGCGTTCGGCGGCCCCAATGAATATACCGGCCAGGACATGCGAACTGCCCATGCCAGACTGGTAAAATTGGGTTTGAACGACTCCCATTTCGATATCGTTATGGAACACTTTGGCAACACACTGGAAGAGCTGAACGTACCGCCGGAATTAATTGCGGAAGCGGCGGCAATTGCCGAAACCACCCGTAATGACGTACTAGGAAAATAACAGACTACAGCGAACTGTCGTCATGCGGAAATTAACTGTTGGTACGCATACTATTTCCTGTCACCCCGATGAAACCGTTCTGGATGCGCTGTTGCGGGAAAATATCCAAATCCCTTATGGATGCAGGCAAGGTGCCTGTCAGAGCTGTATCGTGCGCAGCCCCCATGTTAGTCCGCCGGCAGAGGCACAAAATGGATTAAAAGATACTTTGAAGAAGCGGAACCATTTTCTGGCTTGCATCTGTCATCCCGAGCAGGACATGACGATTACGCTACCCGACCGGTCTGATTTTTATACCGAGGGAACGGTCATTGCCAAGCAATTGCTCAACCGCGATACCGTTCTCGTAAAAATCGAGTGCAAGGATGCACTTGAGTATTTTGCCGGCCAGTATGTCAATCTGCAGCGCTTAGACGGCCTGACACGCAGCTACTCCATTGCCAACACGCCGCAATCCAATGCCTTGGAATTGCATATCCGCCGTCTACCGGGAGGCCGCTTTAGCGAATGGGTTTATAACGAACTTGCCGTGGGCGATAAGCTTGCCGTTTCTGAACCGCAAGGGCATTGTTTTTATCTTCCCGAGCGATCCGAACAGGGGATTTTATTGGTCGGCACGGGCAGCGGCCTAGCGCCGCTCACCGGCATTTTATCCGATGCCCTGGCACAGGGTCATCGCGGACCTATCCACCTGTTTCACGGCAGCCGTAAAGCCGAGGATCTCTACAGAGTTGATGAAATGCGGCATCTTGAGCAGCAATATTACAATGTTCATTATACGCCTTGCGTATCGGGCGATGACGTTCCGCAAGGTTTTGCTTCGGGCAGGGCGGGCGACGTTGCGCTGGGCACCATCCCCGATTTAAAAGGCTGGCGTGTTTTTCTTTGCGGACACCCGGAAATGATCAAACAGATGCAGCCGTCCGTGTTTCTCAAAGGAGCGGCATCGACCGATATCTATACCGATGCATTTCATCTTTCGACCTGCTGAACGATATCTGATAACCAAGTTAGCGTTCTGACTGACCCGTTGCCGAAAGCATATTGCCCGAACCAACCATGATCTCTTTACATAACATCAAGCGGTGGTTCTTCCATGAGCGCAATTTGTTCACGCAGCTCGAGAATGCGATCCTGCCAGTAACGCGCGCTGTTAAACCACGGGAACGCCCTGGGAAATGCCGGATCGTTCCAGCGTCGTGCCAGCCAGGCTGAATAATGGATGAGGCGTAGCGTCCTCAGAGCCTCGATTAAATGCAACTCACGGCGATCGAAATCAAAAAACACTTCATAGCCGCACAGCAGGTCGCCGAGTTGCCGGGCCATCTCGTCACGCTCACCGGATATCAACATCCACAAATCCTGTACCGCCACGCCCATGCGGCTGTCGTCAAAATCGACGAAATGCGGTCCGTCGTCGGTCCATAACACATTACCGGGATAACAATCACCATGCAGCCGCAACTGACTCACTTCATCCGCACGTTCAAAACAGTGTCTGACACCGTCCAGTGCATGTTCGACCACCCCGCTGTAAACCTGTTCCAGCTCACTGGGAATAACCGCATGTGACAAAAGATATTGCCGCGGTTCTTCCCCGAAACTGGCTATATCCAATTGCGGACGATGGCGGAACGGCTTTATCGCACCAACCGCATGGATACGGCCTATAAACCGCCCCATCCACTGCAGTACTTCCGGACTGTCCAATTCCGGCGCCCGTCCACCCTGTTTGGGAAATACGGCAAAACGAAAACCATGCTGCTGATACAGGGTTTTGCCGTACTCAAACTGCAAGGGGGGGACAACCGGAATCTCCTGTTTAGCCAACTCTTGCAGGAATTCATGCTCTTCCAAAATTTGTGCGTCCGACCAACGGCCCGGACGATAAAATTTTGTGACAACCGGAGGTGCGTCTTCGATACCGATTTGGTAAACGCGGTTTTCATAGCTGTTAAGTGCCAGCAACCGGCCGTTACTGCATAAGCCCACACTATCCATGGCATCCAGTATAAAATCGGGAGTCAATGTGGAAAAAGGAGTACTGTCGGTATTCATAACCGCATTGTACAGCTTCAGCCGGATTTTTGTAAAAATTGCCGACCGTTGCTAATACAACATGTACTGTGCTGCTGGATAGGAGAAACACGAAGCTACCCAATCCCGGCTGATTGCTTGCTGCACGATTAAGCAACCGGCTTTAGCAATAGCGCCGCTATTCATTAAGCCGGTTTTACCGGTCAATGCTGTTGCGCCGTCAGTTTATGGCCAGCCATATAATTAAGATAGACTATAATTTGATCCACCAGTGCTTCCCGGTTTTGAACGTCACGATAAAAGGCAATCATGTTACTGCCGGGCCTCACGGTTCGCGGTTCCAGAATAAATTTTTTAAGCGTTTCCGGCTGCCAATATTCGGTCACGTTGAGTGGATCATTCAATTCCGGTCCGATTTTACCGCCTTCGCCGTTGACCGTATGGCATTTAATGCAGTGCTGCATCGCGAGGATAAAACCCTGTTGCACCTGTTTATCGGCACTGCCGGTGGGAACGGCATGGGGAAATTCATGCTGGTAATCGGTTAGCGTAATCGTCGCCAGTTGCCAGGGCCAGCTTAACCAATCCTGTTTTTTTGCGGCTTGATCCATGATATTTTCCCATACCAAGAAAAATGGCCCCGGATCAATCAATTCGCCGTTTTTTCTTGCAATAGCGGACAGTCCCGTCCGGCCGACTTCCTTGAATGCAATAAGTCCGCGATGCTGTTGCACAAGATTAACCGGAAGCAGCGGCTGGTAGCCGTCACTGCTGGTAAATTTGATCAATTCATACCGCTGCCACTGGTTGCCAAAAGTAACGTTTAACAAATCCGTCAACAAAACGCCTTGGTAAACGATCAATTTTGAATTGACCGGATTGTCGACTGCGAAGCCGGTCAACAGAAAGTCCCGAATCAAATCCTGCCTGGAAAATTGTTTGCCGGACTCATGGTCGATAGTCTCCATTTTCAACGTATCGGCAAAAGCCGGTTCATTAGCCGCCCACAGGACGGTTACGGTGCCTAATAACACCAGTAGCAAACTGAAACGAATCGGTTGAAAATACATACGCGGAAAACCATTGTTATTGATAAAACACCTGTTGCTATTGCCTGTCTCGATACTTTCCATTTGCTTGTTTATGGTTGGCGGACGAGCGCAGCACATCGAGGATCGATGCGATGTTCGACTGCATTTCCGGCAGCAGCAGGGTAATGGCAATTTCTTCAACTGCTGCCAACATACAGATAAACGCTGCGATACGAAACGGCCATGCCGGCCCACCCAGAAACAAAATATATAGTGTCAGTGCCATCGAAACCGCCGCAAATTTAACCCCCCAGGTATGGTAGCTGGTAAAACTGCCGAATTTCGACATACCCACCGCTACCGGCAGCAGATAGCTGCAAATCACCATTGCCACATAGATGCTTTCCCTCAACACAATATTCGGCCATAACCACCAACTGCCTATCGCAATGGTAAGGTAGGTAATCATGTCCCCCCAACTATCCAGCTTCGCGCCGAATTGGGTGACCTGTCCAGTCAGCCGGGCGGCCAACCCGTCAAGCGCATCAGTCAAAAAGGCTATCGCCAGCAGCCACAGGAATGCGATATTGTAACCGTGCCAGGCCATATACAATAAAAAAGGTGCGGCAACAAACCGAAAACCCGAAAGCAGATTGGGCAGCGTCAGCTTGGAGTGTTGCTCACTTTGCCAGGAGTTCATAAGCGAAAAGCAGCTGACAACGGCGCATGGTCGGATAAAACCCGCCACGGTGTATGCCCCAAACGGTCGCAGCTGACCGGTTGTAAGCCACGATAGTAAATTCTATCCATCGGTAACACGGGCATCCAGGCCGGAAAACTGCGCGCATAACGGCCATGCAAAGTCCTGAAGATCTCCCGCAAGCCAAGGTGTTCGTGGAAATAGCGTTCCGAACGCCCCAGCCAATCATTGAAATCGCCGGCAACAATCAACGGTTCATCATGCGGTACATGGCTATCGATGCGCCTGCACATGGCGTCCAATTGACTGCGCCTCTCCGAGGAGGTCAAGCCGAAATGGATGCAAACCGTATGCAGGCGTTGCTGATTGGCGGCAATGTTGATCACCGCATGCAACAGGCTGCGGCTGGCCCAGCGAAACGGGGAAACGTTAATATTTTCCCAGTTCTCGAGCGGAAATTTACTGAGTATCGCGTTGCCGTGATTGCCGGCGCTGTAAATCGCATTTTTGCCGTAAGCATAATGCGGCCAAATGCCTTCGGCCAGGAATTCATACTGAGCACTGTCCGGCCAATCCGAAATTTTTTCCTCGTGCAGCACATGTTGTCCATGCGTTTCCTGCAAAAATACCAAATCGGCATCAATCCCTGCCAGCGCCTCGCGAATCTGATGCAGAATAAAGCGCCGGTTGCCGACATTAAATCCCTTGTGAATGTTGTAGGTGAACACCTTGAGCGCTATACCACTCATTTCATTTTTTCTGTTTCAACATAGGAAAATCAACAATATCAGCAATGAACTATAGCATGATAATTGCGCCGGCAAACATTTGCGTAGTGAAAAAAATTGAATTGCGTTAAGCTTAACAGGCCAAAATGGCTTTTATGTTTTGCCGTTTAATCCGGATCGATGCCCGCTGCCGATTTTTTAAGTAAAAAGGCTATAACTAATATCAAGAAACAAGAACAATTTTATGGACGATTTATTTAGTTTTGCCGATCAATTCGGCCCTGCAAAAATCACACACATCCATGAACCTGCCGTCGGCTTAAAAGGCATCCTGGTTATCGATAATACGGCCATGGGGCCATCCATCGGCGGTTTAAGGATTGCGCCGGATGTCAGTGTCGATGAATGCTTTCGTCTTGCCAGGGCGATGACTTTCAAAAATGCCGCTGCCGAACTGCCGCACGGCGGCGGAAAAATGGTGATTTTCGGCGACCCGAAAATGCCGAAACAACAAAAAAACCTGATCATCCGTGCAGCGGCAGCTTCGTTGCGCAATCAGGAAGCATATATTTTCGGTCCGGACATGGGAACCAATGAAGAATGCATGGCTTGGGTCCGGGACGAAAACGGACGTTCGGTGGGTCTGCCGAGGGAATTCGGCGGCATACCGCTGGATGAAATAGGCGCCACCGGCTGGGGCTTATTGCATGCGGTCGAAGTAGCGATGCGTAACCAGGATTTTGATTTGCATAAAGCACGTGTGGTGATTCAAGGCTTCGGATCGGTCGGCAAGCACGCCGCCAGCTTTCTCGCCGGCCAGGGAGCCACCGTGATTGCCGCCAATGACAGCCGCGGCACCATATACAATGCCAAGGGACTGGATATCAATGCGCTGTTTAAACTGAAAAATGCCGGGCGTAGTGTCGTCGACTTTAGCGGCGGGGAACATTTGGATATCGACGCCATCATAGACATTGAATGTGATATTTGGATACCGGCGGCCCGGCCGGATGTGATCAACGAAGATAACGTCGACCGGCTCAATACCAAATTGGTGGTTGAAGGCGCCAACATTCCGATCACTCACGGTGCCGAAAAAATATTGCATGAACGAGGCATCGTCTGCGTTCCTGATTTTATCGCCAACGCAGGCGGGGTAATTTGTGCGGCTATGGAATATCATGGTGCTACCCAATCGGCGGCCATGCAGACCATTGCCGAGAAAGTGACGCGCAACACCGAGACGGTACTGCAAATGGCTCAAGAGCAAAATATGCAACCCCGGGAAGCGGCGATGCAATTGGCCACCGAACGGGTAAAAAAAGCCATGTCGATGCGCCGCTGGTCATTGTTTTCATCGGCACCGCATTTCATCTGACGCGGCTTATCCCGCGCTGTCTGATTTGCAGCCGCTCTACGTCGCTCAATGTTAATTCAAAGTTGATAGAGTACGAACCGCCATAGGACAGGCACTTTTGTTACATACCGGCAAAAACCGATAAGCCGATACAACCCGGAGGAGGCATGTTCAACATACGTTTTCACGGTCGCGGCGGGCAAGGCATGAAAACCGCAAGCCGCTTTCTAGGCAGCGCATTTTTCCTGGCCGGATTTGAGGTGCAGGATGCGCCGCGTTACGGGGCCGAACGCCGTGGAGCGCCAATGACCTCGTATGTTCGAGCCGACCAGCAGCCTATTTATGAACGGGGCATCATCCGCAAGCCTGGTTTGGTAGTCGTTGCCGATGACAGTTTAATGGCTATCTCAACGGCGGGGGTTTTAAACGGCTTAACGGATAGCAGCGTATTATTGACAGTTAGTCATGAAACCGCGCAAACCTGGCAAAAAAGACTGAATATCGCCAGCCCCATTTTGATTCTTCCCTTGCTTCCCGCCTATCAGACACCTGCCCTGCCGTTGATCAGCGCCGCCTGCGCCGGCGCTGCAGCAGCACTGACCGGCGTTATACAAAGCGAACACCTGCAACAGGCCATCCGCCAAGAACTGGCGGAACATTCCGCGGAACTGATCAGCAAAAACCTGGAGGCGGCACTACAAGCGTACGAATTAATGGCACCTCACCGGGGACTGGTAAAACCGAACGCTCCGGTTGCCGTTCATGGCTACCAACAACCTGACTGGATCGAAATGCCCCTGGATAACGCCGCTCTCGCGTCCGCAACGATACGTAGCGGGCAAACCAGTGTCAAAGTCAGAACCGGCCTATGGCGTACCCAGCGGCCGGTCATCGATTACCAACGCTGCAAACATTGCTGGTGGATTTGCAGCAGCAGCTGCCCCGACGGCGTAATCAATATTACCGCGGATAACTTACCGGAAATCGACTACGAACATTGCAAGGGATGTATGATTTGCGTTGCGCAATGCCCCTCGCATGCCATCGGCGCAATCCCCGAAGCGGAAGCGAAACAACAGGAGCATAAGGAGGAACAAGCATGAATCGCCGCTTGCTTACCGGTAATGCCGCCGCAGCTTGGGGAGCAAGACTGGCGGATATCGACTACGTACCAGCCTTCCCGATCACGCCGCAAACCGAAATTATCGAAACCCTGTCGCGCTGGTTCGATACCGGCGAAATGAGCGGCCGTATGACGGTGCTGGAATCGGAACATTCGATGATCACCGCAGCCGGCGCTGCGGCAGCCACCGGCGTACGGGTATTTACCGCAACCTCCAGCCAGGGCCTGTTGCACGCCATGGAGATGATCTATACGGTCACCGGCTGGCGCGCGCCTTTTGTGCTGCTTAACGTTTCCCGGGGGCTGAGTTCTCCGATAACCCTGGAACCGGATCATAACGATGTGCTGGCTGCGAGAGACAGCGGTTTTCTGCAAATTCATTGCGCGGACTGCCAGGAAGTACTGGATACCGTACTGATTGCCTACCGTATCGCCGAGCATCCAAACGTACGGCTGCCGATCATCGTCAATCTGGACGGGTTTTACCTGTCGTTTACCCGCGAACCGGTGCAGCTACCCGATACGGACATCGCTAAACAGTTTGTCGGCCCGTTCCAACCCGGCAATATCCGGTTTCGCGCCAGTATGCCGGAAAGCCAGGCAGTGGCGGTTCTGGGCGGATCACCTTATTCTTATTTCCGCTATGAAACCCATCTGGCGATGCTGCAGGCGCTCGACGTTTATGACGAAATCGCCGACGAATTTCAACAGCTGTTCGGCCGACGCCATGATCAGCTCGATTGTTTTCATTGCGAAGACGCCGAGTTGGTTTTAGTGATGATGGGCTGTTTCGCGACCAAAGCCAAACAGGCCGTACTGACTCTGCGCCAGGCGGGAGTCAGAATCGGACTGCTCCGCCCCCGGCTGATACGGCCATTCCCCGAACAAGCACTACTTGAAGCGCTGACCGGCAAAAAAGCCGTTGCCGTTATCGATCAAAATTTATCGATGGGCAAAGGCGGTGTCCTTTTTGCGGAGCTCACCTCGGTGCTGTACGGTTTGGGGAGCGAGGCGCCGCTGGTCGCCGGTTTCGTCGGCGGTCTGGGCGGACGGGATATCACCCAGGAGGAATTTTTCCGCATCGCCGATACGCTAAAAGAGGCAATCGCTTCGGGAAAACCGCCCAAACCACGCCTACTCTATACCGCATCGGAATTGACCGAATTCAGGAAACTGCAGGCGATTGCCCAGTTTGAACGGGATGAACTCAACCGGGAGCAATAACCATGCAAGAAACGCTTTACAAACGCATGAAAGACCTGCCCTCCACCCATCTGCTGGGCGCCGGAACCGCGATGTGCGCCGGCTGCGGCGGGCTGCAGGCGCTACACGAAATTTACGACATTTACGGCGAAAAAACCGTGTTCGTCAACGCCGCCGGCTGCATGACCCTGTTGTCGGTGTATCCGTTCACGCCGTTCCGTGGCTCCTGGCTTTATACTTCGATGGGCTCGGCACCGGCAGGGGCGCAGGGTATCCGCGATGCTTTGGATATTCTATTGGAGAAAAAACGCATCGCTCCGGAAGAAAATCTCAACACGGTGGTGTTAACCGGCGACGGTTCCGCCTACGGCATGGGTGTTTCCTGCACTTCCGGAGCAATCGATCGCAACCTGGATTTCCTCTACATTTGCTATGACAATGAAGGTTACGCCAACACCGGCCAGCAATATTCCGGCGCTACGCCGCACGCCGCAAAAACCGCCACCAGCAGGGGCCGGCTCGGTTATCCCGGCTATAAGAAGGATCTATTCGCGCTTTGGGTGGCCAACAAGCCGGCTTATGCTGCCACGGTCATCGGCACTGAGCCGCTGGATCTGGCCAGGAAAATCGAAAAGGTCAAGGACATCCGCGGACCCAAGCTGATCCTGGCCTTGGCTCCCTGCCCGACCGGCTGGGATTATGACCCCATGCTAAGCGGCGAAATCGGCAAATTGGCGGTCAAAACCGGGATCTGGCCGTTAAAGGAATATATCGACGGCAAAATAATCCATACCAAAATCCCGGCACAGCGGGTATCGGTGGAGGATTATTTAAGCAAGCAGGGCCGCTTTGCCCATTTATTTACCCCGCAAAGGCGGGAGGACATCATTCGAGGAATACAGCAACGCGTCGACAGGTATTGGGAAAATATAGGCAATGAGCAATAACAGCTACTTTCACCGCGGCGATGATGTGCCGTTGTTGGGAGTTACCATCCCTGAACATTTCGCCGCGATTGCCGCACGTTACCCGAATAATGAAGCCGTGGTCAGCATTCCCCAGCAACTCAGTTTAACCTACGCCGAATTGGCCGCAGCCATCAGGCAACTCGCCAAAGGCCTGATCGCTTTGGGTTTCGGCAAAGGCGACCGGATCGGCATCTGGTCGACCAACAACCTGCAATGGGTTATCCTGCAAATGGCCACCGCCGAAATCGGCGCCGTGCTGGTCAATATCAACCCCGCTTACCGCCAAGCTGAGCTGGAATACGTGTTAAAAACCTCGGAACTGCAAGCCCTGTTCCTGATTCCGGCATTCAAATACAGCAATTATATCGACCTGGTAAGCGCAGCCATACCGGAACTGGCCGACAAAGACGCCGACCGGCTTCGCTCGGCCGCATTTCCCCGGTTAAGGCGGGTCGTGCTGTATGATCCCATCGAGCCGGAAATCACGCTTCGCCCGGCACCCGGTTTTACCCTGTGGTCCGAGTGTATCGCTGCTGCCCACCAGATCAGCGACCGGCAGCTTAATGCTGCCAGCTCAATCCTGGATATCGACGACCCGATCAATATTCAATACACCTCCGGCACCACCGGTTTTCCCAAAGCGGTGGTGCTGACCCACCACAATATTCTGAATAACGCTTTTTTCTCGGCGCAAGCCATGCACTTTTGCAGCCGCGACCGGCTGTGCATTCCGGTTCCCTTCTATCACTGCTTCGGCATGGTGTTGGCCAACCTGCTTTGTTTCAGCGTCGGGGCTACGGCGATTATCGCTTGCGAACATTTCGACGCCGACGCCGTACTGCATACGATTGACCAACAGCACTGCACGGCAGTGCACGGCGTGCCGACCATGTTCATCGCCGCACTGGAACACCCCGATT
The DNA here is from genome assembly GCA_050303615.1 of Methylococcaceae bacterium. Taxonomy (GTDB): domain Bacteria; phylum Pseudomonadota; class Gammaproteobacteria; order Methylococcales; family Methylomonadaceae; genus CAZDXJ01. Next base: position 4,931 of record JBNLCC010000112.1, on the reverse strand, counting down.
TCGGCCGGTTCTCGCTCACCACCTTGCGCACCGGCATCATGGCCGGCGCACCCTGTCCGCCCGAATTAATGAAACGGGTGATGCATGATATGCATTGCAAAGAAATCTTAATCGGCTACGGCGAGACCGAAGCGTCGCCACTGACCCATTTAACCACTCGCGAAGACAGTTTAATGCGAAGAACGGAAACAGTCGGTCATAATCTGCCGCACCAGGAAGTAAAAATTATCAGCACCGACAGCGGACGGATTGTTCATTTGGGTGAAATCGGCGAAATCTGCTTTCGCGGCTACCATATCATGCGCGGTTATTACGGCAATGAAGAAGCCACGGCAAAGGCGATCGATGCGCAAGGCTGGCTGCATTCCGGCGATCTGGGCAGCATCGATAAAGACGGTTATCTAACCATTACCGGGCGCCTGAAAGACATGGTGATCCGCGGCGGCGAAAACATCTACCCGCAGGAAATCGAAAATTTCCTGTACAATCACCCTAAAGTCGCCGGCGTTGCGGTATTCGGCATCCCCGACGATTTTTACGGCGAAGAACTGGTGGCGTGGATCCAATTGCGTGCCGGTGAACAATGCAGCGAAGACGAAATCCGGGAGTTCTGCCTCGGCAAAATCGCGCACTACAAAATTCCGAAAATCATTCGCTTTGTCGAGTCGTTTCCGATGACCATCACCGGCAAACTGCAAAAATTCCGCATGCGGGAAATGATGCTCGAACAATTGAAGGGCTAAATGATTTTCCTGAACCACCGAAAGCATAAAGAGAATTTTGACTGTGCGTCCATGCACAGTAAACAGCATTAATTTAAACAGCTTTCCCCTGATAAATTGGCCATTTAACGGACCAGAATATTGTTACCTGTGCCAAGTTTAGGGTCGGCATCGGGCATATTCATTAACACGGTAATCGCTCCCCGTAATGCCGCGCTCATGGTGTGATCGACAATGGCATTATTGGTCGGATGATCGGCCGGCGAGACCAGATCAAAGGTATCCGCCGTAGCAACCGCTACGTTATAGGTCTGAATGCCCTGCAGTGAGTTTTTGGGGTTTCCGTTGATATAAACGCGATCCCAGATTCCCGCAATCGGATGAAAGGCAACCGGATTGTTAATATTGGCATTGACAAAAAAGATACGCACCCTTTCGCCCGGCTTGGACTGCAGCGTCAAGGAAGCATTTTCATCATGAACCGGGTCATAATGGAAAATCTTGCCGTTGATTAACGAACCCGCCCAACCTCGATTCTCGATCATCGCGTTTTTATCCTTTGCATTCGGAAAATATTGCGATTGAATCAACACATATTCACGGTCCGGTTTCGGATAAGCCCCGCTGTAGCCTTCCTTCGGATCGACGATGATGATGCCGTACATGCCCCGCGCAATGTGTTGCGCCATCGTCGCGGCGCCGCAATGATACATAAACACTCCGGGGTGCTTGGCGACAAAACTGAAATGTTTGGTTTCCCCCGGTTTGACTTCACTGAATTCCTTTAATACATCGACCACGGCCGCATGAAAATCCATCGAATGACTTTCTTTATTGGTTTTCGGGTTGATCAACGTAAAATCCACCGTATCCCCTTCGGTAACCCGCACCACCGGCCCGGGAATTTCGCCATCATAGGTCCATGCCGGATATTCAGTCCCCTTGTTGTCGACCACAACGGTCGTTTCTTTGGCCGTCATCGTAACTTTCACGGTCTTGGCGGCAAGCGGTCCGGACATCGCCAGCGCCAGCATTAAAGTACCGAAGACTTTGAACGGATTTGATAGATAATTCATGTACATAGTTTTCCCCTCGTAGTATTTGGAGTTTGAATGAAATGAAGAACGGCTGGCGGCTAACACTTGCAGAGTTGGTGCAGGTAGCCGACCAGCCCGTGGATTTCTTCGTCCGACAGGGTGTCTCCCCAAGGCGGCATCAATACGGATTTGTTGATTGATTGCCCTCCCTCCTTGATGACCTTGAACAGTTCCTCATCGGTTCTTGCCGACATTTCCTTGGCATCGGTGTGATCCCGCGGTTGTGTCGACATATCGGCAACATTGATTCCTTTGCCGTTGCCCTGCATACCGTGACATTGCACGCAATAGGTTTGATAATTGTCCTGCGCCGTTTCGGCCGCGGCGACCGCCGCGAAGTTCAATGACAAGGCGCTGTAAACCAACATGAAAGTACTCAGTCTCATTGGATATTCTCCCGGCTCAAGGCGCGCAGATAATGCACCAGTTTTTGCAGATCGCTTTCCTTTAAATGCTTATTGGGCATGACGCTTTTCGGTTCCCAGGCTTGGGGATCGCGCATAAAGCTGATTAAATAGTCCTCCTGCAAACGCTTTGCCGCGGTATACACTTCCGGTCCGGAGAGCCCGCCGTAGCCCGGCTCGATTTGATGGCAGGCCAAACAGCCTTTAAATTTGTCAAACATCATTTCGCCCAGCGTCATCGATATGGAACCCGATTTATAATCACCGGCTTTGACGAAATTCTGATTTTGTTTCAGCGCCATCAGCGCTTCGGTGACCTGCGCCGCCTCTTCGGCGGACAATTGCGGATGCCGCACCAAACCGGACGGATCGATCTCGTCTGTTGTTTTGCCTTTTTTGATATGGTTGCCGTAAAACATGCCCGCCGGCCTGATTCGGGTCGGATTTTGCAGCCATTGCGCCAACCATTCGGCTTTATATTTGAGACCTGCAGAAGACAAGTCAGGGCCTTTCCGATCCCGCAATGCTTGTACGGTTTCCGGCGTTTGTTGTTCAGTTGCATGGCAGGCGAGACATCGGCTGTCGAGCATGTCCCTGCCTGAGTTTTGCGCTGCCGCGGGTGCGATCCAAGCTATGGCAACAATCAATGTGGCTCCCAAACAGCGGCAATAGCATCTAACGTTTTTAATCATCTTATTCCTCTCCTCGCGGTCTGCGCCGTTTTCTTTCGATAGGCGTCCCCTTAAAGCCGGGATGGTTATGGATTCCATAGCCTTTTTTCGCCGATTCGCTAAAGAAAAAATCGCCGTCAAACACCTTATCCTTCCAGAAATACCAATCATCCGTGGAAATTTGCGCATATTCGATGATGGTTATGGCACCGCCGGGGAATTTACCCGCATTGGTGACATGGGTATCAACATGGTCGTGCGCGATGAAGCGTCCGGGATTCCGCATCGTTATGATCGCGTCGTAGCGTTCGCCGGGGCCGATCAATAATGTGTCGGCCGCATAAGGTTCCGCCAAAGGCAGGCCGTCCTTATGGGTCACCAACATGTCGTGCCCGTGCGGATGAAAGGTATGCACAGAGCCGCCGGCGCCGTACAAACGCAAGCGCACCACATCGCCCTCTTTAACGCGGAGCGGCTGGGTCAATGGGAACGAACGGCCATTGATCGAAAAATAATCCGCCTCATCAGCCGGCGTCCCGCCTTCGCCAAACTTTTGCGCATGTTTCGATTCCCAACTGCTGAACATCAGCACAGCGTCTTTGGTGATGCTTTTCTCCAATTCGGTCGGGTTTTTCGGATCGACAATGATCGGTCCCCACATGCCTCGAATCCCGACATGTTCATTGACATTCGTGTGGCAGTGATACCACAGGCTTCCGGTTTTCTCGGCCTTCCACCGATAGGTAAAACTGTCACCTGCCTCGATCGCCTCTTGGGTGACACCGGGCACGCCGTCATTACGCCAGTTATCGGTTTGATAAAGACCGTGCCAATGGATGGTATGCGGGGTTGAGGTATTATTGGTCACCCGCACTTCGACGTCATCGCCTTCCCTGACGTGAATGAGCGGGCCCGGAACCTGGCCGTTGAAGGCAAAGACCTTGTATTCCAATGTCGGTGCGACCTTAATAGTAACTTCCTCAATCGTCATCTCCAGTTTGTGTAGCTTCGCCTCCACAGATACCGCCCAAAAACAAAGCATGCACAGGCCGATAACTTTCCTAAATTTTTTTCCAAGGTTCATATTTTTATCTCCCGTCGATAGAAACAAAGATTTGATGATTGGCGCCGGTTGAGGGTAAGAATAGGCCTGATATGAAACTTTGTCAATAAATAACTTAATAAAGTTAATTATGTTAATTTTGTTTTTATAGCGAAGTTTCCTCGTCAAAGGTGCTAGAATTTAAATATTTAGCAAAATCAACCTTCCGAAAGGTTCGACGGCAAACCGATAGCTATTACCTTAATTTTGTAAAAACATAAGGTTACAGAACAATCATGGGCTTTAGCGAAAAACAGCAGAAAATACTGCACTACCTGATGCGGGAAAAAGAAGGGATGACGATTGAACAGTTTTCCAAACTATTGGAAATCTCTAGAAGCGCGATACACCAGCATATGACGGTTTTGGAAAGGGACGGCTACGTCAGAAAATCAGTATCGCTGCAGACCAAAGGCCGGCCGGGTGCCACCTTCGTGTTAACGGAAAAAGGAATTCATATTTTTCCCAAACATTACAATCTGTTTGCGGAAATGCTGATAAATTTGATCAAGCATAAACTGGGCTCGGAGCAACTGACCAAATATCTGCAAGAGCTGGGCATCTCACTGGCGGAGACCAAAAAACAGGCCCTGCAGGGCAAGCCGTTGCAGGAACAGCTCGAAATGACCGTGGCGATTATGCAGGAATTGGGCTACGAAGCCCAGCTTGCAGAAAGCGAGCCGGGCCAGGGTCCGATGATCGACGCCTTTAATTGTATCTTTCACGATCTGGCCTATAAAAACGACGAAGTCTGCGAAATGGATCTTTCCCTGCTCGCCACGCTGCTGGACAGCGAAATAGAACAGGTCTGCTGCATGGCAAAGGACAGCCGGTGTTGCCGTTTTAGAGTGATTCCTCGGAATAAGGAGCAAGGGGATTGATGTTGTGGTAAATCATTTATTTTCGGGCAATAGCCGCTAATGGAGTCCATGAAA
>JBNLCC010000111.1:0-10853 GCA_050303615.1 Methylococcaceae bacterium | reverse complement strand
GGGGATTGCCTGATTTAGGGCAAACCCTATGAAAATCATGATCCAAGGCGGCTTCGGCAATAATTCGTCGAACGTCTGAAAAAGCAAAACTGGTTCGGCTCTTCACTTTATGCCGTCGTTGCGGGTCTGCTTTTAAACGGTTCGCATAGATCCAAGTGATAGTACCTGCCATCATATAAAAATTCATGAGAACAGGGTCAGGCCTTACATTTGACATTGATTAAGATGTTATTTCAAATCTATCACGAGTAAGTAAGGGTAGGGCGTAGCTATTGCAGCTACTTGGTATGTATTGGCCGGAAGACTCGAAAGCATCGTTCAAAACGGCATCGAAACCGCACGCTACCAATACGACGGCAACCGCACTCATATCAACGGCCAACTGATAGCCTTCTACAACGACCAGGACCGGCTGCTCACCTACCGCAACAGCAGATACAGCTACACCGCCAACGGCGAACTCGAAAGCAAAACCGACAACGGCATCACGACCCAATACCGCTACGACACGTTCGGCACCCTTATCCAAGTCACGCTGCCCGGCGACATCGTCATCGATTACGTCATCGACGGGCAAAACCGCCGGATCGGCAAACAAATCAACGGCCAGTTGACGCGAGGATTTCTGTACAAAGATCGACTCAACCCGGTCGCCGAACTCAACGCCAACGGCCAAATCGTCAGCCGCTTTGTTTATGCCGACAAAGCCAATGTCCCAACCTACCTGATCAAAATCGATCCGGCCACGCAAACCGAAACTGCCTACCGCATCATCAGCGATTACCTCGGCTACCCCAAACTGATCGTCAACCTCAACCCAGCAACTCCTCTAGGTACCTGGGGAGCGTGATCATGGTCAACAGGCCCACCCCCGGAATCGTCAACAGCCGTTGGCAATCTTCAAGTTGGGCACTGATGGCGGTTAATTTCCGTTCAACCGCTGATATCCGCTGATTTAAATGCACCATTTCGTCATAGAGTTCGCCGCACAATTCCCGGAATAAAGACGATAAACTATTTTCCACATCTTCGAGAATTAACGGCAACGCTTTTCTGAGCTGATTGCCGCCTTTGTGGATAACGATACCGTATTCTAACAATAAACCACGTACCTGACTGGCTTGAGCGTGTCGTTGGGAACACCGCTTGTTTTTTTGACCGGATGTAACAAAGACTGAATCACCGAGTCGATTTGCTGTTTATACGATCATTCGCTAGAAAAGCTGCCCGAGCAGTTTGTTTACAGGTGAATGGTTGTCAAATAAATCGAGAATCGCTTGATAGTTGTTTGCCCGGGCTACGGAAAGGGCGTTTTCTTTGTTGTTATTGCGTAAATTCGGGTTCGCACCGTGCAGTAGCAATATCTTCACAATTTCGGTGTGCCCTTTGCGAGCTGCTATCAACAACGCGGTGTCGCCGTAGTGGTTTTTGAGGTTAATATCGTTAGGAGGTTGTATCAGTCCGGTTACTGCAGGCAGATATCCGCCTTCGGCAGCGATCATTAAAGCCGTGTTGCCGGTTTTGGTAACGGCGGAACTATCGGCCCCCTTAACCAATAATTGCAAAAAAATATCTTCATTCCCTTTGATAGCTGATAGCATCAACGGGGTAACACCGCGTTTGTCGGCGGTATCGACATTAGCTCCCTGGTTGATTAGCTGGTTTACGGTATGGTTGCTATCGTTATCGATCGCGTGCCAAAGTGCGGTTCTTCCCTGACTATCGACTTCGTTCAGGTTGATATCCAGTCTAAGTAACTTATTGGTTAACGGCTTATTATCCAACCCGGAGGCGAGAATAAGGACGGTTTTGCCCTGTTCGTCACGAATCCGGAAATCAGCGCCGTTTTGCAATAATAGCAAGGCAGTTTGAGGATGCTTGTGTTTTAAGGCGAGGGTTAGGGCATTTTCCTTATCCGGTCGTATTGCATTCGGGTTGGCGCCGGATTTGAGTAATTGCCGGACAATTGTGAGCCGGCCATTGCTTGCAGCCCATAATAACGCTGTGTTGCCGGTATTATCGGCTAGTTCAGTGTCGGCTTTTGCATGCAATAATTGTTTTACAATTTTGTCATCGCCTTTGATGGCTGCCCGCATCAACGCGGTCATTCCGTCATTGTCACGGCTGTTAACGTTCGCGCCGCTTTCAAGTAGTTTTGTTACCGCGCTTTGCTGCTGCCGCCAGCTTGCCACAATCAGCGGCGGCCAGCCCCGATATAAGTCTTTAGTCTTAACTGCTTCTGAGGAAACCGTGGTTTGCAGCGAGCTGAGTGGAACCGTGGTGTTGTTGACGTTGTTTTCCAGGGGTCGGACTCCTGCCATAGCCAATAAAGCCAAAATGTCCCGGTGTTTACCTGCTTCAGCAAAATTTGCGGCATTCCAATTGTTTTTGTTTATTGCCGACAGGTTTGCCCCATGGGCTTTTAATAAACGGATGCTGGCCTGGTCGCCTTCGTTTGCCGCAAGCATCGCGGCGGTGTTGCCGTTGATGTCGGTCGAGTTGGTATTTGTGCCGGCTTTAATAAGGTCTGCCGCCAAATCGGGATGATTATTTCTGAGTGCAAGTAATAGCGCGTTATCTCCCAAAGCATCTGTCAGATCCAGCGATGCGTTTGATTGAATCAACAGTTTTGCGCTTTTGACGCTGCCCGCGGCGGCCGCTTGCATCAGCGCGGTATGACCGGTATGATCAGGGCGGTCAATTTCAGCGCCATTTTTCAAAGTAAAGAGCACTTCGTCGGGCAAATCTTTTTTTACCGCCCAGAAAAATTTACGCTGTATATCGGCTGATTCGGCAGTGGCCGGTTGCACGTCTTGTTTGTCTAACCAGGCTTGCGCCAGCGTGTGGCCCCCTCCGGCTGCTTTAGTGTACCAGTAGAGGGCTTGTTGCTTGTCTCTATCGGTTCCCCGGCCGGTTTCATACATTTTAGCCAAGTTATATTGCGCTTTAATGTGTCCCTGCTGAGCCGCTTTGGAAAGCCAGATGAAAGCCTGTTCGTAGCTTGTCGATACACCCTTGCCGGTACGGTAAAGTGCGGCGATTTGATACTGCGCTTCGCTGTCGCCCCCTTTTGCCAACTGCAAAAGCAGTTGGTGGGCTGTTTCGTAGTCCCGTAATCTGACCGCTTTTTGAGCGTTATCCAATGGTTCCGCGGAGAGCGGGCAACATAAAAAAAGTGTCACAAGGAATAAGCCGGTAAAACATCTTGATGGTGAATAATCGGTACGCAAAATTGAATCCCTGATTTTTATTAAATTGATGATACTGTTTCTGTTGTGAAGCGGCGGATCACTCTGACGTTTAGCTTTAAGTGGTGCCGTACTTGGTTTCAACCATAATACCGCAATCTTTTAAAAACGGGGTCGGAAGAATACCGCCCGCACAAACAATCACTGCATCGTTTTCTATCTCCAGTGTTTTGCCGTTAAATTCGATAGTGACCTGTTTTTCATCAATACTGAGAACATTCGATTTAAGCAATACATTGAGCCGTTTGGCTGCAGCAGCTTCATCCACTTTGTTGCGGTTTTTTTCCTTGGCCCTGGAAAATGCATCGGCACGATAAGAAAGGGTTACCGTTGTACCTTGTTCATCGGCAAGGCTGGTTGCCGCTTCGAGCGCGCTATCGCCGCCACCGACGACCAGCACGTGTTGACCGCGGTACTGTGCCGGATCTATCAGGCGGTAAACGACTTTGGACGTATTTTCGCCGGGAACCCCAAGTCTCCTGGGTGTTCCTCGACGGCCTATAGCCAGCAGTACGGCACGTGCCTCGAAGGTATTTTTATTGGTGACCACTTCAAAAAAATCGCCGCGCCGGTTAACAGCTTCAACCCGCTCATTGTATGATATTTGTAAACCCGCTTTTTCGACGACCTTTTCCCAAAACTCCAGCAAAATTTCTTTGGTGGTTTCAGTAAATTTCACCGTTCCTATCAACGGTAATTCAACCGGGGCAGTCATCACAATTTTTCCGCGGGGGAAGGAAAAAACAGTGCCTCCCAACGAATCCTGTTCCAACGTTCTGAACTTTAGATTTTTTTCTTTAGCCGCCAGTGACGCGGCAATTCCGGCAGGACCTGCGCCGACAATGACAACGTCCAATGCGCTATGCGTTTGGTCTTTCACCAATTGATGAATAGAATCCATTGCCTGTACACCTTGCGTGATGGCGTTGCGTATAAGTCCCATGCCGCCTAATTCACCGGCGATAAAATGGCCCGGAATATTGGTTTCGAAAGTGGGGCTAACGTAAGGGATATCGACCCCGCGTTCTTCGGTGCCGAAGACCAGTGTGATGGCGTCGACCGGGCAGGCTTGTTTACAGGCGCCGTGGCCGATACAGTAAGTCGGGTTAATCAATACCGCCTTATCATTGATCATGCCGATGACCTTGTGGTCTTGTTCCGGACAAGCCCGCAGGCAGGATTGACAGCCGATACATCGGTTAGGATTAATAACCGGATGCAGCGATGCAGGGTGAGTCAAACCGGCATCTATAGCCGCGTTGCGAATCGCCGTTGATTTATGGTGCATGCGCGACTTTATCAGCAGGTAAATGGTTAAAATAACCGACAAAATCAGCAGATACAAAAGTGACGGGGCGTGCTGCCGGACATCAGACAACTTGTCCAGCATACCCATAGCAACTGTGTGGAGTGGCATAAAAAATACGTCAAACATAGCGATTTTCACCCGTTAATTAAGAATAATGTATTTTGAGTATTTTGCGGTAGGATTTAATGATTGACTGGCGCAAATTGGGTCATGGTTCACAATTAATTTAATTAAAGTCCGTATAAATTTTTACAGTGTCTACTCTTTAAACTTTTCTAAATCGATCTCAGTAATTCTTTGCAAAATATTTGCCGGTATGTAATTTGCTGGCAGCAAGCGGTTACATCAGCGAGCAATGTGTTTTTAATTATTGTTTTTATTTCATAAATTTAACGGAAAAATATGACAGAAAAAATTATTGAAGTCGGCCTTGGTGCAATGAATGAACGAGCTAAAGCGGAGTTGGATATTCAGTTAAAGGAGAAACGGCAAATTGAAATCGAAAAAATGTATGCACCTCGCGCGCCAAATTTGATTCCTATCATTTTTGCTCTGGCTACTGTATCTGTATTGGTTTTTGGCTGGCGTGCGGGACTGGATGATTATATTACGGCGGAATCCGGCTTGGGTTATTGGCTCGGCATAGTTGGCGGCAGCATGATGCTGGTTATGTTGCTTTATTCCGTGCGCAAGCGGGTTAAATGGATGAGGCGTTTGGGAGCGATACGGCATTGGTTTCGCCTGCATATGATTCTGGGGATATTAGGGCCGGTGTTAATAATGTTTCATTGTGGCTTTAAGCTTGGTTCACAGAACAGTAATGTTGCTTTGGCCAGCATGATTATTGTGGCGGTTAGCGGCGTAGTCGGCCGTTATATTTATGGGAAAATCCATTTCGGATTATATGGCAGCAAAGTAACGCTGCAGCAGTTGCAAATGGATGAGTCAATTGCCGGTAAAGAGTTGTCACGGATATTTGAGGATGGTTCCGATTGGCACCGTAAATTGCAAAAATACCATGCTATGGCGGGCGATGAGCCCGGAGGGCTTATCCGCTGTTTTTTCCGCCTGTTGTGGCTCAATATTCAGACACGATATGCGAATAACAGTGCCAAGCGTGCTGTAAAAAAAGCTTGTAAGAATATGGCCAGGCAGGATTGCTGGGGGCGACGAAAGTACAGAAAAACATTTCGTACCTGCAACAGTTATCTGAAGGCCTATTTTATCACTGTCAGGAAGATAGCCGGCCTGGATTTTTTTGAAAGGCTTTTTGCCATGTGGCACATCTTGCATATACCGCTATTTGTGATGCTGATATTGACGGCTAGTTTTCACATTATAGCTGTTCATATGTATTAGCCCGTCCAACATAAATTTGCCGGCAGGCATGTGTTCGCTTGTTTGAGTTTTGTTTTTGCTGTTTGAATTTTTTTCATTGTAGGGCTAGATCATTAAACCACGCAAAAAACGTGAAATTTTGCATCATGTTTCATACAGTTTTTGCAGATTTTTTAATTTTGCCGCGCCTTTCCCGAATAAATTCCCTTTCTTGTCTCGATGAATACAGCAGACGTTCGTTTAATTTTCATTGTGCGGCATATCTTTTGCTGATTACGATTGTAAGAATGTCCGATCTGCATTTTCGCTGGCGATTGCTTAGATGTTGGCGGCATAACCGGTTTTGGTGCTAATGCTTGAAAATTAGTATCGAATTTTAGCGCAGTCAATCAGTAGAAAACTAAATACACGACAATAGTATCAATCTGACTTTAAGGTCAACGCTCCGGCAATGGTAAACAGCGTACCGTCCGGCGACGACCTTGTTTCATTGATTTCAGTATTATACCCGTCAGCTATTCATGGCGATGTGTCACTAATTTATGGCAATCATTGAGGGGGTGGGCTGACGAAGCACCGTTATAGGTAACCGGGTGTCCTGTCCACCTTCAAAGAGCGCGGTTTCAACCAAAACTAATTTGTCATTCCGGGTGACATGGGAAAAGCAATGCATTCTGGACGAAGGCAAATCATGGGTCGAAAAAAAATATCGGAAATAGTACTCAGAATTGGAATATAGCGCGGTTAATATTCCCACATGATGCAAACATTATTAACATCAGGGGGCTTAGGGTTTATTGAAGATTGCGCGGCAGTATACGCGAATAGTTTTATAAATTAATTGAACTGGCTCAAGAATACGTAGAAAAAGTGGCGAGACTAAAAGACTGGTATTCAGTCTTTATATTTTAAAAAAATAAATGACTGTACTTTTTCGTATTTTTTGCTGTTTCAGCTTATTGTTTTTTTTACACGAGACGCATGCCTACCGTATTGAGCAATTGGTTATGCCCGGTCAGTTAATCCAGGGACATGCCAAATTTGAAGACGATTGTGAAAAATGTCATCAGCCGTTCAATAAGGTTTCACAGACGCAATTATGCCGTCATTGTCATGAAGACATTGAACTGGATATCGTTAAGGATGAAGGGTATCACGGCGCGGGTGCGCTAAGGGAAAGGGACTGTGTCGAATGCCATACCGATCATGAAGGACGTCAGGCGCAAATAGTGCTGTTTGTTGAGGAGATTTTTGATCATGAGCAGACCGATTTTGAACTAAAAGGCAAGCATAAAAAACTGCAATGCAGCAGTTGCCATGAACAGGGTAAGAAGTTTAGGGAAGCACAACACGACTGTTACGAATGTCATAAAGATGATGATCCGCATGATGAAAACTTAGGCAAGGAATGTTCGGATTGCCACACTGAGAAGAATTGGAAGGAGACCGATTTCGATCATGATAAAACCGATTTTAAATTGCGCTATAAGCATAGGGATGTGGATTGTGCAAGTTGCCATCCTGTGGAGGTGAGTAAAAAGATATCAAAAGAATGTGTGTCGTGTCATCGGATTAACGACGTGCATGACGACCGATATGGAAAAGCGTGTAACGATTGCCATACCGTAAAAGGGTGGAAAAAAGCCAAGTTCGATCACGACAAAGAGACGGATTATCCGCTCAAAGGCAAACATAAACAAGTTGCTTGCGATGCATGCCATAACCGTGAACAGGAAGACGGAAAGTTAAAAGAGGCATGCCAATTTTGCCATAAAAACCGGGATACTCATCGCGGTAGATATGGGACTGAATGTGAAGATTGCCATACAACAGCCGGGTGGAAGAAGCACCAATTTGACCATGACAAGGATACCGAATTCCCACTTAAAGGAGAGCATAAAGAAGTCAAGTGCTCCGGTTGCCATCAAGGGGATTTGTATGAGGAAGAATTGGATAAAGATTGCATCGGTTGCCATGTGGGGGACGATGTCCATAAAGAGGAACAGGGCAAATTATGTAATGACTGCCACAATGAAACGGGTTGGGCGAAAAAAATTATATTTGAACACGATATGACAGCTTTCCCGTTACTCGGGTTACATGCTGTTGCCCCCTGTGAAGAATGTCATCTGACGCAGATGTTTAATGATACCGAAATCGCATGTGATGTCTGCCATGAGGATGAAGATGTCCATAAACAAAATTTGGGTTCGGAATGTCAGCAGTGCCATAACCCGAACGGATGGTCGATTTGGCAGTTTGATCATAATACAGAAACGGATTACGTGCTGGATGGTAAGCATGAAGGTCTGGGTTGTTTGGCTTGCCATACCGAACCGACTGATGATGTCCAACTATCGACAGCCTGCGTCGACTGCCATAAGCAGGATGATGTTCATGACGGAAAGCTGTCTTACTATTGTGACCGGTGCCACGTCACCAGGTCTTTTAAAGAAATAATACTTGTCCGCTAGTAAAAATAATAACCAATACCTTAAAGGGTAATAAAGTTTTAAACATATATATATTTCAGTCAGCTCTGTTTTGGCTAAAACAGACGACTTGTTAGGAAATGAATGAAACGATATGCGGATAAAAAAATGGGTTTGTATAAGAGCATTTTGCTTCTGCTTATAAGCCTATTTTTTTCGACTTTTAGTGGGGTATCGATTGCGGAAATGGCTGTTGATTCCGAATTCGATCACTTGTCGACGGGATTCAGACTTACAACCCCCCATCAAGATGTCGAGTGCGACAAATGTCATATACGTGGCATTTTTAGGACTACCCCAAGGGATTGCGCCAGTTGCCATAGCGGTGCCAGCATGATTTCAGCCTTTGGCAAATCAGCCAATCATGTATCGAGTTCGAATGATTGTCAGGCCTGTCATGGAATACAGGGGAATACTTGGGCTTCAATCAATTCCGATGCGAGTGCATTCCACGATAATTCAAATGCAAAATGTACTGCGTGTCACAACAACCAAATTGCACCAGGCAAGAGTGAAAATCATATTGCCAGCAGCGACAATTGCGAGGAGTGTCATACAACCAGCGGAACGTTTTCGGGGACGCAATTTGACCACAGCGGTGTTACTGGTTGTGTCGATTGTCATCTTAGTAACAAGCCTTCAGATAATGTCCATGAAGGCGTTACCGGGGATTGTGAAGTTTGCCATATCAATACCAATGACTGGGCCGATGCGCACTTTGATCACAGTCAAATTGAAGCACAGTGTGCCGACTGTCACTTAACCTTAAAACCGAATAACAGCACCCATGCCAACATTACAGGCAACTGTGAGGTGTGTCATACCGACACCACCAACTGGCAGAATGTCGCTTTCGATCACAGCCAGACCAACGGGCAGTGCGCTAACTGTCATCTAGCGTTAAAACCCAATAACAGCACCCACGCCAACATCGCCGGCAATTGTGAGTCCTGCCATACCGATACTGACTCTTGGCTGAATGTCAGCTTCGACCACAATCAGACCAATGGTCAATGTGCCGATTGTCATCTGGCATTGAAACCAAACAACAGTACGCACGCCAACATCACCGGTAACTGCGAAGCGTGTCATACCGACACAGCCAACTGGCAGAACTTTACATTTGATCACAGTCAGACTAATGTCCAGTGTGCCGACTGTCACCTGGCGTTAAAGCCAACCGATAGCACGCACGCCAATATTACTGGTAACTGCGATGCGTGTCATACCGATACTGGTAACTGGCTGAATGTTACCTTCGATCACAGCCAAACCAACGGTGTGTGTGCCGACTGCCATTTGGCATTGAAACCGGTTGATAGTACGCACGCCGATATCACCGGCAACTGTGAAGCGTGTCATACAGATACTTCGAACTGGTTGAATGTTAGCTTTGACCACAGCCAAACTAATGGTCAATGTGCTGATTGCCATTTGGCGTTGAAGCCGATTGACAGCACGCATGCCAATATTACCGGCAACTGTGAGGCATGTCATACGGATACTACCAGATGGCAGAATGTCACTTTCGATCACAGCCAGACCAACGGTGTGTGTGCCGACTGCCATTTGGCATTGAAGCCGGTTGACAGTACGCATGCCAATATCACCGGCAACTGTGAAGCGTGTCATATAGATACGTCGAACTGGCTCAACGTCACGTTCGACCATAGCCAAACCAATGGCCAGTGCGCGGACTGTCATTTGGCATTGAAGCCAACTGACAGCACCCATGCCAACATTACCGGCAACTGCGAGGTGTGTCATACCGATACCACCAGCTGGCAGAATGTTACATTTGATCACAGCCAAACCAACGGTCAGTGCGCGGATTGTCATTTGGCGTTAAAACCGAATAACAGCACCCATGCCAACATCACCGGCAATTGTGAGGCCTGCCATACTGATACTACAAGCTGGCAGAACTTTGTGTTTGACCATAGCCAGACCAATGGTCAGTGTGCGGATTGTCATTTGGCATTGAAGCCAACTGACAGCACCCATGCGAACATTACCGGCAACTGTGAGGCGTGTCATACCGATACCGGCAACTGGCTGAATGTCACCTTCGATCACAGTCAAACCAACGGTCAATGTGCCGATTGCCACCTGGCGCTGAAACCGGTCGATAGCACCCATGCGAATATTACCGGCAATTGTGAGGCTTGCCACACCGACACCACTAGCTGGCAGAACTTTGTATTTGACCACAGCCAGACCAACGGGCAGTGCGCGGACTGTCACTTAGCACTGAAACCGGTCGATAGCACCCATGTGAGTATTACCG
The DNA here is from genome assembly GCA_050303615.1 of Methylococcaceae bacterium. GTDB lineage: Bacteria > Pseudomonadota > Gammaproteobacteria > Methylococcales > Methylomonadaceae > CAZDXJ01. The sequence continues at coordinate 179 of JBNLCC010000111.1, read as the reverse complement.
GCAACTGCGAAGCGTGTCATACCGACACGTCGAACTGGTTGAATGTCACCTTCGACCATAGCCAAATTAATGGCCAATGCGCCGACTGTCATTTAAGCCTCAAGCCGGCGGATAGCACGCATGCCAACATCACCGGCAACTGCGAAGCGTGCCATACCGACACGTCGAACTGGTTGAAT
>JBNLCC010000110.1:0-3702 GCA_050303615.1 Methylococcaceae bacterium | reverse complement strand
CCCTTTTTTAATCTTTGGACGACCTAAAGGACGGTAACATAATGATCTACCCGCCATCTTTTCCAATTCGCGAATAAACTTTTCCGCCCCACACGGCAGACCTTTTTCAATGTTTCGCCGCAATATTTCAAGCTTCTCAGGGTCATCGCCTGCCGTCAACCACGCCGACCAACTCGAAATCTGATCGCATTGCTTTTTCCACTCAGGCCCTTGGCTCAAGATTGCATCATCCTTCAATCCGCAATGGGCCGCGGCACTCGACCAAGGATAATCTTCCGCTTTGGCAACCATTTTTGCCCGCACCGGATTGCGCTCAACATACCGGATTGCCGCCCATAAATAGGCCACTCCCAGAGGCGATGAAAAGAAACGCCCTTGTCACAAATGCGCTTTCCAGCCTCGTTCGCGGTTAATTCTCCGGGCAAAGTGCATGTGCAGCGGTTTTAAAACCCGTTGCATGTATAAAAGGGTAGCGTCCCCTTTTTCACCCTTTTTCACCCTTTTTCAACATCCAATATACAAATCAGGACGATCTATTGCAAAGACTGTACGCTTCGATATCTACAAATCACGCCCTCTTCGTCCTTCAATAACACGCCCGGCCGACAATCAGACCCCTTACCCTCACCAATGAACCGGATAAAATCAAACCCCGGAACTTCGTTTATCCACTGATCAACGGCATCCTTTACATCTTTTAATCGGCTGGGCGGCTTCCACATGCCGTAATCATCAAAGACCAATATAATCTCCTGATTTGGCTTCGCCAAGCGCGTAGCATTTTGAATATCCATCATAACGTACTCATATTCATGCCTACAATCTATGAATACTATGCTGATATCACTAAATTCCCATGGAGTGCCGTAAACATCTTTTTCCAAAAATTCGATGTTGTCTCGATCTTGATTAACCTGACGAGCCATATCCAAGACCATTGGGTCGAGTTCGCAGCTGATGACTTTTTTAAATAGGAAACTTAAAATTCGAGTGGTATAACCTTTATTGGTCCCGATCTCTAGACACACTTTTTCCTTATAATCTTTCCCAAAAAATTCGATGAGGTCTTGCTTAAACTTCAGAGAGGTCGTGTTGGTGTCTTCCCTTTTATCTGGGATATTGGTTAATATATGCTTAATATCTTCCATTTTTTCAGTGGTGTGGACATATTTTTCAGTTCCCCTGCATGACTTTGTCTACAAGTCAATTTGGCAGGACTTACAACAGCATGGACCGCTTACAGATATAACAATCAGTCTAATCAGCAACTCTATTTCGGAGCGGCTTATCTAAAGCGACGTTAGCATAGACCAAGCGAACCTCCAAATTAAAATATGCCAAACAAGCGTTGCCAGACTAATTGACGATAAAGGGGACGCTACCCTTTTTTAATCTTTGGACGGCCTAAAGGACGGTAACATAATGATCTACCCGCAATCTTTTCCAATTCGCGAATAAACGTTTCCGCCCCACACGGCAGACCTTTTTCAATGTTTCGCCGCAATATTTCAAGCTTCTCAGTCTCATCGCCTGCCGCTAACCACGCCGACCAATTCGAAATCTGATCGCATTGCTTTTTCCACTCAGGCCTTTGACTCAAGATTGCATCATCCGTCAATCCACAATGGGCTGCAGCACTCGACCAAGGATAATCTTCCGCTTTGGCAACCAATTTTGCCCGCACCGGGTTGCGCTCAACATACCGGATTGCCGCCCATAAATAGGCCTCTCCCAACGGCGATGTAAAGAAACGCCCTTGCCACAATTGCCCTTTCCAGCCTCGTTCGCGGTTAATTCTCTGGGCATAGCGCATGTGCAACGGTTTTAAAACCCGTTGCAAACCTTCCTCCGTCTCCGGAACGGCAACCAGGTGAATGTGGTTGGTCATCAGGCAGTACGCCAAGATATCTACAGCGTATTTAGCGCTATACTCTCTTAACCAGCCGAGATAGACATTTCGGTCGTCATCCGTGAAAAAGACGCTTTCTCGTCGGTTACCACGTTGCGTAATGTGATGGGGAACGCCGGCAAATACAGTTCTGCTTAGTCTTGGCATGCGGTAATTGTAGTAGATTATTGCATTAAAGGGTAGCGTCCCATTTTTCACTTTCAAATGTATCAATTGAATAATTAATCATTGTTTGGGTGTCACGGTTGCATAACGTTCGCCATAACGGCAGAGGAAAGTGGCGCGACGAAATAGCGCCGCTTTTCTCCGTCCGCGTTGTCGGTGTTGTTAGAACGCATTAACCTTGCCCTCTAAAAATAAGTTCTTTCATTTGAATTAGTGCGCCACTCAAATCCAGGTGTTTAGCAGACTTGATTAAATCATCAAAAGTCATGCTTGAACCTAGAAGATAAGCTGTTTCGTTGAAAAGTGGAATCATTAGGGCTACAAATATGGAAAGCTGGATTGACCATCGTAGTATGTTTGGTACCGGAGCAGCTATAGCTACTCCCCACTGTGTTACCCGCCTGATCTTTTCCCAACGTTCCTCTTGGAGCCTGTTGAATTTTTTGTTTGTTTTTCGGTTAAAAACTGCTAATGCGGTGCTAGTAAGAAGTGCTGACCACGCAGACTGTATGACGTCAAATACGAGCCCAACAGCATGAAAAAGTATCCAAAGCATAATGTACTTTGGTAGAACCCATTGAAGAAGTGCTTTATCAGACTGCGCATTAATTGACCTCAATCGCTTTAAAGTTTCTTCCAACTGCGGCAGAGTTTTTTCGACTTCAGCTCTATATGACTCAACTCCTTTTTTTTTCTTTTCCGCGAGTTCTTCAAGAATCGATTCGAGTTCTGCCCTTGTCTTTACCTCCTCCGTAAGGATTTTTTGGGTTTCAGCTTGCGTCTTCTCTGTTTCGTGAACAGTACCGACTGTTCCTGTAAGTTGCGTAACTATCGCGAATACCGCTGCTGGTAGCGCGAGGAACTCTACAGCACTTGCCCACCACGCCTTCTGCGGTTGCTTGGTGCTCGCCTCGATCTCCCGTCGCTTCTGCTCTAACTCCAAACGTTTAATTTCGAGGGAAAGGCGCTCAATTTCTGGATTGTTTAGAGAATTGTCGCTCATGTCACCTCAATGTTCATGTGTTCTAACGACTGCATCACTAGACGCTTTTTTGAGACTCTTTAAACATTTTTTCATCATAGATGACCTCAAAGTCTTTTATATTAAGCTTATCCTTAGCATTTTTCATTATCTCTTTTACATCTTGATCAAGGTCACTAAGAAATTTCACATAACTCTCGTGCATTGCCCCCATAATATCAAAAGAAGGCGACTCTGGATTATTTAAGTGATAATCAATATGCCACCTAATAATCATAGTATTTTTATACAAAGCAATAACTCGATCCCTCCAAACTTTGATTATTCTTTCTTTCTTATCATCATCTGGAGATATACATAAATCTTTATATGATTCTTCAAAGAATTGAATAAGAGATACATTCTGAGTATTTAAGCTTTCAAGGGAAGAATGAATCAATTGATATGAAATTCGTTGTTCCCGGTTTAAATGTGCAAATGCATCTTTAAAATACTGATTATAAAACGAGCTATAGTCAAATGTGGTGTATAGAGATTCAAGCGGCATCCTGTTTTTGATCTCGCGTTTGTTTAATGCCGTCGACGAATTTTACGCCGGTAATCACATCGGCTAAATGTTTATAGCCCCTAAGTCGAAACCATCTTT
>JBNLCC010000109.1:0-9833 GCA_050303615.1 Methylococcaceae bacterium | reverse complement strand
TCATAGATCCAATCGCCTTTGCCCGTGTATATTATTTTGCCGGAATAAATCAATTCGTCGTGTTGCGCTTCAGGAAAGATGTGTCGTGATCTTCTCGCCTCATTCACAAAAAATAATGTCCAAATAAGGTTGTTAAATCTTAGACAGCACCCGCCGAAAACAATACAATCTCCATTACTAAAGTTAGGGGGTTAAACCAAACCTCCAGAACGGCTTAGTCTAAAACACATTTATCCGTCATGCTGACGTACGACAGATAAAATGCTTATTTGTTATGTTTCTTAATCCCGGTATCTGAGAATAATGAAAACAATTCTTTGCTATGGTGACTCGATAACATGGGGTTATATCCCCGGGAATTTAGGTCGGTATCCATTGAACCTACGCTGGCCTTCGGTGCTTCAGAATGAGCTAGGCAGGGAATATCATGTTGTTGCGGAAGGTCTGACAGGACGGTATACAGTTCACGAAGAACCGTTTCGCACTGGACGAAATGGTGCTACTTTGCTTCAACCCATTTTGGAGACTCATGCTCCAATAGACCTTCTCATCATCTTTCTTGGTACAAATGACGTATTGCATCATGCTGAATTAACAGCATTCGATGCGGCTCGTGGCGTTGAAATCTTGGGTAAGATTGCACTGGCAAGTGAAACGGGCCCATCAAATGAAGCCCCCAAAATAATGATCATATCACCCCCCCGTATTCGCGCACTTTCTGAGGAACTTTCATTATTATGCCGTGGACACCCATCCAACTCTGAAGAGTTTAATAGATTTTTCAGAGAGATGGCAGATACACGCAATTTTTTCTTTCTGGATGCGTCGGAAATCGTTGAGCCAAGTACAATAGATGGTGTACACCTTGATGAAGAAGCTCATGCACTCTTAGGAAAAGTAGTAGCAACACAAGTGATAAGTATCTTCAATGCGAAAAAATAACCATCGGCAGCGAGTAGCCCGGATGGAGCTTGCGGAATCCGGGTGGGGGGCGACGATTGTCCCGGATTACACAATGTTTCATCCGGGCTACTTGCTACTTGCTTAAAACAAATCGTTAAACCAGATCGGCGCAAAGAAAGTAAGAAAAAGAAAAGTAAGGGCCAAACCATAACATAACTGCTGATAAACCCGTTGAAAGGCCTGAAAGCCGGTTGTCGTTCTACCGAAACGCATGACTAAACGGTGACTGTGTTCGTAGATGTGTGCCGCCAAGTAGACTAGTTCCTGCATGACCGTTCGAACGCGGCGCCTTTTGGCTTTGTGCCGTACGGGGGAGTCTTCGGCCATTAATCCGGCCAAACTGATCCATTTCAGGAGATAGGTTTTGACCATGTTGCTGCTCGGTACACCATGGAGATTGGATAAGACGGCGTCAATGGCTTGTGCTAACGAAGTGTGCTTCGTGATTGCGGCGCCAATTAAAGCGAGTCCGTCATGGGAAGTGATTTCTTTATCAGTTTATCCGATGCGCAAATCGATCGGGTGGTTGGACAGTCTGGACGATAACAGGTTTAATGCCCGTTATGAAAAAAAACAGAGTAATCGCGGTATCGTTGCTGGTCATTGGTGGTGTCATTGCTGCGTGGTTTTTGCAACGCCCCGAAGAGCACCATCGAAATAGCCTGATCTTATACGGCAATATCGATATTCGACAGGTTGATTTGAGTTTCCACGATCCGGAGTATATTGAGCAGATCCTGGTGGAGGAAGGGGCAAGGGTCAAACAGGGGCAATTGCTGGCCGTACAGAATCTGGAGCGTTTTCAATACGCCATTGACGGTGCCGAAGCCCGGCTGGCAGCGCAACAACAGGTTCTGACCCGACTGATCAACGGCTCCCGTCCCGAGGAAATCGCCAAGGCGAAAGCCGATGTCAGAGCAGCGGAAGCAGAAATTGTGTTCGCTAAGAAGGAATTGGACCGTATGCAGTCGCTTGCCAAAAAAAAGCTGGAGCCGATAAAAGCAGCCGATCGTGCCAGGGCCGAACTGGATTCAAGCAGAGAAAGGCTGAAAGCCCTGATTGAGTTGCAGAATCTAGCTATTATCGGGCCGCGACAGGAAGATATCGAGAAAGCCCGGGCCGACTTAAAAGTCGAACAATCGGCATTGAAATTAGCACAAAAAGTCTGGCAAGAGGGCCATCTTTACGCTCCGCGCAATGGGATTATTCAAGATCGAATGCTTGAACCGGGCGATATGGCGAGTGCTGAAACGCCGGTGTTGACGTTAGCGTTAACCGATCCGGTCTGGGCCAGAGTCTACGTCTCGGAGCCAGATTTGAGCAAGTTGCGCTACGGTATGATCGCGCAGATCAGTACGGACAGTTTTCCCGATAAACAATACCGGGGCTGGGTCGGTTATATTTCGCCGACCGCTGAATTCACTCCAAAGACGGTGGAGACTACCGAACTCAGAACCAGTCTGGTTTATCAGGTGCGGGTTTATGCCTGTAATCCTCAAGATCAGCTGCGCCTGGGCATGCCGGTGACAGTCAGAATTGCGCTTGACCAGTCTGAAATATCAGACCAACCCACCTGTTTGACGCCGTGATGACGGTCGAACAGAAAGCGCCGCTAAGATTTCAAGGGGTCGGCAAGACGTTTGGTGTCGGGGTGCGGAAAACGGATGCGTTGCGGAAAGTATCGTTACGCTTACGTGAAGGGGCCGTTACGGCGCTGGTCGGTCCGGATGGCGCCGGTAAAACGACTCTGCTGCGATTGGCCGCCGGCCTGCTGATTCCGGATTCCGGAGAGATCGCAGTATTCGGTCTGGATACCGTCGTTGATTCGTCCGAGATTCACCGGATCGCGGGTTATATGCCGCAACGCTTAGGCCTTTATGAGGACCTCAGCGTTCAGGAGAATCTGACGCTTTATGCCGATCTGCACGGTATCGGCGTTGACGAGCGCGAAGCCCGGTTTGCCGAATTGACCCGGATGACCGGCTTGGCCAAATTCGGCTCGCGGCTTGCCGGCCAATTGTCAGGGGGCATGAAACAGAAACTGGGTTTGGCGTGTACGCTGGTCAATCGGCCGCAATTGTTATTGCTGGACGAACCTTCGGTCGGCGTCGATCCGGTATCAAGGCGAGAACTCTGGCATATCATTGACAAGTTGGTCAAGGAGACTGGCGCGACCGTATTGCTGAGCACCGCTTATATGGATGAGGCCGAACGCTGCAATGATGTAGTTTTATTGGACCAGGGACAGGTATTGATGCACGGGACGCCTGAGGAATTTCACGATAAAGTGGCCGGTTGCGGTTTTACCGTGACCAGTCCGGATGTGCCCAAGCGCCTACTTCAGAATAGGCTGGCGATTCTGCACGAGATTATCGATAGCACGATCCAGAGCGAAGGTGTGCGGGTCGTTATTCATCCGGGAACCCGACCGGATTGGAGGAAAGCTTTCAATCCTGAGGTAAGACTTAAGATCGAGCCGGTCGCACCGAGGCTTGAAGATATGTTCGTGGTGTTGTTGCTGGAACGCCGACAGCATGAAACCTATGCGCCGCGCTTAACCGGAAACAAACTTCACCCGGCAGATTATTTATCTCCGACCGCCTCGGCCGCAACGAAAACGGTCATCGAAGTGGACTCCGTGGATCGCTGGTTCGGAACTTTTCAAGCGGTTAAAAAATTGTCTTTCAGGGTGGGGAAAGGCGAGATTTTCGGTTTGCTCGGCGCCAATGGGGCCGGGAAAACGACGACATTTAGAATGCTTTGCGGTCTATTACCGGCCAGCAATGGCCGACTAAGCGTCGCCGGCGTCGATCTGCGCAAGGCCACCGCCCGTGCCAGGGCGCGCCTTGGATATATGTCGCAGAAGTTTTCATTATACGGCCAACTCAGCGTCCGCCAGAATCTTGAATTTTTCAGCCGGGCTTACGGTTTGCGTAATCAGCGGCGCAACACGCGTATTGAATGGGCGCTACGACAATTCGAGCTGGGACCGTTCATCGATACCAACAGCAGCGACCTGCCTTTGGGCTATAAGCAGCGTTTAGCGCTGGCCTGTGCCCTGATGCATGAGCCCGACATCCTGTTTTTGGATGAGCCGACTTCCGGCATCGATCCGCTAGCCCGGCGCGAATTTTGGCGTAGGATCAACGACCTGGCGGCACAGGGGGTAACGGTTCTGGTTACGACGCATTTTATGGAGGAAGCGGAATATTGCGACCGGCTATTGATACTCTGCGAAGGAGATATTCTGGCGGCCGGTACGCCGTCCGAGATCAAACGGCAAAGTCAAGGAGCGCACCCATCCGCCTCTGTCACCATGGAGGAAGCCTTTATCCGGTTGCTTGAATCGGCACCCGTAACGGTAACGGGCTAGATGATCATGTCACCACGTTTGCTGCGCTTAAAAGGGTTGATAAGGAAGGAATTTCTGCAAATCCGGCGCGACCCCAGCAGCCTGGCGATCGCCTTCGTGATGCCGGTTTTTTTATTGTTGCTGTTCGGCTATGGGGTTTCCCTGGATGCGCATGATGTGCCGATAGGGATGGTCGTGGAGAAGGTGACGCCTGAAACCCGCAGTTTCACCTCCGGGTTTGAATCTTCCGATTACTTCAATGCGCTGTATTTTCCCGATATGCATCAGGCACAACGTGCGCTGCAGCGGCGAAAAATCAGCGCTATTATCCGCTTGCGCGCCGATTTCAACCGCCGCTTTTATAGCCGTGAACCCGCTCCGATTCAGGTGATACTCGATGGCGTCGATGCCAATACGGCGCGTCTGGTTTCCGGCTATGTGCAAGGGGTGTGGGATAAATGGTTGACCGCGTATGCCGTTCAGCATGGGCGAGATTCAACGCGGCCGGTGCTGGTGGAACAACGTATTTGGTATAACAGCGCCTTGCGCAGCCGGAATTTTCTGGTGCCGGGGCTGATTGCCGTGATCATGACCCTGATCGGCGCGTTATTGACCGCCATGGTAGTCGCCAGGGAATGGGAACGGGGCACGATGGAAGCTTTGATATCGACGCCCGCCAGTGTCAGGCAAGTGTTGCTGGGCAAGCTTATCCCCTATTACCTGCTGGGAATGGGGGGCATGTTGCTGTCGATTGCGATGGCAGTGTTTCTGTTTCAAGTACCTTTACGCGGTTCGCTGTGGGTACTCCTATTGACGGGCACTTTTTTTATGCTGGTGGCGCTGGCTATGGGTCTGGTGATTTCAATCACCGCCAAGAATCAGTTTGTCGCAGGGCAAGCCGCGATTATCGTGACTTATTTGCCGGCGTTTATTCTTTCCGGGTTTATTTTCGATATCGACAGTATGCCCACGCCGATACAGGCTTTCACCTATCTGGTTGCCGCCCGTTATTTCGTCGCCATCCTGCAGACGGTTTTTCTGGCGGGCAATGTCTGGAGCATTATTGTGCCCAATGCGCTGGCACTGTTGCTCATGGCGGCCGTGCTGTTCGCGCTGGCGGCGTGGCGCGCGCCGAGACGTTTGGAATGACGGTTATGTGGGTGCGAATCTATGCTTTGTTGATTAAGGAGTTCTTGAACCTGCTTAAGGACAGGAAAAGCCGGTTTGTGCTGATTGGACCGCCGATGATTCAGATGTTTGTATTCGGTTATGCGGCTACCTACGATCTCAATGAAATCCCGACGGCGATCTATAACGAAGACTCAGGGTTGGCAGCCCGCGAGTTGGTGGCCCGTTTTCAAGGTGCGCCGGCCTTCAAGGAGGTATTGCGCATCAGGCGTCATGGACAGATCGCCGATGCCCTCGATAATACGACAGCACTTTTGGTCGTACATATCGGCGAGCATTTTAGTCGCGATCTAAGCTCGGGCCGGCGGCCCGCGAAAGTGCAAATCCTGGTAGACGGGCGCGATTCCAATACCGCGCAAATTGCCCTGGGCTATGTCCAGACCGTATTGGCCGACTTTAATTTTTCCTGGGCGGCGCGGCATCAGTTGCCGAAACCGCCGGCAAAATTGGAAATCAGAGCCTGGTTTAATCCGAATCTTGAAAGCCGCTGGTTCATTGTGCCCGGTATTGTCGGCCTATTGATACTGGTGGTCTCGGTGGTTATCACGGCGCTTTCCGTCGCACGCGAACGGGAGCAGGGAACTTTCGACCAGTTATTGGTGACACCGTTTACCCCGTTGGAAATACTGATCGGTAAAGCCGTTCCCGGCTTGATCATCGGTCTGATAGAAGCTTCGTTTATTATCGTTGTAGCGGTTGTTTGGTTTGAGCTGCCGTTGTTAGGCAGTATTCCGGCCCTTTATTTGGGGATTGTATTGTTCGTATTTGCGACAATCGGTATCGGACTGATGATTTCGTCGTTGGCGGTGACCCAGCAACAAGGCCTATTGGGCGGTTTTCTGTTTATCGTACCGGCGGTCATTTTATCGGGCTATGCGACGCCGATCGCGAACATGCCGTCCTGGGTGCAAACGCTGACTTTAGCCAATCCGTTGCGTTATTTTTTAGTGATCACAAGAGCTGTATTTCTGGAAGGAGCGAGTACGAAGACGTTGCTTGATCAATATTGGCCAATGGCGGTTATCGGTTTGTTCTGCCTTATTTCGGCCGGTTGGATGTTCCGGCGCCGCATTAACTAATCGGCATCCGTCAACGCCGGACCATGCCGGTTTCCCGGCAAAAATAAAACCAACCGCTTTTAAATCGGGATAAGTTTAGGGTTACAGCTCTACGGCTTGCGTAGGGAAATCGAAACGCTGTTCGGTTGCTTAAAGTGCTGACCGTGATTGCCTTCTGTTGGTCCCATAAAGTTGCGTATCCATGTTTCGATACATCCTGTAGGGAGTTTCTTATCGAATCGTTTCAAAAGGCACTTGACTTATCACATTAGAATTTCTATTCTAAAAAATACCTTGACTTTGCATGTTAGAGTTCCCGTTTCTTGGAATGCCAGGTCCGCGGTTCGGGCAACCCCTTCCGAAATGTCTGCAGATCAAGGTTTAATTGGAAGCCTTGGGGTTGATCGGTTCGGTTCCGTGGAACATCGATAATTTCTGTATCGGAGGTAAAGATTATGCAAACAAAGAATCGCTTTGCGCTCAATATGATGTTATTGCTCTCAGTTGGCGCATTGGTAACCGTTCACCCCCCTCTTGTCAGCAACGCTTAAATCCTGTAAATTCCGCACATGCTTCCAAAGGAACTCCTGAATATCAAACCGCCTGCCACGCTCGAAGAAGCGTTGAAAATCATCCAGCAACAGCAGGAGGTGATTCGTTTCCTATTAGGCCGTATCGAAGAGCTGGAAGAACGTCTGAACACAAGCTCGGATAATTCCTCGACCCCTCCTTCACAGGATTCCCCCAAACACCGGGCGGAAAGAGGGAAGAAGCCGAAAAGCGGCAGAGCGAAAGGGGCACAACACGGCCATCGTAAACATCAGAGAACGTTGTGGCCTGAAGACCAAGTCGATCTCATCGAGCGTTATTATCCGCCGGCACAGTGCACCTGTGGCGGTGTAATCGAGATTGCCGACACGCCGGATGAACGCCACCAACTATTCGACCTGCCGGAAGACAAACCGACCGTTACCGAACATCAACGTTACTCTGGCATTTGTCGGCACTGCGGCGCCCGGCATAAAAGCGCGTATCCGGACACGGTGCCTAGCGGTCAAATAGGGTCGGGATTAATCAGTTGGATCAGTTTGCTGAACGGCGGTTATCGTCTATCTCTCAGACAAGTACAACGCCTGTTGAGAGAACAGTGGCAACTGGAGTTCGGTTTAGGAAGGATGCCGGGGGTCAGATGCCGGGGGTCACAGATGCCGGGGGTCAGACCTTACGTTTGACGCGACGAACGTATGACCCAAGCGTATTGGTATGGACACCATACACTTACCCAACTGGGTGAATATTTTGGAGTGAGTTACAGCACCGTGAGTCAGGTAGTGAAACGAGCTGAAAAGAGGGGATCATGCCAACTGTAAGGGCCTATTTTCCTGCTCTTTCTCATACTGAATTCTCTTTGAGTCATCTCCGTGTAGCCGCTCACCTATTATTGGTATCCCCATAAACGGCTCTGTAATTACTTGCAAACATAAAGATCAGCTGCTATTAATTGATCGAACCGATTCTTTGGATCGCTATCAGACAGAGTTCAGCCTAGAGTGCTGTGCGGGAAAACCGTACTGTGGATACAGTGCTGGTACTAACAGCTCACCGGTACTCCTAATGTGCCGTCGAGGTGCAATAACATCGAGGAAAATACATGACGAAAGTATTACTGACAGGATTTGAAGCGTATGGACATACACCCCGTAATCCGGCGGAATCGGTTGCGCGCTCACTTGACGGTAAGCTGATTGGCGGCGCGGAAATAATCGCACGTATCGTTCCGAACAACTTTTTTGAATGCATTGATTTCGTGTGTGCCGCAATATCCGATATCGAGCCGGACATCGTAGTCATGATGGGCGAGTATGGGGGACGGGCAACCATAACCGTCGAGCGGATTGCTCAAAATTTGAACGATTCAACAAGATACGGACTCGCAGACAACAACGGCCTCTCCCTGCAGGGCCGGTTGACGGTCCCCGACGGGCCGTCCGCCTACTATACAACATTGCCGATTCGGGCGATGGTAAAGGCCATGCGCGAGTCCGGCATACCAGCCGACATCTCCGATGCGCCGGGCACGTTTTGCTGCAACCACCTTATGTATGGCGTCCTTCACCGTATTTATTCGAACAGCCCGCCCATTCGTGCCGGTTGGGTCCACCTCCCTTATCTACCAAGCGTAGCGGCGCTGCCGGAAAATCTCGGTGCGCCGAGCATGTCGGTGGAGACCTCCACAACAGGCGTCGAGGCCGGAATAGGGGCAATCATCGAGAATTCGAGCGACATTGATGAACCGATTCTGTCACGGCTACAGATATAGTTAGTTTAAAACTGCTCCGCCAGCTATACTGCGACGCTAAATAATGCGAGTGCATCATAAAAAATTTGGAGAAAAACGATAACGGTACTGATAAAGTCTCAAATAGCTTGTGGTCCGAAACTCTATTACGGTCTGCCGGTTAATGGCTTCGTTAGCTTTCCGGGAGAGAACAATGCCAAGTGTGCTTATTGAAGTTCGGCAGCAATATTGTGCAGAAATCGAATCAGGAATAATGGAAGCAGTGCATTCTGCGCTACGGGAAGCTTTTAAGATTCTCCCGGGAGATAGAAATGTACGCTTATTGGTGCATGAACCTCACAGGTTCGAGTGCCCGTCAGACAGAGAAAACCCTGAATTTTATACGCATATAAGCATCGATTGCTTTGCAGGCCGCTCGCTAGAAGCGAAAAGACAGCTCTACAAAACAATTGTAAATAATCTGTCTCAATATGGTATTCCGGCAAATCATATAAAAATCATGTTGCGTGAAATATCGGCAGAAAATTGGGGTATCCGAGGAGGTCAAGCTGCCTGTGATGTTGAGCTTGGCTTTGATATCAATGTGTAGATCCGCGACTGACGATTTACGCCAGCCGACAGCCAGTCTTCTGCGGCCTTTTGTGCCTGTGCTTCGCAACGATTGCATAAAAACCCGCTTCCGTTCGGCTGCGGCTGAGCAAGGAGCTACAAAATAGCATATGGAAAATCGTGCAAACTAAAAGTCCTTTGGTTTTTGGCTCTGTCATCATATCCGGTGATCGGATTAAACTGGTGCCTATCTCACCCAAATATTCTGAAGTGATATTCAAAGAATTTACGGATGAAATAACTCGCTACATGGTTCCCGCGACCCCTTCGAATATTGAAGAGATCAACGTTTTTATTCAATCCAGCATTAGAAATATGGATGATAATGTCGACTTAACATTGGCCATATTGAACAAGAATGACG
>JBNLCC010000108.1:0-19043 GCA_050303615.1 Methylococcaceae bacterium | reverse complement strand
GATCAAGGTACAGCAGAAGATCTCCGGTTGCTTCCGTTCCATGGAAGGGGCGAAGATCTTTTGTCGAGTTCGCAGCTACCTGTCAACTTGCCGGAAACAAGGAATGAGTGCCACTCAAGCATTGAATTTACTTTTCCAAGGCAAAAACCCGGATTTTATGCAATAAGATGAGGCTTAGTATGGATGGCCCTGGCAAAATGTGCTGAATAGTTACAAACTGCGTAGACAAAAGTTTGCCAAATGCGAAATTATTTCTATAATACAGAACGAACGTTCAGTCAATTTGGTGGGCGAATGAGTACTAAAGAACAAATTCTGAAACAGGCAAAGTTGCTTTTTGCACAGCACGGCTATACCGGCGTATCCATGCGCGACTTGGCTAAGGCTGCCGGACTGGGAGTGTCGGGAATTTATCATCATTTTCCCGATAAAAAAACATTGTACCTGGAAATGGTGCGTCAGGCCTTTGCCAATAAAGCCCAGGCTTTTTCCGAAGTTTGGCGGACCGACAAAGCTTCTGCTGAAAAACTGCGCTTGTTTGTCGGCAGGCTTACCGCATTGATGCTGGCTGATATGGATTTTCATCGTTTGATACAGCGTGAATTGCTGGATGCGGACCCGCAAAGGATGCGCTTGCTGGCGGAAGGTGTTTTTGAAGAACAATTCGCTGAACTGTTGCTATTGATTAAAAACATGGTTCCCAGTAAGGATGCACATTTGACGGCGGTTTCGATTATCGGTCTGGTTTGCCATCACCTGCAGATGAAGCCTATACGCTGCTTTTTACCGGGATATAAAAAGGACCAGGAACAACCGGAGATTATTGCGAAACATGTAACTGATTTGCTGTTAAACGGATTGATCGCTAATTAGTATCGATCCGGCACACCGTCTTTCCGATAGTTGCTTTTTTTATTCGGGGAGGACGGTAATAGGATATCAATCGGGTAAATTAACCCGGCTCTAGGTGTGTATATTAGGAACATAAAGGATGCGTAAGAAATTGTTTGTGGAACGGCTGGGCATCGTCGTTACAGGCCATCCCTGGCTAACTTTGTTGATGTCGTTGCTGGTAGTTGCCGTCTTGGGCGCCGGCATGGCCAAGCTGGGATTTAAAAATGATTACCGGGTGTATTTCAGCAAGGATAATCCTCAATTGCTGGCATTCGAAGCAATGCAGGAAATCTATAATAAAAGCGACAATGTCATTTTTATCGTAGCGCCCGATGAAGGCGGCGTATTCAACCCGGAAATTTTACAGGCCATTGCTTATTTAACCGAGCAATCCTGGCAATTGCCGTATTCAAGCCGGGTTGATTCGATAACTAATTTTCAACATACCACGGCAGTGGAGGATGATCTGACCGTTGCCGACCTGGTTTCCGAACCGGCCGCAGTTACACCGGCAGATCTTCGTTATATCAGGGGTGTGGCTTTGCATGAACCATTATTGGTCAACCGCCTGATATCAGAAACCGGCCATGTCGCCGGCGTCAATGTGACATTTCAGTTGCCGCAGGAAAGCGCTATGGAAGCGATGCGGGTGGCACGAAAGGCCAGGGAACTGGTGACTGAAACAGAAGCCTTGTTTCCCGGCGTTAAAGTGTATATCACCGGGCTGGTGATGATGAACAACGCCTTCGGTGAATCGTCGATGCAGGATAATACGCACTTGGTGCCGTTGATGTACGCTATCGTCATTTTAATGTTGTTGGTGAGTCTGCGTTCGTTCAGTGCCACTTTCAGTGTAGTGCTGCTGATTGTGTTTTCGATCGTTTGTGCAATGGGCATAACCGGCTGGATCGGGTGGTTCATCACCCCGACTTCGGCGATAGCACCGACAATTATTTTGACGATGGCTGTTGCCGACTGTGTGCATCTACTGGTAACCGCATTGCACAACATGCGCCTTGGTCAGGCGAAAAAACAGGCCCTCCAGGAAAGTCTGCGTATCAATTTCCAGCCGATCATGTTGACCAGCGTAACCACCGCGATTGGTTTTCTGAGTATGAACTTCAGCGATGCCCCGCCGTTTAGGGATTTGGGTAATATTGTCGCGATCGGAGTTATGGCTGCTTTTATGCTGACGGTCAGTTTCTTGCCGGCGATGATGACGGTTTTGCCGGTGCGCGTGAAATTGAAGGACGGCCTGGATAGCAGTTATATGCTTCGGCTGGCGGAGTTCGTTATCCGTAGGCGCAAATTGCTGCTGGTTGGTAATGCAATTATTGCCATTGTTTTGATTTCTTTTACTCCGTTGAACGAGTTGAATGACGAGTTTGTCAAGTATTTTGACCATACTATCGAATTCAGGCAGGGAACCGATTTTCTTACCGACAATCTCGGAGGTTTGTACAATATCGAACTTTCACTGCATGCGCCAAGCGACGGCGCTATCAACGAGCCTGCCTATTTGAACAGTATCGAGAAACTGGCGGCATGGCTGCAGACCCAACCCGAGGTGATGCACGTCAATACTATCAGCGATACTTACAAACGGTTGAATAAAAACATGCATGGTGACGATGCCGCCTGGTACCGCCTGCCTGAATCGCGGGAGCTTGCCGCCCAGTATCTATTGCTTTATGAGATGTCTCTTCCCTATGGCCTTGATCTGAACGACCAAATCAACATCGATAAATCTTCGATACGAATGATCGCGACCTTACAAAGCATGAGTTCTAATCAGGTTTTGGCTGTGGAGCGCCGCATCCACAATTGGCTGCAGGAAAACATCAATGGCATTCGTGTAGACACCGCCAGTCCGGTATTGATGTTTGCCCATATCGGCAAGCGGAATATCAGCAGTATGATTATCGGCACATTACTGGCGTTAGTACTGATCTCGTTGATTTTGATTGCCGCTTTCCGGTCGTTGAAACTGGGGTTGATTAGCCTGATTCCGAATCTGGTGCCGGCCGGCATTGCTTATGGCATTTGGGCGCTGATTGATGCAAGGATCGGCTTGGGATTATCGGTTGTGACCGGCTTGACATTGGGCATCGTGGTTGACGATACCGTGCACTTTATCAGCAAATATCGCCGGGCAAGAATCGAGAAAGGATTTAATAGCCAGGAAGCGGTCCGCTATGCATTTTCCACGGTCGGCGTGGCGCTGTGGATTACTTCGGCAGTGCTGGTAAGCGGTTTTCTGGTGCTCAGCTTTTCACATTTTACGATGAATTCGGACATGGGCCTGATGACTGCGATTACCATTTCTGTCGCATTGCTTCTGGATTTTTTGTTGTTACCGCCTTTATTAATCTATACGGAGGGAAAATGAAAGAGTTTCAATTCGCTGAATTATTATTGCCCGCCCCCGGCCATTTGCAAAGTGCCGGTCCGCATCCTTTGCTATTGCAATCCTTCCTGCGAGGGGGAACCAAGTTGGTGCTGGCTATGATGCTTGCTTTGTTCTGCTTATCCGGCTATGCCCAGACCGATGAAGAAAAAGGTTTGGAAATCGTAACCGAAGTGGACTCCCGCGATACCGGGTTTGGCGATAGTACGGCCAACCTGGAGATGGTCTTGAGAAACCGGCATGGCGATGAGACGCTGCGCAAACTTAGCATGAGGACTTTGGAAGTGATCGGCGACGGCGATAAAAGTCTCAGTATCTTCGATAGCCCGCGCGATGTCAAAGGTACCGCTTTTTTAAGTTTTACCCACGCTTTGGAGCCGGACGAACAGTGGTTGTATTTGCCGGCTTTAAAAAGGGTGAAACGTATCTCTTCGAGTAACAAATCCGGCCCTTTCATGGGCAGCGAATATGCCTATGAGGATTTAACATCTTTCGAGGTTCCCAAATTTAAATATAAATATCTGCGTGAAGAGCAGTTGGATGGGAAGGACTGTTTTGTTGTGGAATTCTATCCGCAATACGAACATTCCGGCTATACGCGGGAAAACGTCTGGATTGAAAAAGAACGCTATATTCCTCTCAAGGTTGACTATTACGACCGCAAGGATGCCTTGTTGAAAACCTTGCGCTACACGAGCTACCGGCAGTACCTGGATCAATATTGGCGGGCTGATGACATGTTGATGGAAAATCACCAGAACGGTAAAAGCACGCTCCTGAAATGGCACGACTATCAGTTCCGTAACGGTCTGAGCGACCGGGATTTTGACCGGAATACCTTGAAACGGGCGCGATGATAAAGGCAAGACTGCTAATTTGGCTAGTTCCCAGGATTGGGGCTGCGTTGATCGATAAAAGCGAAAACGGGAATTTGTACACCTGATTTCCGGTAGCGTCACCGGCGGGAGAGCCGCTTTGGCTTGTATTAAGCCGCATAACGTGGTGCGGTTCTCTTCTGCCTGTATTTACATCGGGAGATCAGCAGTGCATTTATTTGCTTACCTTTTATTATTGCTGACCACTGACGTGATTGCCTGGGAGATATCCGGTTATGCGGGTGTCGAGGATTTAGGATTTATCTATGCACCACTGGATCCCCGGCAACATAACAATTATGTATCCGGTGTTGTCGAGCCGGAACTGTACCATGAGTGGGACGAAGGCTTGCAGAGCTTTGCATTCGTGCCTTTTTACCGCTATTCGCAGTATGACAGCAAGCGGACGCATTTCGACATCCGTGAGTTGACCTGGCTGAAGGTCGCTGAAACATGGGAGTTGCGGGTGGGTTTTCGCAAGGTTTTTTGGGGCGTAACGGAATCCCAGCACCTGGTGGACATCATCAACCAGACCGACTTGGTGGAGAACACCGACGGCGAGGACAAGTTGGGACAACCGTTGATCAACTTAGCGCTCATACAGGATTGGGGGACAACGGACCTGTTTTTACTAACGGGCTTCAGGGAACGGACATTTCCTGGCGTGCAGGGCCGGCTGCGCAGTTTCCCGCCGATCGATACCGCCAATGCCCGTTTTGAGAAAAACGGATTCGCAAAACATGTGGGATTTGCGGTACGCTGGTCGCATGTTGCCGGCGACTGGGATCTCGGTTTATCGCATTATTACGGCACTAACCGCGAACCGACGCTGTTGTTCGAAGTCGATCGCTTCGGCAAATTGCATATCATTCCTTATTACGAAATTATTCATCAGACCGGGGTTGATATTCAGGCTACCAAGGGTAGTTGGCTTTGGAAGTGGGAGTCAATTGTCCGCTCCGGACAGGGGAAAACCTATTTTGCCGCAACCGCAGGCTTTGAATATACGCTGTTTGATCTTTACGCGACCGGTTTGGATTTGGGTTTTGTCGTGGAATACCTGTATGACAGCCGCGGCAAAAATTTCCAGAATTTTTTCGAGGATGATTTTCTCGCCGCTTTGCGCTTCGGCTTTAACGATGTGCAAAGCACTGAAATATTGGCCGGTATCATTTTCGACCGCACCACCAGTTCCAAGTTTTACAATGTGGAAGCCAGCCGCCGTTTCGGCGACAACTGGAAATTGGAGGTTCAGGTAAGGTTTTTCAGTGGTGCACCGCGAGTCGGTCCGGAGTTTGTGTTCAGGCGGGACGATCATATCCGCGCGGAGCTGAGTTATCATTTTTAATTCTATCGCCGGATTAAAGTGGCAATAAATTAAAACCCGGACGGGCCGCTTTTTGTTGACAATCTCAACAAATTTTACTGCGGCTTTTTACCTTCACCGGAAAAGCCCGCCTGGATATCCGCATGATAGGACGATCTGACCAATGGCGCACTGGCTACCTGCTCGAATCCCAGCCGGCGTGCGGTCTCTGCATACTGGTCAAATTCGTCGGGGCTGATATAGCGTTTTACCGGCAGATGATCTTTGCTCGGCTGCAAGTATTGCCCTAAGGTCAGCATCGAGCAGCCGTGTTCCAGAAGATCAGCCATGACTTGCTCGAGCTCCGCTTTTTTTTCGCCCAACCCCAGCATTAACCCCGATTTTGCCGGAATGTCGGGTAAGGCTTGCTTGTGCAGTTTTAACAGCTGTAGCGAATCCCGATAATCGGCACCGGGCCTTGCCTGTTGATAGAGGCTGGGTACGGTCTCCAGATTGTGGTTAAACACATCGCACGGTGTTTGCTCGAGTATTGCTATCGCCGTGTGCATCCGTCCCCGGAAATCCGGTACCAGGATCTCAATTTTGGTGTGCGGCGATTGATTCCGAACTGCATTGATGCAATCGGCAAAGTGCCCGGCACCACCATCTCTGAGATCATCCCGGTTTACCGAAGTGATGACGACATAATTTAGTTGCATGGCCTTGATTGCGGTTGCCAGACTTTGGGGTTCGTTTTTGTCCAAAGGTAACGGTTTGCCGTGCGCGACATCACAAAAAGGGCAACGACGCGTGCACAAATCGCCCATGATCATGAAAGTGGCGGTCCCTTTCTTGAAGCATTCCCCCAGGTTCGGACAGGCGGCTTCTTCACAAACGGTGTGTAGCCGGTTTTGCCGCAGGACTGTCCTGATCCGGTTGATTTCTTCGCCGCCGGGGATTTTGACGCGAATCCAATCGGGTTTGCGTAGCGGCGAGGTTGGTTTTTCAACTTTGATTGGAATTCTTCTCAGTTTCTCCGCGTTGCGTTGGTGCGAATCAGGCGTCGAGCGCGATGGGGCTTGCAGTTTCATAAGTCAAATTGGTGGTTATGCTGTGCACGATAGGCACGGCAAGTTCATGATTGGTGATAAAAATGCCGTGATCCGCCAGTTGCGTGACCTCAAGACCGGGGTATCCGCAGGGATTGATATGATGAAACGGACCTAAATCCATTTGGTTATTAACACTGAGGCCATGATAGCTGCAACCCTTTTTAATGCGTAAGCCGATGGATGCAATTTTTTTGTTGTCGATATAAATACCTGGTGCCTCCGGTTTGGCAACGGATTTTAAGCCGTACTGTGCGAGACAGCTAATGACGGACTGTTCAAGCAACGTAACCAGTTGCCGGACGCCCAGTTTCAGGCGGTTCATGTCCAGTAACGGGTAAACAACCAGTTGGCCGGGACCGTGATAGGTGACTTGCCCGCCACGGTCAGTGCGGATGACCGGAATTGTGCCCGGGTTTAGTATGTGTTCCTGTTTGCCGTTAAGCCCTAAGGTGTAAACCGGCGGATGTTCCACCACCCATATTTCATCAGCGGTATCAGGTGTCCGGTGTTCGCTGAATGATTTCATTGCCTCCCAAGTTTGCCGGTAGTTTTGCAGCCCGAGCAAGCGCGGAGTGACGGGGGGATGGTTTTTCACGGCAATCAATGATTGAGGTTAACGTTAAATGGCTTGGTTGCTGATTAAATGACAGTCAACATGATATAGTGTCGGTGTATCGAGTCACGGCTTTCCATGACACCTATTTCCCGCCGGCAGGAGCAAAAATTGCCGAAGCTTGATGCATGCGACCGTTCATTCAAATTTGAGCTAATCTAGCATGTAACAGTGGCATATGCAATTAGGGAGGCTGCGTAATACTCATACGCATCCGAAGTATCATTCCGGGAGAAAACGAAATTATTCGCTTTGCTATAACCTAGTGCTTTACTCGGGAATTAAATAGGACTAAAATAGTACCAAATAAAAAATTGGAAGCGATATGCTGCGTTTAAGTAAATTGACCGATTATGCTACGGTAATATTGAGTTATATTGCCAAAGACAATAACCAGCTGCATGCGGCGCTGGAAATATCCGAGGCAACCGGTATCGCATTGCCGACGGTGAGCAAGATATTGAAATTATTGCTCAAAGCGCAGGTATTGAGTTCGACCCGTGGCGCCAGAGGGGGCTATGCATTGACGAAAGAGCCGAAAAAAATTAGCGTAGCCAGCGTGATCAGGGCATTGGAAGGGCCGATTGCGATCACCGAATGCAGCCTGGCCCAACATAGCTGCGAACAGGCGCTTGGTTGCGATATACGTGGCAATTGGGGGCTGATTAATGCAGCGATACAAAATGCGCTGGAATCGGTTACTGTGGCAGATTTAATCATGCCGGTTGCCCATATACCGAAAGAAGTGAGTATACCGGTATCGAGTTTGTACCGGTAAATGGAGAGATTTATGTCATCGAGTGCACAACAAATTGAAAATTTAATCGGGCGGGAATACAAGCAGGGCTTTTTTACCGAGCTCGAAGCGGATACTTTCCCACCCGGATTAAACGAAGACGTTATCAGGGCGTTATCGATCAAAAAGAATGAACCCGAATTTATGCTGCAATGGCGCTTGCAGGCGTATCGCCATTGGTTGACGATGAAGACGCCGCGGTGGGCATTCGTTAAGTTCGATCCGATCGATTACCAGAAAATCAGCTATTATTCTGCGCCAAAACAAAAGCAGGGGCCGAAAAATTTGGACGAAGTGGATCCCGAACTGCTGGAAACCTATAAAAAACTGGGTATTCCTCTGGATGAGCAGGAACGGCTGGCAGGGGTGGCGGTGGATGCGGTGTTCGACAGCGTTTCCGTGGCGACGACATTTAAAGATAAACTGCACGATGCCGGCGTTATTTTTTGTCCGATTTCAGAGGCGATTCAGCAATATCCCGAGCTGGTGGAACAATATCTGGGTTCGGTTGTGCCGCAAGGCGACAATTTTTTTGCGGCCTTGAATTCCGCGGTGTTTACCGACGGCTCGTTCGTTTACATTCCCAAAGGGGTGCGCTGCCCGATGGAATTATCGACTTATTTTAGGATCAATGCCGCCAATACCGGCCAGTTCGAGCGCACCCTGATTATCGCCGACGAAGGCAGCCATGTCAGTTATCTCGAAGGCTGTACCGCGCCGATGCGCGACGAAAATCAATTGCATGCGGCAGTGGTGGAACTGGTGGCATTGAAGGATGCGCAAATCAAATATTCCACAGTACAAAATTGGTACCCCGGCGATAAGGAGGGCAAGGGCGGTATTTATAATTTTGTGACCAAGCGTGCCGATTGCCGCGGCGCTAACTCCAAGGTTTCCTGGACCCAGGTGGAAACCGGGTCGGCGATTACCTGGAAATATCCCAGCTGCGTGCTGACTGGCGATAACGCCGTCGGCGAATTTTATTCGGTGGCGTTGACCAATAATTTTCAACAGGCAGATACCGGCACAAAAATGATCCATATCGGAAAAAATACCCGCAGTACGATTATTTCCAAGGGTATTTCAGCCGGACAGGCGCAGAATTCTTATCGCGGTCTGGTTAAGGTACTGAAAAGCGCCGAAAATGCGCGTAATTATACGCAGTGTGATTCGCTATTGGTTGGCGATCAATGCGGTGCCCACACCTTTCCTTATATCGAAGTAAAGCAACCTTCGGCACAGGTCGAGCATGAAGCGACGACTTCCAAAATCAGTGAAGACCAGCTGTTTTTTTGCCAGCAACGGGGGCTTTCCGCCGAGGATGCCGTGTCGATGATTGTTAACGGTTTTTGTAAGGAAGTGTTTAAGGAATTACCGATGGAGTTTGCGGTGGAAGCACAGGCGTTATTGGGCATCAGCCTTGAAGGCGCGGTTGGCTAGGAGAGGGATTTCGCCGGTGACTTGAACTTAAGGTTCAAACTTGCGGTACGGACAGCGCTTTATCGGTGCCGGGCAACCGGTGCATATTTAGCGCTGTCCGAATTTTGCAAATACCGGGCGGCAAAAACCGGCCGGTGTCATGCCGGGACGACGCCGAAACGCTAGATTCAATTAGATTTAGATTTTATTAGGAATTTAATATGCTCAGCATAGAAAACCTCCATGTGAGTGTTAACGATAAACCCATCCTCAAGGGCATCAGCCTGCAGGTCAAGCCCGGCGAGGTGCATGCGATTATGGGGCCCAACGGTTCAGGAAAAAGCACCTTGTCGCATATTCTGGCCGGCAAACCCGGTTATTCCGTGACCGAGGGGAAAATAACTTATGACGGCAAGGATTTGATTGCCATGGAGCCGGAAATCAGGGCGAGAGAAGGGGTATTTTTAGCCTTTCAATATCCTGTCGAAATACCGGGCGTCAGCAATATTTACCTGTTAAAAGCAGCCTTGAATGCGATTCGCAAACACAAAGGCATGAGCGAAGTCGATGCCATGGATTTTCTGATGCTGGTCAAGGATAAAATCAGGTTGCTGGATATGGATGAGAAATTTCTATATCGCGCGGTTAATGAAGGATTTTCCGGCGGCGAGAAAAAGCGCAATGAAATTCTGCAAATGGCAGTCTTGGAACCGATGCTGTGTGTGCTCGACGAAACCGACTCCGGCCTGGATATCGACGCATTGAAAATCGTTGCCGAAGGGGTGAATTCGTTACGTTCCGCGCAACGTTCCTTCATTATGGTCACCCACTACCAGCGCCTGCTGGACTATATCAAGCCGGACATCGTACATGTGTTGGCCCATGGCGAAATTGTCAAATCCGGTGGTCCGGAGTTGGCTCTGGAGTTGGAACAGAAAGGTTACGGCTGGATCGAGCAGGCGGCATAATGAGTGCAGTGTTACAAGCAGACGGCCGCTATAAGGCGGCATATCAAGCTATTGCCGCTTCATTGCCGGGCGGCCATTTGCCCTGGTTAAGCGATTTGCGGGCGGCGGCGCTGAAACAGTTTTCCAAACAGGGTTTTCCTTCTCCCCGTGAAGAGGAATGGAAATATACCAATGTTTCGCCGCTCGAGAAAAAGCTGTTCTCGCCAGTGACGGCCGGTCGTCCGGCTGCCGTGCCTGACGATTTGCTGCAGCCGTTCCGGTTGCAGGACTGCTGGACGGCGGTGTTGGTCGACGGACGGTTTTCCGCCGAACTGTCGCAGCTGGAAGGATTGCCGGACGGGGTGTTGATCTGTGGCATGGCACAGGCTTTGGAAAATTATCCGCGGCAGGTCGAGCAGTATTTTGGCCGGGCAGTCAGCGAGCAGCAGCATGGATTTATACACTTTACCTGCGCCTGGTTTACCGACGGGCTGTTTGTTTATTTGCCTGAAAAAGCGGTGTTGGACAAACCGCTGCAGTTGATTCATGTAACGACGCAGTCCGATGCCTTGGCTGCCACGCGCAATATTTTCGTATTGCAGGCGATGGCGGAAGCCGAAATCGCGGAAACTTACCTCGGTGCCGGGCAATGCGCTTATTTGACCGCGGCGGTTAACGAAGTTTTTGTCGGCCCCAATGCCGGTCTGAGGCTGTATAAGTTGCAAAGTGAAGCGGAAAAAGCATTTCATTTCGGCGGCACTTATGTCAAGCAGGATGATAACGCGCGTGTCAAACATTTTAATTTTTCCTTTGGTGGCTTATTGGCCAGAAACGAAATCCATACCGATTTGCAGCAAGCGGCCGAATGTGAGCTGCTTGGTTTATATGTCGGTGTAAAAAGACAACATGTCGACAACCACACCCGCATCAATCATTTAAAACCGTATGGGACAAGCCGGGAATTTTACAAGGGAGTTTTGGATCAGCGGGCACGGGGCGTTTTTCAGGGACGTGTCGTGGTATGTGAAGGTGCGCGGAAAACCGACTCGGAAATGAACAATCGTAATTTGTTGTTATCCGATTTTGCTGAAGCCGACACCAAGCCGCAGTTGGAAATCTACGCCGATGACGTGAAATGCGCGCATGGCGTTACGGTTGGACAACTTGATGAAAAGTCAGTGTTTTATTTGCAATCACGGTGTATCGATGCGGATACGGCGCGCAATATGCTGACTTTCGCGTTTGCTAACGACATGGTCGATAAAATTGATTTACAGAGTTTTAAAACAATGGTTTTGCAACAATTATTAATGCATTTTCCGCAAACCGGGATCGTTAAGGAATGGTTATGACGGAATTCGATGTACACAAAATCCGTCAGGATTTTCCCATACTTGCCGAGCAGATCAGGGGCAAACCGCTGATCTATTTCGATAGCGCCGCCAGTAGTCAAAAGCCGAATGCGGTGATTGACACGATCAGCCATAATTACCGCCACGATTACTCCAATATTCATCGCGGCGTACATACCTTGAGCGAACGTTCGACAGCCGCTTATGAAGGCGCGCGCCATAAAGTGCAAAATTTTATCAATGCCGCCACCGAAAAAGAAATTATCTTTGTACGCGGCACGACCGAGGCGATTAATCTGGTTGCCCAGACTTACGGCAGACAAAACATTAAAAGCGGCGACGAAATTCTGATCACCTGGCTGGAGCATCATTCCAACATCGTTCCCTGGCAGTTGCTGTGCGAGCAGACCGGGGCGGTGCTGAAGGTGGCGCCGATCGATGAACGGGGCGAAGTGGTTGTTGAAGAGTTTGAGCGCTTGCTGAGCGATAAAACGCGATTGGTTTCCGTGGCGCACATGTCCAATGCCTTGGGCAGCATCAATCCGGTCAAGCAGATGATCGCTATCGCCCATGCGCGGAATGTGCCGGTGCTGCTCGACGGTGCCCAGGCGATACCGCATATGGCGGTGGATGTGCAGGATCTGGATTGTGAATTTTATGCATTCTCCGGGCATAAACTGTACGGTCCTTCCGGTATTGGCGTCTTGTACGGTAAGCAGCAGCTGCTGGAAGCGATGCCGCCTTATCAGGGAGGCGGTGAAATGATTCGCAAGGTATCTTTCAGCGGTACCGAATATAACGTGTTGCCGCATAAATTTGAAGCGGGCACACCCAGCATTGCCGATACGATCGGCTTGGGTGCGGCTGTGGATTATTTGACGGCAATCGGTGTCGATAGATTGGCGGCTTACGAACACGAATTGTTAAACTATGCAACGCAACAGGCAAAATGCATTGCCGGCTTGCGAATCATCGGCGAGGCGGATAACAAAGGCAGTATTCTGTCTTTTGTGCTGGATAACGTGCATCCGCATGACATCGGCACGATGCTGGACAGCGCCGGTATTGCAATCAGAGCCGGACATCATTGTGCGATGCCGGTCATGGATTTTTTCCAGGTTCCGGCCACAGCCAGAGCGTCATTTGCAATGTACAATACAAAACAGGAAATCGATGTGCTGATGGCAACCATCGAAGAAATTATTAAGGTATTCGGTTAATGTTTGATGAATTACGCGATCTTTATCAAGAGGTGATTTTTGATCACAATAGGAACCCCCGGAATTTCCGGGTAATGCTTGATGCAAATCGGCAGGTGGAAGGATTTAATCCTTTATGCGGCGACCGGCTGACGTTGTTTCTGAAAATTGACGGCAACGGCATCATTCAGGATGCCAGTTTTCAGGGGTCCGGATGCGCCATTTCCACGGCATCGGTTTCGCTGATGACGGAAATTATCAAGGGTAAAAGCGAACAGGAGGCGGAACGGCTGTTTGAGGTTTTCCATAAAATGACTACCGGCAAAGACGAAGAAGTGAATCTGCAAGCCGTCGGCAAATTGGCTGTTCTGGCCGGTGTCAAGGCCTATCCGGCACGCGTGAAATGTGCGACATTGGCGTGGCATACGCTGGAGGCGGCTTTGAAAAATGAACAAAAATCGGTTTCAACCGAATAAGTTTCTCCGGCAATTTAAATAGCGTTGACCTTTGTCGCTTAGTATTTGAAATTACCTGTTTGGCTGTGATTCTTAAAAGCGCTTATAATTGCGTTCTAGAGAGTCAAACACTAAATTTCTTATACGATTCAGGTATCTTTTTTGATTTCTATCATTATCGTCAATTTTAACGGCGGCGAATTATTGACCGGCTGTGTCCGTTCGGCATTGGCTTCAACGGTTCCTGTACAAGTTATTGTTTCAGATAACGGCAGTATTGACGGCAGTATCCATTATCTGGAACATAAAATTCGTGATGCGCGTCTGCAAATTGTACGAAACGGCCAGAATTTGGGTTTTGCCGCAGCGAATAACCGGGTGCTCTCCAAGGCGACCGGGCAATACCTGCTGTTTCTCAACCCCGACTGTTTGATCCAACCGGATACTTTGGAGCGCATGATCAAAATCGTTGAACAGCGTCCCGAAGTGGGAATGAGCGGCTGCCTGGTGCGCAATTTAGACGGTTCCGAACAGCCGGGGTGCAGACGGCGGGTGCCGACCCCCTGGCGTACCGTAGTGCGCACCTTGAGACTGGATCGCCTGTTTCAGCAGGACCCGCGATTCGAATGTTTTCTGATGCATCTTTTACCGTTACCGAATGCGCCGGTCGAGATGGAAGCGCTGTCCGGTTCGTTTATGTTGGTGAAACGGGATGCGTTAAATGACGTCGGGCCTTGGGATGAAGGTTATTTTTTGCATTGTGAGGACCTGGACTGGTGCATGCGTTTTCGCCAGAAAGGATGGAAGATTTTGTTTGTTCCGGATATCGAAGTGGTGCATGCGCAGGGGGTCTGTTCCGATTCCAGGCCGGTTCGCGTGGAATGGCACAAGCACAAGGGCATGGTCCGCTTCTACCGTAAATTTTTCAGGCATCAGTACCCGTTTTTTTTAATGTGGCTGGTCAC
The DNA here is from genome assembly GCA_050303615.1 of Methylococcaceae bacterium. Taxonomy (GTDB): domain Bacteria; phylum Pseudomonadota; class Gammaproteobacteria; order Methylococcales; family Methylomonadaceae; genus CAZDXJ01. Next base: position 4,703 of record JBNLCC010000108.1, on the reverse strand, counting down.
TATCGCCGTGTGGATCAGGTTTGCTTGTGTTGCCGTGATCAGCACCGTCAGGAGACTAGGACATTGAGAATTGTTATTACCGGCGCCTCAAGCCAAATCGGCGACTTCTTAATTCCGAAGCTGATCAAGGACGGCCATTGTTGTTATCCGGTTAGCCGTTCCCCGAAACGGGATAAACAGATCTGGATCGAAGGCGATCTGCGGAATGAAAAAAATTTCTTTTCCGAACTCGATCCGCTTGATGTGTGGATCCATATCGCGCCTTTATATCTGGTCGAACCCTGGTTGCAATCGGCTGCCGCCGTTGGCATTAAACGTTTCATCGGTTTCAGCACGACCAGTATTTATACCAAAAAAAATTCCTCCGATTCCGATGAATGCCGGCTTATCGCTGAAATCTGCGAAACCGAAAACCGCATCGAGAACTTTTGTGAAAACTCCGGCATTGTATGGACGTTATTCCGTCCGACTTTGATCTATGGGTGCGGTCGGGACCGTAACGTGACTTTTATACAGCAAATGATCGCACGTTTCGGTTTTTTTCCGGTTGTTGGCGATGCCCGCGGGTTGCGTCAGCCCGTACATGCCGAAGATTTGGCGGATGCCTGTTTCATGGCATTGGCGAAATGTCAGGCAGCGAATAAAGCGTTCAATTTAAGTGGCGGGGAAACGCTGACTTACCGTGCAATGGTGGAGCGAATATTTCAGGCACAAAATAAATCTCCGCGTATTTTCAGTGTTCCGGTTCCGCTGCTAAAACTGTTGATCCGTTTATTGACGCTCTTACCGAGTTGGAAGCATATCAACCCTGCCATGGTTGATCGCATTAATCAGGATATGGTGTTTGATCATTCTGCCGCTATAAAGGATTTAGATTATTCGCCGCGTTTTTTTTTGCAGAATAGTAAAACGACAGTTGATAAATAACGTTATCTCGTTTTAGCTTCACATTCCCCCGGCAATAAATTATTTGGTTTTATTGCCGCTTTTTCATTTCGCTAGAGTTAACCGTATTGCAAAGTATTTAATAAATTGCTTGTTTTGAGTCATAAGCAATGTTATTAATAACAACCGAGTCAATTCGGCCTAAATATTCGCCTGAATTCATTCCGGCTTTATTCAGAATAAAAAGTTCATAATATTCCCTATTTTGACCCGAGGGAGACGGGGAATTACGCATTTTAGCCGGCTGGTATCGTCTGGTTGTATAAGCTGAATTTGATTAGCGTAGTTAATAATAACAACAATAAAAATAATAACAATATTAAGAGGATATAATATGAATGAAGTAATTCGGCGAATATTCGTCTATTTCCAGGAACAGTATGCTACGGTATTAACGATCTTGGCTATTGTTGCAGGTATCAATTATTTTATCGTTATCGATAAACTTGAAGCGCAGGAAGGTAACGCTGTATTAATTAAACTCAGCTCTGATCAGAGCATGTTAATTAATAGAATCAATTTCCTGACTTCAGAAATGGTTTTTTCGGATGAAAAGTCCTACCAGGAAAACCGAAGCGAAATCATTAAAAGTAAGGCCCTGCTGGATGATTCCCATCAATCGTTAAGAAGCGGTGACCGATTTATACATAAAGACGGTAAATTAAGGCGGGTTGGCGGCACATTGCCGCTCGATTTGCGACCGGTATATTTTGATAAACCCTTCGAGTTAGATAAACTTCTGACTAGCTATATCAGTGCGCTTAATGCTGTTTTAAGAACGCCTATAGGACAATTAACCGCTGACAATGAAGATCTTGACCGTCTGCATAACCAAATCTCTCCGGCATTATTAGAAAGCCTGGAAAGAGTCTCGATTTATTATCAAAAAGAAAGTGAATCGATGCTGGGGCAGGCGGTAAACCTGCAGAACCTGTCATTTTTTATCGCGTTAGGATCTTTGATTTTAGTGGGCGGCTTGCTACTTAAGCCGTTGGTGGAGAATTTAAAGAAGAGTACGCTGAAAGTTCAGGAGGAAAAAGCTTTTGCCGATAACGTAATCAATACGGCGGAAGCGTTGATCGTCGGGTTAAATCCTGAAGGCAATGTGATCCTGTTCAACAGTTATGCCGAGGAGCTGACAGGATGGGGGGAAGACGAAGTTAGAAACAATAACTTCTTCGAGCAGTTCATTCCGGAAGACGATCAACAGGTATTGAAACCTTTGTTTTCCGGCATGATGAGCGGTAATATCGAATTTGCTGATGAAATAGAGGCGCGCCTGATTGTGCAAACCGGAGATAGACTGGATGTCGTATGGCATACTACCGTCGTCAGGTCCCCGCAAACCAATCAACCGGTCATGTTTTTGGCAACCGGTTTGGATATTACCGAGCGTAAATTAGCTGAACAACAAGTTCAGGAAGCGCATGCGGAAATGGAGAAATTAAGTTTACGCTTAAAGTCTGAAGTTGATTTGGCGGCAGCCTTGCAACAATCCATTTTACCCGATCCGAAAATCGAACTTCCCGGCCTGCAGGGAAAGGCGAACTTGCTGACGTCCAGCGAGGTGGGTGGCGATTATTTCGATTACTACAAAGTCGGCGGCCATCGCAGTGTCTTACTGATCGGGGATGTCAGCGGCCACGGCGTAGCGGCAGGTACCATGGTGAGTGCTGCCAAGGCCGGTGTCTATCCGCTGGTTCATGAGGGGATCAGCAGCCCGTCGGAAATATTACATTCCTTGAACGAGACGATGTTGGCCACCACCCATCAGTCTCTGTTAATGACCATGGCTTGTCTAAGCCTGGACGCGAGTACCGGGGAACTGCAATTTGCCAACGCCGGTCATGTATTGCCTTATCTATGGCACCGTAAAGAACAGCGATGGGAAATGTTGGAAGCATCCGGTTTACCGTTGGGTAAAAGTATTGATGCCGATTATCGTACCACTTCCGTTAATTTAAAGATGGAAGTGGGTGACCGGCTGTTCATGTTTACTGATGGTGTTGTAGAAGAGGAATCGCCGACAGGTGAGCCGTTCGGTTATGATCGTCTGGAACAGATATTGAATCAATGCGGTGATGTCGATGCTGACATGTTTCGCGATTATTTAATGGCGGCACTAAATCAGCATTGTGCCGGCAATGCCTTCACTGATGATGTGACGATTATGGTTGTAAATCACAGCGACCGGGTCGAACAGCAAGCGGCCTCCATTACCGAAACCAGTGACATTATACGTTTGACCGAGAATTACTACCGTCATGGTGAACGCCCGGTGCCTCGCGTACCGCGAGAGTTTATTGTTTTTCTGGCGGAGAAGGAATATGCGGATTTATTGCCTCGATTCAGCGAGGACGGGCTCTGCCGAATCTTGCCGCAGCATGATGACTTTTGTAAGCAGATCGGGTGGGATCATTTACTCAATCAACATCATGAAACACCGGATGACGATTTGTATGAATTGCTTCCACATGCGACTTTACAAAGGCAATTTCAATTGACACATACCGATGATAAGTTATTCATCATGGAGGAAATTCAATCCTGGCTCAGCGATCAGCGGATAATTCCCGGCGACCATTTGGAAACCCTGATCGTTGTGCTGGACGAGATGATAGAAAACAGTTTGTATGCCGCGCCGAGAGACGGTAAGGGGGTGCCTTATTTTGAAAAAGGGGCTTCACGGGAATTGTCTGAAATCGATGATGTACGCATCGATTTACTGTTAAAGGAAAATAAATTAGGCCTGATGATTACCGACAACTGGGGAACGTTAACGCCGGCTGTTTTTCTCAGGCATATTGCCAGAGCAATGGAAGGGGGCGTAGATGCCGGTGTTGGCGGAGCCGGTTTATACATGATGTGGCGCTTATCGGATTATTTCCAGATTCGCGTCTATCCGCAACAACGTACCCAAGTTACCACGTTATGGGACTTGAACAGCCAGATAAGCATGGATACCAGCTCCGGATTCCAATTCCTTTATCACAGTGACTTTGATGCGACATCTCATATCGGGGGCAGGGCATGACATTTTCAGACTTTCTTAAAATCAAGCAAATTTCCAATAAAGACAACCATCTTCGTTTCGATTGCAGCGGTTCCATCGATGCGCATGCGAGTAAACCCCTGGAGCAGTTGCGGCAAGTACCGCCTGGCTCCCAGGTTATTCTGGATTTCAGCAATATTGAGCGGGTTAACTCGATGGGGTTATCGCTTTTGTTAAAGATATTTGAAGAATGGGAAGTCAGCAATGTCAAAATTGAAGTGCAAAATCTTAATCGAATGGTCAGCATGCTTTTTAAAATTACCGGTTTGGGGCGTTTTATTCAGGGAAGCGCTGCCCAAGTATCCGCACCGACCGGCAAAAAGCTTATTGACCCGGTAGCGCCTGCTCATCCGCATCATGCCATGTCGGCAGGAATGGGTGGTCAAGCAGCGCCGCTGGAAAACGATAAACTTAATTTTGTTGCCAGTCTTCAGTCAGGGCACCAGCTGAGCGGATGGTATTTGTTCAATACCTATTTGCAACGCAAAATGCAAAGAGCGATTCATTTTGAGCAAACGCAGGATGTCAAAAACGCTGCAATCCATATGTTTTTTTCCAAACCCTTTGATGCGTGTTCGATGATCCAGAAAAACGGATTTATTCCCCTGATGCGCCCGGTAAGCGAGGCGGATGAGGTTGTCATTCTGACCAGGGCGGACGATCAAAGGGAATTGAGTGATTATAAGCAGGCTAAACCGACGGTCGT
>JBNLCC010000107.1:0-21230 GCA_050303615.1 Methylococcaceae bacterium | reverse complement strand
GCGGTTCGAGCCCGTCCGGGGGAGCCAAACGAAATCAAGGGCTTACAGAAATGTAGGCCCTTTTTTTACCCGCCATAAAATCGAAAAGTCTCCGGGTCTACGTAAACCAAATATATATCAATCGCTTAAGGGAAGATGATGGATAATTTTTAATCACCGGGTCGGTATAGGTCGGGGGTGGTCATCCGAGGGTTACGGATTAATATTGGGTTTAAGCGAGTTATATCGTTAAATGGCTCGTCTTGAGCATAATTTCGAGAGTAACCGGGTTGGTATCCCTTGACCGCCGGAAAGCGATTGCTACCCAATGGCGACCAGCGGAGCGCTGTTTTTCCGGGATGCGATGGCACAAAGGAAAAACAAAGTAGGCATCCAACAAGTTGCGTCCAGTCATTTGTGGGAGTGCTGCGAAGCCGGCATCGATGCAAAACGGCCGGGGCCTCAGGGCTTTTCGCGTTGGTGGTCGATTTTGGTGACTTGGATGCCCCAAATTTTTCACGAGGTAGCGGTTCGCTCGTTTAATTTTATTAAAAAAAGGTTGCATGCATCAAAAATATAGCGTAGAAATAAACTTAGCAGATAAGATACGAAGAAGTAGGTCGCCAGGATAAGCAGGGTATTCTTTATAAAAGATACTGACTGTCAGATGGCTGATGAGATCGGACACAAGCCTGGTGGGCCCCGCCCGTGGATTCGTCCACCGAAGTAGTATCTAAAGACTGGGCCGACTGCGCGTTGAACCAGCGGGGAGTGGCGGCTCCTCCCTCTGCCCCCCATAATAATAAAATTATGGCTGATTATATGAAAACATTTCTATCGCGCAGGAAATTCTTACAGGGGCTCAGCACCGTTTGTGCGGCTACTGCTATCAATGGTTTGTTCGGGATACGGGTCGCGGAGTCGGTGGTTCTAACCAACAGGCGCGGGGGGAAGGGGCGCTTGAAAGCATATATTCGATCCGGTAGAAATATCCACGGACTCTCTAAGGCCGCGCTTGCACACTGCCACAACTATGTCTACGCCACTGAACGCGCAGCGGAGATATCGATTGCACATCTGGGGGATTACGCAGAGGTGAAAACTTGGTATATTACCCTCGAACGCTATATTGCGCTGTTCGTCAAACCGCGAACCTTCAAAGCCACAATTAAAGACTTCCATGCGTTCCAAGCCGAGAGTTGGCCACAGTTCCCACATCGACCTAAACCGGATCATTATCGACCATTTCGCCCAGTTCGGCCATGGAGATAATAAAAGTTACTTTACTTACACAGTTACTAAAGCGCAGAATTTTTTATAGAGCACTCTTGTGCTGCAATTAGTTGCGGCGCATTGTTCCCCACAACCACCACAAGATCATCGCCAAATTTGCGGCATCCACCTACTAATCTTCCAACACTTCAGCGTGCTCCATCATTATTTAAAGGATAGCTTGGTAATTAGCCGGATTATCCCACCCGCGATACCCTTTGAGCGCCTGCTTCCGCAGCCGTGCTTTCATCCGCTGACCGCCATGGAGAGCAAAGCGAAGTTGGTTAGTCCCCGGTAGCGACCAGGGGCGCACTCTTTTCCGCCGCGCGATAGTGCAAAGGAAAAACAAAGTAGGCATCCGACCAGTCGCGTCCAGTCATTTGTGGGAGTGGCGCGAAGCCGGCGCCGACCAAGGACGGCCGGGGCACTAATGGTTTTCGTGTTGCCGAGTCGATTTTCGTGACTGGGATGTCCCAAAATCTTTCACGAGGTAGCTGTACGCTTAAAGCTCTTTGAGACATTTAACGTCTGACGCTTCCATACTTGGCTTTCCAGTTGTAATAGGTCGCATCTGATACGCCGTACTCCCGGCAAACTTCTTTGACCAATAGGCCCGCTTCAACCTCTTTCAGAATTTTGACGATCTGTGTCTCTGTATACTGTGATTTTTCATGTCCGTTCTCCCCAGACGTAGTGTACGTACGCCGGAGAACTCTAATCAGGAATATGCCAATTTTAAGGGATGCGTACACAGTCCTCCGGAAAACAGAGAGTAGATTGAAAAGATTCAATGCCGGCTCACAGAAAACTATCATTAATCAGATATTTTCTAGGTCTTTGGCCCAATAGACAACGCCTACTAATTGCTTTAATAGAAAAAGCTTGCAAAATTCGGCAAACTGAGCGTTATTAGTGGCGCGAACGGCGACTTCTTTGTGGTAAACAAATTGTGAGGACCGGACGAAAGGCTTCTGTAAGAGGTACAAAAAATATCAAAAATCTAATTAGGAAGGTCAATATGAAAAAGAAATTATTACAGTTTATGATTTTATTTAGTTTCTTATTTCCATGCTTAGAAAGCTTTGCCGTTACTAAAGAAAACTTCAAGGCAATAACTACGCGCGATTTAGTCAATCTTTGCTCAGCTTCTGCGCAAGATCCATACTATAAAGAGGCTATTCATTTTTGCGAGGGCTATCTTGTCGGTGCATTTGATTTCTATGCGGCGCAATCTAAGAATAATCCGAAGCTAGTTATGGTCTGTTTTCCTGAACCTATGCCCTCACGTGATCAGACGGTCGAAATGTTTGTTGCGTGGGCGCAAGAACATCAACAGTACATGACCGAAATGCCGGTAGAATCTGAATTCAGATTTTTAACTGAAAAATGGCCCTGTAAAAAATAGCGGCAAATAAGGAATGTATCATGAAAAAAATTGCAATTTTAGTGTTTGTGGTATTGCTCATTAATATTACTGGCTGTGCCGGGATGTCTGACACACAGCAACGTACAGTGACTGGAGGATTGGGAGGTGCGGCTACCGGCGCCGTAATTGGAGCCATCGCTGGTAACGCGGGAATGGGTGCCGCGATTGGTGCCGCCGCCGGTACCGTGGGCGGATTTTTATTCAGTAAACACAAAGATGCAGAACAGAGCGCTTATCAGCAAGGGCGAAGAGATGCCCTAAGTTCGCAATAACCCTTAATCTACATATTATTTTTCCATCCGTTATAGCTAGGGAACCTCTAAAAATTTAAAAAATCGCCAATTTTCGTATTGAAGGTCATTGAAACTATTGAATCTGAAGCTTTTTAAAGACAATTTTTAGAGGTCCCCTAAAGTATTTCCTCAACTCTTTGACCTGCGGTGTAATCTGTTTGAATTAGGCATCGATGCCATAGCCTTCCCATCTAATCGAATGGGGATAATTTCTGCTGTTATCTCGATATCTATTTTTGAATGAATTTACTCACGAACTAAGTGTTATTGGTCACAAATGAGAAAAAGATAAAGTGAATATACAGGCAACAACACCATCCCGCAGTCACCTGTTTGTTGGAGGCATTATTTTTGTGGCAGGTTTTACTGCACCATTGTTAATTCCGCTAGTCATCGGCTCCGATCTGCCCAGCGGATGGAAAACATTTTTATCCGGTTTTCTGGCGCTGGGAATACCGGAAATCTTAATGATTATTGCCGCCGGGATTCTGGGTAAAAAAGGATTTGCCTACCTTAAAGCAAAATTGTGGCGTTTTATTGAACCGGCGGAAACAGTTAGTCTTTTGCGCTATCGTCTTGGGCTCTTAATGTTTTTTGTTCCTGTCCTATTCATCTGGCTGCACCCTTATCTGGAACAGGCACAGCCTCATATTGCTGACAAGCGAGTGATGATGGGAATGATTAGCGTTGTTCTGGTGTCGGTGAGCCTGTTTTTGTTGGGTGGTGAATTTTGGAATAAATTACGCGGCTTGTTTATTTACGATATGAGTGTTGTTCAACCTTCGAAACTATCTAATACAAAACCTGTATCTGCCCAATCTGGAGCTTTGCCACCGAAATCCAGATTGTTCATAGGAGGGTTGTTTTTTAGTTTTAGCCTGATTCTACCGGTATTTATACCGTTACTAAGCTATGTTTCCCTAAATGAAGAAGTACGTCTCGTAATCGGTGGCTTAATGGTGTTCGGTATACCACAAGTGCTGATGTTGCTGACCGTTACCATTCTGGGCAAGCCCGGTTTTGATTACCTTAAACAACGACTTGGCGGTCTGTTGAGCAGACTTTTGGCGGCCCAAGTAAGTCAGGCCCGGTATCGGTTGGGTTTGATATTACTGCTTATTCCCCTCATTGTTGGGATCACTTGGCCCTACTTAACCTTCGTGTTTAACGTACTGCACCTATATACCTATGAGATTGCCATTGCGGGCGATGTGATACTGATACTGGCGGTCTTCATCCTGGGTGGCGAATTTTGGGAGAAGCTGATGAGTCTGTTTCGCTACCATAGTCGCGTTGCTGTTCTTCCCATCACTTGAGGAATATCTGATTAATGATGATTTTTTGTGAGAGTATGTTGAATCTTTTCAATTTACCCCCTGTTTCCGGAAGATTGGATGCGCCCTAATGAAATTTAAGGGTTGCTGTGGCGCTTATTGCGGTTAAGGGGCCTTCTTCAGGCACATTTCACCTGTAATAACAGGCTCTTTTCCCTCTTTAAAAATGTATTTTTCGCCATCACCAAATTCGTCAATGCGCACGAAACAAATAAATAGTGTGCATTCTTTAATAAGCCGCGATAGCGGACTTTGGTAAAACCAAATTGGCCCTTCATGATCCCAAAAACACGAGACAGTAAATAATTCTGTGTAACCGCCGGTTTTAAATGTAATTCTGTAATCGGTCTTCGAATTCAATCATAAAACGGTTCAGAGCTGACTTCCAATTTTTTTGAGGCGTCTTGGGTAGCTAGGTAAACTACTTTCTTAGCCGCGTCCTCGCTTGGGAATAATTTGCTTTTTTTGAGCGCTTTGCGAATGACACTATTCAGCGATTCAATCGCATTCGTGATGTAAATGGCTTTTCTGATGTCCTCAGGGTAGCTAAACAAGGTGTTAAGATTGTCGCAATGGGTTCGCCCGGAACGACTGATTTGGGGATATTTGTCATCCCAGCGTTCTGAGAAATGATTGAGCGCCAGCAAAGCTTCTCCTTCGGTGGTGGCCTGGTAAATGTGTTTCAAATCGGTGGTGACGGCTTTGTAGTCTTTCCAGGGGACATAATTCACTGCGTTACGCTCCATGTGGACGATGCAGAGCTGAGTTCGTGTCTCAGGGAAGGCGGCCTTAATGGCGTCAGGAAACCCTTTTAATCCATCCACACAGGCGATTAAGATATCCTTCACCTCGCGATTCTGAAGTTCGGTGAGGACATTTAACCAGAATTTAGCCCCTTCATTTTCTGACAGCCACAGTCCCAATAATTCATTGTGTCCGTCCATATTGAAGCCGAAAGCCAGATAAACGGCTTTATTGATCACCTGCCGATCCTGGCGGATTTTCACCACTATACCGTCCAGATAAACGATCGGGTGGATGGCATCTAGGGGCGCGATTGCTACTCGATCACTTGGCTAATGACGGCATCGGTGACTTTGGAAATCAGGGTCGCCGACACGCCGGCGTCATACAATTCCTTAAACGTAACAACGATCTCCCTTGTCGTCTTCAGTATTTCCGCCGTATTGGATGGTGATGTGTATTAATTTTTTAGGGTAAAAACCGACCTCGTTCGTGCGCTAAAATCGTCTTCGTTTGGGTACCTGAAAAAATGATACTAAAAGCGACACTGGCAGCATCTTGCTGTGGACTGAGTAAAAAGAACCTGACAAAACCGGATAGTGGAGGAAAAAAAACGAAAGGTGAGCTAGGCAGCGGAGTACAGAGAGTTTCTGTAGTAATATAATCTGGGCTCCAGGTCGGTGCGCCCGGCGGCCCTATCCAAAAAATTTCTAGTTGATTAGGTAGTGGCCTTCTATCTGCACATTCGTTCGCTTCGTCATCGTAGACATTGAAATGGACATCAACATCGCGACCCGTCTTATTTCGGTCATTCCAGACGATCAGCAGCGTTGGTTGTGTGGGTAGTATCCACCAAATTGGGCCAGGAAAAATGGGTAAAATAGTTGCGCGTCGTTTTCCAAAATAAAGATCAAACGATGTTACTGTCCTGGGATCTTCGTCGACGATACCCGTACGAACCCCGCTGGCTAATGGGGCGACCCGAATCGATGGTCTTGGTGTTACGACCTCATTTCCGAGGCTCGGTTGCTCACTCTCGACCCCAGAGTCTGCGCCGTTTGATAATGCGAATACAGGAATGTTCGCCAGCCGCGACGAGAACGATAGGGAAGCATCGCCGGACAATGCGAAGTCGGCTTGCTCTCCTGCCCACCCAGCCTCAGGTTGAATGACCAAGTAGCCAGGTTCGCCATTGAGGCGGTCGCGGAGACCAAAGGTATTGATTATAGAACCCCAATTCAGCGACAGGATCTGGTCAGGCAAGGCAGGAAGCCAAGCATCGAGTCTGTGGCGACCGATCCTATCGTAAAAGGCATAACGTACGTTCAGTGGCGTACTGCGTGGCAATTCAGTGGTCATGGGGGTGGTGTGCGGCGCGGTAAATTCATTTGGAATCATCGCTGTTCCGACCTTGGACGGTACAATAATCTCAACGGTTGTGTTGATTTGATGTGTATCGTCATAAAGGACGAAAGGTACCAGTAAAGCTTCGCCCGCCACTCCCTGAAATATAGCGCTCGTTTGCGTGCTGGAGAAGGTGAGCATTAGGAAAGAAACGACCTGCAAGCGTTTCAAGATTGTTTGTCCCGGGGCATGGAGTCTGCAGTTGCTCATGTTTGCTCTCCTGATTTATGTCGATCTTATACGCTTGATTAAAGGGAATCGAAACGAGAACAACGGTACTGTGAATCGGCAGAAGCAAGAGCCCCTTGCTCCCGCATTCAGTCGCCTCAACCCCTCATCATAGATTGGTAATAATCGGGCATTAATTATGTGGCGAGAAGATCGATCAATAATAGTGCTTATTTCTAATAATAGTTCATTTGCTCCATATTTCAAATGATAGGAAATCGAAGATTATTCTCCGATGTTTCATCCAAATGAAGGGAATTGGAGGTGATATATTTAGTGGGATGTCTTGATTGTCATGTCATTTAGTTCATTGATGGGTGAAGCTTCGCTGCCAGCTTGGTGGTCAATCGGGGACAGCTACGATCTGTCCCATCAGCAAGGGGCGTAAGGGTGAAACAACCAGATCGTTGTTATCAGACGTTACACATTTTCCAACGCAACCCTTTTTCCATTGCACCCCAATCCTACATGCCTCGTCGATCAACAGGTCAACGGGGCTTTTTTATGTCCAACCCCAACCCAGGAGTGCCATGACCCATCGTAAAAAATATGCCTTATTGGCCAAAATCATCTTCTTTCTTCTCGTCTTCAGCGTCAGCACCGTATTGCTCACGAAGGTCTCAATACTATTGGGACTCGCGGTGGCGATCATGGCGGTCAAGCGTCTGTGAACTCTTGTCAACCCACAGTAGGAGTTATCTATGCTGGTTCTATACGAACCCGAACAAATCCAATCCATAGCGCAGCCTGGCATCAAAACTTTGCTGGCATTACGTCACCGTCAACTCGGCGGCGTCCGGGGTTTCGTCGTGGTGGAAGCCGGCGATGGCGTGGCCGTCTTGGAGCAGGCACTGTCCTTACCCATCCTGACTTCGCTGTTCGGTGATTGCCGATTTCCCGATGACGATTTTGCACCGGCGTTTGAAGTCTTGGAAGATCACGGCAGTTGCTACGAAATGGTGTTCCTCGCCACCGACGAAGGGGACGCCACGGTGCTGTTCATCCCCAAGCAGGCCGGCATCGACGCCGACTTGCTCTCCCTCTGCCAAACCTACGCCGTTCCGGCGACATCCTCCAACTAATCTTTACAGTTTAACCCCTTCTTAATCTGAACCAAACCTCGGGGACTTCATTGTCCAGGGGACACTATTGCCCGGAGAAAACTTATGCCCATACCGATAAACCCACTGGTGGCCGAAGTCGTTGGTCAACTGGATGAGAACTTGCGCGAAGCCTTCGAAGAACGGGCGGGAATCATCGAATTCGATGCCGGTTACTCGCGTGATTATGCCGAATGCCTCGCCTTACTCAATGTTCTCATCAAGCATCCCCATTGCCTGACCGGTTTGGTGGCCGTCGAAATTGAAGGGCAGGGCGGTCAGTCCTGGCTGCTGACCACCGACTTGGACGATCTGTGGCGGAAACTGGCCGAGCAGGGCATCCAAATCAGCCACACTCAAGATGTAGTCCGAGTGATCCGCAAGGAATTCAACGCGGTGGTTTTATTGGAGTCGTTTCAGTGGCGGTGTATTAACCATCTTATGATTGGCCAGGGCTGTAGTGATCTCAATTTGCTGGGACATGATTTTTGTCATGTACAGAGAAAATATTAAATGATACTAATACCTATCAGAAAGACTCATTTGATCATTCATTTCAATAACTGTGAAATAACCCACAATGTAAAGCAGACTGTTCTGGCATAATCTATTTGAGTCTGGATTCAACCTAGCGCAATTAAAATAAAATTCAGACTTTATCTGATGACTTAAAACATTTTTAATGATTGTAATCGGCCAAGAGCGGTCGTTTAAAATCGAGCCAAAGCTATAGTTAATGTATCTAAAGATGCTCTTGTCCAAATGAGTTTTGGCGAAGAAATGGATGATATCCGTACCCGTTTATCTTGTATAAATACATGTTATCCCGTTTGAGTTATAAGCCTTGAGAAAAATACTCTGACAGAGCGCTAATACTAGAACATTAGAGTGTAAGATGTGCAGACCAGGTTAATAACTTGTTAGACACGTGAGACTACCGTACCTGGGGAGGTAAGATCATGAATTCAGAGAGAGACAAAAAGGAAACTTTATCTGCTATTGGCTATAGTGTTATCGGAGGAAGACGTGGCCAGAAGCCGGCTGTATGGTGTCAACAAGAGGGTCACAATAAGGATGGCCCCAGAATCCCTCCCTACCTAAAAGCCCTCGAACCTAATCACTTGGTGCTTTTCTGTCGGGATACATTGATGGCAGTAGCCCATGAAAATTCGCTCGTTGTACTGCGTATTAAGGACATTACCGAAAAAAACAACGTTAAGAAAGATAATGAGCTAGAACCCGTCGCAGTACACAAAACCTCGACTCGCATAACCCACATTGTCGCTCGCGGTACACGCAAACCTTTTGAGATTCTCGCGGCACTCGACGATGGATCGATTTGGTCCTTCGACTTTGAATCTTCTACTAGCGCAGAGCCCAGAAGTCGCTTGATTGCAGAAAATATAAAAAGCCAGATCAAGGCCATCATCAGCACCCGATCACGCATACTGGTCCTGACACACTCCTCATCGAACAAAGGGCATAAGCTTCTCGAACTGGAACCACGAGCGGCGCGGGTCCAACGTATAGCCGAACTACCTTTTTCGACAGTAGTATCACTTACCCCTTTGGACACCGATCGTGCTGATACCCTTGTTGTGATCGATGGCGCAAGAGTTGCTCACCTCATCACACTGTCGGCCTCAACGAATTCTTCCATCCCAAAGGTGACGGAACTTGAGGTTCCTCACATCAGCGCAGTTACGATGTTTAATCGGCGTTATCTGGTGGTTGCGCAAAAAGGGGGACTCGTTACTAAAGTCAATATCGCGTCTGCTGCGCTGCTAAGTACGACCACTCACAACGACGTTTTGGCACGGGTTTGTCGGTTGATTTGCACACTGCTACGTGTATGTCAGTGCACACGCCCATGCGAGTGTCCCGACTCAGACGTAAGGCCAACCCCAGACGGCGGAGGAGAGGTTCCGCCGGGTGGATTTGCGGATGATGAGCCCTGCAACGAACGGCAAGTCGCACAACTGCAGTGGACTGCAAGGGCCGTGCTCGCAGTTGGTCCCCATCTTGTCGCTTTTTCCCAAGCGAACCAGCGCATGGCGGTTCTCGATCGAAATCTCAACATTCTGTTCGAGCGCTATTTAGGAGCGCAAGGCGCAATTGTAGCTACCGGTCAAATCTCGACCGATCGCATGCTGCTTTACCGGCGAGACATGCAATCATTGGAGGCGTGGTCACTGTCGGACTACGTGCGTCATTTACGGGGATTTGACCCAAGGGATATAGCTCTACGACCGCCGTTACCCCTGTCTCAGAAAAAAAGTGTGACCTACTACGGTCAAAAGCGCAGTAGAGCCTTGCCCAACCCGGAATATCAAATATTGGTATTTACGGTCACTGAACCGGGTCAAGCATATACCGATCCGGACCAGAGCAAACTCATCGATCAAATCGAGCCCAACGTTTTTGACATTGTTACCGACTATTACGACGAAGCAAGTTTCGGCGAAGTGGATGTCCAGTTTACTGTTTTTGGTGCCGATATCGGCGGCACGCGTCGACCGCTGGTATTGCCGCAACCAGTGGCGGACTACTTTCGGGATGATTTCACGCCGGGAGGTGTTGAAGCGGTCATGCCTGCCGACTGGGCAAATCCGCTTGTCCTTGATGGGACTGAGTCAGTGACGATTCGGTCGAACCCACGCGTTGGCGACAGTAAAGAATACCCTATCCCTTTCGCAGCTCTATGGACGAGCCAAGTGCATGCTACGTATCCAGTGGACGTGCATTTCGATGGTACGGAGACACTGGAAATTATAGTAGAAGACCAGGAAGGTAACGCTCATATCCTCAACCTCGCGTTTGAAGCCCTAATTATTAGCCATGAAGAAGGGGACGACGAGGATGCTTTTCTTGAAACTATCGGCAATCACGTCACCTCGGCCATTAGGGCGGCAGAAGAAGCACTACCGGTCAGCCCAACAACTTTTCAGGATGTCGTATTCCGGCGAATTCGAACCTCGGACGACGACTCGGTGTTTGGCCGTTTGCAGGGACAATTCCGGGTTGTTCCAGCGGCTCCCGCCGATGTGACCCAGAAAGGCACCATCAGCATCACTCCCCCTCCTTCCCCCGCTCCCGATGGCATTGTTGCGCTCGGCCTGAGTAGATTGTCAAATTGGAATGGAGTGCTTGCAGACCGTTGGCACACAGAGCTTTATCTCACTGAATGCCTTGACGCCGCACAGAGTGACGCAGGTGAAGGGCTAGGGCTAGATGACGCCCACTTTGTGACCCATCCAGATGTGACGGAAGATGTGCTAGCCATGGAACTGACAGTGCGCATCAATCTCTCTGACCTGAAAGGGGGGCAAGGCGCTACCCTGGAGGTTATCGATCACAATGGTATGGATGGCAGCGGTTGGGATGCGGCCACGTCCGTTCCAGGAAGTGAGAGTAACCGTAACAACCAGAACAATCTACGAGACCATCAACAACTTGCAGATGACGTTTTCACGGCGGCACTTGATCACATCCGTGCGACTTCAGCGTGGGACGCCGATACCGCCCGCGCGTTGTTCGCCGACTTCGATATCATGATGATTGGCTTTGTCGGCGAACCTCCGGTGAGCGTACCCGCCGCTGACCGCTGGGGCAGTACAGATCCAGCCAATTTTTCACGGCTGCGCATGTTTCGGCGAACGCACTTTGCTACCGACCAGAACAATCCGAATCCAGACGAACCACCAGTTGCGATGCCCACAAACGTGATCATTGGGCAGAAATTCAATGCTTTCGACCCCGGCACAATGGCGCATGAATTGGGGCACGGCTTGGGGTTAAATGACCTATACTACCAAGCGGGATACCGCGACGATGTACGCTACATGACACCATGGGCCATGATGGGCGGTAGCCCTTACTCCGTCTTTACCCACTTTTGCGGTTTTTCAAAATTAAAGCTAGGTTGGATCACCGAAGATCCAGACGATGAGGCATTTAATCGTATCGTAGATGTACCGCTCCCCGAACCATCGGACACACCGCCGGTTGAAGCCTGGCTCGTTCCGGTCGAACATTGGGACGAGAACATGAAGGACGACGTGCGTGCAGTTGTGGGCGGCGCTCTGCCCATCGCACAGCTGATGCGGGTGCATCTTGGGAGCGATGGCGGGGTCGTTAACCTGATCGAACTGCGCGCTCCTGGCATCACCTACTCGCAGAATCTGCCTCCGAGCCCGGCGGTGATATGTACCAACGTCCTGCACCCGGAAAATGATCGTCGCTGGGCAGTTAATGGACTTTACCGGCGCGACGCGCATCTACTCAACAACGGAAATGAACTGATGAACGTCGGTGATAAGTGGGACTTTTCCGCTGGCGTTGAGTTCCCGTTGAAAGGCTGCACGGTGGAGGTGATGAACATCCAAAATATTCGGGGTGGTACGATCCCTGTTTTCCACCTCAAAGTCGAGCGGGAGGACGCTGCCTTTATTGACCTGCATTTCCAAGATCATGCCCCCTCCTGGCGTAGCCCGGATCTGTGGATAGACTGGCCGGGTGACAATCCCGATCCTACGGAGCACCGCGAATATCCTGAGGGTACTCCTACCGATCAAGGCGAAACGGTCCGCTATCCAGATACAGGCGTCGAACCGCATTTTATGGTCGCACGTGTCCACAATGCCGGGAGGGTGAGGGCTGAGGACATCAAGGTTCGTTGGTTCATCTGTGACCCACCGGGAGCTGGTGACGACGGCCGTTGGGTCGAAAAGGATACAAAAACCATCCCTGAAGTTCCTTTAGAAAATTGGGAAACCTTGCCTTTCACTTGGAATGTGGATCCGGCAACCAGCGTTCACCAATGCTTGCGCGCCGAGATCATTGACTGGACCATCCCTGCCGAGGTCGATCCCGCCACTGGGGATACGCTTCATCTGGCATCGGACGATGTTTTACTTCAGAACAACGCGGCTCAACAAAACGTGTTTGATTTCGAAGCATTGTCAGGGAGTTCCTTCGAGCCAATCGCATTCGAGTTTCAGGTGCACAACGATTACGTCGAGGCGGAACTGGCATCACTTGTTCCCAACTCCCTACCGTGGGGGATGACATTGGAGGTTAGTCCGGCGGAAGCAAAGATCGAACCTGCGCAAAGTGCTATCTTTCGTTGCAAGCTAACCCTTAACCCACAGATCATCCAACCCGGGTGCACTAACGATCAGGGATTTTTGTTAACGGCTTGGCGGCGAGCAGAGGACTCCGACGAGAAATGGGGTAGTTGTTTCTATTTTGTGCGCCCGCGTTATAAGACTAAAGTGAACATAATGCGCGGCTACTGGGAGGCATATCGTCTGTTTGTTGTAGGCGAATGGCTGCTCACCACTGATGAGGAGGTAGATCTGTCTGATCAGCTACCTCGTTTCGTCAGGGTGCGCATCGAGATCGAGGACGCCGACAAAGATGTACGCGTACTTTGGCGGCAAGTCGCTGTACAAGAGAATGGTTTGTTTCGGCTGGAAATCCCCGATCTTGAAGCACGGGATCCTGCGGAGGCCACAATCCAGGTCTGGTTTGATCGGACTGATTTGCTAGGCTCGAGTGTATCGTTGCCAATAGTCATTAATCACCGAGGTTTGATCTGACGATGTGCTAGCGGAATGCTTCAAAAGCAACCTTACCCAACAATCGCATAAACTCGGACGGCAAAAAGCGGGCTTAATTCAGCTCCATTGTTAACTTTCTATGTTGGCTTTGGGTCGAGAACAGCCATTTGTAACCGGCCAGCGGCTCTTGCCCGCACCATCTCCCCCGATTTCGCCCACATTGCCCCCAGGCGCACCACCGGCGACCGCCCCTTCACTCCCGTCATCCCCCCGTGCAGAGCGTGCCGTCTCGGACACCTCCGGGCAAAATTTCGGCGATTTTTAACCCGGACACCCCCACGCCCAGCCGGTTCAACTCCCAAATCGGCTCGGGGGTGCTTCCGAACCCGCCGAACATTTCCGAACTTCAGTGGCGACTCGGTTCGGCGCGGGCTAAGTAGATGTTTTCGTTGGGTTTCGCTCGATGTTCGGCAGTGTCGATCCCAATTCAGCTCGGAATAGGTTCAGGTGGGTTTCGGCGAAGTCCGGTCGGCCCAAAAACTGTTACACTTTCTTCAAGTTACTGAACCGAATCGGTACCCGCCCGGATACTGTTTATCACTAGGTCGGCGGTTCGAGCCCGTCCGGGGGAGCCAAACGAAATCAGGGGCTTGCAGAAAAGTAGGCCCTTTTTTTTGCCCGCCATAAAATCGAAAAGTCTCCGGGTCTATGTAAACAATATATATCAATTAATTATGTGAAGAGGGTGGATGATTTTTAGTCACCGGTTCGGTATAGGTTGGGGATGGTCATTCGGTGGTAATCATATGATTTATATGGGATTACGCTAGTTATGCCGTCAAATCGTCCACCACTGGCCATAATTTCCAGAGTCATTGGGTCGGTATTGGCAAGTGGTGTTGCGACGAATGTGGAATATCTGGCCGTTAGTTAAGTACAACAGAATTTTTCCGAATTCTGACAAAAGCCAGAGTATCTGAGGGAGTACTGCCCAAGACTATTCCATTCCAGATGGAGTTAGTTCTGGTTGGTTTTTTGGCGGTGCCACCCACCAGGGTTAGCAGTTGACCTGGTGTTTTGAACCCATACTGCTGTCTTTCCCAGAATAAATAACCGCACCGGTCTCATCATTCAGATGTCCAACACCGCATGGCTGTAGCAATTGACCTTTCGGTTTTAGTAATTTATATGCATTCCGAATAGTTGAAGGCACGCCGAAGTGCAGACCAATTAGATCTTTATACGTCATCAACGGTTTCCAGAGACTGCAAATTGACGCTTTTTAATTCTGGCCAATTTTTAGCTTAAATGGTTTTCTCTTGAATCCATTTTTCTCTCCAGTTAAGGTTATGAGCTTTGAATTGGACTGCTTGATCCCATTGGAATACCTCATAACGTTGATGAGAGTGTGAATATAGCGCTCAATCTTGACAAATTGTGTTAGAATTCAACCGGCAAAAACCAAACGAAGCCTCGACCGAGCGAGCACTCGTTCACTGCTACTTTCCCTTAGGCAAGATCTGCATTAGTTTCCTTATGTGACGTTCGGTAATGAAGGCGAGAAAAAAGAGCTGAACAAAATTGTCGGCCTCGATATGATCAAGACCGAGTTTTTTAGGCGTCAATTCCTTGCGGGTGTCGAATATTCGATCCCATATCGATAACACGATGCCATAATTGCTGTCATGCTCGCTGCGTAGCGCCGAATGATGGGTTCTGTGTAATGCGGGGGTGATAAACAATTTTGAAATGTCGGCTTCGCGTTTGAAAGCCAGGTTCGAGTGATGAAAGAAAATAAACACCAATTGAATCAACTCGATGGCGAGTACTAGATAAGCCTCCACGCCGATGATTATGACGAATAAGCACTTAACCAGAATTTCGATAAACAAATCGAAAACATGGAATCGAAAGCCAGTCGTCACATTGACTGTTTTATCACTGTGATGAATCTTATGAAAACGCCATAGAAATTCGTATTTATGTGTGGCCACATGCCAAGTGTACATCATCAAATCAAACAGCAAAAAAGTCAGTAGCCACTTAAACGGACCATTTTCCATGCCGTTCAACAAACCAAAGCGAGTGAATTGCTGTGCTACGAAAAATAACGACGAAGCCCTAAGCGCCGTCAGGATTATGTTGTTAAATATAAACGCGGTGCTGTTAGTGACTACAGAATCACGCTTAACCCGTTTGTCGATAGACTGATAAGGTTTGATCACCTCCATAATCAACAGCAAGCCGAAAGCGATCAGCGCCAAAATCAGAAAAAATTCATTTAATAAGGCGCCATCCTGACTTGTTTCTAGGGTTTGTTCTGACATGACTGGTTACCGGATTAAAAAAAATCAGCCATAGAGGCACGTAATAAAGCAATAAAACTGGGTATGATCTCACATGTTACTGATCACTCAACATGTTAGGCCTTCAAATAAGTCTATAAACAGCAATCATTCCTAAAGGGCGGTTTCGAGCAGCCTCTGCCAGAAGGATAAAATCAATAGAAAAAGGATTCCTGGTCATTTAACAATTTTTTTGCGAGGTTTCTTCAAGCCGCTGAGAAAGTTCATCAATTTCGTTTTGCGCCTCTATCAATTGCGTCACATCATACTGGACTCCTAAGAAATAAAGCAGGTTCCCATTATGATCGAACAACGGCGTCAACTTTAAGCGGTTATAAAAAAGTTCGCCGCTTTTTTTATAGTTTCGTAGCGTGACTTCGATAACCTCATGCTTCTTAATCGCTTCCGCTAATTGAAATCTGGCCTTTTGATCTCGATCTTTACCTTGTAGAAATCGACAGTTATGGCCGATAATCTCATCTTGGGTATAACCGGTCATCCTTTCAAACGCCTTATTGACATAGACAATGGGCAAATCCTCAATATCCGGGTCCGCCAATGTCACGCCATTAACGCATTCATCTAAAATAATAGTCAGAATCTTAGGAATCAGGCCTGGATCTTTCTCAACGGTAAACGACATAGTCGACCTCATTTGTTATGGTTTGAACGGCTTAGTGAGACTCTTCTAAACACTTTTTAATATTGTTGAGCGAATTCTGCAAGCCTTCTTCTATAGCCACACGAATCAATTTTTCAAAAGGTCGCATAAACATCTCCAATTCAAAAAGTTCAAAGCTATCCGTTAACAAGGTTTTATGATTATCCAAAGGATCGAATAGATAACTGTGGCGGAAGGGATGAGATAGCCCGTTGAGGACTAATAACTTATTTGGCTCAAAACGTTCAATTTCAAATGTAGACTCAACGCAATGCCCTTGATCGATACGGGTTTGTTTAGCCAATGCCCCGATCGCCATCGGATTATTATTGATCGGTTTGAACTCAACGACCTCTAATGCCCATTTGGGATAATTCTCGAAAAAATGTTCGGCTACGAATGAAAAAGCCGTAGAAACGGGTTTATCAATTTCGATGCCTACCGATCCCAAAACCGCTTTTTTATCTAATACAAACATCAGAAACGACTTATCCGAAACGCGTAGTGTCTATCACTGAGATTGAACTATTTCAATGGTCTAAATACTAAATCCGAACTATAGCAAAAAATTCAAGAATCATGGCATATTTATATCAAGTACAAAAAATAAATAATGAAAAATGATGAAGAAACCTACCCTATTGATTTACGCGTTATTTTTTAGTCTCATCGGCAGCAGCAATGGCGAGCCAGCCATTGCTAAGGCTACTTTTGCGGGAGGGTGTTTTTGGTGTATGGAGCCGCCATTCGACAAGCTTCCTGGCGTTCTTGAAACCATTTCCGGTTTTACCGGCGGCACCACCGAAAACCCAAACTATGAACAGGTTTCCAGCGGCCGTACGGGTCATTACGAAGCCATACAAATCCTCTACAACCCTGATAAAATCAGTTATCAGCAATTGTTACTGGTTTTTTGGAAGAATATAGACCCTAGCGATGGCAAAGGCCAGTTCTGCGATAAGGGGTCGCAATATCGGTCTGCGATTTTCTATCACAGCGATGAACAAAAAAAGCTCGCTCTAGAGTCGAAACGCAAACTGGAAAAGAACAAGCCTTTTCCTGAAAGCATTAAAACCTCAATAATAGCGGCAAGAAATTTTTATCCGGCCGAAACCCATCACCAGAATTATTACCGGAAAAACCCTCTTTCGTATAAATTCTATCGAGCTACATGCGGTCGAGATAAACGGCTGAGGGAGTTGTGGGGACAGTCAAATTAACAATTTATCCCCTTATCCGGGTTAAGGGGTAACGATCCTTGCAATCCGACAACAACAGTCCTTCGCACCCGGCCAAATTCTGCTTGGTAATGCGAGTGGGGCCCAATATGCTCTGTTTTATCCGATGATCATCAGTCGCCCAGTCGACGACTTGGCGGGAAAATAGATCGATTACGGCAGCGACATAAAGCCAGTCCTTTAGTGTCCACACATAGCCCTTGTGGTTCTAAGCGGGATAACACGTATTTCTGAGTTAATAACCAGTTCTAGATAACTACGATGCTGAGCCTTCCTGATGAATTGCCCCATCTATTTAACGCCGCATTGTCAAGTTGGAATTAAACGGCTGCTTGATTCGTGTATTCAGCCATTTGGCAATAATGATGTAATGGCGCCTTAGGGTGGAGAACAGACACAAAGAGCCGGCCAGGGTCGTTACTGTCTCCATCGTCCCCCCCCCCCGATTTCTCCCACATTGCCCCCAGGCGCACCGCCGGCGACCGCCCCATCATCCCTATCATCAATTTCGAGAGTAACCGGGTTGGTATCCCTTGACCGCCGGAAAGCGATTGCTACCCAATGGCGAGCAGAGGCGCGCTGTTTTTCCGGGATGCGATGGCACAAAGGAAAAACAATGTAGGCATCCAACAAGTTGCGTCCAGTCATTTGTAGGAGTGCTGCGAAACCGGCACGGACGCAAAACGGCCGGGGCCTCAAGGGTTTTCGCGTTGATGCGTCGATTTTGGTGACTTGGATGTCACAAAATCTTTCACGGGGTAGCGACACTCTTTGCAGAAGGGCAAGTCCAGCGCTTTCTCTCTGTTCATAGTCAAATCCATAATCTGTTTAACGTCGGTCGTCATTTGTTAAAAGAGAGACATTAGTTAGTCTGCTAAACTTATAACTCAATTTCAGCAAGTTGACAGTACCACTGTAAGTACTCGATTTTGGATTTGTCTACAGGCTTTAAACGCCTCAATTTAATTTAAGACTGATACGCTTGATGAGCTGGTGACACAAGTATGCGGTGCGCATGGAATTTTGTTTTCAACTGCAAGACAAACCTAAAACGAGCCGTGCAAGATATGGTTATCTAGGGTCATGGGTGTGCCCGGCACCGGCTAAGTACTGATTTAAAGCCCGAAATCCGCCATCGATTACTCTGGAGTGTATTTTCTCAACATTTACAATATATGAAGCAATTCTTAACTTGAGACTGTTTGGCGAAGCATGCCATTCGAAGCTAACTCGCGTTTTATCTCCCTCAGATTTCCATAGCCATGTTCCATATCCTACGAGATCGCCAGCAAAAAATTCAATGTCTGCTTGTTCTTTTTCCACGATTGACACAGTCCGTGCAGAAAAGTGGATATCAACGAGATCGTGAACCGTGATTTGTATACTACCGCCCGGTTCATTAATTGGCTTATCATTAACGAGCTCAGATTCCCACAGATGTTTCCACCACCGTTTATTTCCACTAAATTCCAAAAACATTGCTTCATACACGGTATGCAAGTCTGCATTGATCAACGCTTCGTCAAATGAATTAAATTTTGTTTTTTGCATTACGTCCATCCATAAGCAATAAATTTCATCCAAATAGCAAATTTCCAAGTTCTTGTCTACAGTCTGACTCGCAAGGAGCAATAGTCGTTAATGTGTGGCTCAGCCAGGATATTCCCACAAAGGCATGAATGGTTTCCTCTTCAATCGCTTTAAGGGCTTCATCGAGTATTTGGTGATCTGTATTTGTAAAATTTCAGCCTTAATCAGACTGACACTGTAAGCTTTGCAAAAGCTAATGACCGAAGTCCTTTAAAAGCAGTCGATTCTTGATTTGATGGTGAGTGCATATCCTGGCCCAACTTGGACACGGATTTTGATTCAATCTGAACCGCTATTCTGATTGACAGGCAAATGCATCGCCCGCCCCGTTTAGACGTTCAATTTCTTCCCGCGTTTTCTCATCCATATACGTAACACTCAATTGATAAAGGTAGCGGCTTTATAGAACGACGTCTCAAAAAAAGGGTAGTACCGCAAGTAGAAGAAATTGTTTGACCTAGGTGCGGGTCATAGGTGCTAAAAGTACAGAGACTTGAAGGTAATTGCAGTTTACAAATTTTTGTGAATGATCGTTGTTGCTGGTCTAGTAAAATGGTTACTAAAGATAGATCAAGCACAAAGAGATCTCGTAAGGGAAATTGCTCCATAATGTGTTGAGGCTCGAAAGACTATGGAAAGTCACCTATTTCGTAAATTACGAATTGCGGTGGGGAACCGGAGAGGTCTCTATAGATTTAAAGGGGAGTATTGAATTGGGTGATGTCTTTGTTGATGGTATGCGTTCAGGCAAACGTGGCCGACGGGCAAAAGGGAAAACGGTGATTATGGTGACCTGTGAATGCCCTGATAGCTAGCTTGGTTATTTGTCACGTCAAGGCCGTTGACACAGTAAGCCAGGAGAAATCATGGGTTTAGCCAAGTACGTGATTGCCAGCAATCAAACGCGACAACTGATGCATTGATGGTGCGCAGAATACCTGCTGAAAAACACCATCTTAATAGCCTATCAATTAAATATGGTTAAATAAAATTATTACTCTATGAGGTGTTTTCATGAAAGTCCATCTAACTTCTTTTTTTCTTTACGGACTAATTGCGAGTCATAGTGCATTAGCCATTGATCCTGTTTATGAGGGGGAAAACGGTATTCGGAGCAATGTTTTTGCCACCAATTGTTTGGGTTGTCATTCATCGGATTTAGTTGGCGGTGAACGACATGACGCTCCATTTGACGTCAATTTTGATACATATGAAGCTGCGTTGAGTGATGCCGATGATGCCATCAATGAAGTAAACAAGGGGGATATGCCGCCGGCTGGTAGCGGTTTTCCTTTACTCATTCAGGAACAAAAGGATGCTTTGCTGGCTTGGCAAAAAGCAGGTTACCCTCTTAGCAATCGTTCAACCTATGATATCGTCACTCAGAGATTGAATGTTCCCGTGGTAATGGTCGGCGATTTTTCTTTTAGCGCTGTGCTCACATTATTCTTGACAGACCAAAGTCCTTTAGGGATAGGTTTTGAGCTTGAATCGGCGGCACTTACTGATCAAACATCCGACAATGCAGCTGTTTTCGATCCGCAAACCGGTCTAGTGGATTTACCTCAAGTGGATTTGTTCAATGGCGAAGTTATCACTCGTACCATTACCGGACAAATGCTATTAATAGAAGACTCACCAAAGCAGTTTATCGTTACTTCTGTTGAATAGACCAAGGACTTAATTCAAGTGGCTATGTGCCTGAATGTTATTTCACGTTTCGTATATGGGTATAATTGGGTACGTTAGGCTGATTTAATAAAAATTCGTTATTCTAAAGTACCGAGATGCACTACCAGGATTGATCACGTTTTTTGACGATTTTGTTTGGCTTAGTAATGTCTCCTCCGTTTTCTTTGAGCGAACTCTAAATAATTCGAACGGAACCATTAAATGCTTACATTTTAGATGATATTGATACTTCATTTAATTGTCTCAAAGCGTTAATCACTAGGTCAGCGGTTCGAGCCCGTCCCGGGGGTAAACGAAATCAACGGCTTACAGAAATGTAGGCCCTTTTTTTGCCCGCCATAAAATCGAAAAGTCTCCGGGTCT
>JBNLCC010000106.1:0-10669 GCA_050303615.1 Methylococcaceae bacterium | reverse complement strand
TCGCTAAACCGGAGGCTGCGCAAACGGTAGTGCGAACGCTGATCGAGGATCGCCTGCAGCCGCTGTCGTTGTCCCGCAAGCAATGGCTGGCGATGCCGGAAACCACCCGGATATCATGAGATCGCGGAAGCACAAAGTCTTACCGATGCCTGGCTAAGCGCCTCGGTGATCGACCACTATATCGACTATGTCCGCACGGTGGTGTCGTACCTCAATGGCGCGATGGTCGCCAAAGGCTATGCGCCGGTGCGCTACTATATTACCATCAACGAACCTAACATGCTGGTGCTGAATACCTTTATCGGTCACCAGTTCCCATCTCGGGCCCGGCGGAGCCTGCGGACCGCCGTCAAGGCTATCGATCATCTCCTGACGGCCCATGTGCTTGGCTATAACAACATCCACGCGATCTACCGGGATGCCGCCTGGCCGGCCCCCATGGTGACCGTAAACACCTACTGCAGCGATTTTTATTGGTGTGATAAACTGCTGCTCGACCTGCTGAACTTGCCGGAACGGCAGACCGAACCCACAGCGATAAACGCTCATATTCGCAGCCGGGCGGCAGCATTCGAAGATGAACTGACCAAAGCCGCGATACCGATACGTAAAGACTTTGCCTCGCTGATTGGCGCCGGTATCCGAAACCTTAGTCATCGGTTGGGCATGCGATGGTTCGATATCGGCCATCTGCCCAGCCTGCTGTCGACCCTGAATGATTTACCTGGTAACCAATTGTTCGATTATGTAGCTATCGATTACTACGATCCGTTCTCGGCACATACCCTCCGTCCTCCGGTGTGGTGGGATCACGAGTTCAAGAACAAATCCCTGCGGGCCTGGATCATGAGTTCCATCACAAACAAATGGTGGGATTGGACCATTTTACCGCGCGGGCTGTATTTCTTCTGCCGTTACTATGCGGAAGAGTTTCCCGGCCGTCCCCTAGTCATTGCCGAAAACGGCATGGCCTTGCGCCGACGCCGCGACAATAGCTACTCCCGTCGTCGCGACAACGTCAGCCGCAGTGAATTCCTGCGTCTGCATATCGAGGAAGTCATCCGCATCGTACATGATGGAATACCGTTGATCGGCTATCTGCATTGGTCGCTGTTCGATAACTACGAATGGGGTACCTACACCCCTCGGTTCGGTCTTTACAGCCTAAATTACCAGACGGGCACCGCTCGCTTGGAGCAAGATCATTACGGTGATACCCCCGCCGAGACCTACGCCTCATTGATACGGGAAGCGAACCAGATAATGGATGCGGAATTTGTCGGTCGACTCATACCGGATTAGCTGGACGCATCGTCTTTTGATTAATTTGGCGTAGCGTCGGTGCGATCATTTCGGTAATGGATTTTGATGAAAATGATTCGTAGCGATGAGTTGGGTTTGGTTTTGCCTTTCTTGCGTGCCACTGATCGGCAGTGAAGAAGAACTGTTCTTTTGGTACTCATGTTTAACCTGACAAGATTGGTGCGGCAAAAAAGTCCGGATAACTTAAAGTATCAGAATAACTGTTCCCGGGCATTGTTGAGAATGGCTTTGATTGCCGGATGCTTCATTTTTCGATGTGCAGTAATGGCATAGACACGCTCCTCAACGGCATCGATACGACCGATTGCAGAGACATTGTATTGCCGTTCTATTTCATCCGCTACGGTTGCCGGCGCGACGAACAGGCCAATGCCGCCGCTGCCGAATGATTTGATCAGCGCGCTATCCTCGATTTCGGCCCGGATGTTAGGGCTGATGCCTTGCTCATCGAACCATTGATCCAGCGAGCGGCGCAGCGCAGTATTGCCGGTCGGCAACAGGAAAGGCGCGCCGTTCAGTGAACGGGGAAAATCCGGACCATAGGCAGCGGCGAGATATGCGGTGCCGAACACGATCACCGGACAGGCGCCCAGTAAATGATTGAAAGCCTTGCTGTCGCTGGTTGGCGTCAACGGTGCATCGGACAAAGCCAAGTCCAGCCCATGCAAAGAGAATTCTGACAACAGTCGTTCGGCCTTGTCTTCGTAACAAAGAACCTGTACCGGTTCGGGGAGATGATGAGCAGGTTCCAGCAACCGATAAACCAGCATCTTCGGCAATGCATCGGCGATGCCGACGGTCAAACGCAACCCCCGCCCGCTGGTGCGTCCCTCCAGCGCATTGCCGAGTTCGCGACCGAGCGAAAAGATCTCGTCAGCATAATGAAATGCTATGCGTCCCGTTTCAGTCAGCATCAATTTGCGTCCGTTTTTGTGGAAGAGCTTTGCTCCTACAACCTGTTCGAATACGGCTAACTGAGCACTGACTGTCGGCTGAGCCAAATGCAATTTCTCGCTGGCACGGGTGATGCTCTCCTCTCGTACGACGTTCCAGAAATAAAACAAATGCTGATAATTGATACGTTTCATATTATATATAGAAATAATCTATGTAATTACTATAAATATTCTATTTTACAATAAATATGGTATTATTTACTATATCGTGATAGCAAACTTATAGCGAAGTCAGCAAAGAATATCCGTACAAGCTGGAGTTCGGTATTGTCGATGTTCTTAACAATTTATTACGATACGAGGGATTGATTTTGGAAATTTCATTTGATGACAACAAACTGAGCCATTCGTCCAAGGTGCTGGGCTCGTTGTTGACCAAGGTGTTAAAGACCCATGCGCGACCCGAGGTTTACAAAGCGGTCGAGCAACTTCAAAAACAGTTCGCCGGATTGTTGCGCGATGAAACCAGCGCGTCGCATCACCGCCATTTGCTGGACACGGTGGAAAAGCTCGACAAAGTGGCGGTGAATGAGGTTATACGGGTGTTCAGCCACTACTTTAGTTTACTCAATATCGCCGAGGAGTCCTATAACCTGAAGAACCGCAATAAGCAGTTGTCCGGTCACTACTGGCCCGGCTCTTTCCACGACACGCTGATTACGTTGAAGGAAACCGGCGTCGGTCCCGACAAGCTTCAAGCTCTGCTGGATGAGCTGTTGTACATGCCGGTGATGACGGCGCATCCCACCGAGGCCAAACGCCGTACCGTCAAAGGCGTATTGCGTAATATTTTTCAAGCTCAGGAGGCGCTTAACAGTCAGCGTTTACAGGGGAATGCACGTAAACAGATGCTCAGGCGGTTGCAAAGCTATATCCAGCTTTTATGGAAAACCGACGAAGTGCGTTCGCGCAAGTTGACCGTTGCCGACGAAATCGATGCCGGTTTGTTCTATTTTTCACTGTCGCTGTTTCAGGCCACGGCCGAGGTTTACCGGAAATTCCAACAGTCGCTGGCCGACGTCTACGGCAAGGAAACCGCCCGTGGAATCCTAGTGCCTAGTTTTTTGCGCTTCGGTTCGTGGATCGGCGGCGACCGTGACGGCAATCCGAATGTTACCCCTGAAATTACGGTGCTGGCGTTGCGCCGGCAAGCGGAGACGGTGATGCAGGAATACGTGCGCCGCCTGGATGAGTTGATCGGGCAATTGTCTCCTTCGTTCGGGTTTTGCGAACTGACACAGGAATTTGTCGACAGTATCGCGGCCGACCGCGTCATGTTAGGGCCGTCGGTCGCCGCTCTGGAAAGCCGTTATCTCCAGGAGCCATATCGGCATAAGCTGGTGCTGATGAAATTCCGCATGGAGCGTAGTTTGATGACTGTAACACGGCGCATCAACGACGAGTCCTCGCTGAGCGACAGTCATGCCTATGCCAGTGCGGCGGAATTCCTGCGAGATTTGAAATTGATCGATAACTCGCTACGCAGTCACGGCGATGGTGACATCGCCGATCTGGAACTGAATGACTTGATCCGCCTAGTCGAAACCTTCGGTTTTCATTTGATGAAACTGGATGTGCGTCAGGAATCGACCCGGCACAGCGAAGCGGTTGCAGAAGTTCTATCGGCCTCGTTGGGTATCGATTATTTCGCCCTAAACGAAGCACAGCGCATGGAGCTGTTGACTGAGGCGCTGGCGGCAGTCGGCGGTCTGATGTTCGAGCGCTCGATTTTGTCGGCGGCAACATTGGAGACACTGGCGTTGTTTGACATCATGGCCGATATGAAGCGGGAAATCGGTCCGGAATGTTTCGGGAAATATGTGATTTCGATGACGCATTCGGCCAGCCATGTCATGGAGGTGATGTTGCTGGCAGCGCAATGCGGGTTGGTCGGACGTATCGGACGGCATTGGCATTGCCATATCGAGGTTAGCCCGTTGTTCGAAACGGTGGATGACCTGCAGCGGATAGAAGCAGTACTGACCCGCCTGTTCGATACGCAAATATATCAGGAACTGCTGAAGGCGTCGGCCGGACGCCAGGAAATTATGCTAGGTTATTCCGATTCCTGTAAGGATGGCGGAATTCTGGCTTCTGCCTGGAGCCTGTTTCAAGCGCAACGCAAAGTAATCGAACTGGGCGAGCGGCGAGGCATCCAATGTCGGCTGTTTCATGGTCGGGGCGGTACGGTCGGGCGGGGCGGCGGTCCCACTCATGAAGCTATTCTGGCTCAGCCGCCCGATACTGTGCGCGGCCAGATCAAGTTCACCGAACAGGGCGAGGTGTTGTTTTACCGCTACAATAATATGGAAACGGCGATTTACGAGTTGACCATGGGTGTCACCGGCCTGATGAAAGCCAGCGTGAGCCTGGTGCAGCCGGCCCGGTCCGATTGTCCGGAAAGCCTGGCGGTGATGGATGAACTGGCTCAGCTCGGCGAGCAAAGCTATCGGGAATTGACCGAGCGAACACCCGGTTTTCTTGATTATTTTTACGAGGCGACACCGGTTGGCGAGATCGGCCGGCTCAATATCGGATCGCGGCCCTCGCATCGTACCAAACAGGATCGGTCCAAGAATTCGGTGCGGGCGATAGCCTGGGTGTTCGCCTGGGCGCAGTCAAGGCAGACCTTTCCGGCTTGGTACGGCATCGGTTGGAGTCTGTCGAACTGGTGTGCGGGTAAGCCCGACCGGCTGGAGAAACTACGCATGATGTACCGCGATTGGCCGTTCTTCCGCAACCTGCTCAGCAACGCGCAAATGGCGTTGAGCAAGTCGGATATGCGCATCGCCAAGCAGTATGCCGAATTGTGTCTGGATCCCGACACCGGGCTTCGTGTCCACAGCCTGATTGCGAAGGAATATCACCGTTGTGTCGAATGGGTGTTGCAGGTAGCCGAAAAAGACAGGCTGCTGGCCGAGAATCCGTCGCTGGCTTCGTCACTGCGCCGCCGCAACGCCTATCTAGGGCCGTTGAATTATATCCAGGTTGCCCTATTGCGCCGATTGCGAGCGGATTGCGATAATACCCGGGAAAGCCGCTGGCTACAGCCGTTGCTGCGCACGATCAACGCGATCGCCGCGGGTATGCGCAATACCGGTTAGTCACAACGATTCGAATAGTCTTGGCGGGTCGCCGGATAGGGGGAAGGTATTTTAGGATTTCCTCGATGTATCCGCGGGAATAATAAAGGTTCGCAAACTCCGCAGCCGAAAAAATACGCGAGTATGTATCGCCGAATTGGCCGGTACTACGGCATGTCCGGTGGACAAAAAGACTTTGATCAAACGCGATAATAAGGTTTGGTCAGCCGAGGTAACTCTACGGCTGTTTGAGTTTGACAGTGTACGGCGATCGATTCGGGGGAAATAGCAGTTATGAATGATGAGTGAGAATGCCGGGATGAATGCTTAGTTACCGAAATTAGTTGCAGTATATGAATAGTCGGATAAAGACCAACGACGCGGATTGCAACGTTCTCTTCGAGGGAGATGACGAGATTTTCAAGGAAGCGGTTTCAAATATAGCAGTTTATGGTGAGTATGGTATTGGAAAGTCAACCAACTGGGTACTTAACAATTGATGGCTGAGGGATGTTTCTCAGGTCCTTCCGAAATGCTTCTTCAGTGGGTCGAAAGCAAGGTTTATCGTGGCTTCCGACACGCAGTAAGTTATTCGCAACTGGCTTGCACCGGAAGGGCGGAAGGCGTTGCCAAGCGTGAAAGTGACTTTTGCTTCGACGAGTATGCGCAATGCAAATTCATGGTCGTCCTGGTGGTCCGCAATGATTTTGGGAAATACGTAATATGCGCCTTTCGGCTCAATATATTCAAAAATATGGGGTATCGTATCGAGCATCTGGCAGATGAGTTCTCTGCGTTTTATTGCATAGGATTTTGAAAAGGTACTCGATACTGCATCCGGCTTTTGGTTTCCCAATCAGATCGAGGTTGAAAACAATAAATTGTATGTAGCCGGCACCAATCATCGTTGTTTGATTGCTCTTTAACGTTTCGCAAGATAAATTCGGCTATACGGAAGAGATGTTTGATACGCGTACGATATTAACCTTAAAAAAGGTCAAATATACTTCTCGAAAATGATATCTTGTATGCGATAGGGCAGAAGGGCAACAATTCTCAGTTTAATTTCAAGTATTTTAGGGAAAGTTAATACTGTTTTATTATTCATCGCGCCGGAAATAATTCGATTTGATACATATTCGGCTGTCATTACATTTGGCCTGAGATTTTGTCTATGGCTCATGCCACTATCAAAAAAACCAGGGCAAACAATAGTTATATGGATATTTTCACATCTGAGCCAATAGCGTAATGACTGTCCTAACACTCGAACGGCCGCTTTACTCGCAGCATATTGAGGGACACGAGGAAAACCAAAAAGAGATGACATCGATGAAATAAGAATAATACGTCCTTTTTGGCGTTTTTTCATTTGTTGAACTGCGGGAAAAATACTTTGTACGGTTCCTAAGTAGTTTGTTTCAAAAACATTTTTTGCCTGCTCAAAATTGCTGGTGAATAGCGGTTCACTAATGCCTGCCGCAGTAACGAGCCAATCAATTGCTAATTTATGGTCCGCCAGGGCTATAAAGTTACTGATGGCCTCTTTATTTGTAACATCAATAGTATCGTAGAAGATGATAGCGTCTGTGATTTTAGTTTCAGTGACTAAATTAATTAATGCTTGTTCATTACAATCACAAAGTGAAAGCTTGCAACCTTTTTCAGATAAACCAATAGCAAGTTGCCGCCCCAGACTGCCTGCAGCTCCGGTAATCAGTACATGATTAGGTATATTAGTATTGCCTATCGCCATGTCATGCTTGACTATTGTTTAACCAAGGCTTCAGGCACTTCAGATGCCGCTTTCTCGAAGGCGTCAATTGCGATATTAAATTCTTTTTCGCTCAATGTTGGTGGAAAACAGGTGCGTAGTAAGCAACACCCCGCAGGCACTCCGGGTTCAACCGCAGGTCCGGTCCATATTCCATGGTTTATTAATGATTTTGCAACTTTAAAGGTTATATCACTCTCGCCAATTAATATGGAGTTCATATGAGTTCCATCTCCACCACAACGCCAACCTTGTTGCCGCAGCAGTCCGCGTGCTTTCTCTGCATTATTGACTGCTTTCTCAGCCCTTTCCGGTTCATCTCTAAGAATTCTTAGTGCGGCCAAAGCAGCAGCAGCTTGCGCTGGAGCAATAGCATTGCTATATAAAAACGATCGGGCACCAAAATGTAAAAATTCGACAAGCTCTTTAGAACCCGCGATGAAGCCGCCTGTAGAGGCAAAAGCTTTGCTGAAGACACCCATCAAAACCGGCACACTGTTTTGTGCTTGACAAGCATGTGCGAGACCTCTTCCTCCAGGCCCCAGTACACCCGCACCATGTGCATCATCTAAAAAAACCCAGGCACCATATGTTTTAGCAATTCTAATTATCTCTTTTAACGGCGCAACATCGGCGTTTAATGAATAAATGCTATCTATTACAATGAGTTTTCTAGTCGCTTTAAAATCGGCAATTTTATTTTCTAAGTCAATATACTTATTATGCGCAAATTTTATTGCATGTGCGTCCGAAAGTCTGATGCCGTCAATTAAACAGGCATGTACCTGAGCATCATAGAGAATTAGGTCGTGTCTACCCACTAAAGCGGGTATTGTACCGATATTTGCGAGATAGCCGGTGGCAAAAACGATGGCTGCCTCTTTATCAAAAAAGTCAGCAAGTTCTTCCTCAAGCATAGTATGTAGAGGCCGAGTTCCGGATAATAAGCGGCTGGATGTACAAGAGGTACCATATTGATTCAGGGCCTGAATGACGGCATCCTTAATTCTGGGGTCTTGAGCCAAGCCTAAATAATTAGATGAACCCAGCTGAATAAGGGTTTTTCCTTCATACAGTATCTCATTGGTGCTTATGGGTGTTTGCGGTATACAGTAAGGATATAGATTATCTTTCTTAGCTTGTTTTACTCTTCGAATGAAAATATTGTCGACTAACCTTTTATTAAAATGCTCATTGACCGGTGAGTTTTCCATATGCCTGGCTCCGCCTCTATTTAGATTAACAAACTATCAAGAACTTTCTACTAATCTTCCGCGGGTGTCGGGGGGTGGCGAGCAATTCTATAACCGTTACTCAATGCGATCCCTTCCACTTTTTCGACCACTTTTATACCTGTATCTTTCAAATATAGAATATACATAAACAAAACAGCGATGTTGGATTTTATCTAAAATCTCGTTTAAGTAAGCCACAGTAAGATTCGGGCAACTTTTGTGTTGATCCCGTCCGTAAAAAATAACTTTTTTATGCAGCATAGTAAGCGCCATGGAACCTTTTACCGCTAATTCGACATCTTCAATGTAAAGACCGTGTCCTTTTAGCGTTGCCAAAACTTCATCACAAGAAACTGGTTCTATAACAATAAACGCATGGGTTTAATGTAGGTTATTAATTTCAGATGATCAATTTATTTTGATCAATTTTATGTTTAAAATCATAAATTTGGGATGTACATCACAAATTTGGCCGGTAGGCTTCGGCTATAAAAGAATGGCAAGCGCTACACGAACATTTGTTATTTACGGTATCAACAATGAAAACTGAAAACCGCTGTCAGAAAAAATTACGAATCATCCTATTGTCAACTGCATAGCTTCGACAGTGGATTTTTTCTAAGATGAGATTTGTGTGCGTTGGGAGCGGACTATTTCATTAATCGGAGAATAATGAATATTTATTAGGGGTTTATTAACTTCCAAATAGTATTATTCTAGGTAAACTTATCCATTGAGTAGCAATTCCGGAAATGACACGTTGAAATTGTGGGCGTGTTTGCCAAACTGTATAACAAAATGCCTCATATCTGTCATAAATATGTCATATTGCGCAAGTATTATCTAGGATAACTCGTTAACATTTTTTCCCTATAGAAAGCCTTATACGCTGCATATAATTAGAAAAGCATTGCATATATATTATGCTAAATAAAACAGCATAATATATTATTGTTCGATTATATATTTTATTCATAAGGATTGCTTGTATAAGACCCAGGGTTATGTTGGATTATAATAACTACTAATAATGTAATCTATGGAACAGACAACGGCTTTTGATGTAGGTACAATCGGTTTTAGTGAACAGGAAATTGGCAAAATTAAAAAATTTTTTCATGTCACTGACAGTAGGGAAAGGAGTTATCAATTAAAAGACATTGGCCATAATGATGCGGTCGACATGGTGATGGTCAATCTCGATTCGCATTCCGGTGTCGAGAACAATGAATTCTTAAATCAACATCCCGGCATTCCGGTTATTACCGTAAGTAGGAATACTGCGGCAGGAAATACAGACGGCTATCATATAAAAGGCATGCTTTTGGCCACCAAAGTAATCAGAGTCCTGGATACGGTGGTTATACCTGAACAAAAAGCCGGTTCAGCACACTGTCGAAGAACAGACCGATCAAGTGCAACTATGAAGAGTACGCCAACCGACCGGCAAACAAAAAACATATTGTCTACTGCAACTCACCAGGCACACCCCACTGAAAACTGCTTTAAAGTACTGGTTGTCGATGACAGCGCAATGATGCAACAAAGCTTGGCGTTAGAATTGGGTAATGCACCACATCAGATTGAGACCGACTTTGCCAATGACGGCGAAACGGCGTTAGTCAAGATACAACAAAGCAAATACGATTTTATCTTTCTGGATGTGATGATGCCGGGCATTGACGGCTATGAAACCTGTAGCGAAATCCGCAAAATCGAAACCATGCGAAGAACGCCGGTAATTATGCTGTCGGCAAAAACCTCGCCTTTGGATGAGGTGAAAGGCATTATGGCCGGCTGTACCAATTACCTGACCAAACCGATCGATTCCAACGATTTTCAAAACATGTTGCAGAGAATTCTTAACTGGCTCAGGGACTTTAGACAGGCTGAATTGATTAAGGAGACCTATCAATGACCATACGCAATATTTTAGTTGTGGACGATATGCCGACCGATCGGAACAATATTGCCGGTATTCTAAATAATGCCGGATTTAGCGTCGTTACCGCCACATCAGGGGAGGATGGCCTGAAAAAGCTGGAGACTTATACACCCGATCTGATTTTCATGGATATTGAATCGCTCCGGGAATTCCGGAGGGTGTTTAGTTTGAGTCATGCCACCATAGCAGACTCTTCAATTTGCTCATAATAGTGTTTTTCAAACTCTGCCGGAGGCAGATCACCTACGCTTTCCAACAATCTTCGATGATTGAACCAGTCTACCCAGTCCAGCGTGGCATATTCAACCTCATCAAAGGTCTTCCAGGGTCCACGCTCCGGATGATGAATCACT
>JBNLCC010000105.1:0-15284 GCA_050303615.1 Methylococcaceae bacterium | reverse complement strand
CAATGCAAGGCAACGTTAATTTCACGATTTGAGCGTGCTGAAGCTCGAGCACTTAAGAAAGGGTTTGAATGTCCGACTTATGGCGACGCATTAGACATTCACAAAGATGTATTGAATGCATGTTGTCCGTTATGTGGTTGTGAGTAAAAAAGCTCTGTATATGGCAAAAAACCTAAAAAATTGATGTAATCAATTGAAATGTAATTAATCAGGGCTATTGTCGCGGATATCAATCCTTTCGGTAATAAATCGACCCCCAATTCGAACTGATCGTACTGTGCAACCATCCATCTACAGGAGTGACCGACGAATTGCTAATGAGGTCCAACCACGAACTTTGCGCAGGCACTCGGAACGAACAAAACCGTGTTTCCTGTGAGAAGTTGAGAACGACATAATAGCGTTCCAATTGGCCAGGTCCCTGATCAAGCCAACGATGGTATACCACGGTATTTTGCCCTCGGTTGATACCGTAACCGTCCGGGTTGGGGAGTGTCCAACCTTCGTTCCATCCACTGGGGTGAAAGTGATTCGAACTTAGTCCGGGATGATCTTTCCGGATCATCATTAACTTACGATACAGTCCCAGAACCAACTTGCCCTCGTCATCGGATCTCCGGTCCCAGTCAAGTGGTCGGGGTACCACTCGTCCGTCCCCGCTCTCTGGCATATCATTGTCGAGTCCCCACTCCTGGCCGTTGTATATCAACGTCGCGCCTGGCGACGTGAACAGGGCGATGACGTAGGGCTGTGTTAGATACCAATTCGCCCGTCCTCCCGCCTTTAACATGAAACGCTTGTGGTCATGGTTCTCAATATATATCGTGGGAGCGTGCTGTTCGGCAAAATCACAGCCGGCATCGAGTAACCGCATGATCCCTGGTTCCACTTGCGGGTGTCCTTGGGGGCGGTTCCCGAGATAGTCCATGCATCGGCTACGGTACGGATCAAGCCAGCAACTGGTCGCTCCTACTTTGTTTGAGACATCGATGGCGGCATAATCCCAGCT
The DNA here is from genome assembly GCA_050303615.1 of Methylococcaceae bacterium. Lineage (GTDB taxonomy): Bacteria > Pseudomonadota > Gammaproteobacteria > Methylococcales > Methylomonadaceae > CAZDXJ01. The sequence continues at coordinate 14,275 of JBNLCC010000105.1, read as the reverse complement.
GTGTTCAAGGATTGTGGCAAAGTTTTTAATTCCTTTTTCGGAGAGGTACCCACGCAGCTCGGAAAGCAGCTTTGGCAGGCCGTGTCCGCGGTCATCGGCCCGGTACATTCCGAGCGTGTTATCAAGTCGGATGCCGTCGATTTTGAACACCTCTATCCAGTAGAACAGTGCATCGCGTATATATTCCAAAGTGCACTGATTCGCATAATCCAAATCCTGAAAATAGGCATGATCTGCGAAATTGCCCACATAAGGGGAATCGGCTGGGTCTTCGTACAGCCAATAATAGGGAAAACCCTTGTCCGGCGGTGCGGTATCGGCATGGTTGAAGACGCCATCCATAATCACGTGGATATTAAGCTCATGGCATTTGTTGATCAGTTGTTTCAAATAGACCAGCTTATCGACATCTGTGCCGGCGTTAAGCGTGTATTTGTGCGCAACGGAGAAATACTGGACAGGGTTGTAACCCCAGCTGAAATCCTTGTTCGGATCGGAGGGATAGATCCAAGCGGTCCAAGGCATGAATTCAATCGCATTGATTCCCAGCTCTAACAGTTCGTCAAGTTTGCGGGTGACAGCCTGCAGCGGGGACTCGTCGGCTTTTTTTATGTTGGCCGTAAAATCGTCGATCATCAGCTCGTATATCCGGAGGTCGCTGTAGGGTAGCCGCGTGTCCAGAGCCTTGACCGTCTCTGTAGCTCCGCCCACAACGAATCCGGAATTTTGGTTCCGGCTGCCACCGTAACGCCCGCAAGGATCGGTGATATACTTTGTATGGCCGTTATTGAATTCTATACGATATTTATATTCGTAGAACCCGTCCGGTAGTGGAGCTGTCGTATGCGAGAAAACAGTTCCTTTGATGAGAGAACCATCTGAGTAATCGGCGGCTACTAGTGGAACGGGGGCGGATAAATCCCAGTGCTTCGTGACCGGATTCTGGAAGCTGCCGACGACGAAAGCGTTGAGAATACGGGGCTCCCCGCCACCTTCATATTGCGTTGGGGCTTTGCCGGCATCCGGATAAAACAACTTGAAAGTAACCGTCTTGGCATCCTGATTCACTAAACCGCCAAATTGCTCGTACATATCGTTTTCTCCCATTAAATTGTTCGCTTAAACCACTAAAGTCCGCTAGGACGGTTTCTGCCGATCACAAGTCGGCTATCGCCCACTTTGCGACATTCAAAGATTGAGCGTATGGCGGCAGTAAGTCGAAAGCAGTCTCTTAACGTTCAAATTCACGCGTGTCCATAAGATTATCGCCGCGCATTACCAGGGCTGAGGAAACTTGGATTTACATCTCTATGACTTGTATTTTGTTGAATCGCTTGGCGTAGCGCCAGAGTTTCCAAACAGTTTCTTACGCCATTTTTTTTTACGTTCACAAAGCTGTTACTAGTTACAAGCTCCACATCCATGGCTTAAAACATCTGACATATGCAAAGGATTCCATTCATAACTACGCTCAGCTACTATTTGATCCCAAGGAATCGCTTCAGACTCCCATGTCGGTAACACTTCTGAATAGGTTGCACGACACAATTGATCAAATTGATCATAGCCGCCGTTATCCAGATAAGAATTCACAAGATGAGACAGTGAATTATTATTAATTTTTCCCAACGCAAATTGATAACTAAGATTGGTAACTTCTGGAAGCACAGTTCCATCTTCACGGACAACCAACTTTTTGATCTCCTTGGCAACACGCCGATGACAACCAGTTCCATTGCATACATAGGCTCCGCAAGGATGCTCCATTAGAAATTTCCGGCTGGCGCCAATGAGACTGCAGGTTAAACCTTTCGAGCGATATGTGTTAGCGAGATCGGAAAGCTGAAGAAGTAAAAAATTCATTTGCGCAGCTGTGAGACGCTGATCAGAAATTTGGATGCGACGACCAAGTTTCAAAAGAGGCTGCACACGGAATTGTTCAACACCTAATTCGGCAGCCCATTCCACTAGTTTGGGTAAGGAATGAATATTACCTTTTGAAATGGTCGTTATAATAGTTACTGGAATACCAGCTTCTGACATTGCTCTGATACTTCGTTCGCTGGCATCAAATGCTCCCGGCGAATTACGGAAGTGATTGTGGAAATCACGCTCACCATCGATGCTGACATTTACACGGGTATTAGTTTCTCTCAACTTATCGATATGACGCTGTGTCATTGAAGTTGCATTGGTACACAGCGTAGTTTGAAACCCGGGAATTTGGACTGTTGCCTGAAGAACATTGAAAATCTCCTTATAAAGAAGCGGTTCCCCTCCTGTAAGGTATAGTGCGCCGATACCGAGTTGTTCACATTCAGAAATAGCAGCGATAACGTGATCTAACGGAAGATATTCTTTTCGTGATGGCGACCCTTCCATGTAGCAATGTAAACACTGAAGATTACAACGTCCTAATAGATGTACCATAAGGGTTCCTAATTTGCCTGAGTTTTCGGTTTCAGCAGAAATTTTCATCGGCTACTCCTTAAACAGCATTTAACAGTTAATCGCTAATAAATATTCCATTTGAGATTCAAAATGCTAAAGGACCACAATAGCACCCTAGTTGATTTGAAAAAGTGCTCAAAAAACCCTATCTACCTATTAATAAAGAGAGTGGTATTTTTTGGCACTTTTTCGCTATGTTATGAATTAGACCGTGGTATTTTCTCAGACCGAAAATTAACCGCCGTTTAATGAAGCTTCTACCGCAAAGCGCCTAAGACCGCCAAGTTTTACGATTTCATCTATGCGAAATACTCCAAAACGCGGTGGCCGCGGACCTTTCGGACCTACCGTTCCAAAATCGCCATCTTCAAAAATAAAGGAGGCGCCAATGGATATTCCGGATTCCAATGAACTTCCCTTGAGTGCTTCCGATGCTACTTGATCCACAATCTGAGCGGAAATTTGAGCGGCTGCGTGTTTTGAAACCGTATCGGCAAGTTCTAATAATCGGCATTCGCTATGATTGAGCGCAAGGCTTCGGGAGCAATATTCAGTGTAAGCTTGCCAATTTCGTTTGTTATTTCATAGCATTCGGTGTGCATGGTTGTACTCCTCATGAAACTTAAATTTTAATTTGAAATAGTACTCATTGAGAGATAGTCGCCAGTGTCCGGTTAAAGGCGGGTCTACCTTATAAAGCAGTCATTCACAAGCAGCCTGTGATGGGCATCCTCAGATTATTTGTGATCGTCAATTAAAGCTATAATACTTTTGCTTACTTAACAATAAGTGCAAACACGTAGGCTGAGGTGATATAGAGCATCGTTCGCTGAGTGCTTAAATTTGGAAAGTAATTGCTTATTGCTATTCTTCATGTCTGCCTAGCGGCACAATCCAGCCAATCAATAGCGGTATTCAAAGACCCCTTAGGGTCGGTTTTATCCTTTCAATTCTGACAGAACAAGTTCGGCCATTATGTGAAATAATTTTCCTCGTAGGTGAGGATATTCGTAGCTTGGCGTGATGCACTGCATATCATTCGCTATTTCACATAATGGCCGTATGCAAAGCTTTGCATACAGCCAAAAGCGGTCTGTCGAGGCGTTTTTTCGAATTGCTGGTTTACATATGTAATCGCTCATTCATAACGCTGGCCTCAGCCGCCGCCTAAAGCGCAGCGAGCGGCACTTTGGGCGGCGGCTAGAGACGTTCGTTAGGCCGGACTAATCCCGAAATGCCCTTTTAGTGCATCGTCAGATCACGTCTCGGTTGAATGGGGCGTTGTTATATAACCCAGATGTTTATCGAGCGTGGCGAGTGCTTTTTCTTTTGTATTTCCTGTTGGTGCTTTGCGACTAATCGCTCAATTAAATCGCTGCTGGTGATATGTTCCTGTGCTGCCATGCTTTGCAATTGCTGAGCGGCTTGGTCGCTTATTTGTAAAGTCTGCATGGTTATTAAATTCCTGTCTTTAATGTCACAATGTTTTGATTCTCCGGCGCAGATTGCTGCTGGATGTAATCGGCTATTCTAAATGTTGCCGCTTTCATCATTTTGGCTTCCGGGTTGATATAGCCGCCAGTCACGTCGTTATCGGTTTCTGATTGGCCAGGCCCTTGAGTGACGAAAAGGGTATCATCGCCGCTACGCCATTCGGTAACAGTGGAGGCGACAATACAAGAAAAGGCGGTCACCTATCCGATGGATGGGATGTTGTACGAACGCTGTCGTCAGCACCCGGTTCGCCAGACGAAGCGCTACAATCTTCGATTACGTCCAAACTATAATCGTACCGCGCCGGTATTACTGGCACAGACGCATCGTTACAACCACTCTCGGCAAACGAAGCGAAAGCGTCGTATTCTCAAGCAACTGAGAACCTTGGTGGGCCGCCTGTTAGTTACCAGCCCAGCCGCCGACTGTCCAAGAGGCCTTTGCTGAGACCCTGCAAACTACGCAACGCATTCTCAAGCCACAACCCTCGGATAAACACAAACTGAGCAGCGTTCATGCATTGGAAGTCGAATGCACCAGTAAGGGCAAAGTTCACAAGAAATACGAGTTCGGTGTCAAAGTGGGCGTCACCGTCACCAACCAAAGTAACTTCGTGTTTCGTGCACGCAGTTTTCCCGGCAACCCGTATGATGGAGCTACCTTGCGTTTGTGCTTGGAACAGACAGAGATTCTCTGCGGCATCAAAGCCAAAGAAGCGTTTACGGACTTAGGCCATGGAGGAGTTAACATTCCCAGTGTTAAGCTTTTCAAGGCGCGGCAGAAACGCGGTGTCAATGCGCGGATCAGTGGCTGTTTGATACGCCGAAATGCCATCGAACCAGTGATCGGCCATATGAAGAACGACCGATTACTTCGCCTAAATTACCTCAAAGGCGAGCTGGGCGACGCTATGCATGCCATCTTATGCGGTGCCAGTCATAATATCCGTCGGATCCTCTAACAGTTGAGAATTTTTTCGCCTGAATTCTGGTTCAGCATTAAGGCATCATCCAGCAGGAGCAATGGCTGGTTTACCGGCTTCATGAACCCGCATCCGATAAGCAAAATGGTTTTTATCTGACGCTCCTGGAGTTTTTGGATAAATTTACTATGCTGATACCGCCACTACACAGGCATCACGATCGGTACCATGGAGTCCTGGCGCCGAACGCGCTGCTTCGCCAAGTAGCAACGGCCTATGCCGGCTTACTCATAGCGGATGAAACCGTCGCAGCCGATGAAGCGACGGTTGCGGATGAAGGCCTGCCGGAGCCTCAATGTGTAAATGATTGGAAAGTGGCAATGGAATTCCCAACCATTCTCCGCAGGGGGAGAGATCATTAGCAATCTTTACTGGGTTCTTACTGCAATCCTTTCCGAAGTTATCGATCACAATCTGCTGGTCATCCCCATTTGTCAGGCCGTCGAAATTCATGTCGCACCAGCTGGAAAGGCCGGGAGAGCTTCCTCCCGAAGCGTTGTCGGCAAATTCTTCGACGCAAGCTAAATCCTGCTGGTTCACTACCTTGTCGAGATTTCCGTCTCCCAGGCAGTACACCTGTCCGTTATCGGCTACGTTGTCGCCTGTTTCCGAATTAAGGATGTCCTCCAATTCGTTGAAAAGCAAGCGGCAGTTTTTCTGTTCTTTCCGATTCAGTGAACCGGCTAAGAGATTCTGCTCCGCTCGATCAATCCGGGGGAGCTTTTTCCTTTCGTTGATCCGGTAGAATTCCCAATTGATTTCCGTTTGGTCGGTCTGGCAGTTTTCGACTTGGGAACGAACCAGCTTGTAGCGATTATTTCGGGTGGTCCAAGTGGATTGGGGTAGAATCAGCATTTCGTTACCGGTTGCGTCCAACACTGCGCAGCAGGAGGGCAGCCCTTGAGGAAATTCTGAGTTGCCCGGGCCGTACCACGTTCCGTTCTCGAGCTCGCAGATTTCTTCGCTGGTGAATAAAATGTCGGTACAAGCCTGGACGGGGCCCAGGTTTAGAACACAGGGCCAGAGCGTATCACCCGGAGATTTTAGCGTCGTCCCGAGCTGACTGAAATTTATTTTGCGGATGCTCCGCTGCCTGGGGTCTGTAAGATAGGGCAAGACGGGGCGTGAGTCCAGGACGTGAGAATCCGGCACTAAGCTGCGCACGTCAAGGCCCGCGATTTCTCCCCAGAGTTCGAACAAGTCCGTCACGTTAATCATGTGATTGACGGAGCGACCTATGTTGTCAGGATGGAGTAGCGGACCCGAAACCGCCATTCCGACCCAGACGCCGGTTTGATAAGGGGTTCCTTTAGACCGAGTGGGATCGAAGGGAAGCTTCACGTTGGGAAAGAAGGTCCCGTTATCGCCGATCCAAACGATCATAGTATCGGAGTGGCGGGGATTATAATGGAGCTTGTCCTTGCTGTCGCGACGAGCGATTCCGGTTTCAACCAGTAATCGGCCGATCTCTCGGTCCATCGCTTCAGCCATCTGATTCCCTAAAATCCGTTGTGCAGGCAACGTGCTGCAGTCAAGAAGGCTGTTCGGGAGTCGCGAGGACAAACCGGTCTCTGGCAGCAGGGCATCCGGTGCCTGTTGATATGGCGTATGAATGGCATTGTAGCTTAGGGTTGCCATCCAAGGCTGTGAGCCTTCCTGCTGTTTTTTGATCCATGCGATGGCCGCGTCAGTTGTCTGGGTGGTTCCGTACTGCCGCTTGGGCTTCGAATCGAGGACCAGGTTGGAGCCGTCAGTGATTGTCTGTGGCCAGACATAGTATCCGTTAAAGTTTGAGAAGTCGACTCCTTCTGGCGGCAGCGGTTCGCAGATCTGATTACGCACGAAGATTCCTCCTTCCTCCATACAGCGTCGACCGGGAGTGGGGTAGTCCGAATTTGGAGCTATTTCCGAGCAGTTTCCATCATCAAAGTAGCAAGCGCCGGGGAATTGGCCGTTGTCGAAACCGCAGGAGTAGGTGCCCTCGGCGGCGACGCCACCTGCCGTCGTGTCGATGAAAGGAGGGGCACCAAACAGGCTTCCGTCAAAGTGATCCCACCCTGCTTTCGCTGGCGCCAGGTTCCCAAAAGGATTGTTATCTGGTCCGCCGAGGTGATACTTGCCAAATAGACCGCTCGTATATCCGGCCTCTTGCAATACTTTCGGCGTCGTTGACTCGAAGTACGACATCTGGCTGTTGGCCAGATCTTCGCTTAAGAGAGCCGAGAGAACGGCGGTTCTCATCGGATAACGGCCGGTGAACATGGCAACGCGGCTCGGAGAGCATTCCGGCATCGCCCAAACGTTGCTGAATTTCATGCCTTTGGCTGCGATGGCATCCAATGTCGGCACCTTCGGCGGAGTCCTGCCGCCATAGGAAAAACTCTTCGCCTGGTCGATTCCCCAGTCATCAAGGATAATGAACAGAATATTGGGCCGTTTAGGTGGCTTTGGTTTTATACGCGTGTCTGCGTTGGATGCGGTCAGTACCGGTCCGAGGACTAGAACAACCTTCATTAGGTTTACGAACGCTGCCCACTTATTTGTCAGTTTCATTTCGGTGAAACTCTCGTAGATAGAAATGTTTAGTTAGTTTGTGGGAATTGGTTGAGGAATGCAACTATCTTTCAACAAACTAAATTTAGCCTAATGTAATTGTAGGGTAACTACTCCCCCTAAAAAAAATATTGTTCGGCTTCGGCCAGGGAGTAAGTACGTTCTTCGTCGCGGTTAATGTGTTCCTCGGGCGCTTCTGCGGCTCTTATGCCGCGGTAGTCCGTCAACATCTCCAGCACGGCGTCATTGATCAGCTGTTCCGCTGACTTGTGTTGCTGTTGCGCCATTTTTTCAATCGCGGCGCTGAGTTCGTCGTTTAGGTTTACGGTTATCATGGCCGTTGTCTCATTCATATTGGCATCGGCAAATTTAAGGACGCTCATGGAGCACGTCAATCTACAGTTACATGATAAGTTCAATTAAAACAATGCGTTATTTGGATTATTTTAGAGAAGTCAAGGGGGTGAAATCGTTATAAATAGGTGACAGTCAATCTCTAGGTCTGAGGGTCGAGCACGTCCGGGAGAGACAAACAAAATCAGGGGATTACGAGAAGTCGGGGCCCTTTTTTGCCCGCCAAAAAATCGAAAAGTCTCCGGGTCTATGTAATTCACTATGGGATCAATGGGTTACGGGAAAATTGTAGATGATTTATAGTCACCGGGTCGATATAGGTCGGGGGTGTAAGCGATGTTTAGTGATGTACCCTTGTCCTCCTTTTATAGGACAAAGTGTAAAAAACGAATATAGATCCGGTTATTGATCAGACTTTTGCTCCATGCCCGTGGATTCAGCTCCGGTAAAAAGGAAATCAGCTTAAAGAAGCTGGATTACAAAGACCTTCCAAACGGCTATAATCAGTCTGACTTGTTTTGATAGCAACCCCATTATAAGGAATACACCCCGATTGAAAGTGGCCTGCAAACACCGGAACAAAAAGCCAGAGCGCAGATTGATCAGAAACTGATTCTAGCTGGTTGGGTCATTCAAGATAAAAAACGACTCAATCTTTACCAGTCAAGCGGTGTTGCAGTCAGAGATAATCCCCCTCTCCCTCAGGGAGAGGGCAGGGGTGAGGGTTGTTTTTTCGCCAGAACAACTCGCCTGGCTCAACAAAATAAAAGACCAAATCGCCCAAAATGCCGAAATGACGGTAGAGGACTTTAACTATATCCTCTTTAATCAGGAAGGCGGATTGTTGAAGGCGAGAGAGTTGTTCGGAAAAGACTTGGAAACGTTAATCGGTGAACTGAAAGGCTATTTAATCGTGTAAGACCTCGGAGGAGAGTGAAATGTCCAGATTAAAAATTGCATCATTTAATGCCGAGTGGATGACAAAGTTGTTTGTCGATTCTAAGGCGGAGTTCTATCAAGGGCCATCCCTAAAAGGCGGGATAGGCAGCAAACCGAAAGATTGTCAGAAAGTCGCGGCAAAAATTGCAGGAGTAATTGAGAAAGTTAACGCGCACCTGATAGGCATCGTGGAAGGCCCTCCCAGAAAAAAGCAGATGGAATTATTCGTAAAAGAATACCTTAACGACAAATACCATGTATTTTCCATGCAAGACGGATCACAAAGCAACCATGTCCTGGTGAAAAAATCTTGCCCGGTTGAATTTAAACAAATTGACGAGACGGACCCTATTTTCTCGAGGTTCCGTGAAAAAGTTTCGTACTACCGGTGGGACGAAGTCAAGCAGGAGAGCCATGAGAATCTGAGTCGGGATCCGGTGGCGATGTCATTCGAATCTGAGGGAGAGAAGTACGAGCTGCTTCTGCTGCACACAAAATCCAAGATTTCGAAATTAAAAAGAAAATCCCAGTATACGCAAAGAGACAAAACCGCGATTGTCGACGCCTTGCGTTCCCGGCAAAAGCTGTCGGCAGAGATTGCCGCAGTCAGGCGCTATGTGACTCATGCGATTCTTAGCAAACGCGTAGAAGGCTGCATTGTCATGGGCGATCTAAACGACGGTCCTCATCGGGATATATTTGAAGAAAAATTCCTGATACACAATATCGTCGACGAATTGCGCGGCGGTTTTAACCGCGAAGCGGCGCTGATGCATCACTCCTTCCCGCAAAAATTCCTCAATGGCTCTCTCGCATACACGGCGGAATTCAACGACCCGACTCAAGAAGGAAAGAAAGTTAAAGTACTGCTAGATCATTTACTGGTGACCAGCGGTATTTATGATGGCAAGACGAAGTTAAAACTCCGTAGTTCGAGTGCGGAAATAGAGCATGAAGCTTATGATGAACAGATCGATGGGAGCGGCAAGGCAAGAGACGATAGGCCTAGCGATCACAGGCCGATTAGTGCTGTATTCGATTATTGAGTTTGGTAAGGTGGTTGGAAAGGCGTATTCTGGGGTAGGGCCGTTGCGCATTAAATTTCGGGGGGCTAATTTCTTCTCCCTTTGGGAAGGTGGGATGATGTGGATTTTTAAATGCATCAAGCCCTCCCTACACTCAGCTTTGCTCGAAGGCCTATTTCTAGTTCCCACGCTCCGCCTGGGAATTCAGTGGCAGATGCTCTGCGTCCCGAATTAGAAAATACCAGAAATGATATAAGAAATATAATCGTGCCTCGTGACGCAGAGCGTCGTGATATGCATTCCCACGCGGAGCGTGGGAACGAGGTAAGAGGGCCAAATTCAGCCTGGTCCCAATGGTCTGGTGCTGCTTAACATGCAGGGTATTACGGACCAATGACCTGGATTTTCTCTCAGGTCTTAGTGTTTTCGCTCAAGCAGGCTTTTGAGAATGACGATTAGTCGTTTTCGCAGCTATATAGCGTTCAACATAGATGGATGAGTTCTTGCCGGTTTCAATGGCTGTGGATGTAGCCAGATTGCGGGCGATCATATTGCGGCTCTGCGCTTGTCTCAGATAGTGGTTTTTAGCGGCGAGTGATTTAGTTTTCATGGTTCGCAGTAAAGCCTGTTTCAGACTGCTTGGAAACTTTTCTAATTTGTAAAAATATTATTAATTCAGGTAGTTAAATGATTGCGTCTGAGATTGTTAATAAGGTTTGGAATTATGCGCATGTGCTCAGGGATGATGGGGTGGGATACGGCGATTATGTGGAACAAATAACGTACCTTATCATCCTCAAAATGGCCGATGAGCGTGAAAAGGCCGGAATTCCATTACATCAAATAACCCGTATTGGTGAGAACCCTTACCTCAGTCCTCTCCCAGTCACCCTCACCCCGGCCTCTCCCTCTGGAGAAGGCTTTTTTAAAGAGTTTCGAATTTTGCTCTCAATTCGCTTTATAAATTCAATACATCCAGTTTTGGTCTTGATAAATAAGGGGAGGAGCAATAGTTGTTAATGTCATACGGGATCAGGGCTTTTTCCCACAAAAGAATGAATCGTCTCTTCTTCAATAGCCCTTAATGCCTCATCAAGCGCCTGTTGATCGCTTTTGAAAGTATCATCCCAGACTGTCGAATTGTCGTATTCATCGACGATTTCGAGCGTCCAATCCGTATCGGGTAGCCGGTAAATATGGATAGCTATGGTATGTTCAGCCTGGGTAATGGATCGCTGCAAGGGTGAAAAAATTAAATCATTCTCATCAGACATAAAACTTTTCCCAAAATAATTATTCATTTTTCAATTCTACCAGAAAACCCACTCGCCTCGCCGATCAACCGGTCAACGGGGCTTTTTTATATCCAACCCCAACCCCAACCCAGGAGATAGATTATTCAACTGCCCGTCATCGACACCGCCCGGATAAAATGCATCAATTGCTCGGGATAAATGCCGAGCCACACCAGCAGCACTGTTAAAGTGGCGAGTGCCGCTGCGGAAAGCCACTGGCCATTGGCCGGTTCGGTTGCGCTATCTGCGCCATCCGCAGTCAGCGTCATTTGCACGATGACCCGCAAGTAATAATACAGGCCCAGGCCGCTGCCGACGATAACGGCGGCCAGCAGGCCCCACAGTTGGCCGTCGGCGCCGCTGGTGAAAATATAGAATTTGGCGATGAATCCGGCAGTCAGCGGTATGCCTGCCAACGATAGCAGCATCAGCGTAAACACCGCCGCCAGCCATGGCCGTTGCCAAAACAGCCCGCGATAACAAGTCACGTCGCATGCTTCCGCTTGCGGCGTGGAAATGACCGATACGACGCCGAAAGCACCCAAGGTGGTAATGAAATAGGCAACCAGGTAAAAAGTCACCGATTCAACCGCCAGCGCCGGAGCAATGCCGGCAGCGGCAATCAACGCCACCAGCAGATAACCCATGTGGGCGATGGAGGAGTATGCCAGTAGCCGTTTGACGTTGTTTTGCAGCAGGGCCAGCAGATTGCCGGCCAGTATCGATAGGACGGCGATGACGCTGAGTACGGTCAACAGCGGTGCATATTGAAAGCTGCCTGAGTCGAGCAGAAAGCGCAGCAACAGCAACATGACCGCAGCTTTTGATACCGTGGCGATAAATGCGGTGACCGGTGAGGACGCACCTTCATAGACGTCCGGCGTCCATAAATGGAACGGTACCAGAGAAAGTTTGAAACCCAGGGCGGCGGTCAGCAGCACGATACCACTGAGCGTCATGATGTCGATTTCCCGCTGACTGCTGATAAATTGGCCGATGCCGCTGAAGTGGAGTACGCCGCTTTGCGCATAAATCAAGGCCATGCCCATCAACAGCAAGGCTGAAGACACACCGGATAAAACCAGGTATTTGATTGCGGCTTCCAGCGGCCGTGGCCGGTTTACCGTATAGCCGATCAGGACAAATAACGAGATGCTAAGCGTTTCAAGACCCATGAAAAAGGCCGCGAAATGGCTGCTGCTGACTAACACGCTGGCGCCCAGCATAGCAGTCAGCAACAACAGCAGCAATTCTTCGTTTTCACCCTGTCGGGTTTTAAAATAGTCATAGCAGAAGCCCATCACCGTGAGACCTGCCAGCAGCAGCAAGCCGGTTGCCAGCAGGGTAAGCCGGTCCACCCGGATCAGTAACGTCGCCTGAACGGGATTGGGCTGCCAGGCGATGGCCACTGCCGCCAGCGCCAGAATGATGCCGCAGCCGGCAACAATGCCGGTGAGTGCCAAACTTCGCCGGACGGCAATCAGCAGCATGACAGCGACCGCGGTTACGCTGATAACAATAATGGGGGCAAGGGCGGCAAGCTGGTGCATGTTCATCAGTATTCCCACCCTACGAAATTTTGCAGCAGTTCGAGCGGCGGTTCAGCAAGGTTCAGTACCGGAGCGGGGTGCAGGCCGAGCCAAAGTGTGGCGAGTGCCAGTAAACCGAGCGACACCAGTTCCCGTCTGCTGCAGTCGAGTAATCGCGTCTCTATCCGCAGCGCGCCATGGAAAGCACGCTGCACAATGAACAGCGCATACACCGGTGCCAGAATAAGCCCCAACGCCGCCGCAGCGGTCAAAACCGCATTTACGTCAAATGCTCCCAGTAATACCAGGAATTCGCCGATGAAATTCCCCAAGCCGGGCATCCCTAACGAGGCCAGTGCGAAGAATAGTGCCAACGCCGACAATCGGGGCAGTGCGCTCCACAGTCCGCCCATGCGTTCCATTTCACGGGTATGCAGACGCTGCTGCAGGGCACCGGCGATCATGAATAACGCCGCTGCGCTAATGCCGTGAGCGAGCATAGTAACGACCGCGCCCTGCATCGCATAATAGCTGCCGGAAAACAAGCCCAGCAGGATAAAGCCCATATGGCTGACACTGGTATAGGCGACCAGCCGTTTCAGGTCGGTTTGGGCGAATGCCATCATCGCGGCATACAACACGCTTACCACACCCAGCGCCATTGCCAGCGGGGCGAATTGTTGCGCCGCTTCTGGAAACAGCGGAAACACAAAGCGCAGCAAACCATAGGCGCCGGTTTTCAGCATAACGCCGGCCAGTATGACGCTGCCACCGGTGGGTGCCTGGGTGTGGGCGTCCGGCAGCCAGGTATGCAGCGGCACCGCCGGCAGTTTGACGCTAAATGCGATAAAAAATCCCAGCATCAACCAGAATGCAACGCCGGCGTCAAGCCGGGTGTTTTGCAATTCAAAATAGTCGAAGCTATAGACACCGCTTTGCTGATGGTTGAGCAACACCAATACGATAATGGCCAGCAGCATGAGCAGCCCGCTGACCTGGGTGAAAATGAAAAATTTTACGGCCGCATAGATCCGGTTTTCATGTCCCCAGATGCTGATCAGGAAATACATCGGGATGATCATCAATTCCCAGAAAAAAAAGAATAGGAACAGGTCGACCGCCAAAAACACACCGACGGTACCTGCCAGGCAGGCTAACAGATTGGAGAAAAAATAACCCTGGTGGTTGTCGATTTCGGTCCAGGAACTGCTGACCGCCATGAAACCGAGCAGCATGGTTAATGTCACCAGCAGCAGGCTGATGCCGTCCATCGCCAGGTGAAAATTGATGCCGAACCGTGGAATCCAGGGGCGGTCGAAATCGGCGAGCCAGGCAGACGGCATGTCGACGGGCAACATGCCGACGGATTCCGCCCGCATATATTGGGCCGCCACCAGCAGCGTTGCCAGGGCCAATGTGATAATTGAGACCCAGCGCGGCGCGGCCGGATTGCTGCGTTCCGCTACCCAAGCGGCACAACCTCCCAGCAATAAAACGGTAATTATGGCCGGCAGGATCATGACAGCAACCCTATCGCGATAACAGCCGCGGTGCCCAACGCCATCGACGAAGCATACCAGCGAACCCGGCCGGTTTGACTGGCACTGCCCAATTGGTGAAGTTCCCGGCTGAACCGGGCGAGTGCTGTGTATA
>JBNLCC010000104.1:0-1554 GCA_050303615.1 Methylococcaceae bacterium | reverse complement strand
GGGCAACGACCTCTCGTTGGCCGATATCATCGGCAAGATCATGCTGATGGATATCCTCGAGCGCAACCAGGAGCAGGAGGCCGGCGACCAGGTCAGCCTGATGACCCTGCATGCCTCCAAGGGCCTGGAATTCCCCCATGTATTCCTGATCGGCATGGAGGAGAACCTGTTGCCGCATCAAAACAGCATCGAAACCGACAATATCGAGGAAGAGCGGCGCTTGGCCTACGTCGGCATCACCCGCGCCCGCTTAAGTTGCACCTTCAGCTACTGTACCCATCGCAAGCGCTACGGCGAAATGAGCGAATGCGAACCCAGCCGATTTCTTAACGAGCTGCCGGCAGAGGACCTGGAATGGACCAACAAGAAACGACTGGACCCGGAACTGATCAAGGAACGCGGCAAGGCGAGCTTGGCGCACTTGAAGAATATGCTTGCGGAAACGGGATAGGTTTTTCTTTACAATGAAAGTCGCGAGTGACACTTTAATCTTCCGCGCCATCCGGGAGAGGGAACGATAAGGCGTTTGGCGCTTCCATTGGCGAACACAGCGTCAATAGGCGCAGCGCCCAATAGTTATTTTTATATTAAATTTAATGCATTAAACTTGAAAATATTAAAGTTGGGCTAAGCTGGCGCTGAACCACCACAATCGTTATGTCTCCAGTTTATGGCGCATTGCTTCGTCTCACTGCATGGAACATTTCGATTACGGCAAATGGTCCCCCC
Source organism: Methylococcaceae bacterium (assembly GCA_050303615.1). GTDB lineage: Bacteria > Pseudomonadota > Gammaproteobacteria > Methylococcales > Methylomonadaceae > CAZDXJ01. The sequence continues at coordinate 825 of JBNLCC010000104.1, read as the reverse complement.
GGACGTAAGTGGGTGCATGCCATTTCAACGGGCACGGGCGGCTGATGGTTTTGTTTAAAAGGTTGGATATGCGCTCACGACACTCGGAACGAGAAGCGGCTATTTAGGCACAAAGAAGAATTCGCCCGCTTCGTGGCCGGATAGCCGGATCGGCGCGTATTGCGGTACCTGTTCGATATCAAACCGCGATGCCGACGAAACGATGTTACTGGACACGATGCGGTAGAGTTTTTCTCCTTCAAGCAGACCGTCGTTCTTTTGCAACGTGTCGATTAGCGCCTTGGCGAATACTGAATGCCCTTCCCCGCCGCCATCCATGACCGGCTTCAGACTGCCGGAAGTCAATACCGTTCTGGACCGGGTTTTGATCATTGCCTTGACCCACTCGGCCTGACGTTCATCGCTCATATCGGGTTGTAAGCGTGCCAAGGACGACCTGGTCATCGAACCGGAATAACAGGAATCGGCGATGACCAGAACGTGCTTTGCCGACATGGCGTTCAGAATATCGGTGATTGCGGTCGATGATATCCAGTTCGCTCTGTTATCCGGCTCCGCGTCCTGTGGCAGCCAATTGCCGCGGCTTTGATCATCCAGTTCGCAGTGACCGGAATAATAAATCAACAAATTGTCGTTTTCCGTTAATTCGGATCGCAGCTTGTTCAGCTCCGAAAGAATGGAATACCGGTTGGCGTCAACCAGTACTGTAGTTCTGAAGCCGTATTTGTCTTTTAGGATTTTTTCCAACGCTCGGCCGTCGTTGATCGGCGTATCCAGAGAGGGAAGAGACTTATAGTGCTGATTAGCAATGATCATTGCGTAGTA
>JBNLCC010000103.1:0-26430 GCA_050303615.1 Methylococcaceae bacterium | reverse complement strand
TTAATTTAATCATACATCCATACTTAAGCTTGCGGAATCCGGGGTTGTGTGGCTCCGATTGTCCCGGATTACACTACGTGTTATCCAGACCACTTACTTGTCAACTGAGAGAGGACATAGGTAAGATATTCGGATCTGGGTAATAAATTGTTAGGCGGCGCAGAAGAAACATGCGATCGATCACTTTGGCAGACGGTGTCGAAAACGGGCTACTCGAAGAGACAGAGGCTGGAGAAATGGCTCGACTTCTTGCTGAGGCGTTCAGCCGCTTTGAGCCCATGGGCGTAGCAATCGAGATTCCTTACGACCAGATCGTGCGCCTCGTGGCGGCTTTCGTTCCGAAGGCGTTGACCGAACAGCTCACAATTGTCGCACGGCACGCCTCCGAAGGGCACCTTGTTAGCGCGCTTCTGGCGCACGATTTCGGCACCGTTTCGCCGGCGGGGCTCGAAGAGGCTGTTCCGTGCTTCGCGCCGATAGGCTCGCTCCTAGACGGCTTGGACCAGCGGTACCGGGTTGGGAACCCGGTCGCACCGGGAACGCATGCCCACCTCTTTATGCTCGGCGTGGCCGCGAGCGTGGGGTCGCGCGGGATAGCCGGCAGACTGGTGGACATCTGTATCGCCAACGCCGCGCGAATCGGGTACAGAACGGCGATTACAGAGGCTACTGGGAGCGCATCGCAGCACGTGTTTCGGAAACGCGACTTTACGGATCGCTTTGTGGCGTCGTACAAGGAATTCACGTTTAATGGTCAGTGCGTATTCTCGTCGATCGAGGGTGTCGAAGGCACTGTCCTCATGACGCGCGAGCTCAGCGAGCATTTGCGTACCAGTGATCAGGGCGGAGCCGTCTAACCCGTCGTTGCAGCAGATTCGCTCCGCTCCCTGCTGGACTCCAACGTTGGCACTTCTATCAAATACAGTTTATCGAGGTTATAAATGTTTATTGCAATGAATCGGTTCAAAGTCGCATCCGGTAACGAAGATGAATTCATAAGTGTCTGGAAGAATAGAGAAACGTACTTAGATACTGTGCCCGGCTTTATAGAATTTCATCTGCTTAGGGGGCCGAGCAATGAAGAATATACGCTGTTTGCCTCACATTCCACCTGGGAATCCAGTGACGCATTTGAAGCCTGGACTAAGTCGGAAGCATTTGGAAAAGCTCATGCAAATGCGGGTGGAAGGAAGGATATATACTTAGGTCCGCCACAGTTTGAAGGTTTTGAAGTAGTTGTTTAATAATCCAGCAAGTAGGAGGAAATACCATGAATAAAACTCTCATTCTTTTAGCCGGTTCTTTTTTCACTTTGAGCGTGACCAACGTCGCATCCGCAGACGACGATTTTTACGGCGTCATTGAAAGCCGTCCCGAAGGGAAGGCAGGGACATGGGTTGTCGGCGGCCGCTCCGTCGAAGTGAATGAACATACGGATATCGATGAGGATCACGGGCCATTGGAAACAGGCGCTTGCGCCGAGGTAGAATTCGAAGACGGCAAGGTGGAGGAGATTGAAAGCGAGCCTCCTAAAAAATGTAGCAAGTAAACCCAACTAAACCCAGCGGAATCCGGAATATAATCAAAGCCGCTTTATCCCGGATTCCGTAAAGCTGCATCCGGGCTATTTTCTTGTTTAATGCCAGAATGTTTTCATTAGGAGATTGCAAGACTTGAACCCGCTTACTTACTAAGAATAATTCACTTTTTCACCGAATCTATTTGAATTATGCAACGAAACACGGTTTTACTTTTAGTTATATCTCTTATAGTCGGATGTGCCGGAAGCTCCGTGGACAAGGGGGCTAATCCGGACGCCTTTCAACTATCAGGGGCAAAGTCGGTTACCATCTATAAGTCTGACGAATCTATACAATGCGAACGCTTGGGCATTGCTCCGGAAGTGATGAAGGTACAACTAACAGAGGCCGGCATCAAGGTCATGTGCGCCCAGAAGGGCGATAGTGGGCTCAGCGTTTTAGCTATGTGCGGCGCTCCGACAACTGCCATCAATATCTATGTCATCAGAGTCTCTGATTGGCCGAAAGCCGAAAAACTTGGATTCAAGCAGATCGAAGAATTGAGCGAATATACCGGTAGAGGTTGTGAATCCATGTTCAAAGAGCGATAAATACTAGCCGGCTATTTTGTCGGCGACGAAAAGCAGTCGGTTACGACTAAAAAGCATGAGAAACTCCCGGCATCATACGCCAACACCCCCCTGAAAACTGCTAACCATTGGTTAAAAGTTGGCTGTGGAAATTCATAGCGATCGCACTCCCGATTGCCACTGATCATTTTTGTTAAGTCTAACACGTTTTATTTTCCGCTCTTACGCTATACTTTTTCCCGGAGTTCTGTAAGGAATTTTTTTGTCACGGAATAGAAAACGCCAACCTTAACCCAAAGAGTATTCTTATGAAAAATCAAACAAATTCTCGATTCATCAAGGCACTGTTAAAAAACAGCTTTTTGTTGGCCAACGTGTTAGGCATGCTTTATGTCTCTTCGGCATCAGCCCTGCAAATCCCCCTTATACCGATCGACAGCATAGCACGGGCTGACCGACTGCAAACGGTTCCTAATTCCATAACTGAAGGAAGTCCGTTGGTCCAGGGAGACAAATGGACCTTCTCGGGTTATCCAAAAGAAGATGTCGTCATCCGAGTTGATACACGCGATGATTTCGGAAACGGAACCTCAGGACTTGACCCGGTAATCATATTGCTCGACCCACAAGGCAATGAAGTTGCCTATGCAGACGATAACGCAGACTGCTCCGTCGAGCAGGTATGCGGTTTTTCATGCCCTAGAATCCATTATGAGCTGACTCAAAGCGGGCCCTACACTATTATCGTTCGCGATTTCGACCATGACGTATACGACGAAGAATACGACGAGCAATGTAACGGCGGTAGCTACCATCTGAGTTTAGAAAGCATCAGTATTATAAAAACGGCTCCTTCCACACTATCAGACCAACCAGTCCTGGATGATGGCATCGTACAACACATGGACATGCCCGGCGCTGCCGCTCTGATGAGTGAAATGGAAGCGGTTAAAGGCAAGTAAGCCGAACAAAACGATGAAAGTCTGGACCTAGGCAGACAATTCATTACTATGAATTGCTGAAGGTCCAGCCTGATGAGCAAAAAAGTTCAACACGGCATCACCCGTAAATTACGGGTACTCAATCATGCCAAAGAAATCGGCAAGGTCGCTAAAGCCTCCCGTTACTTTGGCATTTCCCTAGACACGTTCTATCAAACGGGATAGCCGGGTCAGGTCTTAAATTCACGCATATGGGATTGTAAGACTTGACCCCGTGCACTCGGGACAGATTGCATAATCGTGCGCTTGATACAGCGCCTATATAGCATCTATGTCGGATTTGAACTTAAGTTCTGCGGCGCGTATTTGCAAAACACTGATTGCCTCGGCAATCATACGTTTAGCTGATTGGCGCGCCCCTTCTATTTGTGCGCCGATTACCGACCATTGCGCGGCTGTTGAAACAATTAGATCGGCGACAATTTGTGGCGTATCGCCGGTAGCCACTGATTCAGCATTGATCCAAACATACGGTGTTGCATCGGCCGGATAGCCGGCTGCTATATATGCTTTGGCGTCGTTTAATTTTGCGGTGTAGGTTGCCTCTTGGCCAGGTGCTACGGTGATATAGGATTGCCGCTTTTCACCAGCTAAGCGGTCTATTCGCATAGCCGCATCCAATTTAATCTGCTGCAATGAACGGGTTATTTTAAACTGCATTGATCATTGCACTCCAATCCAAGAACGGCCATCGTTCAATCGTGATGCAATACGTTCCCGGGATCATCGTGGAAAAACTATCGGTCCCGTCAATTTCACCGGATACAGATGCTTTAGGGTCAGCTAGACCAAACTGATCTATTCGCTCAATCTTAATAACCGAACCAAGCTCGGCACCAAAGAAATTTACACGGTCTTCGCCGTCAGCAAAAAATTCTGTTTTATCGATTGCAATTGGATGAACGGGACGATATAAAATTTCACCCTGGTCGATGTATTGCGTTCTGTCATCTGCATATCCGATCAACCAGTATTCGCCGGGTTGCGCCTGAATTGAAAGCATATTTACCGGGGCTTCGACCAGTCTTAAAATGCGGCCTTGCGCATTATATATTACACACTTCATTGTGATTACTAACTTATCATTATTTTTTCACTTTCACTTATCACACTTCCCACACGCCCACATAATCAATGGTCCGCCAGAGTGATAGTGATCTACGCTAGAAATTTCCGCCGTTTCATCAGTAAATATTTGCTTATATGATATTCCACGCGTTAAACATCCGTTTGGGGTAATTGGAATGACGGAGGCATTGACGTACGCCGCAGTTCCAGTGATGCAAGTTATGCCCATCAAGGCACATTCTGTATTCGTTTGCGCGACAATTCCGGTAATGCCTCGGCAATGATTTCCAATTCATTCGATGCCAGTAATTATGAACAGCTGAAAATCAACTTCTGGTTTCAGTCAATCAGTTATGAAACCGGTGAAAATTTCTTTGTCGAATATTACGATGGTAGCCAATGGCAAGTAGTAGCGGACTATGTTCAAGGAACGTATTTTGCTAATAATACCTTTTATCCCATTGAAGTCGTGATTGATCGCAACAATTATGCATTCCCAAGCAATGCGACATTCCGAATTCGCAGTGATGCTTCTACTAACTACGACATGATTTATGTTGATGAAGTAAGCGTTTTAGGTCTTTAATAAAAATTAAGCAAAAACTGTGACCTCTGGTATTTCGATATGTTTTTGCAAAAAATATTGAAGTTGTACATCAATTAAAATGATATTTGAAAAATGATTATCCCGGAACTGTCACACCTTAAGGGAAAAAATTTTTTGTAATATTGAAAGGAATGCCCACGGGTTGATTTAACTGCTAACATTCCTAATTTGAAGAGGGAGGCTGTACACCGGCATGTACTGAGTTACGAGAAACACCAACCGATGCCAGTTTTGGGGATGGAAAAACCGGAAATCACCAGTTCGTGTGGGCTGGTGATTATTTTTCCGGTCAATAGTTATCTAGATAATGGCCTTTAAGCTGTCCGCATCGGTCAATTGGCTTTCGCTAATTCGGCACGCATTTCGTCGATGATTTTTTTGTAGTCCCCTTTACCGAAGATAGCCGACCCGGCAACAAAAGTATCTGCTCCCGCTTCTTTAATTTCCCGAATGTTATCGACTTTGACGCCACCATCAATTTCCAATCGAATATCTAAACCGCTATCGTCAATTCTTTTCCGTACTTCACGTAGCTTGTCCAATGCCGACGGTATGAAGGATTGGCCCCCGAAACCGGGATTAACCGACATGAGCAGGATCATATCGAGCTTATCCATCACATAATCTAAATAGTGCAGCGGAGTACCCGGATTAAATACCAATCCAGCTTTGCAGCCGGAGTCCTTAATTAACTGCAGAGTTCTATCAATATGAATTGAACCCTCCGGATGAAAAGTAATGTAATTCGCACCGGCTTTGGCAAAATCAGGAATAATCCGGTCGACCGGTTCTATCATCAGATGTACATCGATTGGCGCAGTAACTCCATGCTTACGCAAAGCATCGCAAACCAGCGGGCCTATGGTGAGATTCGGTACAAAATGATTGTCCATGACATCAAAATGCACGATATCGGCACCAGCGGCTAAAACATTATCTACTTCTTCGCCTAATCTGGCAAAGTCCGCAGAAAGAATAGATGGTGCAATCCAGTTTTCGGTCATTTTCTGGTCCTCGTGATTATAAATTTATCATATCTTTAATAGTGACTATTCATTCCATATACATCTTACATGCAAATGAATCGGATATAAAAAGGCCGATACACTGGTACCGGCCTTTAATCAGCATGTTCAGTTTACAAAGTGTTAACTGAATTTAATTCATGAAAAGCCTGCTCTAAACGAGTCACCATACCGACCTGTCCGGCTCGTTGCCATACACGTGGGTCATAGTATTTTTTATTAGGCTTATCGGCACCTTCAGGGTTACCAATCTGCCCCTGCAGATAGCCTTTATTATTTTCGTAATAGTCTCTTACGGCAGCCCAAGTTGCCCATTGTGTGTCGGTATCAATGTTCATTTTAATGACACCGTAACCGATCGATTCTTTTATTTCTTCCGCAGAAGAACCGGAACCGCCATGGAATACGAAATTCAGGGTATTGTGCGGGACACCGTATTTCTCCGAAACGTATTTTTGTGAATCAGCCAAAATACTGGGCTTTAGTTTAACGTTGCCGGGCTTGTAAACACCGTGTACATTACCGAAAGATGCCGCAATAGTAAAATGCGGGCTAATCTTACTTAAATTTTCATAAGCGTAAGCAACTTCTTGAGGCTGGGTATAAAGCAGTGACTGATCCATTCCGGTATTATCCACACCGTCTTCTTCGCCTCCGGTTACGCCAAGTTCAATTTCCAGGGTCATGCCCATTTTGGACATGCGTTCTAAATATTGACCACAAATTTCAATATTCTCTTCCAGACTTTCTTCTGAAAGATCCAACATATGTGAGCTGAATAACGGTTTTCCGGTTTCAGCAAAGTGCTTTTCTCCAGCATCCAAAAGCCCGTCTATCCACGGCAATAATTTCTTAGCTGCGTGATCGGTATGTAGAATAACTGGGACTCCATAATATTCTGCAATGTTATGCACATGTTTTGCACCGGAAATAGCACCCAGAATTGAACATTGCTGACCTTCCAGTTTCAACCCTTTTCCTGCAACAAATGCTGCACCACCATTAGAAAATTGAATAATAACCGGAGCTTGGACTTTTGCAGCAGCTTCCAATACGGAATTAATGGTATCAGTACTGATAACATTAACAGCTGGTAGTGCACAGCTATTTTCTTTACAGAATGTGAAGATTTTTTGTACGTCATCACCGGTTGCAACGCCGGGACTGACGATGTCTAATAATTTTTTTGACATTTTGATTAGAAGTTATGATAGAGAGTGTTACATCGTTCCCGTATTACCTTACAGAAACGATGAGTTACTATAAATAATGGTTGGTTGCTAAAACGTTCCGGCATCTGTTCCGGATAATAGGATATCAAGAAAAATAATATCCTTAAAACAGCACTATTCCTAGCTTTCCAGGGCTGCTAAACGATCCGCAAGCAACTCTTCCAAGGTTTCCAAGGCTTTAGTAAAACCGTCAATACCTTCCGACAACTTATCGGTCGCCATACGGTTTTCAGCGTGCATTTTGTCAAATGTAGTTTGATCTACCGTAATTTTTTCAATAGCTGCGTTTGCAGCAATAGCCGGATCCAGCTTACGCGGCAATTCTGAATCTGTCGATTGCAGTTCCCCTAACAATGCTGGTGAAATAGTTAACAGATCACAGCCGGCTAATTCGGTTATTTCGCCAATGTTCCGAAAACTTGCGCCCATCACTTCCGTTTGGTAACCGAATTTTTTATAGTAGTTGTACACACTGGTAACTGACAATACGCCCGGATCTTCTTCCGGCGGATAAGAATCACGGCCGGTATCTTTTTTATACCAATCCAAGATGCGTCCAACAAAAGGTGATATCAAGGTAATTCCCGCATCTGCACAAGCAATTGCCTGGTGTAAACCAAACAATAATGTCAGGTTGCAATGGATGCCTTCTTTTTCCAATACTTCCGCTGCCTTAATGCCTTCCCAAGTGGCGGCAATTTTAATTAGAATTCGATCTTTTGAAACACCTTTTGCTTCATATTGTGCAATCAGCTCACGAGCTTTTGCTATAGTCGCATCGGTATCATAAGACAGTCTTGCATCGACTTCGGTAGACACACGACCGGGTATGATTTCAAGTATTTTCAATCCGAAAGATACGGCCAGACGATCAAAAGCAAGTGTCACGACATCAGCGGCAGAAGCGCCGGCACCTAATGTTTCTCTAGCACCTCTTAAAGTATCATCAACAATACTCTGGTATTGCGGCATTTGCGCAGCAGCGGTAATTAATGAGGGATTAGTTGTTGCATCACGAGGCTTGAATGTTTCAATGGCCTGGAGGTCTCCGGTATCTGCCACAACTACGGTCATTTCGCGAAGTTGTTCAAGTAAATTTGCCATAAGTATTACCTTTATTTATTTTTTTATAAAAAAACCGCAAAATTGCTTAATTTATGCAGTTATACGCTTCAATATTGTTTATCGATGTCAAACGAAAGGCCGCTTGACTTACATTGAGTTTAATCCGGTAGTATGCTTGCAGTTACCCTGCAAAGGGGCGTCGCATTCTCTATTAGCTTGTAGTTTCATTTTTTAGCCTGTATATGTATCCGGCGGCGGCAAATACAGGTAGTGAAGAATATGCGGCTTCTTTAATAAATCGTTTGCCATCTTCATCAGTCGGCGTCAAATATGTTTTACCGCCAAACTTTGCTGTGACACTTGTTGTTCATTTTATCTCTGCCAAACAACCCTCTTCTCTACTCCACTTTAAATGATCATATTTAGAAATTTCAGAGTATGCTATTTCGCTGTCACATAAACCACAACAAGAGCGCTGCTGCGCTCTTGTATTTACATATTGCAGTTTATTTGCAGGTATACAAGTGACAATCATATAACCCGAAGCGGTATTTTATTATGCCTTGCAATAATTTTTATCTTATCCGCGGTCACGAAGATATTTCTCGACCCCTGTAACTTTGGATGCAGCTGCTTCTCTTTCTCTTAAAACCTGTTTTGCCAGATATTTGGCAACGCTACTAACCGGTGTTTGCTTTTGTTTTTCCAAATATCGGGAGACACCGGTATTCGAAATTTCCATTTCTGATAAATATTTGGCAACACCCGTCAATTCACCGCCAGCACTTGCTGCTACAGACTGCCTAGCCCGAGGACGTCTATGTGGCTGTTTGGCTTTTGCTTCCGGTTGTTTTTTCAACAAGAAAAAACCAACCGCGCCGGCAATAACCAGACCGATCAAAAAAGTGAAAGAAGAATCTTCTTTTTCTTCAGTAGATCCTACAGAATTATCCGTACCTGCTAGCGGTTCAACCGCTGCAGAAGGCGTTGCCGAACCTGGTGCAGCTTGTGCCATCTTACTTGGTTTGTAATTAGGGTCTTTATAGAGCACTTTAGGCTGGAAGCTAGCCGCGGGGTACTTTGAGTCTACTTGGGCCGTTCCGGCACCTGTTGCTTGCTGATGTTTGTTAATATATTCGCTATCCTTATAAACTACTTTCGGTTGAAAGTCTGACGCGGGATATTCAGTTTGCGCTGACGCCATGGTGTTGGTCAGCAGCAACGCTGCAAATGCACCTTTCATCAAATAATTTTTTTTCACGTTGTTCACCTATGTGTCGTAACAGCATAAGGAGATCCCGCACTGCTATTCGAAAAACTGAACATTGCCGGGATCTCCTCGCCAAATGGAATGTGAGAAGTTCTTATTCTATTATTACGCAGTTAATAATTAAAGTACCGCTTCAATATTATTGACTACGTTTTCAACAGTAAAACCGAACTCTTTGAATAACTCTGCAGCCGGTGCCGATTCGCCGAAACGATCGAGACCTACTACCTTGCCATCGCTCCCCACATATTTCCACCATGCGTCGCTTACACCGGCCTCGACTGCTACTCGGCTACGTACCGCAGGTGGTAATACCGAATCCCGGTAGGCTTGATCCTGAGCATCAAATACATTTGTAGAAGGCATTGATACCACACGGATTTTACGGCCTTTCGCAGTCAGTTCTTGCGCCGCTTTCATGGCGAGCTCTACTTCCGAACCGGTAGCGATAACGATCGCTTCAGGCTGACCGTCACTATCGCTCACTATGTAGCCACCTCGTCCGATTGCCTCGATCTGTTCAGCAGAGCGAGAAACATGCGGCAAATTCTGGCGTGAGAAAATCAATGAAGTCGGGCCATCTTTACGTTCGATAGCTGCTTTCCAGGAAACTGCAGACTCGACAGCATCGCATGGACGCCAAACCTGCATGTTCGGAATCATCCGTAAAGTTGCAGTCTGTTCAACCGGTTGATGAGTCGGCCCATCTTCTCCTAAGCCGATCGAATCATGGGTGTAAACGAAGATGCTTTGAATCTTCATCAAAGCAGCCATACGCAAAGCGTTACGTGCATATTCAGAGAACATTTCGAAGGTTGCGCCGTACGGTTTGAACCCGCCGTACAGTGCAATACCGTTCATCATCGCCGACATGCCGAATTCACGTACACCATAATAGACATAATTTCCGTCGTGACCGTCCGCATTGACGTTTTTGCAACCGGCCCATAAGGTCAAATTAGAACCTGCCAAGTCGGCGGAGCCACCCAACAATTCGGGCAATAAGGGTCCGAATCCGTTTAACGTATTTTGCGAGGCCTTACGGCTTGCAATCGTTTCGGCTTTATCATTGATTTCAGCAATAAAAGCATTCGACTTTTCATTCCAATCGCTCGGTAAATCTCCTGCCATGCGACGTTCGAATTCGGCTGCCAGTTCCGGGTATTCACTACGGTAACTGTTGAAACGAGTTTTCCACTCCGCTTCGCTTTTCGCACCAGGATCACAGGCACTCCACCCTTCATAGATGTCTTTAGGAACCTCGAATGCCGGATACGGCCAACCGATTGTTTCTCGAACCAATGCGACCTCTGCTTCTCCCAAAGCGGCGCCATGACATTCTTCTTTACCTTGTTTGTTTGGAGAACCCCAACCAATCGTCGTCTGGCAACAAATCAATGAGGGTTTGTCAGTGACTGAACGCGCTTCCTCGATAGCTTTCTTTATCGCCTCAGCATCATGACCATCGACTTTTTGAATGACATGCCAACCGTAAGCCTCAAAACGACGAGGCGTATCATCCATAAACCATCCAGGGACCCCACCTTCACCTCGCACCTCACCGTCAATGGAAATATTGTTATCGTCGTAAAAAGTAATCAGCTTGCCCAATCCCATAGATCCGGCCAAAGAGCAAACTTCGTGGGATATACCTTCCATCAGACAACCATCGCCTAAGAAGGTATAGGTATAATGATCGATGATGTTGTGGCCCGGCCGATTGAATTGCCCCGCTAAAGTACGTTCAGCTAAGGCCATACCAACAGCATTGGCAATACCTTGACCCAGCGGTCCTGTAGTTGTTTCAACTCCCGGTGCATATCCATACTCGGGGTGCCCTGGTGTTCTGGAGTGTAATTGCCTGAAGTTTTTTAGTTCATCAATCGGAAGATCGTAACCCGTCAAATGCAGCAACGAATATAACAGCATTGAACCGTGACCATTTGAAAGTATGAATCGATCGCGGTTAGGCCATTTCGGGTTAGCCGGATTATGCGTCATGTAGTCGTTCCATAACACTTCGGCTATATCAGCCATCCCCATCGGGGCCCCCGGATGGCCTGAGTTTGCTTTTTGCACTGCATCCATGCTCAAAACGCGTATGGCGTTCGCTAATTCTCGGCGCGAAGGCATATTCTTCTCCTTAAATTTGGTTTTATTTATTAATTAATTAGTTCTGTCAGTCTGTTCGATTTTTTACTTAGGTTTTCACAGCGTGACCCGGAATAGGTAAAGAACGAGTGGTGAACTCCACTCGTTCTTGCACCACTCATTCTAAGTTGGCATGCCTCGAGCGCATCTCTTCTTCAGCAATTCCTTTTTCATGGATAATATGCGAGATCATCGCTTCTAAAAACAATAACGTAGACAACTCAAAAACGGTACCCATCGGCATACCTACGACTTTACCGTATTGCTCGTTCGTTCCAATTTGAAAGGTTTTATCGGCCAAATCGCCGATGGTCGAGCTATCTTTTGCGGAAATTAAAATAATGCCCGCACCGATTGATTTCGCTTTTTTGGCAAACGCTATCAACTGCTCCGTCTCTCCTGAACCGGAAATGATAACCAACAGATCACCTTCTTTGATGCTCGGCGTTACAATTTCGCCAACCACACTGACATCGTAGCCACCGTGCATCAAGCGCATGGCAAAAAAGTTACCAACCAGCTTTGAACGCCCCGCACCTGAAATAAATATCCGCTTGGCTTTGTCAAGCATTTCCGTAAGCTTTACATCATATGAATCATCTGTCGCCTCCAGAATGCTGCCAATCTTATCGATAATCAGTTTCTGATGCATAGCTTATGCCCCGGCAGCATCAACCAATTCGCGAATTTCACGAGCCGCTTCCGCTGGTGAAGGCGCTCCATAGATCGCCGCACCGACAACGATAATGTTGGCACCGGATTCGACAACCTGCTGTACGGTAGCCGGTTTGATGCCGCCTGCAACAGAAACGCGTACGTTCAAACCTAAATCAGAAATTGCCTGCAAGTCGGCAAAAGGAGTTTGACCCGCCGCCTGTGCATCCAAGCCGGTGTGTACACCGACGATTTGCGCACCCAGCGCTGCTGAATCTCTCGCGCAAGCTGTTTTGTCAGGAACATTGATTAAATCCACCTGTACTTCCGCATTATGGGCTTTTGCCGCTTTGACAACACCACCAATAGTCGCCAAGCCGGAAACGCCTAGAACAGTACAAATATCTGCGCCGGCCGCGTAAAAAGGTGCTGCCTCGTATTCACCCGCATCCATCGTTTTCAGGTCGACTAAAAGCAGTTGCTCCGGAAATCTTGCTCTTAGCTCCTCAACAAGCGCCAAGCCATTATATTTGATACATGGTGTGCCGATTTCAAAAATATCAACATAGGGCGCAACCTGCTCTGCAAGTGCCACTGTTGCGTCGAAATCTAATGAATCTAAGGCCATTTGAATTAATGGTTTTGCCATGTTATTGCTCCGATTAATTGTTGTTTTTACTACATACATGTAGTTTTTACTACATACTTTAAAATAATGCGGACGTAACTTTAAAACAGAAAGGGGACCGATGTCAATGTTTAGCATGGACCCATAATTTCTAAATTATTAAAATAAAGCGTTAAATCAGAACGCTATTGAAACTGTTTCATATACTCGATGAATCTCAATATCGAGCAGTGATGTTTCCGTCCGTCAAATCTTTATGATGATAGGCTTTGGTTTCGCAGATATTTTTCAACTCCGGTTAAACTTGAGAATATTGCATTTTGTTCTCTGATTGCTTGCTCCGCCAAATACTTTTCAACACCTGTTGATACGGAGGATTTTTCCAAAGGTACAATCTTATTCCGTATATAACGATCAACACCGGTTTCGGAAGATTTTTCGTTTGCCAAAATCAATTCGCCTTCCAAGTATTTAACAACCTCATTGGGGGATGGCGCTTTTCTTGTTATAACAGATTGTTTTGCAATATATTTTGCAACACCACTAACTTTTTGCTTATCTCTTTCGACAATTGATTGCTTGCTTACATACTTATCTACACCGGTAACCTTCGGTAGTTTCCTGGTTGATAATATTTGTTTTGTCAAATATTTAGCAACCCCTGTCACCGCCTCCTTGTTATATTCCGCTAAACGTTGTTTAGTCAGATATTTTTCTACACGGCTTGTCGCGGGTTTATTAGTTTCAGCAACAATCTGTTTCGCCAGATATTTTGCGACACTTGTTACCGGTTCTCTATGACGGCCGTGCAAATATTTGTCGACACCGGTACCGTCAATTTTTTCGGGTTCGACCATTTCCTCACGCTGCTGCTGGTTTTGCTGCTCTGCTTTTTGTTGCGCTTCTTGAGCGATTCTGGCTTCCTCTTCCAGATGTCTGGCAACTATTTCTGCCGCAGCCGTTTTTCTCGCTAATTTAGCCTGTTCTTCCATATAGCGCCCAACACCTGTTGTCGGAGCTGATTCCCTGGCAGCTAAAGCTTGTTTTGCAATGTACTTTTCAACTCTGCTGGCTACTGGTTTAGCTTTGGCAGTGATATTCCGCTTAACCACATATTTTGTAACTCGGGTGACAGTGGGTTTATCTTTTGAATATAGCGCCTGTTTTACCATATATTTACTGACTCCGGTGGTAGGCGGTTTTTCATTTGCAGAGAGCATCTGCTTAGCCATGTATTTGGTGACGCCGGTTGCAGGACGGGAGGCTTGGTTATCCAAATATCTGGTAACACCGGTAACCGAGGAGATATTTTGCAGATATCTGGCAACACCGGTTACGGAAGACACATTCTTTAAATATTTGGCAACACCGGTAAGATCGTCAGAACCCTCAGTCTTTTCTGTGAAGCTGTTCGCTTTGTTAAATTCATCAATCTCAGTCCGCTTCTCAGCGAAAATCGGCAATGCTGTAAATAAACCATTCATCAAATTGTTATTCCCCACCTGTAAACACCCCTAGCTATACGTTGTATTAAAGTTCAGAGTAGTGCTTCAACGCTATTATTTTCTCAACGGTAAAGACGAACCTCTTGTCTCGCCCGGACTGGGCGGACGCCGCTTGCCGATTCTCTGAATCAATCGAAACCAATACTTTGCCGCTGTTTCCGTACAACTCCACGATGCGTTGTTTACAGCAGCACTATCATAACCGGAGAATTCACCGCCGGAGGTATTAACGAATTCCGGTCGGTCCGGTCCAGACGCCCCTGTGTACCCGCCAATTCGCGGAGGAAAGCATATTTCCTGTCGATTTTTGTAGTTATGACGGACCGACACTGTCAACCATTTATGCTCCGGGAACATATTAATATTATTTGCCTTTGACTTGAACGAGCGGCATGAGCCGCCCGTTGTTTCAGCACTACTCTAAATTAGCATGCCTTGTCCGCATTTCCTCTTCCGCTATCCCTTTTTGGTGGATAATATGTGAAATCATTGCCTCAAGAAACAGCAGCGTGGATAACTCGAACATGGTACCCATCGGCATACCTTTAACTTTATCGTATTGTTGAGCTTTACCTATCTGAAAAGTCTTATCGGCCAAATCGCCGATGGTCGAGCTATCCTTTGCGGAAATTAAAACAATGTCCGCGCCGATTGATTTCGCTTTTTTGGCAAACGCTATCAACTGCTCCGTCTCTCCTGAACCGGAAATGATAATCAATAAATCACCGTCCTTGATGCTCGGCGTTACTATTTCACCGACCACACTGACATCATAGCCGCCGTGCATTAAACGCATGGCAAAAAAGTTACCGACAAGCTTTGAACGACCCGCCCCGGAGATAAAAATCCGCCCTGCCCGGTCAAGCATATAAGTTAATTTCGCATGATAAGATTCATCGGTAACGCTAAGGATATCCGAGATTTTGTCAATAACGAGTTTTTGATGCATCTTTATGCCCCGGCAGCATCAACCAGTTCGCGAATTTCACGAGCCGCTTCCGCTGGTGAAGGCGCTCCATAGATCGCCGCACCGACAACGATAATGTTGGCACCGGATTCGACAACCTGCTGCACGGTAGCCGGTTTGATGCCGCCTGCAACAGAAACGCGTACGTCCAAACCTAAATGAGAAATTGCCTGCAAGTCGGCAAAAGGAGTCTGGCCTGCCGCCTGTGCATCCAAGCCGGTGTGTACACCGACGATTTGTGCACCCAGCGCCGCTGAATCTCTCGCGCAAGCTGTTTTGTCAGGAACATTGATTAAATCCACCTGTACCTCTGCATTATGAGCTTTTGCCGCTTTGACAACACCGCCAATGGTCGCCAAGCCGGAAACACCGAGAACGGTACAAATATCTGCGCCGGCCGCGTAAAAAGGTGCTGCCTCGTATTCACCCGCATCCATCGTTTTCAGGTCGACTAAAAGCAGTTGCTCCGGAAATCTTGCTCTTAGCTCCTCAACAAGCGCCAAGCCATTATATTTAATGCATGGTGTGCCGATTTCAAAAATATCAACATAGGGCGCAACCTGCTCTGCAAGTGCCACTGTTGCGTCGAAATCTAATGAATCTAAGGCCATTTGAATTAATGGTTTTGCCATGTTATTGCTCCGATTGTTTTCCGTTATTGTTATAGTTAGCTATTATTGATTTTAGCCGCTAATTTTCAACTTTAAATCAGAAACAGCATGGATGTCAATTTCATATCGTCTAGAAAATCGCCTTCCTTTGTGATAAACGGCATGTCGACACCCTATATTTATGCTTTCATGTTGACGATGATTTACGACGAAACAGCCTTTCAGCATATAAATCGTCTGACAAATGCAAATAGCATGAAACTGGACAAAAATAACTGCTTTATGCCATTCTTCCGATTGATTATTAACATTTCAATAAAGATATTTCAGCGAGAATCATACTTATGCCGTCCTTTACTAACGTCAGTGCCCTGATCATCGATATGGATGGTGTCTTATGGCACGGTGACCGACCATTACCCGGTTTAACGGAATTTTTTGAATTGTTGCGGAAACGAGATCTTCCTTTCATATTGGCCACCAATAACGCAGGAATGACAGCGGATCAATATGTTTTAAAACTAGCAAAAATGGGGGTGTCAATTGCGAAAGACGAAGTTCTCACCTCGGGAATGGCAACGGCCTTATATTTGGCACAGCACACCGATCCGACGCAAACCAGAGTTTTTGTCATTGGTGAAACCGGAGCATATCAACCCCTTCTCGAACTTGGTTTTACGTTAACGGGTTTGTATGAAATTGAGAACGGCAATCCAGACTGCGCCGGTTCCGCACCCGGCGCCGACTTCGTTATTTGCGGCCTGGATAGGGGATTAACATGGGATAAACTGGCAACAGCCACTTTAAATATTCGCGCCGGAGCAAAATTTATCGGTACTAACGGTGATACTACTCTACCGACAGAGTATGGCGTCACCCATGGTAACGGTGCTATTTTAGCCGCTTTACAAGCGGCAACAGGGGTAACTCCGACCATTATCGGCAAGCCGGAACCAATCATGTACCGGCAAGCCATCGCGCAACTCGGCGCTGATCCATCTGAAACGGTGGCTATCGGTGATCGCTTGAATACCGACATATTGGGTGCCGTGCGTACCGGTATTCGCAGCATCATGGTATTAACAGGGATATCCAATCAGCAGGAATTGCAGACAATCGATTATCAACCCACCTGGGTCATGTCTGATATCCGTGCGGTAACGAAAGCGTTGCAAGGTCAATCACTATCACTCAATGCGTAACAATTAACAAGCAATATAAACACCGGAGCCTTAACGATGAAAAAATTCATTAATGACATCGATAGTCTGCTTGACGATAGCTTGCTCGGTTTTGCCAAAGCGCATGCCGATATCGTACAACTTAACTCCCAGCCTCATTTTGTTCGACGCATCAAATCGACTGCCTCAGGCAAAGTGGCTCTGATATCCGGCGGCGGTTCCGGGCATGAGCCATTACATACCGGGTTTGTCGGTGCCGGCATGCTGGATGCCGCTTGTCCGGGGCAAATCTTCACTTCCCCTACTCCGGACCAAATGCTCGCTGCAGCACAGGCAGTAGAAAACGGCGGCGGCGTTTTATTTATTGTCAAAAATTATGCCGGCGATGTGATGAATTTCGAAATTGCCGCCGAGATGCTGGATTGCCCCAATGCAACCGTGTTGGTAGACGATGATGTATCTTTGCCGAAAAGCCACAGTACCGGGCGACGCGGCGTAGCCGGAACGTTGGTTATAGAAAAAATTGTCGGTGCGGCCGCCGAACAGGGTGCCGATTTAGCAGCCTGTAAAGCACTGGGGGACCGTGTTAACGGAGCCACGGCATCCATTGGTGTCGCGTTGAGCAGCTGCACGGTTCCGGCATTGGGCAAGCCTACTTTTGAAATCGGTGAGGACGAAATTGAAATGGGAGTCGGCATACATGGCGAACGAGGACGGGAAACGATACCGTTGGGTAGCGCTAGTGAAATTGTCGACCATCTGGCAGGCAGTATCGACACTGAATTAAAGCCGCAAAACGGTCAGCAGGTTTTACTGCACGTCAACGGATTCGGGGCAACGCCTTTGATGGAATTGCACTTGGTCTATCAATTGGCCTCCCACTATTGGGAGCAGCGCGGAATTAACATCTGCCGCTCACTAGTCGGTAATTACACCACCTCTCTTGACATGGCGGGGTGTTCAATTACCTTGACTTTGCTCGACGATGAGCTGCTGCAACTCTGGGATGCGCCGGTGCATTGCGCATCGTTACGATGGGGATGCTAAGTGTTCAGCCAATACTTTGGTTATCGCACATATCATTAATTGGGCGGTTTTAGCACCGGCATCAATATGGCCGATACTGCGTTCTTCTAAAAACGAGGCGCGCCCCTTGGTTGCCAGCATATCGCGAGTTGATTCCATACCTGCTATAGCAACGTTGCAGAGGGCTTGCAGAGCCTCGGGCAATTCAACTGGGTCAGCTGCAACTTGCTGAAGGTAGTCTGCGGCGGGAACCAATACATCGAGCATGGTTTTTTCACCGACATCAGCTCTGCCACGCATCTTGACGGATTCCACGCCTTTGCTAAAAACCTCCGCGAAGCCTCGCTGATTCAATTGCAATCCGCGGGCAGCCTTGCTCATCGTAATAAAAAGGGTGCCATACAGCGAGCCTGATGCACCGCCTACTGAAGACATTAAAATCATGCCGACTTTCTGCCATGCGCCGGCCCAATCAAGCTGTTCGAATTCATCTTGTTGTGCTGTCAGGGCGTTGATGCCACGTTGTAAGTTAGTGACATGATCGCCGTCGCCAATCGCTTGGTCAAGCGCCGTCACTTGCTCGGCGTTTGCTTCGATGACTGCATTGACGGCTTGAATCAGGCTCGGCAACATTGCTGGTGTAAATTGCATAATGGTATCCGATTAGTATCATAATTGGGATAATTGAGAATAGCGTAGAAATCAGCCGTCTGTCTAGGATATCCTAGTCCGAGCGTTACTTTATATCGCTTTTGAATTGTTTATAATAAAAAACGAGATGACATAATTTAACTATCTTTCATTTACGTAGCGACATCATGACTTCAGGTATTAATCCGGACGTGCTTTGCGTAGGGCACGCCTGTTACGATCTTGTCTTTTCAGTGCCCCGCCATCCGCATGAGGATGAAAAAATTTTCGCGGACGGGCTGGTTGCATGCGGCGGAGGCCCTGCCGCCAATGCCGCGGTTGCCGTTTCCCTGCTGGGTTTCAAAGCGGCTTTTTGCGGTTATTTGGGACAGGATTTATATGGTGATAAACACTGGCAGGAATTTGTCGATAATAAGGTTGATACCCGCCTGATAGTGCGCAATAACTCCCCCACCCCACTTTCGACGGTTTTGGTCAAACCGGACGGCAAAAGAGCGCTGATCAATTATAAGGGACAAACCAAAGCGTTACCGGCGGAAGCGCTGGACTTTTCTTCGGTCGACCCCAAAGTGGTATTGTTCGACGGCCACGAACCGTGGTTGTCACTAACGATGGCTGAATATGCACGCAATGCCGGTATCGCTACGGTATTGGATGCCGGTTCATTACATGAGGGAACCTCGGCCTTAATGGATAAGGTGGATTATTTGGTCTGCTCGGAAAAATTTGCCTGCCAACTTGCCGGTAGTGTTGACGCCGCTTTGATCCGGTTAGCGGAAATTTCTCCTGTCGTGGTCATCACGTTGGGTGAAAGAGGATTGCTTTGGCGCAAGGGCGTGGAATCCGGTGCTTTAGCCGCCTTTAGCGTTAACGCAGTGGATACAACGGGGGCCGGCGATGCTTTTCACGGTGCTTTCGCCGCAGCTGTCTGTTCAGGCATGAACTGGCTTGACATCTTATATTATGCCAGCGCAGCCGGGGCCATTTGCTGCACCAAAATTGGCGCCCGCCAAGGGCTGCCTCGATTGGAAGAGCATCGCGATTTTCTCAAACGGCACAAAGATACTCTGCAATGGTGATCACAGATAGTTCGGATGAAAACGGCAATCGTTTTTTTGAAACAAACTTCAGCGCTCATCCGAACGCTATCTTTCAATGGCCGTTATTACCGCAAACAGCCCTGGAAAATCCCCGATATTACTCTGCAATAATGCGGTCTTGGTTGCCGATCAACACCACATCCGCAGGTCTGATTGCAAATAAACCGTTGGTCACGACGCCGGTAATACTATTCAGTGTCTTTTCCAACGCGATAGGTTCCTTAATATCCAGGTTATGCACGTCGAGAATTTCGTTGCCGTTATCGGTGAAATAGTCTTCACGCCAAACCGGTTGCCCGCCTAATTTAACGAGTTCCCGGGCAACATAGCTGCGCGCCATCGGTATGACTTCGACAGGCAATGGAAATGCGCCGAGGACATCAACCTTTTTGGTTTCATCGACGATGCAGACGAATTTCCGGCTGGCGGCTGCAATGATCTTTTCGCGGGTTAGTGCGCCACCACCGCCTTTGATCATTTGTTTCAGGGCATTGACCTCGTCCGCCCCGTCTACATAAACCTCCAGAGTTCCGACAGCATTTAAATCAAGTACCGGAATGCCTACCTGTCTTAAATGCTCGGTCGTCACTTCAGAACTTGAAACAGCGCCATCAATTTGAGACTTGATATCAGCTAAATAATTAATGAAATGCTTGACAGTAGAGCCGGTCCCGACCCCAATTACTGGGACGTCTTTAACATATTCCAGCGCGGCTTCAGCCGTTTTTTGTTTTAACTCATCTTGTGTCATGAATGTTGCCCAATTGCTAATTGTTATGATTGTTTTGAGATATCAACCTTATACCAATACAACATCCTCAACATTATGCTAATGCGCGGATTTTATAAATGTTTTGCAGCTGAGCTCATTGAGCGCCTCAGTCTGACAGCGGGTATAAAGTAATATTTCATGTTGCGCGGGTTATAATATATCACATTGATTAATATAGGAAGGCCGCAAAGCCAAATGGAATAGCCGATGTCATTGACGTAGGCGGCGCAAAAGCTTAAATACCCATAGTCCATAATGTGGCGCGCGGTTTGTGCTTGCCAAGGCACCTTAAAGCATAAGCGGCGTTTTATCAAAACATTCTTCTTGTTTGCAATAATGCCCAATGCGATAATAACCGGTTCTGTTAATATTGTTACCCCTTAAGAGGAGCCGGAAGTATTGGCGAATATTCGGCAATTCCAATATTTGCAAATATTCCGATGATGGCGCATGGAAGTAACGTGGCACTTGCTACCGTAATACGGTCATATTCAGCAGCTACTATCAGCTTTATTTCCCTCTTCAATTAACAAAAAACATACTTAAATGGAAACTAAAAAAACATACAAAGCTTGCGATCTTGTGATTTTCGGCGCTCTGGGCGATCTTTCGACACGTAAATTGCTGATATCCTTATATCGGCTTGATAAATCCAATTTAATTGAACCGGATACCCGCATCATCGGCGTTGACCGGCATGAACACAAAAATTCGGTATTCGTTGAAATCGCCCACAAAAGCTTACAAGCATTTTTGAATGATACTATCGATAATGATGTCTGGAAGCGCTTTTCAGCAAGGCTGTCATATTTGCAAATCGACCTGACTCAAGAAGAGCAATATGAGAAGCTGAAACCTATCATTGACTCCAATGCCCGAGTCATGGTCAATTATTTTGCTGTATCACCGGTTTTGTTTAAAAATATTTGCCGCGGACTCGACAAATCCGGCATATTGACAAACGAATCACGTCTGGTTATGGAAAAGCCCATCGGGCACGACCTGAAATCATCAAAAGACATCAATAATGCGGTGGCGGAGGTCTTTAGTGAACAACAAGTGTTTCGCATCGACCATTACCTGGGAAAAGAGACAGTACTCAACCTATTGGCCCTGCGTTTTGCCAATTCCATTTTCACCACCAACTGGAATCATAATACGATAGACCATATACAGATAACTGTCGGCGAGGAAATCGGCATTGAAGGCCGTTGGGATTATTTTGACAAAACCGGACAGCTACGCGACATGCTGCAGAATCACTTGCTGCAGATTTTAACCTTTATAGCGATGGAACCGCCGATGAACCTCGAAGCACAAAGCATACACAGTGAAAAAATAAAAGTCCTTAAAGCGTTGCGCCCTATTACCGTGGAGAACGTCGAAGAAAAAACGGTTCGAGGCCAATATACCGCCGGGTTTCTGAAAGGCGCCCAAGTACCCGGCTATTTGGAGGAGGAAGGTGCCAACCCTGAAAGCACCACGGAAAGTTTTGTCGCCATGCGGGTGGATATCGATAACTGGCGCTGGGCGGATGTACCGTTTTACTTACGCACCGGCAAGAGAATGAGCTATAAACGCACCGAGATTGTCGTTTACTTCAAGCAATTGCCGCACAATATCTTCAAAGACAGTTACCGTAAGCTACCGCCGAACAAGTTGATCATTCATCTGCAACCCAATGAGGGTGTGGAAATTGAAATCCTCAATAAAGTACCGGGCATCGACGGTGACATTAAGCTGCAAAAGACCAAACTGGATCTCAGTTTTTCGGAAGCATTTAAAAAGAACGGGGTTTTCGGGGGTTATGAAAAGCTGATCTTGGAAGCATTGCGCGGCAATCCGACATTGTTTCTCAGCCGGGAAGAAATCGAGCAGGCCTGGACCTGGATCGATTCCATTCAAAATGCCTGGGCACGTAGCAACGATGCCCCGAAACCGTATCCGGCCGGCAGTTGGGGTCCGGTCGCCTCTGTGGCGCTGCTCGCGCATGACGGCAGGGCCTGGGAAGAATAAATGGGTAAATTGATGGTTAAAGAATTTTTATTCGAAGATAGAACCGCCTTATTTGCTGACCTGGCCGAAGACTGCCGGAAAAATTTGGCAAAAGCGCTTAGCGATAACGGTGCCGCCACATTGATGGTATCCGGCGGTAGCACCCCGGCACCGTTATACGAGGCTTTGTCGTTATCCGATCTGGACTGGGACAAAATCCATGTCGCGTTAGTCGACGAACGCTGGGTCGACCGGGACCACAGTGCCAGCAACGAAGCTCTGATTTATCGCAGTTTGCTGATCAATAACGCCGAACAAGCAGCTTTTACCGGGATGAAAACCCGGGCCGTCAGTGCTGCTCAAGGCTGTGCTGAAGCGGAAGCGCTTTATCGATCTTTACCGCAACCGTTTACATTGTCAATATTAGGCATGGGCAACGATGGCCACACTGCTTCACTGTTCCCTCATGCGCAAGGTTTGGAACAGGCCATAGCGGCAGACTGCGAGCAGTTGACTGCACCAATTATAGCGCAACAGAGCGACGTCACCGGACCTAATACCGAACGTTTAACTTTGACCTTGAACGGTCTGCTGCATTCCGAACGTTTAATCATCCTATTAACCGGGGAGCAAAAGCTCGCCGTGTTCCGTACTGCGATGTCCGACGGTGCTGTGCAAGATATGCCGGTACGCGCAATACTGCGGCAAAACAAGGTTCCCGTTGAATTATACTGGGCTCCTTAAGCCATCGTATTGATTAATAATACACAATTAAAAACTGTTGCCCTATTGGTAACAGCCAATTGGAGAAGCGCATTATGCATCCCGTGATAGACAAAGTTACCAAAGAAATTATAGATCGCAGCCATGAAACGCGCGCTATATATCTGGCGCGAATCGACGCTGCCATCGAAAGCGGACCGCATCGTACGAAACTGGCATGCGGCAACTTGGCACATGGCTTTGCAGCCTGTGCCGGCAGCGAGAAAAACGATTTGGCCGGCAACCAAAAAGCCAATATCGGAATTATCTCCGCCTATAACGATATGCTGTCCGCCCACGAACCCTATAAAGACGCACCAGCACTAATCAAGTCCGCAGTGCAAGAGGCCGGCGGCGTCGCCCAGTTTGCCGGCGGCGTGCCGGCCATGTGCGACGGAGTCACGCAAGGTCAGCCGGGTATGGAATTATCATTATTCAGCCGGGATGTGATTGCCATGGCTACTGCGGTTGGGTTAAGCCATAATATGTTCGATGGAGCGCTTTATCTCGGGGTCTGCGACAAAATTGTTCCGGGGTTGCTGATTGGTGCTTTAAGTTTCGGTCATCTGCCCGCAGTATTTGTCCCCGCCGGCCCGATGCCCAGCGGCTTGCCCAACAAAGAAAAAGTGCGCATCCGTCAGTTGTATGCCGAAGGAAAAATCGGGCGAAAGGAACTGCTGGAATCCGAGTCCCAATCCTATCATAGTCCGGGTACCTGTACTTTTTACGGCACCGCAAACAGTAATCAGCTGATGGTTGAGATTATGGGCTTGCATCTGCCGGGCAGTTCCTTCATCAACCCTTATACGCCGTTGCGTGACGAACTGACCAAAGCCGCCGCCAGACAAATCGTCAAATTTACCGCATTGGGCGATGATTTTCGTCCGATCGGCCATATGATCGACGAAAAAGCGATCGTCAATGCCATCATCGGTTTATTGGCAACGGGCGGATCTACCAACCATACCATTCATTTGATCGCCATTGCCCGGGCGGCCGGAATCACGATCAACTGGAACGATTTTGACCAGCTTTCCAAAGTAATTCCGTTATTAACCCGCATTTATCCGAACGGGCAAGCGGATATCAACCATTTTCAGGCGGCAGGCGGTATGGGTGTGTTAATTGCCGAACTATTGAATAACGGCATGCTGCATGAGGATATTCTGACCGTGGCCGACCGGCGCGGCATGAAAAATTATAACTTGGAACCAAAGCTGATCGACGGTCAATTAATCTGGGAACCCTCCCCCAAAGCCTCTTTGGATACTGAGGTATTGAGTTCCGTTGCCGAACCTTTCGCTACAGGAGGCGGGTTACACGTCATGCACGGCAACCTGGGCCGCGGTGTAACCAAAATATCAGCCGTTGCAGAGCAGCATCAAATCGTTCACGCACCGGCTATGGTGTTTGATGATCAAAACGACCTGGTGGAGGCGTTCAAACGTGGCGAATTGGAAAAAGACTTTATCGCGGTGATCCGCTTTCAAGGCCCCAAATCGAACGGCATGCCGGAACTGCATAAACTGACGCCGCCTTTGGGCGTATTGCAGGACAAGGGTTATAAGGTTGCTCTGGTCACTGACGGGCGCATGTCCGGCGCTTCCGGCAAAGTCCCGTCGGCCATTCACATGTGTCCCGAATGTGCCGAGGGTGGTCCTTTGGCAAAAGTACGCAACGGCGATATGATCTATCTGAATACGCAGACCGGTGAAGTCAACGTATTGGTCGATGCAGCCGAATTTAATGCCCGTGTCCCGTCCATCAATATCCATAAAGACCATCATTTCGGCATGGGGCGCGAATTGTTCGGCGCTTTTCGTTTAGGCGCGTCTTCGGCCGAGACCGGCGCCACTAACCTGTTTGTCACTGACTAAGCACTGCACTGGTCCGGGCTTACCGGTTCGGATCATCTGTTTTTCGGAAGGCTTATTTTCGCTTCCATTAACCTATAAAATCGGAATTGGTAATGACTGCAACCATTAAACAAATCATGAATACTTCACCGGTTATTCCGGTCATGGTCATCAACAAGCTTGAGCACGCCGTGCCATTGGCCAATGCGCTGGTCGAAGGGGGGCTCAAGGTTTTGGAAATCACCTTGCGCACCGCGGTTGCTGTTGATGCCATCAAAAAAATCAAGGCTGAAGTCCCTAGCGCTATCGTTGGCGCAGGTACTGTGGTCAATGTATCGACATTACGACAAGCGATTGATGCCGGCTCGGAATTTTTAGTCAGTCCGGGAGTCACCGATACTTTAATCGATGCAGCGCTGCAAGCCGATATCCCGATTCTGCCCGGCGTGATCAGCCCCAGTGAAGTGATGCGCTTGATGGAGAAAGACATCACCGAAATGAAATTCTTCCCTGCCGAAGCGGCCGGCGGCATTCCCATGCTGAAATCAATCGGCGGTCCGTTGCCCCAGGTCACTTTCTGTCCGACCGGCGGTATCAACCCGAATAACGCTGCAGACTACTTGGCATTGAAAAATGTTGCTTGTGTCGGCGGTTCCTGGATGGCGCCGGCCGACCTGGTGGACGCTGAAGACTGGAACGAAATTAAGCGGCGTGCAGCTAAAGCGGCCACAATAAGCGGTTAAAGCAGTATTATTGCTCTTATCCGTCATAGACCAAGGAGACTAAAGTATGAATCCACACCAAGTCAGCTTCACTTATCTTTCCCAGGAAGATCTTCTGCAAGCCGGTTGCTTTGACATACGCATGGCTATTGAAGTGGCAGAGAAAACATTACTGGCTTTTGAAGACCATCGCATCCTGTTTCCGGAAAAAATTGTGCAGATTTTTAATCAGGCCAGTCAGGAACGGATAAATTGCCTGCCAGCCACCCTGCTTGATGAAAAAATCTGCGGCGTTAAATGGGTTTCCGTATTTCCGCAAAATCCGAAACGGCATCATATGCAAAACCTATCGGCAATCTTCGTACTTTCGGAAATAGAAAAAGGCTTTCCCGTTGCGGTAATGGAAGGAACGCTGGCATCCAATATCCGGGTTGCCGCAATGGGCGGCATCGCCGCCAAGCACCTGGCGCG
>JBNLCC010000102.1:0-1850 GCA_050303615.1 Methylococcaceae bacterium | reverse complement strand
CATATCGTTGAACGGCACCAATGGCGAGATACGCACCCCGACACGCTCCGCACCCCATACACCGATAACGGCATCCGTGACGTCAAGCAGAAAGCGCGCGCGGTTTTCGATATTTCCGCCGTAGGCATCCGCACGGTCATTGACGCCGTCACGCAAAAAACTATCGATGAGATAACCGTGAGCGCCGTGTATTTGTACACCGTCGAAACCTGCCTGCAGTGCGTTTTGGGCGGCGATTCTGAACAGTTCTACATACCGGGGAATTTCATCAATTTGAAGCGCACGCGGAACTTCGTAGGGTTTTGTCCCATCCGGCGTTTGCGTGAACTCGTTTCTGATCGGCCGAGCGCTGCTACAGACGGGCTGTTCGCCCCTATTAAGCGATGAATGCGCCGCGCGTCCGGGATGCCAGAGCTGCATGAATATGCGTCCCCCTTTGGCATGGACCGCATCGGTGACCCGTTTCCACCCGACCGCATGGGCGGCGCTATAGATTCCGCCTTCGCCCATGAACGCGCAACCGCGTTCATCCACCATCGCGGCTTCGGAAATGATCAGGCCGCTGGATGCGCGTTGGGTGTAGTATTCGACCATGATGTCGTTGGGAATATGGGTGGCCCCGGCTCGCGCCCGTGTAAGCGGGGCCATGATCACCCTGTTGGGAAGCTCGAGCGTGCCTAGCCTCAACGGGGTAAATAGATCGGTAGCGGACTTCGTTTGTTCTTTGCGATTCACAATAATTACCTTCTAACGGTGAGTTTCTTTCATTTTCAAGCTAAACCTGTTTGATAACAGGCGTCTTCATGGCTCTGCTCACCAAGAAGCCGTACATATTGGTGAGTACCCCTCTCGGCGTAGTGAATTTGCCCATGATGTCCATGAAAATATTCCGACCTCCGGGTATGACCACTTGCTGCTTGCCTAGCGCTTTAATAGCTTTTCTGACCACCGGTTCAACCTTCATTTCAGTAATCGGCATTTTTTTAAAGTCAATTCCTTGCATGTTTTGAGTCATTTCCGTCCTGGTTAAGCCCGGGGAAAGCACGGCGACATCGACATGGAATTTTTTAAACTCGTAATTGAGCGCCTGGCCCAAACCCAGAATATAGGCTTTACTTGCCGCGTAGTTAGCAAAGTAGGGCACCGCTTGATGCCCGAATGTCGACGACACGAAGAGTATTCCGCCGTGTTTGCGTGCGATCATTTTGCCGCCGAAAACATGCGCCAACTGCATAGGAACCAGCGAGTTCAGTCTGACGAGTGCTGTTTCCTTTTCGTAACTGTTTTCCACAAAAGCGCCATGCACTTCCATTCCGGCGTTCAGAACGAGTAAACCAATATCCAAATCGGCAGTCGCCGACAGCAACTGTTCAACCGCATGATCATGCAGCAGATCCAATTCCACGGTTTTGGCTTTTATGCCGTATTGCCGTTCCAACTCCGAAGCCAGCGTATCCAGAGCGTTTTTTCTACGCGCAACTAACACCAGGTTAAGTCCAATGGCGGCTAGTTGCCTGGCAAATTCCGCCCCGATGCCCGAAGATGCGCCGGTAATAAGCGCATAATCGCCGTATTTTTTTGCGAATTTTTTCATGCTGTTAGATTCCGTTTTCGTGATTAAGGAGGTTTTTTTAAAGCAGCCCCTGATACCAGAGTGCAATCTCTTCGCCGACTAGCTCCGGATAATCTTCCTGCAGAAAATGGTATCCGTAACCTAAATCAACTGCGGTCAGCGAATCGTCGGTGTTGAAGTTCGCCAAGACGAAATCCACCACCGGTTGAGTATTGAGTACACCGGGTGATGCGTACAAATAGAGTTTCGGCACCCCATCGGTCATCAGGTAGTCGGC
>JBNLCC010000101.1:0-9876 GCA_050303615.1 Methylococcaceae bacterium | reverse complement strand
AGTTCGGTAAATGGCGAGCGGATTATTCCAATCGGCTTCATTTCCATAGTCTTTCCTGCACACACACAAATATTTATTTTTCAGACAAACCGATGAAATCAATCGTTAAAATTGACAATTATTACCCCTAAAACTATTCTTGAATTGCTAC
This sequence comes from Methylococcaceae bacterium, assembly GCA_050303615.1. Classification (GTDB taxonomy): domain Bacteria; phylum Pseudomonadota; class Gammaproteobacteria; order Methylococcales; family Methylomonadaceae; genus CAZDXJ01. The sequence continues at coordinate 9,725 of JBNLCC010000101.1, read as the reverse complement.
ATCACAGAGAAGTTCAGGCCGGGGCTTTCCCCCATTTTCTATCATTTACTATTAATTTTAGGAGATTTATTATGTTCATACTAATATTCTTAGCCAGTCTTGGTGTAGATATTCCTTATGAGGTTGGCGAAATGAAGTGCTTGGAAGCATTACATCATTTGCGTGACGAACATAACATGGAGATTATAACGACTGAAGCATCCGATGGGGTGGTTCTTTATAACCTGGTCGAAACAAAACTAAAAATCCCAATTTTTCCTTATCATGGGGATGGCAAGAAAACAGCCATCTTGGTGTGTGAACTTCCTATGCCTGAGCTCCCTTCTTAGGTAAAAAAATATACATTTTTTTAAGAGTCTGTGGGAATTCCATTGTCTGCAGGCTCTTAATTCCCTGTTTCCCGTTTTTAATAAATAATCGGAGTCAGTGTATTTTTTAAATGAAGTAAAAGGATTGGGCTTTACAAGCGTACGTTCTTTACTAAACGTTATCCCTCCCAATTTTCCTACCACGTTAACCTAACATCAACGCCGGATTTTTTTCTAAAATCTCATTTAAAAAGTCTGGTGCCAAGTGGGCATACCGAAGGGTCATGGTCAAGCTGCTGTGGCCAAGAATACGCTGTAAGGAAAGAATATTTCCCTCGTTCATGATGAAGTGTGACGCGAAGGTATGACGCAATATGTGGGTACGTTGGCCCTTGGGAAGATTGATGCCCGATTCATATAATCGACGGGTAAAGGTTGAATAGCTATCCCTGAATGGCGATTGTGAAAGCCGACTAGACAAGGCGTGATAAAGCGCATTTGAGACCGGAACAGAACGCGATTTTTTACTTTTCGTTTCATGGTAGTGAACCATGTTGTTTGATACGTCGGTAATGGTCAACGCTTGCGCTTCGCCCCAGCGGGCACCGGTCGACAAGCAAACCAACGCGATCAGATAAGCGTCAGATTCCGATTATTTTAACGCGTCAAACAACAACCTGATCTGATCTTCGGTTAAATAAATGGTTTTTGGCTGATGTGTCCTGATTAGCCGAATTGCCAAAAATGGATTTTTTCCTTCGAATTGACCGGACCGGAGTAAGTCATTAAAGACCGCTTTAAAGGTCATTAATTCACGATTCATTGTCGCGGGAGAGATACCCTGTTCGATCCGTTTCGACCGATATTCCAGAAAAATGACCGGTTTGAACGTTCTCATAATCGGCGATCCCATAGCGGACGCGGCTTGTATCATCCGGTTAAAGGTATCAGGACCGGAAGACAGATGCCGGCCGGTATTGTCATACCACAGCCTGACAAATTCCTGTAATCTTCGGTGATCTTTGGAAGCCAGGACAAACGAGTGATCCTGTTCCACCTTTTGCGTGATGAACAATTCAAATCTTCTTGCTTCGGCCTTGGTCCGGAATTTTCTTTGATAACGCTTATGGCCACGGCCACCCGGCTGTATATCGACATACCAGCGGCCATCTTCCATTTTTTTAATCATGGTTAGCGTGTCTTGATTTGACTTAATGAAATTTACTGTATGTTGCGTCACGCCGCCTGTTTAAAGCGGGATAGCTTGTTTGCCAGGTCAATATAAATGTCATCGGCGCCCCCTCCTCTGGATGCGTACATTTCGCAGAGATTGGACCAGATACCGGAGTTTTGCAGGTGAACCACGGCTTTTTGCGCGGAATAGCCATTGCGGCCATAGATGGAACAGAGTTGGCCGAAACAAATAGCAATACTTAGGTTACTCGGTCGGCCTTGGTCTAAAGGACTTTTGTACATCCGTTTGTAATCAATATCGATCTTCGGACAGTCATAGAACTTCATATCATCGCGGAGCCATTGCCAAAAGGGATTGATATAGGTTTTGGTATCGTCCAGGCGGAAATTATTCATGGAATAATGCCAGAGACCGGTTAAATGCTCTTTTATGTCACTGAGTTTATCGGCTTGGAAGCCCGATCCGTTAGCGAATTGCTGAATTTGCGATTGATGAAAGCGGACTTCGAAACGGAATACCGGTTTGGTGTCGTCAAACTGTTCATTTTGCGTCCATACCGGGAGCCAAATTTCCATTTCCTGTTTATCCTTGGCCGCTTGGGTTTTATTGTATAAGTTGAATTGCAGGGAACCGGCATTGCCGAAGGTGAACGATTGCGCGCGGCCATACACTACGGAGACCTCGGAAAACTCATAATTAATCTGTGACGGCCCCGTGTGACGCGAAACACGCCGTGCTTTGGTGGTCAATAGGGAATCGAGATTCGCAGGCGGAATCCAGCCTTGTACATCGGCGCAGATGTGAACGGCTACACCGGTATGGATGACTTGAGTTAATACGGCATGCGCGAAGTCGTCTAAGGTTTCCTGTACGTCTTCCAGATCCCTGGACAGGGTAAAGATCGGCGAGGTTTGAATCTTTAAATGATGGCCGTTATATTGCGGCTCCGCGTATTGGGAGCCGACCATTAACACCAACCCGATGTTTTGATTTTTGAGGATGTAACGGTAGCCGGACTTACCACCGGAACTGACAATAAATTCGAAACCGTATAGCTTAACGGTTAAACCAAAACCGTCATCATACGCTTTTTCAATTTGTTGATAGACTTCCGGTATTAAAAGGCCGGAATATAGCTGCCTAACCGTATCAACACCGGCATGTACAACATTCCATTGCGACGTATAAAACACGTCTCCCGCATGATCGGTAAAAAATTTGCTAAAACCTTCAATCTTACAACGTTCATTATCTCTGGTTTTTCTCGCCATAATGGGTTACCTTTTTTCAAATGTGACTATTAGTGCCCTTATGTGATGATCTATCACATAAGGAATGCTTATATATAGACGTGCTACAGGGCCGTCTAAATGTTTTACAAATTCCGAATCAATGAACAGATACTAGCCCGGTAAGGGCTAGTATCTGTTTACCTTGGTTCAGGATTGATGCACCTAACGTCATAGTTGCAGAACTAATGCCTTCAATACCACAACAAGTTACGGTGAGAATATCGGGCTTCGGGGGTCGCGGCCACCTTACCCCCTTGTTGCCGCCTTACGAAGGTTCACTTTCGTTTAGGTGACCGATTTGGCTCCAGCTTCCTTCAGATTCCGCATTGGCTCCCACTAACCGTGATTCCCTGTTGGGTAGCTACCGGGAGTTTCTTTGGACACCCTTGCTTTCGCCTTCTTTTTCCCTTCTCACAGGGCAAAGGCTGGACTTTCACCAGCTGGCTGACTATCATGCCAGTCACACCACATCCTGGGTCCGGATTCAGAAGCGCCTGACACCGGTTATCTTTTTCATGCTGAATAATTACAAAAATCTTAAACTTTATGGCATCTTAAAAGTCGTAGGGTTTAAACGAAAATGTTACATTTGAGCCAAGTGCAATTTTCATGGTTAATGATCGCGATCTTCTGGGGGGGAGTGGAATTGATTTTGGTCTTGTCAGACCGAAAATTAGTTCCAGACGTTGAAGTCAGGGAGTCGCATTCGGAATTTTTGGTCTGGTTGGTTATCTCCATTTCCTTGATTACGGCATTCATTTTTAAAAATCTCCAGCTTTTTCCCCTGCCGCTTTCTTATAACGCGCATCAATACGCCGGATTGTCATTCGTGCTGTTAGGTTTGCTGATAAGGTTTTATGCCGTTTATAATTTGGGGCGGCTTTTTAATACCCGGATCAGTATTCGCAAATCTCATAGGTTAGTTACCCATGGTCTTTACCGCTTTGTTCGTCACCCATCTTATAGCGGTCTGATTTGTAGTTTTGCCGGCGTTGGCGTCGCGATGGGCGATTTACTCTCGATATTGTTTTTGCTGGTTCCGCTTTATGTTGCTTTGATAAAACGCGTCAAGATTGAAGAGCGGGTGTTGCTTCATCGATTTGGATCTGATTTTGAACGATACCGCCGCAAGACGAGCTGTTTTATACCGGGTATTTTTTAAAGTTAAAAAATTGGTTGGTGAATTAACATGACTAAGAAACATGTTGTGATTATCGGTGCGGGACCCGGAGGGTTATGCGCCGCCATGTTATTGACTGCGCGCGGCTTTAAGGTTTCCGTTTATGAAAAACATGCCGAACCGGGAGGACGGAACCGAGGAATAAAAACAGGCGATTTCATTTTCGATTCGGGACCGACTTTTTTGCTGATGAAGGGCGTTTTAGACGAAATGTTCGCGCTATGCGGCAAAAGAAGTTCGGATTATCTGGGGTTTATTCGCCTCGATCCGATGTATCAATTGCTTTTCGATGACCGGTCTATTCATATTTATTCCGATCCGGTAAAAATGCGTGAGGAATTGAATCGGGCCTTTCCCGACAGTCCGGCCGAGTACGATAGATTTTTGCAAAAGGAAGGCAGGCGTTTTCGTTATCTTTATCCGTGCATCACCCGAGATTTTTCCAGCCTTAGATCATTTTTTTCTTTAAGTCTAATGAAGGCTATTCCGCATTTGGCCTTGAACCACAGCGTATTTTCTAATCTTGGCCGTTATTTTCAGGAAGAGAAAATGCGCTTGATTTTTTCTTTTCAATCAAAATATTTGGGCATGTCGCCTTGGGAATGTCCGGCCTTGTTCACCATGTTGTCTTATCTTGAACACCGTTACGGTATTTACCACGTCAAAGGCGGGTTGAACAAAATTTCCACGGCCATGGCTAAAATCATAAAAGAGCAGGGGGGCCTAATACATACCGGCGCCGCAGTAAAGTCTTTGATCGTCAAGGGTCGGAGAGCCGTCGGAATCAAACTGGAAGACGGCGCCGAAGTCATGGCCGATGAAGTCATCGTTAATGCCGATTTCGCTTACGCGATGACCGAACTGGTTGAGCCTAAAGTTCTAAAACGCTACAGCCCAGAAAAAATCGAAAAAAAAGATTTTTCCTGTTCCACCTTCATGCTTTATCTGGGGTTGGATAAGCAATATGCCATTCCCCATCACAATATCGTTTTCGCCAAGGATTATAAACAAAACGTTAAAAATATATTTACCAATAAAACGTTGTCTAAAGAGTTTTCCTTTTATGTACAAAACGCCTGCGTCAGCGACGATAGCTTGGCGCCTACCGGCAAATCGACCTTGTATGTGTTGGTTCCCGTGCCCAATAATCAAAGCCGAATCGACTGGACGCAAGAACGTTTGATAATGCGCGAAAAAGTTTTGGATGCTTTAGAGACCAGATTAAGCCTGAAGGATATTCGATCTCATATCGAATACGAAAAAATCATTACCCCGCAAAACTGGCAGGCTGACGAAAACGTATTTCTCGGCGCAACGTTTAATCTTTCCCATAAATTTAGCCAATTGCTTTACTGGCGTCCGCACAACCGGTTTGAAGAACTGGATCATTGTTATCTGGTTGGCGGCGGCACGCACCCCGGAAGCGGGTTGCCCACTATTTTTGAATCTGCCCGAATCTCCTCCGGTTTGATCTGCAAAAAATATGCGGTCGATTTTCCTGCGATACCTAACAATGACTGGCTGGATTAAATGGTTTTATGAGAGTCGATTCAATTGATGCGTTGAGTCCGGTTGACGGCCGCTTGCTGAAAACCTTTGCATTGACGTCTGAGCAAGAACTTGATGAAAAAGTGAATCGTTGCAGGCGGGCGGCAAAAATATGGATGAATTTTTCTGTCGACGAAAGGTTGGATCGACTATCTCGATTAACGGACCATATCTTAGCCAATATAGATGCAATATCGGATCGTTTGGTCGAGGCCAGCGGCAAGGTGAAAACCGAAATCATATTGGGCGAAGTTTACCCGGTATTGGAAATGTTGAAATATTATCGCAAAACCGCCGCTAAAATTCTTGCACCGCAATTGGTCAGCACTTCCGTTTTGGCTTTTCCCGATGCGACGGCCGGTTATGACTATCGTCCTTACGGCGTCGTTGCGGTCATATCTCCCTGGAACTATCCTTTTCAGCTAACTCTATATCCGTTGTTGTCCGCTTTAATTGCGGGAAACGGCGTATTGTTCAAAACATCCGAATTCAGCCTTCCGGTTGGAGAGTTGATTTGCGAGTTGATGGCCGAGCTTGATTTGCCGGACGGACTGGTGCAATGGGTGATCGGCGGCCCGGAAATCGGACAGAAAATGATTGAAAGGCGGCCTGATTTGGTTTTTTTTACCGGCGGCCGTTACGCGGGATGCAACGTGATGACTACAGCAGCCATGCATCCCATTCCGGTGATACTGGAACTGGGCGGCAAGGATGCTATGGTGGTTTTTGCCGACGCCCAAATCGAGCGAGCCGTTAAAGCTGCGCTGTATGGGGCTTTTACTAACAGTGGTCAGGTTTGTGTGTCAATCGAGCGTCTATATGTCGAGGAAAGCATCTATGAATCCTTTCTCCAAAAGCTCCGTGAAGAATTAAAGAAATTGAAGGTCGGTTCCGGCGATGATGCCGATATCGGCGCCATAACAGTAAAAAAACAACAGGAAGTTATCGAAGCACATTATCGGGACGCTGTTGCAAAGGGCGCTAAAGCTTCGGGCGAACTGAAGTTTAATGGTTCCTATTTGTATCCTGTTGTTTTATGGGATATCACTGAAAATATGCTGATTTTACAGGAAGAAACCTTTGGACCTTTACTGCCGGTTTTATCCTTTAGCAATGAACAAGAAGTGGTCGGAAAAATCAACGCCGACGAACATGGTTTAAACGCCAGTGTCTGGAGTCTGGATTTCGCTAAGGCGCAGCGCGTTGTAGGCCGGCTGGAAGTCGGCAATTGGGTTGTCAATGACGTATTGAAAAACGTAGGGCATCCGCGCCTTCCCTTCGGAGGCGTTAAGATGAGCGGCTTCGGCCGTTATCACGGCGCGGAGGGGTTGCGCAGCTTTGTCTATCCCGTTTCCGGAGTGGTCAGTCGCAGCCAACATAATAGGGAACCGAACTGGTTTCCCTATTCCAGGCAAAGTTACCGGCAGATGCGCGCCTTATTGGATTTTTTATTCGGTAGACAAGTCCTTTGGCGGCGTTTAAAAAACAATTGGCGCGATTTACAGGTTTTTCGTGAATTCGCCAGTCTGAACGCGGGGCAGCATTGGCGCAACTTTATGGTTTTTATTAAAAGATATCAAAATTAACATGAATAGCAAAAGCAGGCCGCAAAATGTGATTGTCATCGGCGCCGGTCTGGGAGGGCTTTCGGCGGCCATTTCTTTGGCTTCGGCAGGATTCAGAGTCGATGTACTGGAAAAAAACGACAAAGTCGGCGGTAAACTGAATGTTTTGCACAAGGATGGATTCACTTTCGACCTCGGACCATCCATTTTGACCATGCCGCACATCTTTCAGAGATTATTCGCTCAGGCCGATAGAAAGCTGGAAGATTATGTCAACATTCAAAGCGTGGAACCGCATTGGCGCAATTTTTTCGAGGACGGTACGGTATTCGATCTGAGCGGCGATTCCAAAATAATGAAAAAGGAACTGGACAAGCTGGGCGACGGTTGCGCCGAGCAGTTCGAGCATTTTATGAATTACTCTCAAAAATTGGCAAGAGTAACTGAAGAAGGTTATTTTGCCGAAGGTTTGGATTCTTTTGGTCAATTGCTCGGTCATTACGGCATATTGCGTAGTTTGCTGGAATTCGATGTATTTCGCTCTATGGATCAGGGCGTCAGACGATTTGTCCGTCATCCGAAATTAACCGATGTTTTGAACTATTTCATTAAGTATGTCGGATCTTCACCTTATGATTCTCCGGCATTAATGAATTTGTTACCGTTTATACAGTTCGAATACGGTTTGTGGTATGTCAAAGGCGGCATGTATGGCCTTGCGCAAGGCATGCAAAAACTGGCTGGAGAATTGGAGGTGAAAATTCATCTCAAAAGCGAAGTCAAGGGTATCGATTATCGGGATGACGCGGCTTCAGCGGTGCGGCTGAGCGATGGGAGCGTATTATCCGCGGATATTATCGTTTCCAACATGGAAGTCATTCCAGCGGGCGGGAGATTACTCAAACGCACGGAATCCGAAATGCGGCCGCTGCAGCGGTTTGCTCCCAGCTGTTCCGGTTTGGCGGTACATTTAGGGGTGGATAAAATTTATCCTCAACTCGCGCACCATAACTTTTTTTACTCGGATCAACCGAAACAGCATTTTAATGCTGTTTTCCATGAGAATCGTTTATCGGACGATCCAACCATTTATCTGGTCGCGCCGTGTAAATCCGATCCTGCTCAAGCGCCGGCAGGCTGCGAAGTCATTAAGATCTTGCCGCATATTCCGCACCTTAATCCGGACAAGCCGATGCAGCGCCGGGATTATATGAAGTTTCGCGAACGCGTGCTGATCAAATTGGAGAGAATGGGTCTGACGGAGCTAAGGAAACACATCGTTTGCGAAGAAACCTGGACGCCTTTGGATATTCAAGCAAACTATTATTCCAATCAAGGTTCTATTTACGGCGTGGTTTCGGACCGCCGCAAAAATTTGGGATTTAAAGCGCCGCAACGGGATAAAAAGATCAAAAATCTTTACTACGTCGGAGGTAGCGTCAATCCCGGCGGAGGCATGCCGATGGTTACACTATCCGGACTGTTAGTGCGCGATAAGATATTGTCGGATATGAAAAAAATTCGTTCCGTAGCCGTCACGTAAACGGTGAAAAATTATGACCGGACAGAATATCAAGTCCGAGATGGTGTCTCACATTCCGACATCACATCATTCTGATGCTATACTTGATTTACTATATGACGGTGAGCCGCACCGTACCGCGATTTGAGCAGAATGACCGGGATTAATATTGTAATAATGTTGACTTGACCCCTTATTTCTCGCCTTACAGCCTTTGCGTGACCCCGTCTTTTGCGTCTTGTGAATGTCAAATGTAAGGCCTGACGCCGTTTCTGCTGCGTCTGTTGGAATCATGGGTATACGCAAAGGCATGGGTTGCCGATGCTTCGCCGGGGTTGATACCGAGGGAGTCATCGACCCAATAAACGACAAATCCACGCTGGATAATTACAAGTTGAGGGATTGGCGTTGACCGTCACACTAATCGAATCGGTCGCGGATTTGCCGCCGGAATCGGTTATTGTTGCGGTGACTGTGTGAGTACCCACAGGTAGTGCCGATCCAACCGAGGCGCCGGTGCCAATCGCAGTGGGAGCGGAACCGTTGGTGGTGTAGCTCCACGCAATTTGCGCCGATAAATCGCCGTCCTCGTTATCGGTCGCCGTGCCGCTAAAAGTGATCGACTGACCCTCGGTAAATGTCGAACCGCCGGCAGGCGCATCAATAGACACCGTGGGCTCGGCATTGGCATTAACCGTCACGGTAACCGAGGCGAATGCTGTTAGTCCGCCGGAATCAGTGACCGATGCGTATATCGTGTGTTGGCCTACACTCAGTGTGGATAGTTCAGCCGAAGCTCCTTCTCCGAAAGGATTGGAACCATCGGCGTTGAGACTCCAATTGATACTTGCTGACAAGTCACCGTCTTCAGTGTCCGCCGCGGTACCGCTAAAGCTGATTGGAGCGCCTTCAATAAACGACAAATTACCGCTCGGTGCGGTAATAGACACGGTGGGCTCGGTATTGGCGTTAACCGTCACGGTAACCGAGGCGGATGCTGTTAGCCCGCCGGAATCAGTGACCAACGCGTATATCGTGTGTTGACCTACACTCAGTGTGGATTGTTCAGCCGAAGCTCCTTGTCCGAAAGGATTGGAACCATCGGCGTTGAGACT
>JBNLCC010000100.1:0-5234 GCA_050303615.1 Methylococcaceae bacterium | reverse complement strand
AATTTCCGACGGTTTCCATGGGCCTTGGGCCGATCATGGCTATTTACCAGGCGCGCTTCATGCGCTACATGCAAAGCCGGGGACTGGCTAATACTGATGGCCGCAAAGTTTGGGCATTTTTGGGCGATGGCGAAACCGACGAGCCGGAGGCGTTGGGCGCGATCGGTATGGCCGGCAGGGAAAAGCTGGATAACTTGGTTTTTGTCATCAATTGCAACCTGCAACGCCTGGACGGGCCGGTACGGGGCAATGGTAAAATTATCCAGGAACTGGAAAGCGGATTCCGCGGCGCCGGCTGGAATGTGATTAAGGTGGTCTGGGGCCGGCGTTGGGACCCCTTGCTCTCCCGCGATAAGGAAGGCCTGATCAGCAAACGCATGATGGAATGCGTTGACGGCGACTACCAGACGTTTAAATCCAAGGACGGCGCCTATGTCCGCGAACATTTTTTCAATACGCCGGAATTGCAGTCGCTGGTCGCCGACCTGACCGACCGTGATATTTGGGAACTGAATCGCGGCGGCCATGATCCGATCAAAGTCTTTGCCGCCTATCAGGCGGCTGTCAGTCACAAGGGACAACCGACGGTGATACTGGCTAAAACTGTGAAAGGCTACGGCATGGGTGAATCCGGCCAAGCGCAAAACACGTCCCATCAGCAGAAAAAAATGAGCGTGGAATCGATCCGCCATATCCGCAATAACTATCAACTGCCGATCACCGATGAAGAACTGAATGATTTACCCTATCTGACCTTTGCTGAAGATTCGGTGGAAATGCAGTACATTCGCCAGCGCCGCGCCGAACTGGGCGGCAATCTCCACTCCAGGCGGCAGAAAGCCTATCCGTTGAATGTGCCGCCACTGGAGGCGTTTAAGTCGATTATGGAAGGGACCCGTAAAGGCCATGAGATTTCTACGACGATGGCATTCGTCAAGATCCTCAATATTTTGATCAAAGACAAGCAGATCGGTAAACGCGTCGTGCCTATCGTACCCGATGAATCAAGAACTTTCGGTATGGAAGGGATGTTCCGCCAACTGGGCATTTGGTCACAGCTCGGCCAGCTCTATACGCCGCAGGATGCCGAACAGTTGATGTTCTACAAAGAGGATAAACAGGGCCAGGTATTGCAGGAAGGCATCAACGAGGCCGGCGGATTGTGTGATTGGATTTCGGCCGGCACGGCTTATTCCACGCACGGTGTGCCGATGATCCCGTTTTTTATTTTTTATTCCATGTTCGGCTTCCAGCGCATTGCCGACTTGATTTGGGCGGCAGCCGACCAACGCACCCGCGGTTTCCTGTTGGGCGGCACGGCCGGCAGAACAACGTTGAACGGCGAAGGCTTGCAGCACGAGGACGGGCACAGCCATTTGTTTTCGGCCACTGTGCCTAACTGTATTTCATACGATCCGACCTATGCTTATGAACTGGCGGTGATCGTTCAGGATGGACTGCGGCGGATGTATGCCGAACAGGAGGATGTTTTCTATTACATTACGGTAATGAATGAAAACTATGAACATCCGGAACTGCCCGAAGGTAAGGAAGCCGATATCCTGAAAGGCATGTACTTGTTCAAACCCGGTTTCGAGAGCCGGGGTCCGCGTGTGCAGCTGCTCGGTTCGGGCACGATTTTCTGCGAGGTGGTTGCCGCCGCCGAATTACTGCGCGACGATTGGAAAGTGGAGGCGGATTTATGGAGTTGCCCCAGCTTTACCGAATTGGCTCGTGACGGCCAGTCCTGCGAACGCTGGAACCGGCTGCATCCGACCGCAAAACCGCGGCAGGCGCACGTTGCGCGTTGCCTGGCTAATGCCAAAGGTCCGGTCATTGCGGCAAGCGACTATGTGCGCGCATTTCCGGAACAGATTCGCGCCTATATTTCCCAGCCTTATACGGTCTTGGGTACCGACGGTTTTGGCCGTTCCGATACCCGTGAAAACCTGCGCAGCTTTTTTGAAGTGAACCGCTATCATGTCGTCATTGCCGCGCTGAAAAGCTTGGCGGACAACAATAAGTTTGAAGCGGCAAAAATTGAAGTGGCGCTCGCCAAATACGGTATTGATCCGGATAAAACAGCCCCTTGGTTAATATAGAGGCAAAGGACTATCATGAGTTTTGTAATTGAACTGAAAGTTCCCGATATCGGCAATGTCTCCGATGTGGAAGTGATCGATGTACTGATCAAACCCGGAGACGTGGTCGAGCTTGAACAAACACTGGTGGTAATGGAATCCGATAAAGCGACGATGGATCTGCCGGCGACCGCGGAAGGAACCATCCAGGAAGTAAAGGTAAAAGTCGGCGATAAAATATCGGAAGGATCGCTGATTGCCACATTATTGGCCAGTACCGATGAACAGACGGCGGCTGTTCCAGCTGAAAAGGAAGCAGCAGCGCCCGAGCCGGTTGAGCCGGCAATTGCTCAGGCGCCGAAACCGCCGCCGCAACCGGCAGCGGAACAGCCGAAACCGGTTTCGGCCCGTCCGGCGCCCGCCGCGTCCGGAGCCGCAACCGGGAAAGTGCACGCATCGCCGGGGGTCAGGCGTTTTGCCCGCGAGTTGGGTGTGGATTTGGGTTTAATTGACAGCGGCAGCGGCCGGAAACGGCGCATTCTGAAAGACGATGTCAAAAACTTTGTGAAACAGGCGATGTCTGCGGACGGTGGCGCCGCCGGCGGTGTCGGGATTCCTCCCATCCCCGCGGTCGATTTTTCCCAGTTTGGCGAGATCGAGCAACAGCCACTCAGCAAAATCAAACGGCTGACCGGGCAGGGCATGAGCCGTGCCTGGCTGAATGTGCCGATGGTCACCCAGCGCAACGAAGCGGACATTACCGATATGGAGGCGTTCCGTAAAACGCTTAATGCCGAACAGGCAAGCAGCGGCATTAAGATTACTCCGCTGGTTTTCATTATCAAGGCATTGCTTGCGGCCATGAAACAATATCCGCAATTCAACGCATCGCTTTCCGCCGACGGTAACAATTTAATTTATAAAAAATATTTCAATATCGGGATTGCCGTCGATACGCCGAACGGCTTGGTAGTGCCGGTCATCAAAAATGCCGATCAAAAAGGCGTAGTTGAGTTGAGCAGCGCCATGAATGAACTGAGCGCCAAGGCCCATGATGGAAAACTGATGCCGGCCGATATGCAGGGCGCCTGTATGACCATCTCCAGCCTTGGCGGTATCGGCGGCACTGCATTTACCCCGATCGTCAATGCCCCCGAGGTAGCGATCCTTGGCGTGAGCAGGGCGGCAATGAAACCGGTCTGGAACGGCAAGGAGTTTGTGCCGCGTTTGATGTTGCCGTTGGATTTGACTTATGACCACCGCGTTATTGACGGTGCCGACGGAGTGCGTTTTACCGTGGCGCTTACCGAGTATCTGGGCGATATTCGCCGCCTGATTTTATAAACCGGAGAGCAACATGACTGAATCCGTTTTACATGCCGAAGTATTGGTGCTGGGCGGCGGTCCGGGAGGGTATAGTGCGGCTTTTCGTGCTGCCGACCTGGGTAAAAAGGTGGTGCTGGTGGAACGCTATCCGGTATTGGGCGGTGTCTGCCTGAATGTGGGTTGCATTCCGTCCAAGGCATTGCTGCATATGGCGCAAGTTATCCACGAAGTGGATGAAATTTCGGCGCATGGCGTCGATTACGGCAAGCCGACATTCGATATCGACAAGGTAAGGGACTGGAAAGCAAGTGTCACCAAAACTCTAAATGACGGTCTGGCGGCATTGGTCAAGCAACGCAAGGTCAATCTGATTCAAGGAACCGGACGTTTCTTGTCGCACAATTCGCTTGAAGTCGAAACCGAACAAGGCAATAAGACGGTCACATTTGACCATGCCATCATCGCCGCCGGTTCGCACCCGACTAAAATCCCGATATTTCCCAACGACGATCCACGGCTTTGGGATTCGACCGATGCGTTAAATTTGCCTGCCGTACCAAAAAAGCTGCTGATTGTCGGCGGTGGTATCATCGGCCTGGAAATGGCCACCGTCTATCATGCCTTCGGCTCGGAAATCAGTGTTGTTGAATTGATGGACCAGATTATTCCCGGTTGCGATAAGGATCTGGTCAAGCCGCTGCACCGGCGCATCAAAAAGCAATATGCAAATGTTTGGTTGGAAACCCGGGTGCATGCCATCGAGCCGTTGGCTGATGGCTTGAAGGTCTCTTTTGAAGGGAAAAACGCGCCGCAGTTCGAGATTTTCGACAATGTGCTGGTGGCGGTAGGCAGACGGCCTAACGGTGATCGCATTGATGTCCAAAAAGCGGGCGTGCAGGTCGATGAAATGGGTTTTATTCCTGTCGATAAGCAGCAACGCACCAATGTTCCGCATATTTTCGCGATCGGCGACATTGTCGGCAATCCGATGCTGGCGCATAAGGCGGTCCATGAAGGTAAAGTCGCCGCCGAAGTGATCAGCGGCATCAAAGCCGGGTTCGAAGCATTGACGATACCCTCGGTTGCTTATACCGACCCGGAAGTGGCATGGATGGGATTGACCGAAACGCAGGCCAAACAAGACGGTATCGAATACGACAAGGCCACTTTCCCGTGGGCTGCCAGCGGCCGGTCCTTGAGCTTGGGACGTAACGAAGGCCAGACTAAAATGCTCTGCGAAAAACAAACGGGAAGAATCCTGGGCGCCGGCATCGTCGGTCCCAATGCCGGCGAATTGATTTCCGAGGCGGTCCTGGCATTGGAAATGGGGGCAGACGCCGACGATATCAGCCTGACTATCCACCCGCATCCGGTGTTATCGGAAACGTTTGCTTTTGCCGCTGAGATGATCAACGGCACGATCACCGATCTTTACGTGAAAAAATAAGTCAGTTTCAACAGCTTGGGGGGCCGGCGGGTCAGTCCCGATTAACCCCGTGCGGGGCGATCCGCAATGGCCGCCCCGCCATGTTGCGGATATAACGGACGGATTGTTAACCCGCCTCGTCTTTTTTTGTCTCCGGCTCTGCCTCAATTGATGACTCCGGCGGCTCCTCCTCTGCCGGTTTTTGTTCCGGTTCCTGCTGCGACGCGATGAATTCCGTGAACCATTCGCTTTGCTTGACATTGGCGAGATCGGCGTCGTTTAATATGTCTTCGACTTCAGGGAGGCTGCTGCTGTCCCGCGATGCTTCCAGGGCTTCCCGGCATTGTTCGTCCAGGCCGCGCATTGCGTAAATACAAGCAAGGTTGTAGGATGCCGAACCA
>JBNLCC010000099.1:0-11795 GCA_050303615.1 Methylococcaceae bacterium | reverse complement strand
GAACCGGTGATCGGGCATATGAAGAACGATGGCTTGCTTCACCGCAACCACCTCAAAGGCGCGTTAGGCGACGCTATGCATGCCATCTTATGTGGCGCAGGCCACAATATCCGCCTGATACTCCGCCGGTTGAGGATTTTTTGGTCCGAATTTTGGTACTGCATCAGCGTATTATTTGAAACGGATCGTCAGCAACGAGTTGAACTCGCTGCTTGATATCCGTCGATGTCAGAAATTTAGCGCTTTTTCAGGGACGACTAGCTAGAATAGTTAGGGGGCTATACTGGATAGAAACATCTACCCCTCTCGGTACAGAGCCAGAAATCGGTGTGTTTCCAGCATATAGCTTAGATATTAGTGAAGCACGCTGTTTTAAAGAATTAATGGATGTTCTGCCACCAAAATCTTTGAATAAAGGTACTTTTGTATATAAATGGGTGTTAGATGAAGATGGAACTAGTATTTGGGGAATGCAGTTCTTTAAACGGCATACAGTTTTTGCTATTGCAGAGGCAAGAAAGACATAACAATACGCTCCACCCGATTCGTCACCGCTACGGGGCTCCTCTCGGGTGAGCTAAACCGTTATCGAGAAACAAAATAAACATCAACCATTTAGCAGCCAGGGAAATAACCTTTTTATAACAATTATGCTTGACTCAGAAGAATTTAAAAGCATTTGGGATATTGCCTTTTTTTGGGAAGGGTTACAACCGCCCCAGGATGACCCTTCTCATCTTCCTGATGGCGTGGTAAGGAAAATCGAAAAACTCATTTGGGCCTTTCGAGAATGTCAATTGACCCTTCGTGACCCATCTGGTCAAGCGGTATATGATGAAAAAGAACACTTATTTGAAATTGTGTTTCTTAACCGAACTCGAAAATTACTTAAAAAGTGTTATAAGCTGAAAAGCTACCCAAAAGCAGCCCTTGATAACAAATTCATTAAACGGGTTGATCTTCTGAAATGGTGTACTGAAGATTTTACAAATCTGCCGGAATTTTGGGTAAATGGTAATCTCAAATCTCCAAGTGAAACATCCCAGACAAAACAACCTATAGGCCGTCATATCAATCAGGAACTGGATAAACAGCTTTGTCAATCCATAGCGCAAACATTATGGGATATTGATCCTAATATACATCCTGCACATATGGCTAAAAGTTGGGCCATAGTCAAATACGGAAATGGTCGACAATACAAAAGAAAAGATGGTGATTACGAAACGATCAAAAAATGGATAAAGGAAGTCGATCCAAAACGAGGCCAACGTGGCGATGGCTGTCCTCCCAATATTTCCTATCTGATTGATCTGGAAAGTGGACGTTTGGCTGAGGATTGATTTCCTCTTTAATGTAGCTTTACAAACTCCCAGTTATTTCTATTCATTGTAAAACAGTCACTTAAAACCCCCTTTTTTGCTAAACGGGGACATATAACCCCTTTTTAGGTCCAAACCGGCATTTTTTCACGGTTTTTTTGCCGTCATCCTTGACCTCGAATTTCAACAATTGACGAGGTATCAAAATGCCGAAGAGTTTCACAAGCCAGAAGAGTTTAGATCGAAAAGAACAATCATTACTAGACCAAGATCAAGCCGACGCGCAAGAGATATTCCATCACGCGGATACGCGTGGGGGAATATGTCTGAGCGTTGGCAACAAGGATTCTGGATTGATTAACCAATGTTCTTATGAGGTTGAATCCACTACCGGCGTTGAGGCTGTTTCGGCTTCAGGGATTTATCCCGAAGCCGAACAGCCAAATGGGGTTTCAGGTGCGCCCCTAGTAACACAGCACCTGCAAATTGCATAACCGATGATCATTCCCCGATTCAGGTTTTTCGCTCCGGGATAGATAGCCTTTATTTGTCGTATCCCGGCAACTTGATTTTTACCCAATCCATTGAGCTGAAAATCCTCAAACAGCAAGCCCGTTCCGAGTTTGAAATGGAACAGGCGGAAGCCATATATAAAGTGCCAGGGCATATTTTCCAGGTACATGGTAAAGGTTCAGGCTTATATCCTTATGTGCTCTCGGATAATGCGTATCGGATCAGTTTATCCAGTCTAGAGGCTAAAAGGCTACCTCTGGCCTATGTGCAGATTAAAAGTGATTGGTTGGTGCTCAAGGGTGTGCTGGGAGCCGTCGCCGAACTGGATGTGATTATTGAACAATTCGGCCGGTTTGAGGAGCAGCCGATTCAAGCCAATGTCAGCCGGGCTGATTTGTTCGTGGATTTCGTTTGTCGGTTTCCGTTCGATTCATTACCGGTGGCGGCCTGGGTGAGCCGCGCCAAGCGGATTTCCACGCATACGATCAGCCGCACCTTTACCGGGTATTCCTTCGGGCTGGGCGGTGATTTGTCGGCGCGTTTGTACAATAAAACCAAAGAACTGGAAGAATCGAAAAAAGATTATTTGAAAACCTTGTGGTTGGAAAAAGGTTGGGATGGGGAAGCCACGGTTTGGCGCTTGGAATTTCAGTTTAAACGGCCCGTACTGAACGAACACGAAGCCGGCACGGTAGAAGCACTGTTAGCCAAACTCGCGTCATTATGGCGTTATTCAACGACCTCCTGGCTCAAACTAACCATCCCTAACGAATTTGATTCCACGCAATCCCGTTGGCCGCTGCATCCGGTCTGGGAAGCACTCAGCCAAATCGATTGGGGCATGCCGGATCAACCGGTATCGATTCCCGTGCGTTCGGATAACCCGCCTTCCGACTACTCTCTTTTTGTTAACGGCTTGTCCGGTATTACCTCGTTTATGGCTCGGGAAGGCATCGCCGATCCGGAAGAAGCTTTTGAAGCGTTTAAAAATGCGGCGTGTTATTTTCACAACATGGAAAGCGATTACAACGGCAAAAGTTTTAAAGATTACCTGTTGGTAAAAAGCGGCGGTAAAAGCCAGACGGTTTAATCTTGAATTTCCCAATGTCGGTCAGAAGGTTGAAGAAAAGATCAAACAAGCGAAGGCGACTGCTTATCGGAAGGCCAAAGATGGCGAATAGTCCTGCCTTAATTCCTCGCATAATTCGTTACCGTGATGCACCGGGTTATTTGGGCATGGATCGGAATCGTTTTAACGAGGAAGTCCGACCTTATTTAACGGTAATTCCTATTGGTAAACAGGGCATTGCATTTGACAGACTTGACCTTGACGCATGGGTAGATGATTATATACAACGCAATGGGCGTCCCTCTGAGAGAAAAATTGGAGGTACGTTATGGGACGTAAACGCTTACCAGGACTCCGCAAGCGGGGTCACTGTTGGCACATTGAAAAACAAGTCAAAGGATATGGCAGACTTTACGAAAGCACTGGAACGGATAACCTCGAAGAAGCGGAAAGGTATCTAGCCAAGCGACTGGAAGATATTCGGCAACAGGTCGTCTACGGTATTCGACCGAAACGGACTTTTCGGCAAGCGGCCACTAAATATCTGAATGAAACGCAAAAAAGAAGTTTGGATCGGGATGCGGGCTGTTTAAAAAATCTGGATCGGTATATCGGTGAAATGCCCATAGAAAAAATTCACATGGGGACATTGCAGCCGTATTTGCAGGCCAGAAAGGCCGCCGGTGTGAAAAGGGCTTCTGTATCAAGGGAATTGGCGGTCGTTAGACGGATACTGACGCTAGCTGCACGGGTTTGGCGGGATGACAATAACAAACCCTGGATCGATACCGCTCCGTTATTAGAGCTGCCCCGGTGGGAAGATGCGGCAGAACCTTATCCCTTAAGCTGGGAAGAACAAAGACGGTTCTTTAAGCTCTTGCCGGACTACTTTCATAAGATGGCGCTGTTCAAGGTCAATACCGGTCTTCGGGCGCAAGGTGTGTGCTGGCTGCGTTGGGACTGGGAATTTGCCATCCCGGAACTTAACACCAGCATCTTTATTACGCCGGGCAAGCCGGTCCAGTATGCGGATGGTCTATGGACGGGCGAAAAGAACAAGGAAGATCAAGTGGTCGTTTTAAACCGGGTGGCTAAATCGGTGATCGAGGGCCAGCGGGGATTGCATCCTGACTATGTTTTTCCACATCAGGATAAGCGTATCTATCAGATAAACAATTCCGCTTGGAAGACTGCTTGGGAAAAGGCGGGACTGCCGATTGATGGCAGTTATACCAAAGGCCCCCATAATCTTAAGCATACGTTTGGACGACGATTGCGGGCGGCTGGGGTACCGTTTGAAATCCGAAAAGTGCTTTTACATCATAAGTCGGGTGACATAACCACGCATTACTCACCAGCGGAACTGGAAGAACTGATCAACGCGGTTGAGAAAATAGTCGAAAAAGAGTCCGGCAAAAATCCGGCATTCACTCTGATAAGAAGGAATGTTGTAAACGGATAACTTGTAAGTTATTGAATACTTAGGAAGAAGTGGTGGGTCGTGAGCGATTCGAACGCTCGACCATCGCATTAAAAGAACGAATTAAGTAACAATAACCAGCTTTAATCAGCTTAAAAACAATAGTTTACGAAAAGTAAAAGCTGGTAAAAAATAAGAAAAGCTTAGAAATGTGGTCAAAAATGTGGGCATATTAGGTCTTTTTGGTGAATGGGTGCAAGTCTTCGGCGATACAAAGATGACCACGGCACTTCTAGACCGGATTACGCATCACTGTGACATCCTGGAAACCGGGAACGATTCTTACCGGTTTAAGCATCGAAAATCCGGGTTAAAACAGATTAACCTACTAAACCATATGGAAACTTTTCGGCGCTGATTGGTGGAAAATTTTAAACGCTGATTGACAGTTCATGCGAGACTTCTACACAAGTATCACCAGATTGAATAGCGCGGTGAGCGTAAAATGAAATATAATAATTATCATTGTATACTACAAAACTTTTAACATTATGTTGGATAAAAGATTGAACTTCTTATTCGTCATTCTTCGTTCATTTTTTGCCCATCCATTGTGGAGGAAGACTTATGAAACATGCCGAGCACGCAATCGGCTCTTCCAGCGCTTACATTTTTTGCGCGTTAGTTACCTTCTTAAGCCTGACACCAGGGGCGGCCTATAGCGAAACGTCGGCAACCAGCCAGCTGTTCCTGGCGGTAGGCAAGGGCGCGGCAAGCGAGGTTGGTGGAGCCGCCGCCGGATGGGCTTTGGGAGCAATGGGTTTAAGCGATGGTTCCGACGATGTCGCCACCCAACTCGCGCAGATCTACAGTGAATTGATCGAAATCGAGGATACACTGGAGATGATGTCAACTGAATTGGTGGACATCAAAGATGCGATCCAACAGCTCGATTGCGACTCGCTGAGTAGCAACACAAGCGCAGCCCGCGCATTGATCGATTCCCTCTCGCAAGATTACAACACCTTTGTCCAAACGGCCTCAGGCTCAGGGCCGCTCAATAATCCGCCGGCCGTGCCCCCCATTTCCTGTCCCGTATCACAAACCTCCCCTGGCGATTGCCTCGAGAACTGGGTCAATGCGGTGCTGGATGATTCCTCTACTACAACTGGAATCCTAAACGCCCTCAACCAGATCAACCAAGCTTTGATAAACGTTGGTTCCTCACAGGGTATCATTGCTGCTTGTTTGGCGCCCGGTGTTCTTCCTTCGCCAACTGCCGGAACCTTTGATGATAGCCCTTACTATGAACAGGTAGCCAACCTGTTAAACTACTATTACAACTACCAAACTCGCGGTCTCCTCCTGCTGGTCGAGGCTTATCATTTCAGGGCCTGGCAAGATCTCGGTCAGCCCGGAGGGGATTTTTCAACAGACCCCTCCGCCAGTTCGGAGATCTGTACCCAGGCAACCGATGGCGCGGTAATTACCGCCTGTACGAACGCAGTCAACGATACAAACACTATTTACAATAATTTATTAAATCAGTTCGAAACAGCAGGAGCACCATACTCAGACAGCAACGTCTTGCTACACTACGTCACCGACGCTGGTGCCGAGGACGCAGCCGCGAACTTATATGTTCGCTCGTTAGAAGACTTTACTGCGGCGGCTGGAGACTCCTGCCCCTCTCCTCTGACCTCGGTTAATCAACCGTGTGGAGTCACTGTAGGATACGGATTAAAATCATTCCGTGTGAACTATTCAGACCAGGATAACTGGGTGGTTGCCAGAAGCACACAATTACAGACTCTGCTGGATGGACAGGGATCATCGCAAACGCCTGCTGAATACCTTAATTCCGTCGGATTCGAAAATATGGCCGACAAGATCGTGCTCACACCAGATTTAGTATATTTCACTATAGGTCAGTCCGGTTCTAGCGTCGGTTATAATGCGGCAGCCTGGTGTTTTATCGATACCGATATATCAAACAGTTTTTCGAAACAACCTTTCTGTAGTAGCAGTGCTGTGTTCGACAAACTTCTGCAAGTAACAGGGAATAAGTCACTTGCTTGCCGTGGATACCCACAGAAAGTACCAATTTATGGAAAAAACAGCCATTTGCCAACCAATCGAAATGGTTTCTACGACGTAACTTTTACACCCGGGGGAGGAGGAGGGAATAATACCGATTATTGTCGTTACTTCCCTCCAAATCCACAACCGGGTTGGATGATGTTAAATTTGGGGAACAACCCTCAGTATCGATGGCCAGCGATAGCGGTTGACAAAGTCACTTGTACCAATGGGCGTTCGCTGACAAATCCAGGCGGGGCTTTCACACGTTGCAGAGACAACTTTGATGCCTGGTTTGCGCGGATCGTATCAGCACTTCCCACCGCGTCGGGGATATCGATTTTAAATCAGCCGATTCCGGAAGATATGCAACAGAGCGCAAAATTTAACATGCGCACAGGAGAACTTATAGTTCCTTGTGTAAAGGTAGAAGGATCAGAAAGTGAATATGATGTTAAATTTTTTGATGTAAGATTAAGGCAAATTGGAAGTTCATTAAAATTTATTTCTGGTAAGGAGCAAAACAGTGAAGTCTGTATAGAATAGATAGAGACTTTATTCAACTGGATTGACTCTGTTAATAATTCGGTGTGGCATTGTCAACTTATCAGCTAATGGATTAGATATGGCATAATTCGATCATGAAAGCACAATCCAATTCCTACCACGGTTATAGTTATCCTGCCGAGATCATCAGTCATACGGTTTGGCTTTATCATCGATTCACTTTAAGTTTCTGTGACATTGAAGATTTGTTAGCCGAGCGAGGCATCGTTGTCACCTACGAAACCATCCGCCAATGGTCTAGGAAATTTGGTCTGAACTATGCGAAAAAACTTCGGAACAAACAAGTAAACTCGGTGATACCTGGTATGCGGATGAAGTGTTCCTCAATATAAATGGCCAACGCCACTATCTTTGGCGCGCGGTCGATCAGGACGGCGATATTGTCGATATCCTTGTACAAAGCCGGCGAAACAAGAAAGCCGCATTGCGATTTTTCCGAAAGATGCTGAAACATCAAGGCGCACCACGAAAAATCATAACCGATAAGTTACGTAGCTATGGCGCTGCTAGGAAAGAGATCATGCCTTCCGTGATGCACTGCCAAGATCAATATGCCAATAATCGCGCGGAAACTTCGCATCAACATACCCGATAACAGGAGTGCCAAATTCGGCGATTCAAATCAGAAGGGCAAGTCCAGCGATTTCTCTACGGTCACAGTCAAATTCATAATCTGTTTAATGTCGGTCGTCATTTGTTAAAAGCGAGACATTATCGGACATTTCGCGACCGAGCATTTGATACGTGGCAAGAGGTAACGTGCGTCTATTGAAAACATAGGTAGTTAGCCTGCTAAATTTATAACTTAATTTCAGCAAGTTGACAATACCTCGACCTTTACCCGCCGATTATATGAATCGGGCATCAATCTTCCCAAGGGCCAACGTACCCACATATTGCGCCATACTGTTGCGTCACATTTCATAATGAACGGGGGAAATATTCTTTCACCACAGCGGATACTCGGCCACAGCAGTTTAACTATGACACTCAGATATGCTCACCTGGCACCGGATTACTTAGACGAGATTTTAGAAAAAAATCCGGCGTTGATGTTTTGTTGATGTTTGCCCCATATCAGAAAGATGCAGGCATAAAAAAACCAGCAAAAGTGCTGGTTAATCAATAGGTTGTTGGTGGGTCGTGTGCGATTCGAACGCACGACCATCGCATTAAAAGTTTTTTATGTATGTAAAAGGAAGTCATCAAAAGTAACGAAATCAAAAACATAGAATTTCATAGAGTCACTAATAATAACACAAAACTTCACAAGTGTTGATGTTTTGTCGTGATTGAACAATGAGCTGTTGTACTATTGCGCAATGTGCATGAATTCAAAAGTTAGGGGTAATGAATGATTGTAAGGCCTATTTCACTGACCCCGATTATTTTCGTTCTTTTAATGCGATAACACAGAACTATAGCCAAACAATCGACCGCTGCGGGTAAAGATTAAATAATTAATAATCGGAGTCGGAATAAAATATATTTTTAAGATAAATGGTAGAGTTATCGTTTTTTCCCTGTGAACTAATATGCCCATATTTTTGCTGAAATTTAAGTGAGTTGACAGTTTGTTGTCATCAGCGTAGGTTACGTATTACGCATTTTGCAAGCTAATAGCGACAAGCATAAGCATTGGGTTGATCACCACCAACCTAACGCGCGGCGCATTATCTATTCTACATATGCCTGCAGATGGGCACTCATATCGACAATAGGCTAGATTATGAAAAAAAAATTGATCGCATTGACGCTTGTAATCGGATTAATCAGCACGGGGACTGCTCAAGCGGTGTATAGCTATGGCTCGTTAGGTTTGATAGGAAAACAGGAAAATACGGTAGCATGCGCGGGCTCGAAATTAGTCATAGAAGAGAGAGAGCCAAATGTGATAGTTCGTTTTGGCAAACTTTTAGGTGAATACGCTGATGACACGATCACCGTGATGCAAGGGGGCGAAGTGATCCTCGCAGTCAAAATATCGAAGGATGATAAAATGATGAAGTTGGATACACTGGTTGAAAACGTAAAAATATTGACAGACCTCTGCACAATGAATATCAAAGAGCATGGCATTTTTGCGAAGCTGGCGGAACTGATTGTTCTACCGAAATTAAATGAGTTAGGTATTTGGGATAATAATGAATTGTATCAATCCGCCTGCGGCGGTGGCGGATATGCTGGAGGATTCGTACTCATATTAGTCTTATTCATTTTGCTTGTTATCATTGGAGCAGGTTTTGGCGAGGAGCCAAGTTAGTAGAAGCGAAATAATCGGGGACAGGAATAATCGGCGTCAGTGTAAAGTATTTTTTAAACGAAGAACTACCGGAATTTTTACACTGACCCCGATTATTTGATCCCAATGCCAGCTACCGAGTTACCGTGAATAACTTCCTGGCCAACGACAGAATCGTATTGAACAATTGCTGTGATTGGGAAACCGGACAATACGGACTTATTGAATGGAAAAATCGGTCGCAAGGTCGCTATCAACGCTATCTTGCCTAGCAAGTACCAGCGCCTTAGTAGACGCCATTTAGCTGACCGTCTCAATGGATAATCTCACGTGCGTCGGACAAGAAACGACTGCTATTTCACGATAAATTCAAGCAGCGTACGCCTGACGTGTTAGAATGGAATAACGTCACGCCAAAAATCGCGCGACAGCCGCGAGCGCCTTTTCGGCTTGCATGCCTCTTCTCCGGAAGTTTATGCCCGTTCGATCAGAACCTTCCTGATACATCACCCGATTCCGATGAGAAGAAACTCTAATGCCTTCCTACCAAGTCAAGGTCGAAACCGTCACCGTCGGCGGTGTTAACTACCTGATTCGCTCCCTACTCGATATCCAACAATATTCCGATCCTCACGGCGAAGCCGAACAAGCCGGCATCTCGTCGGCCACCTGGCCACTGTTCGGGCAACTTTGGCCATCGGCACGCGTGCTAGCTCTGGAAATGCATTCCTTTGATTTGAAGGGAAAACGCATTCTGGAAATCGGCGCCGGGCTTGGCTTGGCCAGCCTGGTCATTTATCGCCGCAAAGGGGATATCACCGCCAGCGATTGGCATCCCTTAAGTCAGGCATTTTTGAATGAAAACTGCTTGTTGAACAAGATGGTGCCGCTAAAATTCCAAACGGGCGACTGGTCTGCAGACAACCCTCATCTGGGCGAATTCGATTTGATCATCGGCAGCGACGTACTTTACGAACGCCAGCAACCCGGACAATTAGCTACATTCATCGATTGCCACGCAACTGACTCCAGCCAAGTCATCATCGTCGACCCGGACCGCGGCAATCGCGTAGCCTTTTGCAGAGAAATGTCCGAACGCGGCTTCGGCTTTACCTCGCGTCGCGCCAAACGCCGCATCGAGAACGGTGAGCCGTATAAGGGCCGTTTTCTGACCTTTAGCCGTTCCGTGGACCAGAAGGCCCTATCATGACCAGCCGAGACAACGTCCTTTGGCTACAAAGCTGGCGTGAGCAACGTGTCGATTTCCACCAAAAAGCGGTCAATAGTTTTCTGACCCGATTCTGGCCCAATCTTGAACTGGCCTCAGGCTGCCGGGTGTTTGTACCGCTGTGCGGCAAGAGCTTGGATATGCTGTGGCTTGCCGAGCAGGGCCATCGAGTAATCGGCGTCGAGTTGAGTCCTATCGCGGTCGCGGCCTTTTTCCGCGAGAACGGTCTAAAACCCAGTCGGCGGCGGCGCGGCCGGTTTACGCTGTGGCAGCATGGCCGAATCAGCATACTCTGCGGTGATTACTTCGCCCTTCGTCAAGCTGACCTGGGTGAAGTCGATGCGGTATACGATCGGGCAGCACTCACGGCGCTACCGGAAGACATCCGCAAACGTTACGTCGTCCATCTGCAAAAAATCATATCGAAGACTAGCCGAATCTTTTTATTGACTACCGAGGACGCCGCAGACAATGCACCACTAAGTCAGGTACTGGGTGTTGATGAAGAGATAGCTAGCCTTTTTTCCAGGACATTCCTGATCAATCTGGCGCATATCGACAGCGTATTCGAACCTGATCCGGATGAACCGACCGGCCCGGCAAGACGCACCGAGTACAAGCTGTATCAGCTGACCGGTCTATCCAAGCCATAATATCTCTTGGATCACGAAAAGCGGTTCGCGGTGGCGACAGCGTTTAGCGGTTTCATCATTCGCTGAACTTCATCAACCTACTTTCAAAGAGGTGTATCCATGTGCAAAAACTGTCGGTTAAGCAAGCAATCCCAACCTTACTTTGGGCATGCTCCAGCTGTGATTAAGTTGAATTGTAACGACAAGCGGATCTTGTTATGGGATTGACGACCTATCCAACATCTTCTTCTGGAGACACAGTGATTTCATTCCCAAAGCTTGAATCTTGGAATATTTTGACCGAAGTAGCGACCATCGCGGCGCAGGTTAATAAAAGACGAGTGCTTTGCAGGATCTCATTGGAGAGTTTACGAGAAAAATTCGGCGACTCAGAAGAAGAACCCATGCAGTCCGTAGCCTTGTATCGAAATACGATAGAAGAGGCGGCAAGAAAGCTAATAGAGAGGGAGCGGTATGAAAAGGATGGCTCTATTCTGATCAGAGCCAGCGATCTCTAGCGCAACAAACGCTAAATTGTACTGACTCAGACTTGATCTGACAGTTACCCGTTTATTGAGGTGTCTGTCAGATTAGATTTGAGCTAAATTTTTTTCTGCCCAAATCGATTTTCCCGCCTGCAATGTTGCCATGGGTGTTCGCCCACAGCACATTTTGCCTTGGTGGGTTCGATCATTGTTATAGTATTCCATCCATTCGTCCAGA
>JBNLCC010000098.1:0-1727 GCA_050303615.1 Methylococcaceae bacterium | reverse complement strand
TTGCTCACGCGGATAAATGTAACCGGTTTTCAACAGGCCCAGGCGCATCAGATGGGCCAGCCAGAAGGCGTCGTAACGGTCATCGCTGTATTTTAAGCCTTCATATTGTTTGATCCCGGCCGGGTTGACCAGGTCCACCCGGAAGCCGGCATCCTGCAAGCCGTCCGCCAGCCAGTACCAGTTGAATGTCGATTCAATGGCAACGCCTGCCAGCTGGTCGCGATAGGGTTCAAGCAACGACAAGGTCAGGGATAAATCGTTACCTAACCGCCGATCTTCAAGCCGGTGGTCGTCTTCGTCGATCACCACCACAACATGATTGTTTGAGTGTAAATCGATTCCGCAGTACAGTGCCATGTCAGCCTCCTCTTGTTTTTTTCCTCATACGCCAGTGTAACTCACTGGCGCTGGAGGAGGCTGGCTAGAGGATTATCAGAGTAAAATTTATCTGTTATGATATTTTGGGCTCATATAAATTTTGGTCTAATTGTTACTCTGACCCTAATATGTATGACCCTAATATGTATCCAACTTATGTGCTTCGTTTAATATCCCGGTAAAAATTTTCGTGGGAGGCTAGAGCCATTAATTCGAGCGTTAAAGTCCCATCATCGAAACTGTAACCAAGCAATGTTAGCTGCTTATTCATCTTAAATTTATATACGCGTAAAAAAGCTAGGTCACCTTTCTTCGGCTCGCCAAGAGTTGGCTTTTCCATCAATATTTTGACGGCCGCATCTAAATCCTGCTTTTGATTGGCTTTAAGTTTTTTTACTGCTTTTTTAAAAGTTGGCGTCTGTAAAACAGTTTTAGCTTTAGCCAAAGTCGTAGGTCTCCAACTTTCCTGCTTCTTTCTCAGCCTTAGCAATGACGGCCTGCTTAACAAACTCGTAAGGCAGGTCTGGGTTATCTTCCATTATTTCGCCAATTTTTGCCCAGTGTTCAATTTGCTTGGGTGTTGTTCTGTTTAGTGCTTTTGCCATAATTGTAGCTTTCTCTACTAGGTCTTGGTCTAATCGTATACTTGAGGTTGCCATTCTTAGGTCCTTTGTTGCATTTTGCGGTAATTGTAGCGAATTGCATCATTGGTGGCAACTTGCGGTAGGGGGCTATTTCGGACTGCTTTTCCACTGCGCTTCAAACCAGCCGCAATGCGCGGCGTTGAACTAAACCGCTACGAGGGGCTTACGGTCGCTTAGTCCGAATTTTCCTTTCAAATAGGCGTCGTTCCCCCTGGTCCGGCTTACCGCGAAAAAAAACCGGTTCGAGTGCAGATTTGCTTCCCTCGGTCGTCTCCGCCATCGGCCATCCGAACGGGTAATTCGTCCTTGGGCACAATGGCGTAAATTACACTATGTCGCATATCGGTGGTGCCGATGCTTGGATTGGTGGTGTCGTAGTCAATCAGGTATGCATTCTGCGTCTTGATCACGTGTACCTCGTTGATGCGTATCGATCCTGATGTCAACCAAACCGATCCGATGACAAAGCGCGAGGTGTCGAAATCCACTTCGATGGGGTCTAAGTCGTCGTATTCACGGTCGAGCAGCTTATTTAAAGCGGCCTGGTTTTCAGCAACCCATAAATCGTTGCTGAACTTGGGTTCGGAAACCGGTTCTTGCATGGAAACCGGCTCCATTGCCGCCCAATCCCCGCCGATTCGATTAAGTTGGATTTTTACCCAAAACGGCTGCACGCCCGTCGGACCGATTCCTGTTATAAAAGCG
>JBNLCC010000097.1:0-4367 GCA_050303615.1 Methylococcaceae bacterium | reverse complement strand
TCTGAACAATCGGACTTCGAATATTGAACAAAATCACTCAAGCCAGAGCTGGCTATGGCATTCGTGATGTTTGTCCAACCTTCTTCGCCCGATTTTCCAGAAATTCCATTCCCTTCATGAAATATCCGGGCTAGCGACCGGGGCAGTCAGCATCTCTCGATTCGTTACGCCGGACGGCCGGCCGAATCCAGCATCGACGGTTCCGGAAGACGCTGGATGCCGTCGAATACGGCACGCCGGAATAGGATGGCTCGGTTCAATCACCGACGGTTGTCGTGACTCGTCGGGAGTACGCCTTTAATGAAACATGAAACGGCGTAGTCTCGTTTACCGGACCCGGCGGGCTGAAATAACCTGCTTCAATCTTAATTGTCTCCGAAAAACTGGGGACGGCTCATGATTACATATCTACCGTTAGAGAAGAAAAAGAACATCCTTTAGTATAATTTTTACAAGACGACGCATATTCAAGAAGTTAGAATATACATACTCCAGGGTCACAAAATGCAAATAAAGGGGCAACCTGCTGTTGTCTGGTTCAACAATAGCCTTACTAAGGGCCAATTCCTGTTGATGCGCCGCCACTCGCGACTGCAATCTACCGAACCGCTTTGGCTCGGAGTAACGAGCGGTCAATTTAGAAAAGGTAAAATCGATCCGTTGCAAACTATCGATTCATTAGCAACATTTGAATCATTACCAGACATAACTAACTGCCGCCAGTGATATACAAAGGGAGAACGTCTCAATTAATTAACAAAATAGCATGTCAAAGATCGTTTTCGGGTATATATAACGATTTGATTACCAAACCTTAATACAAAGTTCATTATCTTGTCACATCCTATGGATACATTTCATTGGTGAAGCATCTCAGATAACTCTGAACACCCGGAGAGACTCCGCTTTACTTACTCTAATTGCAAATGAGCTAGTTGTATATGCGCTGTAAGCTGCATGAGAAGACAGATTGGCGTGAATCGACTCGAACTCGGAGCCGATTTCGATTAACTGTCCGGTAACGGTGCAGCAAAAATCATCCATTCAACAAGAAACAATAATAAAGAGGTATTATGATGAGGATCAATGTCCGTATTATCGCATTAGCAACGATAGCGTCTTTGTCGCTAAACGTTACTCCTACCTTCGCAGATCAAGAAAACTCCGGGCAACTAATAGAATTACAGCTGCTGGGATTTAACGATTACCACGGTCATGTACTTCCAGATGCTGCAGGCAAGGTTGACGGCATAGATGCCGGTGGAGGTGAGTATCTCTCCGCCAAACTAAAACAACTGCGTGCTGGTAAGAAATTCACTTTGACAGTAGCGGCCGGTGATCTTATCGGCGGCTCGCCAGCCTTTTCCGGACTTTTCCATGATGAACCGTCCGTTGAGTCGCTGAATACTATGGGCTTGGATGTATCCAGCGTCGGTAATCACGAATTTGACGAAGGTATTGACGAGCTGCTGCGTATGCAAAATGGCGGTTGTCACCCGTTAGACGGTTGCATTTTCCCTTATGAGGGTGCTGACTTCCAATGGCTTGCAGCCAACGTGGTCAATGAGTCCACCGGTGAAACCCCGTTGCCTCCGTTTTGGATCGAGAAGTTCGAAAGTGTGAAAATCGCCTTCATCGGCATGACGCTGGAGGCGACCGATACATTGGTTGCAGCCTCCGGAATTCGGGGCTGGAGCTTCCTCGACGAGGCGAAAACCGCCAATGCGCTGGTGCCTGTACTCAAGAACGAGTATGGAGTGGATGCGATTGTCGTATTGCTTCACGAAGGTGGATCACAAAATCCTGCGCCGGGTAATATCAATGCCTGTGACGGTATTTCAGGTCCGATCGTTGCTATCAACGATGCGCTCGATCCGGCAATCGATGTCGTGATCACGGGTCATACCCATCTACCTTACAACTGCACGCTTAAAGACCCGGCTGGTAGCCCTCGTATCGTGACCAGCGCCTACTCCTTTGGCCGCGTGGTCACCGAAGTCAACCTAGTGCTCAGCAAGGTAACCAATGATGTCCGCCGCGACCTGAGCTCTGCCACAAATCACCTCGTAGAGCGAGAAGCTCTGACTCCCGACCCGGAAATCACCGCGGTCATTGACAAATGGTGGCCTTACTTTAATGAAGCCGGCAATACCGCTATCGGCACTATTTCGGCTGATGTTAACCGGGGCGGCAATCCGACGGGATCCGATCGGGGGGTGGAATCTCCTGCGGGTAACCTGGTCGCCGATGCGCAGCTATGGGCGACTTCAGCCAACGGTGCGCAAATCGCCTTCATGAATCCGGGTGGTGTCCGTTCCGACCTGACCTATGCTGAATCGAGTGGTGAAGGCGATGGCGTCGTCACCTTCGGGGAAGCATTCACCTTCCAACCGTTCGGTAACACGCTGTTCACATTCCCGATGACCGGGGCCGAGATTCAGTCTGTACTCGAAGAGCAATGCCAGCCGCCAAGTGCCAGTCGTCCGTTCCTACACTTAGGAGTTTCGGAAGGTTTCACCTATGACCTATCAAAAACCATCGACAGCGGTGTATGCGTATCGATCACCGTATCGAACATGAAACTGAAGGGTGTTGCCATCGATCCGAACAAAATCTACCACGTTACCGCCAACAACTTCCTGGCAGACGGCGGCGATAACTTCAACACCTTCGGTGCACTGACTGGAACACGGCTTGACGGTGGTAACGACCTGACTGCGTTGATTAACTATCTAGGTACGTTCAGTCCAGTCGCTCCGCCGAGCACCGATCGCGTAAACGAGTTGCCATAATGTGTGCGGCCGGCGTCAGGCACGACCGGCCCGCCCCTCCCTACGCTGTAAGCGAACAAACCCTAGTTAACTCAAATGGCGGAACCCATGATGGTTCCGCCGAAAACGAACAAAAGACGGGGATGCTGCCCTTTTGCCCCTAACCATCAAAATCGGACAAATCAAGAAGCGAGATAAACTAAAATATCACAAGGGGCTACGTCTTGACTTACAGATCGATTTTTTCGAAAAGTCTTTGCGCTACATTGCGAGCCAAAATATGTGAGTCGACAAAAACCGAACTTGCTCTGTCGCGATTGAAGCGGTAAAACTACCCCTTAAGCAACTGTCAAAGTTTCACTGTTGATTTGGGCTGCGGGGGCAACGAGCTGCCACTCATCACCAAGCTCAGCGGACAAGTGCCGCCGCTCAAAAACTAGAAAGTTTGCAATAGCCGCTGAGCGGCACTTGATCCCCTGTACAGCCATGTTGAACAAATTTGGAATGATGTTTCCTTATATACGGATCGAGATAATCAGTCCGATGCTGCGTTAGAGTATCCAACAACTCATGTGAGGCACTTGGACGACCTTCAGATACCCGTTTTCTCACAGAAGTTCCATCCGACTAGGCGAGTTGCCGCTGCAAATTAATCAGCGGCTCTACACCAAAAACGATGCAATTAAGGAGTCGTCGTCCACTTCGCTGCAAGTTTGGCCGAATAAACCCCAAATCCAGTCCCTACAACAATTGAAATTGAGATCAGAATTAGAGGGTTATCTAACGACACGCCTAATAAAACTTCTTTAGCTAATTTATCAGGAGTTTGTAAAAGATAGGCAAATGTTGACGAATACCCTAAGACACTGGCAGGAATGGCGGATAAGGCTGGAATATTAGCAGCAAGACAAAGAACAATGACTGAGATAGTAACCACGACTGCAGCCATAAATGGAAATCCCAACAATGTATCAGGTGAAATTTTGGTAAGCAAAAAAGCTGCATAACAGGCCATTGCGACACCAAAAATTCCGCACACAATGGTATTTTTTGCGGCTGCGTCATTTGCGCCCAAAGCGAAATACGCCGCCCATGCAATTGTTGCTGCCCAAATCAAAAAGAAGCCGCTTAACGGCCCAACCGCCAAAAATGTGGCCAGGCCAGCCAAACAACCGATGCTTACTGAGAGTGCTGTAAGACTACTCATATTAAGACCTCCTCAATATTTTTTAAATTTAGATAAATAAGTATTTATTGTGTAGTGCGTATTAAAACCCGAATAGACCGGACACCGATCCTGCTTTAGGAAGCATGCTCGAAACAGTGCGTCTCGGATTTAAGCACACTGCAATGAATTTGGCAAAAGACTCTAATACTTGGAGTTCAAATAAATTCCGACGGATATGACCCATAAGCAGGTTAAGGAATTCATTTGTGATGATTCACTAACGAAGCTGTAGAAAAAACCAAAATTACTGAAATAATCCTCAGCCAGTGTTTCTTTATTAATTTGATTTCCTGACTATGCCTAAAACCCTTAAAAGGTGGCAGACGGCTTTTGGCCGATGACTGCCGAAAAAGCACCTCACTCCTTCC
>JBNLCC010000096.1:0-10380 GCA_050303615.1 Methylococcaceae bacterium | reverse complement strand
CGCCCGGTAAGCCATTGCTGAATCGCGATGACTTCTTCGGCCACCTCTCGGGCAAGAGCCTGATGCCGGTTCCATAACTCGCCCACGGTTCCGCCGGTGATCAATCCGCAAATATTGACAGTCAGAATATACACGGTCTTGCGCACCAGTTCGTACAGCAACGCATCCTCACTTTCCAGGATGCGCACCGGAATATCCAGCGCCTGCAGCGCTTCGGCAATTAACGGTGCAGCGGGGCCGTAAACCGGGGTATAAAGAACATTGGTCAGCAGCATCCCTTTTTTCTTTTCGAACCATACCACCGTCACAGTCGGGTCGACCAATTGATGGCGCTGCCAATCACACGGCAACAATTCATTTTGCAGCAATCCGACACGTCCTCGCCAGCATTCCGGTATGGCTGCAAGTACCGGATGCAATTCATTTTCCGGCACCATAACCAGCACCAACGCCGGCTCGGGCACACCGAGGCTCTCCTGCGCCATATCCGTCTGCCGGGTGACCGGATATACCGGATAGCCGCAGCGCAAAAACCCGCGTGCAAACTCGCCTGCCAATTCGCCGATGCCGATAATCACGATAGGCGCCTTCATAATTTTGCCCCCCTTGCAATATTAGCGCTGACAGCCCTGTTTACCATAAGTAGAGTAGAGAACCCAATGCATAGTTTCAGCGGCTATGCGCTATTCCGAATACATAAAATATGGTATGCAATGCATACTCTACCTTTGATTTGATCAATTTATAAAAAACCATTTTCAACAATACCACTTTAAGCGACACCGCTGCGTTCAATCCAGTATTAAAGGTGCCGACAACCGGTTAGCATTGAGTATAATGAGCGAAAAAAAGATTTACAATATTCGAATGCTGACGATGATACTATCTGAATTCCTTTCCGGACTATCGGTAAAATTGCTTTCCTTTCCCAAGCTATTGCTTCTGCTGGCCACTATCGCCTGTGCGGCCTGTTTGAATTACACAGTCGAGAATATTAAAGTGAATACTGATACCGCCGAAATGCTCTCCCCTACGCTGCCCTTTCAGCAGCACCGCAAGCGTTTCCTCGAAAAATTTCCGCAGGACAATCTCGCAGTATTAATCGTAATCGACGCCGATACCCCGGAGGGGGCAACACGGACACTGAACTATTTGGGCAATCAACTAAGGCGGGAAAAAACCCATATTGACTCGGTTTATGTGCCGGGAGGAGGTGATTTCTTCGATCGGCACGGCATGCTGTATCTGAATCCCGATGAACTTGAAACACTGGCGGCCAACCTGACCGATGCCCAGCCATTTATCGGCAGACTGTATCGGGATAACAGTTTAAAAACTTTTCTCTCGACCATCGATTTGGCCATTACCGAACAGGAACATGAACTGCCGATCGACTTGGGACCGTTATTGAATAAAGTCGATACCGCCATTCAAGCAACGATCGATAACACCGGTTATCAGCTTTCCTGGCAACAGATGATGTTCGAGGATGAATCGGAGTTATTAACCACACAACGCTTTATCCTGGTCAAACCCAAACTGGATTACGCGGAGTTGCTGCCTGCGGAACAATCACTGCTGGCGATTCGGTCCATTACCGAACAGGCCAAGCAAATATTTCCCCGCTCACGCATTCGCATTACCGGAGAAGTCGCACTGGAAAACGATGAATTGAAAAGTGTCGAGGAAAGTACCGCCATAGCTTCCCTGGTTTCACTGGTTTTGGTGTGCACCGCTTTGTGGATCGGTCTTCGCTCGGTGACCATGATGTTCGCGACGTTCTACAGCCTGATCATGGGCTTGATCTTTACCGCCGGATTTGCGACCTATGCGGTGGGACATTTGAATTTAATATCGGTTGCTTTTTCAGTCTTGTATATCGGTCTCGGCGTCGATTATGCCATTCACCTTTGCCTGCGCTACCGTGAATTGCTGCAACAGCAATGTCCCAAGTACCAGGCGTTGGATTTAAGCATTAAATCGGTTGGACCGTCACTGGCATTGTGTGCAATTACCACATCGGTGGGTTTTTTCGCTTTCGTTCCAACGGCCTACGCAGGCGTTTCGGAATTGGGCATCATCGCCGGCAGCAGCATGTTTATCGCACTACTCATTTCCTTGACCGTGTTGCCGGCAACGTTGAAAATCCTGCCAATCAATATCGACCAAATACAAAACCACCATGCAGCACTTCCGGACCGTTTCTATCGCTTTCCGGAAACCAACAACCGGAGCATCCGCTGGACCTCGATCATACTCTGCTGCATTGCGGTATTTTTTCTTACTCGCGTTACCTTCGATTTCAATCCGGTCAATTTACGGGACCCGCACAGTGAATCGGTTTCCACCTTGAAAGATTTATTGAAAAGCAAAACGGCTTCGCCATTTACTTTGACTGTTCTTGCCGACAGCAAACGCAGCGCCCTTGCCAAGTCGGCCAAACTGGCACAATTGAATTCCGTAGATAGTGCGATCACGGTGTTCGACTATATACCCGAAGACCAGCAGCAAAAATTGGCCATTATCGAGGAATTAGCACTGGTGCTCGGTATCTCATCGGAGACGTTTCCTCCCTTGCGGCACAGCTTGGCCGAAGAAAACATGGCTGCGTTGCAGTCGTTTCTACAGGCGATCGACCAAGGCCTTACGTATAAGCATAACGAACCCATTGACGGTCAGTTACAGCAACTGCGCACTCACACGCAGACGCTTCTGGAGCACTTACAAGCAGCCGATCCGGAACAAAGAGAGGCACTTTTGAGCCGGCTGCAAAGCAGCCTGTTGGGCTTTATCCCGGATACCATGAATCTGTTGTTGAAGGAATTAACACCCGATGGCGTCACCCTGAACAGTCTTCCCTTCGATCTGAAAGAACGTTGGCTAAGCAAGGACGGGGTTTACCGGATTATGGTGTTTCCCAAGAAAGATTTGAACGATATCGCTAATTTGCGGGAGTTTGTCGACCAGATACAGTCACTCGAACCGACCGCCACCGACCTGCCGGCCATTTATCTGGCTTCCGGAAAAGAAGTTGTCAAAGCCTTTCAACAGGCGTTGATCAGTGCCCTGGTAGCCATTGTGTTAGTGTTGCTTATCGTACAACGCAGTTTGCAAGCTACGCTGCTGACTCTGTTGCCGTTGCTGATGGCTGCTCTATTGACCGCCGCCAGTACCGTCATTATCAATAGCCCGTTCAATTTTGCCAACGTCATAGCGATACCGCTGATCTTCGGCATCGGTGTTGACGGCGGCATCCATATCATGCACCGGTTACAGCACAAAAAATCGGCAAATGAACTGCTGCTGCAAACCAGCACCGCCAGAGCGGTATTTTTCAGCGGTCTGACCACGCTGTTCAGTTTCGTTTCATTGGCCTTTACGCCGCATTTGGGATTAGCCAGCATGGGGCAGTTGCTGGCGATAGGCATCAGTTTCATCGTGTTGTGTACGCTGGTGGTTCTGCCGGCATTTGTTGCCTTGCAATCGCAATTCAAAACGTTACACTAACTGTTCAAAGCATCGATAATGCTGACCGCCGGTGCGAAACCTCTCCCGGCAAGTTTTCCGTTAGGAGCCAAATTCGCTTGGGCACATTTCGTAGCAGACTGCGGTTGTATCGCGGGAAAAAAGGCATATTACACGCGACCGGCATGCTACCGCACAACTTGTCATACATCCCGGAGATATATTGCCATGGCATTGGCTGCAGGCAACTTTTGGATATCATTTACAGACACCGACGACAACTGCCGATATCCGAACCAGATGAAGCAATACTCATGTAACTACCGTTTACCTGCGAGGCATGAAATATGTTGATTGACAAAAGCCGATTGCTTTCGGCCTTTGCCATATGCCTCATTGTTTTTGATAATCCCGCCGCCGGAGCGGAAACACTGGAGCAGGCGTGGCAGTTGGCCATCGAAAATAATCACCGGATCAAATCAGCAAAAGCGGCCACCGGCGCCTCCACGCAACAGTTGTTTTCAGCACAGGGACAACGTTTTCCCGAAGTGAAAATCAACGGCGGCTATACACAATTAAGTGAGACACCTGCAATCCAAACAGACCTGTTAGGACTGTCCGCTGAGTTTCCCACGGGGCAGGCAGGCAGCGGCAACGCTAAGGCCATTGTTTCAGTTCCGGTTTATACCGGTGGACGCATCAGTCATAACATCAGTGCGGCGGAAGCCGCTTTGCAGGCGGCCAAACAGAATGAAATGACCTCGGTACAGGATATCAAAATGCAGGTTACCGAGGCTTATATTAACGTCTTGCGTGCCGAAAGCGCCAAACAGGTAGCACAGAGCCATATCGATAGTCTGGAGGCTCATACGCTGGATGTTACCAATCTGTACGAGCAAGATATGGTGGCGCGTAACGACCTGTTATCCGCCCAAGTCGAATTAGCCAATGCCAGGCAACGGATCGTCCAAGTATCCAATCAACTGGATATTGCCAGCTCACTTTACAACCGCCTGCTGGACAGACCGCTTGCCCATCCGTTGGCCCTGGCAGACCTGCAGCCCGCATTGCCCGAAGGCGAGTTACTACAGCTAAGCCGCTCCGCATTGCAGCACAGACCGGAATTGGCGCTGTTTTCCCGCCAGATTGAATCACTGGAACAGCAGGCGAAAAGCACTAAATCCGATCTCTTGCCGCAACTTACCGTAAACGGTGGTTATCAATATCAGCAAAATCGTTATCAAGTGCACGAGGGCATGTGGATGGTCAATGTCGGCATGGAATGGAAATTATTCGACGGCAGTACACGCCATAAAAGCAATGCTATTATTGCTCAGGCATTGGAATTAAAAGAACAGCGCGATGATTTGCGCAGCCGCATTACCATGCAAGTACGGCAAGCCTGGCTGGACATTCAGGAAACCCGAAAACGGATTGCCGTCAATCAAGCTGCAATCGACCAGGCCGAGGAGAATATGAAAGTCACAACAGAGCGTTATCGGGAGGGTTTGTCAACGCAAACCGACGTGATCAAAGCGGAAGATCTACGGACCATCACCCATGATAATTTTAATAATGCCCGTTTTGACCACGCATTGGCTATATTGCAGCTACGGTGGAGCTTGGGCGTTTTGTAATCCCGAAAATGAATTTTACCTCGAATATGGAAAACAACAGAATCGCTTTTATTGCTTCAGTCACCTTTACGGCGGTAGTTGTATTGGCAGCCGTTTGGTGGTTCTGGTTACGCCAGCCCCCTTTACCGGAAGGTTTAGTGCAGGCTAACGGACGTATCGAGGGCGATCATTATACCGTCGCCAGTAAATGGTCCGGCCGTATCGTCGAACTATTCGCCCGGGAGGGCGACCAGGTCGAAGCCGGCAGGATACTGATCAAACTGGATGATGCGCAGTTGCGCGCCAAATTGGAGCAGGCGCAAGCGGCATTGGCGACATCAAAGGCACAACTTAAGTCCGCGCAAACCTCGCTGACGGTCTTTAAAAAAAATGTACCGTTGCGCATTGCCAGCGCCAAAGCCGCCGTCGATCACGCCAGGGCCGCATTGGCTTCGGCGCAGGCGACGGAATTGCAGAGCCGTAAAGATGCACGACGGTTTCGGGAACTATTGAAAAGCCATACAGTGGAAAAACACCGCAGTGAACAGGCGGAATTGAATTGGAAAGTGGCAAAAGCGGATTATGCGACAGCCGAAGCCGCATTGACGCAAGCCGAAAAACAGCTGGCCGAAGCGGAACTCGGTTGGGAACAGATTACGGCCCGCGAAGATCAAGTCGCTGCCGCGGCGGCGCAAAAAAGCCAGGCGGAAGCGGCACTGATGGAAACGCAAAGCATCCTGGACGATCTGAATATTCATGCGCCGGCAACGGGAATGATTACGACCCGCATCGCCGATACCGGTGAAGTGGTCGCGGCGGGGAGCCCTCTGTTCGATATCGTCGACCTCGACAAATTATATTTAAAAGTCTATGTGGCGGAAAACAATATTGCCAAGGTTCGCCTGGGACTGCCTGCGCGAATTTATACCGATGCTTTCCCGGATCGGCCTTTTGCCGCCACGGTGCGCTATATAGCCTCTCAAGCCGAATTTACCCCCAAGGAAGTACAGACACCCGATGAGCGCGTCAAGCTGGTCTATGCGGTCAAGCTTTACCTGGATGAAAACCCGGAACATCGCCTGACGCCGGGTCTGCCGGCCGATGCAATGATTCGCTGGCAGGAAAATACGCCCTGGGAAAAACCGCGATGGTAGCGGAACAAAGCAGCGTTCCCGTCATCACTATTCGGGGATTAACCAAGCGCTATAAAAAACAAACTGCGGTATCAGGTGTTGACTTGACTGTGCATCGTGGTGAGATTTATGGGCTGATCGGTGCGGACGGCGCGGGCAAAAGCAGCCTGATGAAAGCGATCGCCGGCGTCCTGTCGTTTGAACAAGGGTACTTGGAAGTTTTCGGGATCAATATCAACTCGGAAGCCGCCGCGGAACGGGTCAAAGGCCGGCTTGGGTTTATGCCGCAGGGCCTGGGACTAAATCTGTATGCGGATTTGTCAGTCGAGGAAAACATCGACTTCTTTGCCCAACTGCGGCTGGTCACCCAGGCCCAGCTTGCCGAGCGCAAGCAGAAACTTTTGCAGATGACCCGGCTGGAAGAATTTCGTGGACGTGCGATGAAAAATCTGTCCGGAGGAATGAAGCAGAAACTTGGCTTGGTCTGCACCCTGATTCATCAACCCGAGTTAGTCATTCTGGACGAACCCACCACCGGCGTTGACCCGGTTTCACGGCGGGATTTCTGGTCAATTCTTGCCGAATTGCTGCGCGAATACGACATGACCGCCCTGATTTCAACCTCTTATCTGGATGAAGCAAGCCGCTTTCAGCGTTTGTCACTGATGCATGAAGGACGCGTGCTGGCGGCGGGCGAACCCGATCAAATTCGGCAACAGGCGCCGGGAAGCGTGGTGGAAGTGACAGCCGACTCATTCGGCCACGCATTGGCACCGCTTAGAGCCCGGTTTGCTCAGATACAAATAACCGGCACCTCGGTTCGGCTATTTGTCGATCATCAGTCAGCGGCGGATGCCGCTGAAACGGTTTCCGGTTACCTCACCGGGGTTGACGTTAAAGCCGTGCATACCACCGAGCCGGAATTGGAGGATTCATTCATTGCCTTATTGAGACAACAAGCGCTGGTTGAATCGACGGATCAAGGGCAATTCGACAGCGAGATTGCAACATCCGTTGCTGCCGGCGATGGAATTGCTATCCGGGCCACCGGGTTAATTCGCTATTTTAACGCGTTTCGTGCCGTTGACCGGGTCAGCTTTACCGTTCGCCAAGGTGAAATATTCGCATTGTTGGGCGCCAACGGTGCCGGTAAAACTACGACGATCAAACTGTTAACCGGTATTTTGCCGCCTTCCGCGGGTGAAGGCGAAGTGGCCGGCGCCAATATGCGTTTTGCCGGCCGGGCGATCAAAGAACACATCGGCTATATGTCACAGTCGTTTTCGCTGTATCAGGATTTGACGGTATTTGAAAATCTGCAACTCTATGCCGTTATTTATGGCGTTCCGCGAAACATCATCCGGCAACGCATCGACCGGCTTATACGGCTGGCCGGGCTGCAGTCGGTAACCGATCTGCTGGTCAGCGGGCTGCCGATGGGCATGCGCCAGCGCCTGGCGTTAAGCTGCGCGCTGGTGCACCGGCCGCGTGTGCTGTTTCTCGACGAACCCACTTCCGGCGTTGACCCGATAGGCCGGCGCCGTTTCTGGGAAATTCTGGTCCACCTGGCCAAGGTGGATCAGGTAGCCATTCTGGTCACTACCCATTATATGAGTGAAGCGGAACATTGTGATCACCTGGCTTTGATGTATGCCGGCCGGGTGATCGCCGACGATTCGCCGGCGCGAATGAAACAGGCCTTGGAAAACGAGGTGGGTCAATTGCTGGATATCCTGGTCAACCGTCCGCTACAGGCACTGGAGATTCTGGACCATGCCGGTTTTGATGGTGTCTCGCTCTTCGGAAAGCACATTCATTTGCTGACCCGGGACATTGAAAAGACAATCAAACGGCTATGCCCGCTTCTTCAAAAATATAATATTGAATTAATCAGCTATACGCCATTACCGATTACACTGGAACAAGTGTTTGTCTATCGTATCCTTGCACTGGAAAGACAGGAAAAGCCATCATGAATTTCAACCGAATGCTGGCGGTTGCCTATAAAGAGTGGCGGGAAATACTGCGCGACAGGTTATTGTTCAGTATGGCCTTTCTACTGCCGTTGTTAATGCTGCTGGTATTGGGCTGGGGTGTGTCCTTTGATGTCGAAAACATTCCGTTTGCCGTACTGGATCTGGATAAAAGCCGTTTAAGCCGGGATTTTCTGCACCGCTTCATCGACTCCCGCTATTTCTCCTATCAAGGTGATGTAGCCCGGGCCGAGGAACTGGACCGATTATTGGCACATAGCGATATCCGTTTCGCAATTATTATTCCCGAGAAGTTTCAGGAACGGCTGCTGGCGGGCCAACCGACTGCGGTGCAGAGCCTGATAGATGGCGTGTTTACCTACCGCGCGCAAGTGTCAAAGGGTTATGTGTCGGCGATTATCAGTCATTTCAACAGCCAGTCACTGGCCGCTTATCTTGCCGAAATACGGGGAATTCCCATAGAACAGGCACTGAACCAAGTTGCCCCGGTCCAACTTCAGTCCCGCTATCTATTCAATCAGGCTTTGCGCAGCGAGTGGTCAATGGCGCCGGGCCTGATGACGCTGGTATTGATGGTTGCCCCGTCGATTCTAACAGCACTGGGCGTCGTCAGAGAAAAGGAAAACGGATCCATATACAATATTTATGCTTCCACCATCCGGCGGGAAGAGTATATTTTGGGAAAATTATTGCCCTACACTTTCATTTCCTGCCTGAGTATCCTGATTCTCTGGTGGCTGGTGGTCTATTTGTTCGGTGCGCCGTTTAAAGGCAATCCCCTGTTTTTTTATGCGGTTTCAGTCGTTTATGTGGTCTGCACCGCAGGCATCGGTTTGCTCGTCTCATTCTTGGTCAGCACCCAGGTCGCTGCGGTAATGCTGACCATGGTGATTTCATTTGCGACCTCGATGCTTTATTCCGGATTATTGGTGCCGCTTACCTCGATGAGCCGGGATGCGCGGTTGCTGGCACACCTGTTCCCCAACATGTATTATTTGCGTCTCACCTGGGGTAGCTTCCTCAAAGGCCTGGGTTTGACGGAATTATGGCCGGACGTGCTTGTATTGATCATATACGCGATAATTTTGTGGACAATCGCCTATTTTACTTTTAATAAAAGGCCGGGGAAATGACCATACAGCGTGTTGCGATTTGGTGGCGCCGTACCTCGGTGATGACGCTCAAGGAATTAAAGCAACTGTACCGTGATCCGGTATTGTTAGCCATTCTTGTCTATTTTTTTACTGCCGACGTC
Organism: Methylococcaceae bacterium; assembly: GCA_050303615.1. Classification (GTDB taxonomy): domain Bacteria; phylum Pseudomonadota; class Gammaproteobacteria; order Methylococcales; family Methylomonadaceae; genus CAZDXJ01. The sequence goes on along the minus strand of JBNLCC010000096.1, from coordinate 917 downwards.
TATTTGGCGGGCTCCGGCATGAGCATGACCTTGCATAACGGCCCGATCGTTACCTTGGATCATGATCACAGCGCGGCATCCCGTGATTTGATCTACCGTTTCCGTCCGCCTTATTTCGATTTGCAGGGGGAAATCACCGACAAAAAAAGCGCTGAAGCCCTATTAAATCACGATCAGGTATTGGCTGTTTTGGATATTCCTCCGCACTTCCAACACGATTTGTTACTGGGAAAACCGGTTGCGCTGCAAATACAGGTCGATGCCAGTAACACCTCCCTCGGCACCTTGGCGAGTTCCTATGCCGGTGAAATAACGGCGCGTTTCGGCAGGGATTACAGCTTGCAGCGTCTGGGCCTGAGCGCCGAACAAATCAATAGCACCCCCATCATCGACGACCGGCACCGGGTGCTGTACAACCCGAATCAGACCGATAGCTGGTTCATGTCCATTTCGGAATTGCTGACAGTAATCACCATGCTATCGATGATGTTGCCGGCCGCCGCCGCAGTGCGGGAAAAAGAGCGTGGAACGATCGAACAATTAACGGTTTCACCGCTAACCCCGTTGCAGATTTTGTTACCCAAAGTGTTATCGATGGGGCTGGTTATTCTATTGGCAACCGCGGTTTGCCTGTACCTGGTAATGCTGCCTGCGTTCCGGTTGCCCATCAAAGGCAGCAGCGCACTGTTTTTTACCGTTACCTCTCTATATGTCTTTGCTACAGCCGGTTTCGGCCTGTTCATCGCCGCGATCAGCCGCAATCTCGGCCAGGTCTCGATGTTGGTGTTCCTGCTGCTGATGCCCATCATCCTGCTGTCCGGCGCCTGGACGCCGCCGGAAGCCATGCCGGCAGGCCTGCGCTATGCAATGTTTATTTCGCCGCTGTTCTATTTTATCGAACTGGGTTACGGCATTCT
>JBNLCC010000095.1:0-120305 GCA_050303615.1 Methylococcaceae bacterium | reverse complement strand
ACACGCTTTAGTGTAATATTCCCGTCTATAAAACAATTTATAACAAGTTACAGAGTTCAAAAGAGGAAAGCATGCTGAACTGGAAACGATTGGCCGCCCTCAGCGTTGCGGCAATCGCGGCGCTCATCATTATTTATGTCGCGTTCTACTTTATTTTTCTGCATTTATTTGTCGATTTATGGTGGTTCCGCTCGCTGAATTTTGAAGGCTATTTCTGGTTGCGGCTGTTATACCGATTTTTTCTCTCCGGCGGCGTAACCCTGATTTTTTTCGGTATTTTCTTTTCCCACTTCTGGATCGCCAGCCGTTATTTAGGTCTGAATCCCCCGGACGAGTTGTTTGCCGACTCTGAAAAACGTAAGCTTTTTCACCGGCTTTCCGACCAATTCATGCGCGGATCAACCAAAATCTATACCCCGTTATCTTTGGTACTGGCCATCGTAATCGCGATACCGTTTTACGAACAATGGGAAGCGGCATTGCTTTTCGTTTTCGGACGGGATTCCGGCGTTACCGAACCGGTTTACGGCAACGACGTCAGTTTTTATTTACTGTCCTACCCTATTTATATCGTTATTCAAAAAGAACTGCTGACCACCGCGATATTGCTGTTCCTAATGGTTGCCCTGCTATATTTCATCGAGCATGTTTTCGTCCCTAACCAGCGCATGGAATACCCCAGAGGGGCGAAAATTCATTTAACCATTTTGTTGTGCTTCGTCGTATTTTTCGTGGGCTGGGGGTTCATGCTGGAGCGTTTTTCGTTACTGTACTACGATAATCACGAACCGGTTTTCTTTGGCCCCGGCTTCGTTGAAATACGCTACGAACTACCGCTAATTTGGACCGGCCTGGTCACTTTTGTCTGCGGCTCTCTGGCAGCAATAACTTATTTTTATACCGGAGGACGTATTTCCCGCAACGCTGCAATCGTTTTTGCGGTATTGTTTATTGCCGCCGTCGGCTTGCGTAACGTGCAGTTCATTCCCGAACTGATTACCAAATTTATCGTCAAACCCAACCCGGTAACGACGGAACAGTATTTCATGAAGAATAACATTGAAGCCACTTTGGCGGCCTATGATCTGAAGAAAATACAAACCATCGATTACAAAGTCTCCGTCGACCCTACCGATGACATCTCTCAATGGGCAAGCCAGATGCATTTTGAGAATATTCCGGTATGGGATAGAAATTTCCTGACTGACGTTTATCGGCAACTGCAGGGCATTCGCCCCTATTACACGTTCCCTAACGTTGATGAGGACCGCTATTTCCTGCACGAACACCGGCAGCAGGTGAATCTCGCCGCAAGGGAAATCAATGTCAGCAAATTACCTAAGGAAGCACAGAACTGGGAAAACATCCACTTGCGCTATACCCACGGTTTCGGTGCGGTTGTCACGCCGGCCGCCCAGGATGCAGGCAAACCGATCGTCTGGTTTTTGCGTGACTTGAACCTGTTTTCCAGTGTCGGCTTCAAAATCGACAAGCCGGATATTTATTACGGCCAGGAACAATATGAATATGCCGTGGTGCCCAACAAACTCGATATTGTTGGCCTTTCCGGCGCCGACTCGGCATTGACCGGCGATTATAAAGGGGATGGCGGGATACCGATCACTTCCTTTTTCCGCAAATTGCTGTTCGCGTTTTACTTTAAGGATGAGCGGATCTTTTTCTCGGTCAATATCTCAAGAAAAAGTAAAATGCGTATCCGAAGAAATATCACGGAACGGGTCAATACCCTGACCCCTTTTTTACATTTGGACAACGATCCCTATCTGGTGCTCACCGAAGACCGGATGTTCTGGATCATGGACGCTTACACCTTGTCCAGCTGGTATCCGGTATCCGAACAGGCGTCGCAGAATTTCCAGGACGGCAGCGCGCAGTTCAACTATATCCGTAACTCGGTAAAAATTATTGTCGATGCCTATGACGGCACCACCAACTTTTATATTTCCGATCCAACCGATGCACTCATTCGCGCCTATAGCCGGGCCTATCCGGGTGTCTTTAAAAAACTGGCGGAAATGCCGCCTGAATTACAGCGGCATCTGCGTTATCCCAGGGATGTCTTTTATCTGCAGATGAACGTTTACGCCAAATACCACCAGATAGAGCCGCAGTTGTTTTATGAACAGGCGGAAACCTGGCAATTTGCCGATGTTAACAACGAACCCGTACTGCCTTATTACATAACCATGGATTTCGGTAACTGCAATAACCGGGAAGAGTTTGTGATGATCAACCCGATGACACCGATTCATCGCGACAATCTCAGCATGATCGGAGCGGCGGGAATTGTCAATAAAAAGACCTGCGGTACCGAATATTCACCGGGCATTACCATCTACAAGTTCCATAAGGATGTGCAGGTTAACGGTCCGGCTCAGGTGGATGCCTTGATCGATCAAAATCCGGAGATTTCCGAACAATTCACCTTATGGGATCAACACGGATCGAAAGTGGAACGCGGCAGAATGATTATTTTACCGATGGGACAAAATTCCGTGCTCTATGTACAACCCGTTTATATGATTTCCACCAAGACAAAAATTCCGGAATTGACCCGGGTGCTGGTTTCAATCGGCAACGAGGTGGTGATGGAAAAAACCTTGCGCGCCGCATTCCAACGACTGCAACAAAAATTCATGAAAAAAGCAACAGAAAACGCCGGTTCCGGAACCGCCGACGTCAGTGAAAGCACGGAGCCGGTGAATGTGCCTGATGAGCCCGAGTTAAACTAAGGAAAAAAGTCGCCGTGGATGAACGATAGGTTTCAGCCGGTCATATCGAGCTGCGACGGGCATTTACGTACCGTAAAGCATGAAATGCTCGCAGCACGGTTTGGCTGGCGTCCTAAGCTAAAATGGCCGGACAGCTAGTGTGAAATCATTTCACACAACCGATCCTCCATATCGATTCTTTGCGCCAAATTTTCACCCAGTGTCGACAAATCCTGTTCCAGTTGTTCGATAAGTTTACTGTTTTCGGTGTGGTCGTATTTATCATTAAAAGAAACGGCCGCTTCAGTGGTTTTAACGAACCGCGGATACATCTCCTCAGCTAACTTGAAAATCTGGCTGCGCTGTTCCTTACATTCCAGAATACGCTGGTAAATACCGAAATGGCCTAACGAGATATAATCTATCAACAGTTGTGAAAACTCAGCCAGTTTGGACTTGACCTGCCGGTTGCAGACAAAGGGCTTCAGTTCTGCTACCCTGCAATATAGAGACCAGACTTGGTGTCGTTCTTCCAACAATTCGTTAATCAGTATATCAGCTTGTTGATGCCGTTTTTCGGCAATTTTATTAGTGGCGGACATAGGCTCCCCCTTTTTTATACAGTTACGACTATAAATTTAAGTCAATTATTATAATAATTCAACAATTATTTAAAATATAAAGGAATTATGAAGTGAATTTATCGGTCATTGTGCCCAGCCATAACCGCCGGGACCTTCTCAAACGCGCGCTAAAGTCAGTCAGCGCACAAACCCTGCCAGCTGACGAAGTGATTGTGGTTGATGACGGTTCCACGGATCAAACGCACGCCATGGTGCGCAACGAGTTTCCGCAGGTAACTTATCAGTACCAGGAAAACAGCGGGGTCAGCAACGCTAGAAACCGCGGCATCGGACAGAGTCGGGGGGAATGGCTGGCATTTCTCGATTCCGATGACGAATGGCTGCCGGATAAGTTGGAAAAACAAATGACCGCTTTGCTTGACCAGCCGCAACTGAAAATCTGCCATACCGAGGAAATATGGATACGTAACGGCCGCCGGTTCAATGCAAAGCGCAAACATGCCAAACAAGGCGGCTGGATCTTCCGGCATTGCTTGCCGTTGTGCGCCATGTCACCGTCATCAATCATTATTCATCGTTCCATTTTCGAGCATGTCGGACTGTTTGATGAAAGCCTCCCCGCCTGTGAAGACTACGACCTTTGGTTGCGGATCACTGCGCGTTATCCGGTGCTATTTCTTGAGCAACCGCTCATCATCAAATATGGCGGCCACTCTGACCAGCTTTCGAGGAAATATTGGGGTATGGACCGCTTCAGAATAACAGCCCTGCAAAAAATCATCGGCGATCCGGGTTTACGGCAACAGGACCGGCAGGCGGCTATCGCAATGCTGGTCGATAAGCTCAATATTTATCTGCAGGGAGCAAAAAAACGCGGCAAGCAACAGGAAATCCAAACCTGCCAGGAATTACTGCATCGCTACCAGGCCCCGCACAATGAACAGTTGCCTTCCACCGCGCAATCCGCAAACCTGCCTGTTACCTAAACTCACTATGCAAAACCCTGCCAAAGTATTTTTATTTGCGGCGCTGCCCTGCGAAGCAAAACCTTTGATTGCCCATTTCGCACTGAAAAAAGAGCCGCTTTTCAGTGAGTTTGCAATTTATCGAAACTGCGATTACAGCCTTACCGTAACCGGACCGGGCAAAGCGGCCATGGCGGCAGCAGTAGCCTACACTCTCGCGTTGATCGACAAGCAGCAAAGTCCGGTTATTTTAAATATCGGTATTGCGGGACATCAGTGCGGTTCGCTGGGCGATGTATTCATTACCGAAAAAATTACCGATGCCGATAGCGGAAAAAATTTCTATCCGCAATTGATCTATAGCGCCCCTTGTCCAACTGCCACATGCTGTACGGTCGCAAAACCGCACGAACAGTACCAGCAGGGCTTCCTCTATGATATGGAAGCGTCCGCTTTCTATGAAACCGCAGCCCGTTTTACCTCCGGTGAATTGATTCAGTGCATCAAGGTAATCTCGGATAATGAACTGGCACCTACTTCGGATATCAAGCCGGAACAGGTTTCCCGCTGGCTTGCACAAAGCATCAGGATATTGGAAACGCTAATCGAAGAAATGGTCGCTCTAACGCAAGCGGTTGATTATGAGGATTGCGAATTGTATGAAACATTGATCCGAACCTGGCATTTTTCCGTCAGTGAACGAGTCAAGTTGAAAAAACTGTTGCAGCGCCGGTCGGTATTGATCAACGGTGAACAACCGGAACTAGATGCTACAAAGCTAAAAAACGGCAAAGCGGTTTTATCCTCGCTTGAGGAAGAACTGGATAGCATTGACTTTAGCTTATAGGGCGATCAGCGCAAAACAAGCCGGAACGGTATGAAATTATTTTGACACATCACCCCTTTACCGGCATTACTTCCCGGACTGATAGCTTCTTTCGCCAAAAATTGCGGTGCCTATTCTGACGATCGTGGCGCCTTCAGCGATAGCGGCTGTTAAATCCCCGCTCATGCCGCACGAAAAAGTATCCAGGCCGGGAACATCGAGCCGAGTGACGGCCTGATACAACTCACGATAAGGCAGACGCTGCAATTGATAATCCGTCTGCGGTGCCGGTATGGCCATGACGCCGCGAAGCCTGACGCGCGGCAAATCGCGTATTTGCTTAGCCAGTTGCGCTAAATCGGCTAAGGCAACCCCGGATTTGCTCGCTTCATGACTGATATTGACCTGCAGGCAAATATTCAGCGGCGGCAAATACGCAGGCCGCTGCTCGCTAAGCCGCTGCGCGATTTTTAACCGATCGACACTATGCACCCAGGCAAAGCTTGCCGCAATGGCCCGTGTTTTATTGGATTGGATCGGTCCGATGAAATGCCAGGTAATATTGAAATGCCCCAAGGACGCCTGTTTTGCAAGAGCCTCCTGCAGATAGCTTTCCCCGAAATGACGTTGACCGGCAACATAGGCGGCAGCCAAATCGGCGGCAGGCTTGGTTTTGCTGACGGCAAGCAAAGTTACCGAACCCGGTGTTCGATCACCGGCTAATTCCGCTGCTCTGATCTCGGAACGTACATTGCGCAGTCTTTCAGCAATGGCAAACATAAAAAGACGTTAGATGGTGGCTTAATTTGGCCAACACTTTAACATTAAAATTTAATAAAAAATATCTTGTTTTCAAATCCGTTATGCGGACCGCTCATTTATTCCGTTTTACTCAATTTTGTTAAAAAGCGCGTGAACCAGTCGAAAAATACCGAATAAAGTTGCGCATAAATGTCAATATCGAGAATAGGTTAAAAGTTTTTTATCCGCTAATAACTATAATCGGTTGATGAGGATCCTTGAACAATATCGATAAAAAAACTGTTAATAACACTAGCGAAGAGAAACGACTATGAAAGTAAAAATTGTTACTGCCGCCGCGCTTGCTCTGACAGCGTTGCCGGTCATGGTAAGCGCGGGTGGCAAAGGACCCAAACCGTCTTCCGATATTGCTGCGCCGACCGGTCTTTCCTGTATGCTGGGAGAAATGATCGATTCGGCTACGGTCGATGTTTTGTGGGACCAAGTTGAGGATTATATGGACTACCATGTCGATTTTGATTGCAGCTACGCCAATACGGATGGTTCGATTGTGGAAATTGAGGTGGATCCGGAAGATCTGTTGATTGACTGCCTGGCTGCCACTGAAGAGACACCGGCGACCTGTCATACATCGATTGCAATCGACCCCGACTTTCTGGTCGATACCGACCCAGCAAGCGAGGATGACGCGTTACTCGATCTAACCGTTTCAGGCGCCTGTCTAGTCAGCGTTAAAGTAAAAAATACGCCGGGACCCAGACAGAATCACGCTAAAACAACAGCGGAATGCGACTTCACCCAGCCTACAGATCCCCGCTGTGCTGCCTGCCATGAATAGTGAATGAAACGAAGGCGGTTTGCCCACGGTAGCGACCAAGCCGCACTGTTTTATCGGCGCGCGATAGCGAAAAGGTAAAACAAAGTAAGCATCCGACAAGCCTCTTCCAGTCATTTGTGAGAGTGATGTGAAGCCAACACCAAGCGAGCGATGGTGTGGCGAAGTAGCACGGACGTAGAAAGGCCGGGGCATTAATGGCTGTCGCGTTGGCGAATCGATTTTGGTGACTTGGATGTCCCAAAATCTATCACGAGGTAGCGGCACGCTTGATTGAGTGGTATCCTTTTAGATAACGGGAACTACCTGATAAATCCAAAAACGGTTAAAAATTTGTGCGGTTTATGCCGTCCCATAGATTTGCTGAAGGTCGTTTCTAAATTTCCCGGGGGCAAACATATTTCGCCTCCGAGCCCCATGTCATATAACCGCTTTGGCTGCTGCCGAGTCTCATTTGTCGCAGAGCTTCAGTAGGGGTTTAATGCCAGTACCCGGCACAGGTAAAAAACGAAAAGACCCTGTCATTACTTGGTTAATTTTTATTGCATGGTGTAATATTTGCCGCATTGTCTTGTAATGGAAAATTAAATATGGATTGGCAAGGTTGGCTGTCGCTTACAATCACCCTCGTTGTATTGTTGATGCTGATTTTTACACGCATCGGCCCACATTTGGTTATGATGGGCGCATTGACCACATTGAGTGTAACCGGCATTCTCACCGGCAACGAGGCGTTGGCAGGATTCAGTAATTCCGGGTTGATGACTGTCGCCGCCATGTTCGTGGTCGCCTCCGGCATGCATGCCTCGGGTGCAATTGACGTGTTGGTGAACCGGTTGCTTGGCATGCCCCGTACCGTAGGGTCGGCTCTGCTGCGGATTTTCGGTCCCGTCGTCCTGCTCAGCGGATTTCTCAACAACACGCCGGTGGTCGCAACAATGATTCCTGCGATCCACACCTGGTCGCGGAAAATCGATATCGCTCCCTCGAAGCTGATGATTCCGTTAAGTTACTGTGCCATTCTCGGCGGTACGCTGACATTAATCGGCACTAGCACCAATTTGGTCGTCAATGGCCAATTCCAGGCATTAACCGGCGCAACCGGTTTTTCCCTGTTCTCGATTACTGCGGTCAGTGTCCCTGTAACCGTCATCGGTTTGTTGTTCATGTGGCTATTCTTTCCCAAGTGGCTGCCGGACCGCCAGCAGCAGGCCTTTTCCAATCTGCGTGAATTTACCCTCGAGGTATCCGTCTCCCCAAACGGCCCGCTGGTAGGTAAAACGGTGGAACAAGCCGGCTTAAGGCATTTGAAACGCATCTATCTGGTGGAAATTGAAAGGCATGGCACCGTGGTCACCGCGGTATCTTCCGAGGAAAAGCTGCAAAGCGGTGATCGACTGGTATTTGCCGGTGATACCGAGGCGATTTCCATTTTGTTGCGCATCAACGGCATCGTGCCGTCCGCCGAAAACGGACACACCGATACACTCGCAACGCAACGCCCGGAAAGACGATTGGTGGAAGCCGTCGTATCACCGCACTGCGCTGCCGTCGGCCATGCCATTCGTGATGCCCGTTTTCGGGAACGTTACGGTGCAGTAGTGTTGGCTGTGGCCCGCAATGGCGAACGCGTTAAAGGCAATTTGGGCAGCATTAAGGTAGAGGCCGGGGATACCCTATTATTGGAAGCGCGCCCGGCTTTCGTCAGTCGCCAGCGTTACAATAAGGATTTTTTGCTGATCAACGACCTGGATACCGAAACGCCGCGCCATGAAAGAGCCTATCTGGCCTGGGCAATACTATTGGCGGTGGTCGCATCCGCCGGGTTTGGAATTATCAGTATGCTGCATGCGGCGCTGATCGGTGCGGGTCTGATGTTAATCACCGGGTGCTGTTCCGTTAACCAGGCGGAAAGAAGCCTGGACTTGACTGTCATTATAACCATTGCAGCTTCCTTCGCCCTGGGTTCGGCACTTCAAAAAACGGGCGTTGCCAACTATCTTGCTGCAACGTTGATTGACTTCAGCGGCGGTACCTCCTGGCTACTGCTAGTGCTCACTTATATCACCGTCTCGCTGCTGACGGAAGTCATTACTAATAATGCCGCAGCGATTTTGATGCTGCCGATCGTTTTGCAAATCACCGAAAATCTGTCGCTCAACGAAGAGCCCTTCGTCTTTGCGATAATGATGGCAGCATCCGCAAGTTTTGCGACGCCGCTGGGTTATCAAACCAATCTGATGGTGTACGGTCCCGGTGGCTATCGGTTTGCCGATTTTTTACGTGTCGGGTTGCCTATGAACGCGATAATCGGCATCGTGACAGTGATCGTCTTGCTGATCGGATGGCCGCTGGCAAAACTCTAACCCACCGATTTAAAACAACTGATAGCTTCCATTCAGGGATTGCCGATCGCAACCTTCGTCTATCCGGATCACATTGCCCTAACAATTGTGCCGCTGTTTGGGGTATCATGTTTTAAAGGCTGCCGACACCGGCCTGTTTCGTTACTCCGTCGATTCTTGCGCCGGTATGGGATGTCTGTAAATATTATGGCGTGATTTTATCCGGCACAGTTTCGGGTCCGAACCTTCTAAAGCCCTGTTTTTCAGGAAAAACAAGGGAGAAGTAATATGGCAATTAAACTGGCAAACCTCTTGGCCTCGCTGCTGATGTTAGCCGGTTGCGCCAGCGTCCGGGTGGCTCCATTAAAAGATAAGATAGACTTCATCTGCATCATGGAAAACAAAGCGGTAATAGTGCAGGATTTTCTCCCGGCGGTTATTTCGGAACTCAATGCCAGAAACATTACCGCCTACGTTGTCGGTGACGAGCTAGTGCCGGACAACTGCGCCTATATGTTGACTTACACCGCCAGAAAAAAATGGGATTTTGTGATGTATATGCATACAGCTGATTTAACAATAGCGAATCCTGCGGGACTAATTGTTGCCAGTGCCCATTATGACTGCGGCAGCGGCTTGAATCTGGCCAAATTCAAATCCACCGAAACGAAAGTTAAAATGATGATGGATGATCTGCTAAAAGATTACTGATTTAAAAAAATGAGTTTTGGCAACTAGTTAAACCGGTCGGTGAACATCATGAAGAAACCTGCACTTATATTGACGTTAGCGTTACTTGGTGGATGCACACATCCGGCAACGCACATAGTCAACACACAACCCAAAGTATATGACGTGCCGATAAAAAAAACATTCTTTTTTCAACAGAACAGGGAAACCGTCTGGAATAACCTGCTAACCCTGTTTGCCAATTCAGAATTCACGATCGATCAAATCAATATGAACGCTTATCAGGTTAAAATGCGCCTGGCAGGAAAACCGTCGGATAAATATATCGATTGCGGCACCAAAAAAGTCTACACCGACGGAAACATTATGACTATAACCAATGCAAAACAAAATTACACCTATACCGCCTACCGCCACAATCATCTGGATACCTATTCCATCTCTAATTCTTTTACCGGCTTTGTACATTTATTAGTCATCGCCGAAGGTTCGTCGGTCAGGGTTATCCCCAAGCTCTCCATGGAATTGCTGACCGAAAAAAGGCGCACCAGCACTCAAGGTGCGGGCTATACTACCGATCGCCAATATCGTGTACAGCTCACCCCTTATCAAGCGGAGAATGCCCAGGCTTTTGGCAATACCTGCCGCACAACCGGCTTCTTTGAGAGACAGACGCTGGATATTATCGCTCGGGCCGGGATTACTGCTTCAGCACCTGTTCCGTACAACGATGACACAACCTGGTAGCAATTAACCCATGAAAGTAGCAAGAGAATTTATCCCTCTGAATATTGCGGTATTGGTGGTATCCGATACCCGTACCGATGCAGATGACGTATCGGGCCGGGTGTTAACTGAAAGACTACAACAGGCCGGGCATCAGCTGGCGGAAAAGGGGATTGTCCCCGATGACGTTTATCAGATCAGGGCGCTGGTTTCAAACTGGATCGCCGATGACTCCATCAATGCCGTCATCAGCACCGGCGGCACTGGGGTGACCGGACGCGACGGCACGCCGGAGGCGGTCGCCCCGCTGTTGGATAAAATGCTGGACGGCTTCGGGGAAATTTTCCGCATGCTTTCCTATCAGGACATCAAAACCTCGACCATTCAATCGCGGGCGATCGCCGGCGTCGCTAATGCAACCTATATCTTTTGTTTGCCCGGCTCATCAGGTGCTTGCCGTACCGCATGGGATGAATTGATCAAAGAACAGCTGGATTATCGTACCCGGCCCTGTAATTTGGTGCAGTTGATGCCGCGATTGCTGGAGAAATAACATGCGATCGGTGTTTTTACTGCTCTCGGCGGTAACCGCATTTACTGGAGTAGCGATGGGCGCGTTTGGCGCACATGCATTGAAAACGGTACTGGATCCCGACATGTTGGCGGCATACAAAACCGGCGTCACTTACCAGATGTGGCACGCCCTGGGATTGGGACTGATCGGGCTGTTGCAGCGGCTAACGCCCACCTCGAAACTGTTGCGTTGGTGCGGCTGGTTAATGTTTAGCGGTATTTTGCTGTTTTCCGGCAGTTTATATTTATTAACCCTGCTCAATTGCAAGTGGCTTGGTATAATTACGCCATTCGGCGGTAGCGCCTATTTGCTTGCCTGGCTGTTGTTGGGTGTCTTTGCCTGCAAAAACGGCACAGCCGGTGAATGATGATTTACAATCAATAACTTTACCATTCGGAATAATGCGCGAAGCAAACCCTCAAACCATTTATTTAAAAGATTACACGCCGCCTGAATATTTAATTCAGACCGTGGACTTGATTTTCGAACTAGACGCAGAAGACACGCTAGTTTTGTCCCGCTTGACGGCGTTACGCAATCCGCAATGCGCTGCGGCCGGCAGCACAATGACCTTGCTGGGTGAACAGTTGCAATTGGCCAGTGTGGCCTTGGACGGGGAAAAGCTGCACCAGGATCAATACCTTCAGACTGAAGATGCGTTGACTCTGTTCGATGTGCCGCAAGACCGGGTTTTTGTCGTATCGATAGCAAACCGTATCAATCCCAAAGCCAATACCGCGCTGGAAGGTTTATACCTGTCCAACGGCATGTTGTGCACCCAATGTGAAGCGGAAGGCTTCCGTAAAATCACTTATTTCCCGGATCGTCCCGATATCATGTCGCGCTTTACCACGAAGCTGGTGGCCGATAAAGATCTGTACCCGGTTTTGTTATCCAACGGCAACAAGACGGCAAGCGGCGACTTGCCCGACAATCGCCATTGGGTTGCCTGGGACGACCCGTTCAACAAACCCTGCTATTTATTCGCCTTGGTTGCCGGACAACTGCAATGCGTGCAGGACAATTTTACGACGCAGTCGGGACGGACTATCGATTTACAAATTTATGTCGAGCCGCACGATCTGGACAAATGCGCACACGCAATGCAATCGCTGAAAAACGCCATGGCCTGGGATGAGCAAAACTACGGCAGGGAATATGATCTGGATTTATATATGATTGTCGCCGTCGGCCATTTTAATATGGGGGCAATGGAAAACAAGGGGTTGAACATTTTCAACACCAAATACGTGCTAGCCAGGCCTGATACCGCCACCGACGCGGACTACGAGCATATCGAAGGGGTCATCGGCCATGAATATTTTCATAATTGGACCGGCAACCGCATTACCTGCCGTGATTGGTTTCAGTTAAGTCTGAAAGAGGGGCTTACCGTTTTCCGGGACCAGCAATTTACCGCCGACCGGACATCCAAAGCGGTGAAACGCATCGAAGACGTCAACATGCTGCGCACCCGGCAATTCGTCGAGGATTCCGGCCCGCTTGCCCACCCGGTCCGGCCCGATTCCTATATCGAAATCAATAATTTTTATACACTGACGGTTTATGAAAAAGGCGCCGAGGTAGTGCGCATGCTGCATACTTTGTTAGGGCCGGAAACCTTTCGCAAAGCGACGGATTTGTATTTTCATCGCTTTGACGGCATGGCCGTGACCTGTGATGATTTTGTACAGGCCATGGAAGATGCCGGGAACATCGATTTATCATTGTTCCGCCGCTGGTACTCCCAGGCAGGCACACCGCAATTGACCGCCAGCAGCGTTTACGATGCACACCGGCAGACGCTGGCGCTGACACTGGCACAGCATTGCCAGCCGACTCCCGGCCAGCAACAAAAACTGCCGCTGCATATTCCGGTCGCGGCCGGGTTGCTCGCGGCGGATGGTTCACCGCTACCGATACGAATGTCCGGCGAATACGCCGGTGAGCAGGTGATTTTACATTTGACGGAACCGCAACAGACCTTTATTTTTGAGCAGCTGGCGGAAAAACCGGTGCTATCGCTCCTGCGCGGTTTCTCCGCACCGGTGAAACTGCTCATGCAGCGTAGCCCGGAGGAACTCGCTTTTCTGCTGCGTTACGACAGCGATACCTTCAATCGCTGGGAGGCGGGCCAGCAATTAGCGTTGCAGATTATCCTGCAACGGGTGGAGGACATCCAACAGCAACGCGAATTGCAAGCCGACACGGCAATTAGCGACACCTTCGCACATTTACTGGAACAGCAGTGGCAAGATAATTCCTATCTGGCACTGCTGCTGATCCTGCCGTCCGAAACGTATATAGCCGAACAAATGCCAGTCGTCGATGTCGAAGCCATCCATCAGGCCCGGGAATTTGTTAAACATTGCCTTGCCGCCCGGCTTGAACCGCATTTCACCCGGCTGTATCAGCAGAATCATCGGGAGGAGTCCGGCCAATTCGATGCCGGAGCAATCGGCCGCCGGCGCATCAAGAATACCTGTTTATCCTATTTTAGCAAACTGGCAAACGATACGGCGTATCAATACATTGAGCGGCAATTTGACACGGCGTTGAATATGACCGACCAGATTGCCGCGCTTGGCGCCATGGTAAACAGCGGCCATCCATCCACCAGCCGCTGCCTGGGAAGTTTCTACCGGCAATGGCAACAGGAAGCACTGGTTATCGATAAGTGGTTTGCCTTACAGGCAACCAGCTGTATGCCCGATACTTTTGCAAAGGTCAAGGAATTGCTGGAACACCCGGCGTTTGATTTACAAAACCCCAACAGGGTGCGTTCACTGATCGGCGCGTTCAGCCAGGGTAATGCACTGCATTTTCATGCGGCAACGGGACAGGGTTACCAATTTCTTGCCGATCAGGTGATAGCGCTGAATGCGCTCAATCCGCAAGTCGCAGCCAGAATGACCGCATCATTGACCCAGTGGCGGCGCTTTGATCAACGCCGGCAGACACTGATGAAAACGCAACTGGAGCGTATCATCGGCACAAAGGACATTTCCAAGGATGTCTATGAGGTAGCGACTAAAAGTCTGGCATAACTGCAACTCACATCATGCTGATTAAACACCGCATCGGTTTTTTATGCCCGTGGCACTCGTGATGGTGACCCGGAACCCAGGTGGTTTAAAATCCTCACTTTGCTGATTCCCGCTTGCGCGGGAATGACGACATTGCCGAGTATTTGACTTAATGTTAATCGCATTCGGGTCTGATCGACTCGCCCGCCGCTCCGTGTCTGCTTTTCTCGAACACGCGGACCAACGGCAACTTCTCTTTGCCGGAATTATCCTGCTTTGGTTGAGCGCCTTTCATGAACTTAACCTTTACCTGTGGAGCATTTTGATGTTTCAAATGTGGTTAGAGAATTGACGGCTGTTATAATAAAAATTTATAACAATATCGTGTTATTTTAAAAACCTTGCCTATGATCCGTTCCGTATATGCCTATGTAATCAATGTCGACTGGTATTTTAATATGCATTGGTTACAAAGGGCGAGAGCTGTTAAAGCATCCGGTGCGGCGATACATTTGGTAATGGGCTATACCGACCGGGATATTGTCGACAACCTGCTTGCAGAGGGCTTTATCTGCCATCAGTGGGATATAGACCGGCGTTCTATGAACCCTGTTTTAAACCTTAGCCGGTTTTTCGATTTATATCGCATATTAAAAAAAATAGAGCCGGATCTTATTCATGCCGTCACCATCAAGCCCAATATTTTTGCCGGTTTATTGTCCTATTTGCTAAAAATTCCCTACGTGCTCAGTGTCACCGGCACCGGAATCATTTTTTCAGGCAAGTCCCGGCGCGTTAAAATAGCCCGGCCTTTTGTCAGACTGCTGTATAAAATCTCCCGATACAACAAAACACCGCGTAAATTCATTTTTGAAAACCGGGAAGACAGGGAATATTTCGTATCCACCGGTTTATGTGACGACCGTGACGCGGTGACGATTTTAGGCGCAGGAGTGGACACCGAACTATTTAAGGCGCCGGCGGAAAAAGACAGCAATACACCGATTATTTTATTTGCCGGCCGATTACTTTGGGATAAAGGCTTGGGAGATTTGGTCGAAGCGGGTAGAATTTTACGTCGGAGGGGGGTGGACTTTATCCTGCAGGTTGCCGGCATTGTCGATCAGGCAACCATTAATTCAATTAACCGCAAGGTTCTTGAAGATTGGCAACGCGAGGGTCTGATCCAGTGGCTGGGTACTGTAAAAGAGATGCCCAAATTGATATCGAATGCAAATCTGGTTGTGCTGCCGACTTTTTACGGCGAAGGCGTGCCTCGTATCTTGATTGAAGCCGCCGCTTGCGCGCGGCCGATTATCGCCACCGACATTGCCGGTTGTCGGGAAATCGTCGACCACGGGGTAAACGGGCTGCTGGTTCCGGCGCGGAATACAACAGCATTGGCAGACGCAATCGCTAGTTTATTAAACGATCCTGAACTAAGAAAAAAAATGGGAAGTAATGGACGACAGAAGGCTGAACGTTGTTTTTCCGAACAACAGGTCATCGCTGAAACCATTTCAATTTATAATGAGTTACTTCTATGAATACGGTTTTAGTAACCGGTGCTGACGGATTTATCGGCACCGCATTATGTAAAGAACTGGTGGCAGCCGATTTTGATGTCAGAAGCGCCGTCCGTACCGTCTTGCCGCCGGCACCGGCCTGGGCAATTCCGGTGGGCGACATCAATGCCGAAACCCGGTGGCACAACGCTTTAACCGGCGTTGATGTCGTAGTGCATCTGGCAGCGCGCGTCCATGTCATGGAGGAAACATCCAATGACCCGTCGGCGTTGTTCCGCGACGTCAATTTGGAAGGGACAAAAAACCTGGCACTGCAGGCCGTAACGTCGGGAGTCAAGCGGTTTGTATATATCAGTACCATTAAGGTCAATGGCGAGAATGCCGAAACATCTTTTTCCGCCGACGTTCCCGGCAATCCGCAAGATGCCTATGCCGCATCCAAATGGGAAGCGGAGCAGGAGCTCAATAAAATTGCCGCCCTAACAGGATTGGAAGTCGTGATTATACGCCCGCCGTTAGTATACGGACCCGGCGTAAAGGGCAACTTTCTGCGTCTGCTAAAGCTAGTCGATAAGGGTTGGCCCATTCCGTTGGGCGCTGTGGAAAATAAACGCAGTATGGTTTACGTCGCTAATCTTTGCGATTTAATAAAAACCTGTATCCGGCATCCGCGAGCATCCGGACAAGTGTTCCTGGTATCCGACTATTGCGATATTTCCACACCGGAATTAATCAGGTTGATGGCCTGTTATTTGAACCATCCCGCCAGGCTGATTGCGGTTCCCGTATCCTGGTTGTACCTATTGACCCGATTTTTCGGAAGAGGTGCGGAGATTGAACGGTTATGCGGATCCCTGCACGTGGATATTCAGAAAACAAAAGATGTGTTGGGGTGGCAGCCGCCTTATACCGTCGAGCAAGGCGTGCACAACACCGTTGACTGGTTCCAATCGGGCAAATAAATAAAATGATATTGACAGGATTGTTTGTCGCCGTCTTTTTGTTTTCGCTGCTTTGCACTTATATCATCCGCCGTTATGCGCTGCTACATCTGTTGGACATCCCCAATCAGCGCAGTTCGCATCAAGTACCGACCCCGAGAGGCGGTGGACTAGGCATCGTTACCGCTTTTTACTTGCTGGTTATCGGTACTTATTTACTCGGCTTATCTGATACACACCGACTGCTGATTTTATCGACCGGCCTGTTGATAGCGGGTATCGGTTTTTGGGATGATCATCAGCATATTGCCGCACGCTGGCGGTTTTTGGTTCATGCAATGACGGCACTTACCGCTATGCTGATGTTACACGGTTTGCCTGAGTTGATGCTTGGTTCCCGGCAAATCAATTTCGGTCTGTCGGGTTACCCTATCGGTATCGTTTTTCTAATCTGGTTGCTCAACTTATTTAATTTTATGGACGGCATAGACGGAATTGCCGGTTCGGAAGCGGTTTTCGTCGCGACGGCACTGGCCGGTTTTATTTTTCCGCTTGATATACCTCTGGCCATAACCGCCGCCGGTCTCGGTGTTTGTTGTTTAGGGTTTTTAGTCTGGAATTGGCCACCGGCAAAAATTTTCATGGGTGACGTGGGCAGCGGCTTTCTCGGATATGCGCTGGGATTGTTGATTTTGTTAATGGCCCATAAGAACGCAAATTTTCTTTTTATCGGTTTGATATTATTTGCCGTTTTTATCGCGGACGCCACATACACGCTATGTTACCGATTTATTGACGGCCAGCAATGGTATACCGCACATTGCACCCATGCCTATCAACATGCGGCGAAAAAATACGGCCACCGCATCGTGATTATTGCGGTTTGGGCAATCAATTTGTGCTGGCTGTTGCCGGTGGCGATTGCAGCCTATCGAATGCCCGAATATGCTTGGTTATGGTTACCGGCGGCTTATTTTCCTTTGCTATATATGGCTGCTGCGTTTTCGGCGGGAAAACAGCAACCGGCATGATTGCTTTTCGTCAAAAAATCAGCAATGCAGCGGTAATAAAGTATAGTTATTATATTTGCCTCTAAACGGACTGGCTTTCCGGTGATATTAAATCTTAGATCACGTATCTTCATTTTTTTGCATGACCTGGCCATGGTGCCTTTGGCCTGGTTCGGCGCTTACTGGCTGCGCTTCAATCTTGATGTAATCCCCCCCGGCTTCCTGTATTCCTCAGTGGCGCTTTTGCCGATTGTGATGCTTTGCCAAGCCGGCTTCTTCTGGTATTTCGGGTTATATCGCGGTGTCTGGCGCTATTCCTCAATGCCGGATTTAATCCGTATCAGCAAGGCGGTACTCGTCGGCATCTTTGTTATTGCCGCGACATTGTTTTTATTTAACCGTTTGCAGGGTGTCCCCAGGGCCGTATTGCCGATCTATGTCTTCCTGATGTTGACGCTGCTTTGTGTGCCGCGCTTTCTGTACCGTTTTTGGATGGAAAACGTACTGCATAAGCGAATCGGCAAAAGAGCGTTAATCGTTGGGGCCGGTTCCGCCGGCGAAATGCTGGCCAGAGACTTACTCAATGATCGAGGTTCCGACTACGTGCCCTTTGCGTTTGTTGATGACGATATCAAAAAACGCAAACGGGATGTTCGTGGCCTGCGTGTCATTGGTGCCATTAATCAAATTCCCGAGTTGATCGAACCGCTGCAAATCGAGGCGATATTCATCGCGATACCATCGGCAACGGATCGTGAGATGCGCCGCATCATTGAGATTTGCGAGCAATGTAACGTCGGTTTTCAAACTCTGCCGTCAGTAAAAGAGCTGCTGTCCGGCACAGTATCCAAGGAAACTTTGCGGGATGTTTCAATTGAGGATATCTTGGGCCGCGCCCCGGTTCGCCTCGATTGGCAGGCAATCCGGGACAACTTTAAAGACAAATGCATCTTGGTTACCGGGGGGGGTGGTTCGATCGGCTCGGAGCTCTGCAAGCAATTGGCCGATATCACGCCGAAACAATTGGTTATTTATGATCAATGCGAATTCAATCTGTATAAAATCGACGCACAATTGCAGAAACTTTATCCGGGAATCAAGCATCATGCCGTACTGGGAGACGTAACAAGCCAACTGGCTATACGCGGAGTTATTCAACAATATCAACCCAATGTCATTTTTCATGCCGCCGCCTATAAACATGTGCCGCTGCTGGAGAATCAAGTGAGGGAGGCGGTTTTTAACAACGTGATCGGCACCAAAATTCTCGCCGAAGAGGCGATTGCCTCCGGAGTCGAACGTTTCGTATTGATTTCTACCGATAAAGCGGTCAATCCGAGCAATGTCATGGGAGCAACGAAAAGGGCTGCCGAAATTTTATGTCAAAATCTGAATCAGCCGCAAGGAACACGCTTTACCACGGTGCGTTTCGGAAATGTATTGGATTCAGCCGGCAGTGTCGTACCTTTGTTCCGTGAGCAGATAAAAGCGGGCGGACCGATCACGGTAACTCATCCTGAAATTACGCGCTATTTTATGACCATCCCGGAAGCCTGCCAGTTAATCGTTCAGGCGGAAACTGTAGGACAAGGCGGAGAAATCTTTGTGCTGGATATGGGTGAACCAATTAAAATAGCTTATTTGGCCGAGCAGATGATACGTTTAAGCGGTAAACAACCGATCCGGGACATTGCCATCGAATATATCGGTCTGCGTCCCGGTGAAAAGCTATACGAAGAATTATTCTATGAGCAGGAACCACTTAAGACGACCGCTTATAATAAATTATTTCTTGCACAAGCCAGAAAATACGATCAATCCGCATGGACGATTCATATCGATGAATTGGCCTCGGCCTGCAACAGCGCCGACAGTGACGAATGTTTAACTATTTTAAAAAGGCTGGTGCCGGAATTCAAAGAAACGGCAAGCAAGGAATCGGTCTAAAAAAAACCTCCCGATGCCGCCGGCAAAGGGAGGTAAAAAGTCAAGCAGAATGATGAGGAGAAGTCTGCTTGTTTATACAACACTAGGAAGGTAATGAAATCGACTCGCTATCAGCTGTTCTGGTTGGCTCTTACCGCGATGTTACTGTAGATCGCTGCACAACCGAAAAATACAGTGGAAATAATAAATTGGCCGGAAATAAAACTCCAAATGCCAATAATGAACATCAAGCCGAGAACGATATCTTTGTTCAAATCAGTCATTATGTTAGGTACCAATAAAATTATTAAATCTGTTTCTGTCTTTAAGACTTTGGGCATATGCTGTTTTGCCGTGGATTTGTTGTATACTATACATCGTTAAAAAAAGTTTACAATATAACGTTTGATTAACACATTGTTTCTTTTTTTAAAACAATTTAAAAGTCAACAACTTTTTGGTTTTTGTATGTATTGTCAGCCTTTGTCAACCGGAAAACGCAGTAATTTATGGACAAATTGACCAGTATGAATGTTTTTGTGCGCGTAGCCAAAGCCGGCAGTTTTGCAGGCGGTGCCCGTGATTTGTCGATCTCGCGGGCAATGGCGACCAAACACATCATGCAATTGGAAAACAGTTTAGGCACACGCTTATTCAATAGAACCACGCGCAGCTTAAGTTTGACTGAAGCGGGCGCCTCCTACCTGGTCCGCTGCCAGCAAGTACTGGTGGATATCGAAGAAATGGAGGCGGCAGTCACGCAATTGCAGACTGAACCGCGCGGCACGCTGAAAATAAGCGCCCCGCCTTTTATCGGAGCGGCTCATATTGCCCAGGCTTTGGCTGAATTTCTGGAAATATATCCGGATTTGTCGGTCGATATGACTTTGCAGAGCAGTCCAGGAGATTTAGTGGAGGAAGGCATCGATATTGCTATTTACCTGGGCCGGCTGGATGACACCAGTTTAATCGCCAGAAAACTGGCAAGTTCGCCGCTGGTTGTATGCGGCGCACCTAAATATTTTGACCGCCACGGGTTGCCGCAAAAGCCGGAAGACTTGACTGAGCACAGTTGCCTGGTTAACTGGGCGATTCTACCCAGAGACCAGTGGAGTTTTACCACTTCGGCCGGCGATATAACCATTAAAGTCACCGGACGCATGCAGTGCAATGTGGCTGACCCGTTACGCGTCGCGGCTGTTAACGGCCTTGGTTTGGTGATGCTGCCGACTTACATCGTCGGTCGCGATATTGAAAAAGGGAAATTACAGGTGATTCTCAGCGAATATACCCATTCCCCGCTGGATATTCATGCCGTTTACCCGCACCGCAAGTATCTATCCGCCAAGGTAAGGACGTTTGTCGACTTTCTGCAAGGTTGGTTGCAAAAACGCGTGGCCATGTAACGTTCTATGTCAGAGTCGGTAAAAAACAAATGGGACAGAATTTACTCACAGCAGGATCATAGACCAAATAACACACTTCCACTGCTGACCGAAAATGCCTATTTATTGCCGAAATCCGGGAACGCCTTGGATTTGGCTTGCGGGCTAGGCGACAATGCATTATTTCTGGCAAAACACGGGCTTATCACCGATGCCTGGGATATTTCCTCCATTGCATTGCAAAAATTGTCCGCAGAGGCTGATCGGCAGAAGTGCAATATCACCACCCGCCAATATGACATCGATGAAACATGTCTGATGAATTGCGCTTACGACGTCATTGTCGTTACCCGGTTTCTTGACCGGTCGCTCGTTAATGCGATAATAAATGCCTTGAACGCGGGAGGATTACTCTTTTACCAGACCTTTACCCAAGACAGAGTCGTCAATCAAGGACCGAGAAACCCCGATTTTCTTTTATCTGCAAATGAGCTGCTGGAATTATTTTCGCCGTTGGGAGTTGTTTTTTATCGTGAAAACGGTATGATCGGCGACCGGAATACAGGTTTGAGAAATGAAGCGCAATTTATCGGCCTAAAATCATAAATAATTAAATTTTTTTCAGCTTATCAGAGTCAATTTTGTGATAGAAAACATTAGAAACATTGCCATCATTGCTCACGTAGATCACGGCAAAACCACATTGGTAGATAAATTATTGCAGCAATCCGGAACCTTTGCCGACCACGAAAAAGTGTCGGAACGGGTCATGGATTCCAATGACCTGGAAAAGGAAAGAGGCATTACCATCCTTGCAAAAAACACAGCAATTGACTGGAACGGCTATCATATCAACATTGTCGACACCCCCGGACACGCAGATTTCGGAGGTGAAGTTGAACGCGTACTTTCTATGGTGGATTCAGTTCTATTGCTGGTTGACGCGGTAGACGGACCGATGCCGCAGACACGCTTCGTCACCCAAAAAGCATTTGCATTGGGTTTGAAGCCAATTGTCGTTATTAATAAAATTGACCGTCCCGGTGCCCGTGCTGATTGGGTTCTCGACCAGACATTCGATTTGTTCGATCGACTGGGGGCTACCGATGAGCAGTTGGATTTTCCGGTTATATATGCCTCTGCACTGAACGGCTATGCCGGTTTCGAGGAAGACAAACAAGCCGAGGATATGACACCGCTATTCGAAACCATTGTCGAAAAAGTCAGCCCCCCGCGCGTCAATGTTGCGGGGCCTTTTCAAATGCAGGTAACCAGTCTTGATTACAATTCCTATGTCGGTGTGATCGGCATCGGACGTATTCAGCGTGGCACGATTAAAACGAACTCACCGTTAACCGTCATTAACCGAGACGGTACCCGGCGCAATGCCAGAATGTTGCAGATTTTTGGTTTTCACGGACTGGACAAAGTCGAGGTGGCGGAAGCCAGGGCGGGGGATATTATCGCTTTTACCGGAATAGAAAAACTAGAAATTTCCGACACTCTGTGTCATCCGGAAGCCCCGGAAAGTTTACCGCCGCTTACCGTTGATGAACCGACAGTCAGTATGACTTTTCAAGTCAACACGTCCCCCTTTGCGGGCCGCGAGGGGAAATATCTTACTTCAAGACAGATCAGGGAACGCCTCGAACGCGAATTACAGCACAATGTAGCGTTGCGCGTCGAAGACACGCCTGATCCTGACAAATTTAAAGTATCGGGCAGAGGTGAATTACATTTATCGATCCTGATTGAAAATATGCGCCGCGAAGGTTACGAACTGGGCGTTTCCAGACCGGAAGTCATCATCAGGGAAATAGACGGACAAAAACAGGAACCCTATGAGCTGGTGACCATTGAGGTTGAGGAGCAACATCAAGGGACGGTAATGGAAAAAATGGGCGAACGCAAGGGCGATCTGTTGGATATGATGCCCGACGGCAAGGGTAGGATTCGTTTGGAATATCGGGTACCCTCCCGTGGCCTGATCGGTTTCCAGACTGAATTTTTAACCGCTACCTCCGGTTCCGGTCTGCTATATCACGTTTTTGACCATTACGGGCCAATGAAACCGGGATTCCTTGGAACACGCAAAAACGGCGTGTTGATTTCCAATGTGCAAGGTAAAGCATTGGCATTTGCCTTGTTTAACTTGCAGGAACGCGGCAAATTATTCCTGGTGCACGGCGATGAAGTGTACGAAGGAATGTTGGTCGGCATCCATAGCAGAAATAACGATTTAGTGGTCAACCCTACCAAGGCGAAACAATTGACCAACATTCGCGCTGCCGGTAGTGATGAAAACCTGATTTTGACGCCGATCCAGAAAATGACGCTGGAGCAGGCATTGGAGTTTATTGATGACGACGAACTGGTTGAAGTGACTCCCGATTCGATTCGCCTGAGGAAAAAATTATTACAGGAACAAGATAGAAAAAGGGCATCCAGGAATGCCGCGTAGATCTTGATTACCCTCAAGGAGGGGGCGTATAGTAAGAGAATAGCATCGTAAAAAATAAAGCCTTTGCGCATCCAATGCGCAAAGGCTTAAAGATCGCCTTGCTTGGTTGGCTTTGAGAACCCGTCCATGGCAACATCCCGGTTGAAAATTCCTAAAAGTCCCTTTTCTGTTTTTTGGCGACGGTTATATTTTCGCAAAAAAAAGAAAATAAAAAAGCCGGTAAATGCGGATTTTTATGTAAGCCTTAGATTACAAGTCAACTGCCCCCGCCAACAAACTCATTATAAATGATATACATGGACATCAAGCCGCGCAGCCATTGAATTTTTTCATTTTGTGACCGCTTTCCCAAAATTAGCAAAAAATTTAGCTTGTCCGACAAATATCGGTTACAACAGACTAACACTACTTATTTTAAACGTGGCATAGTACAATAATTGTTTAAACGAATTTATCTATCATACCAGTCCGTATGGAACAACGTACCGCAGAAATCGAGCGAAACACACTTGAAACGCAGATAACCGTCAAAATTAATCTGGATGGAACCGGTTTGTCAGCATTCGAAACCGGCTTGCCGTTTCTTGACCACATGCTGAACCAAGTAGCAAGACACGGAGTCATTGATCTTAACATTCGAGCCGATGGCGACCTGCAGATTGATGCGCACCATACGGTCGAGGATATTGGCATTACGCTGGGACAAGCTTTTGCAAAGGCCTTGACCAACAAAAAAGGCATATCGCGTTATGGCGCAGCTTACATTCCGTTGGATGAAGCACTCTCCCGGGTCGTCATTGATTTTTCCGGGCGGCCAGGTTTATATTACAACGTTGAATATCCCAGGGCCGTGATCGGTAATTTCGATGTGGATTTATTGCGCGAATTTTTCCAGGGCTTTGTCAATCATGCCGGAGTGACTTTGCATGTCGATAACTTAAAAGGCACAAATGCCCATCATATCGCAGAAACAATTTTTAAGGCGTTGGGCCGCGCAATTCGCATGGCTATTGCAACAGACCTTAGGATGACGGACCTCGTGCCGTCTACCAAAGGGAGTTTGTAATTTTACTTTGACATTGCTCGGTTTCTATTTCCTGATAGACAAGATGCCCATAGCGTCTCCCTACATCAACAACAAATAATGATATCCCCTATCCCTTGTTGCCGATGATCGATAAGTATATTATTAAAGTCCGGCATGTTATACTCCTGGCCTATTAGAAGTCATACTCCTCAACTTTATCCCATGCCGCAGAAAGCCGGAGTGAAAAGACACGAAAAACTACATTTCGATCAGCAGATGCTTAATTATATATCGCCGATTCTCTTCTCAAGCCATTCGCTTTTGCCAACTCATAATTTGTTGAAAAAATCACTAATCTAATACATTTTTTACATGTCTTCTGTTGCCGTAATCGATTATGGAATGGGCAATCTGCATTCAATTTCAAAAGCTTTGCAATTTGCCGCCCCCAACAACACTGTTTTAATCACCGCCCATGCTGAGCAAATATTACAGGCGGAAAGGGTCGTTTTTCCCGGAGTAGGCGCAATACGCGATTGTATGCAGGCATTGCATAACACCGGCCTGTCCGATGTCATTGTCGAAGTGGCTCAATCCAGGCCCTTATTGGGTATCTGCCTGGGTATGCAGGCCTTACTCAGCGACAGCGAAGAAAATAACACAACCTCTTGCCTTGACATCATTTCCGGACATGTACGGCATTTCCCTGCAAACCTTAAAGACCGCCAAGGCCAAGTGCTAAAAATTCCCCACATGGGCTGGAACCAGGTACATCAACAATATGACCACCCGCTGTGGCGTAACATTGCCCAGGACAGCCGTTTTTATTTTGTACACAGTTACTATGCATGCCCTGACGATCCCGCCGTTACTGCCGCAGTCAGCGAATACCCCGAACCCTTTTCCTGCGCTTTGAGTAAAGACAACATTTTTGCCGTTCAATTTCACCCGGAAAAAAGCCATACAGTCGGTTTGCAGCTTTTGAAAAACTTTATAAGCTGGGATGGCTGTGTGTAATGCAGAGGCTAATACATTCTTCAATACGCTAGATAATTACAAACATTGGAGCCATAAACATGTTGCTGATACCCGCTATTGATTTAAAAGAAGGGAAATGCGTCCGATTACGCCAGGGCCGCATGGACGAAGATACGGTTTTTTCCGATGACCCGGTTGCGGTTGCCGGACGTTGGATTAAGGCAGGGGCCAAACGATTGCATTTGGTGGATCTGGACGGCGCTTTCGCCGGAAAACCCAAGAATGCCCGGGTAATCGATGAAATTGTCAAAACCTATCCCGATATTCCGGTACAAATCGGCGGCGGTATTCGCGATGAAGATACCATTCAAGCTTATTTGAATGCCGGTGTCAGCTACGTCATTATCGGCACCAAAGCAGTCAGTGAGCCGCATTTTGTCAGCGATATCGCGGTGGAATTTCCCAACCATATCATTATCGGTCTGGACGCCAGAGACGGTAAGGTTGCCATTGACGGCTGGTCTAAACTGTCACATCATGATGTCATCGACCTCGCCCAGCAGTTTGAAGCCGACGGTGTTGAGGCGATCATCTACACCGATATTTCACGTGACGGCATGATGAGCGGTGTTAACGTTGAAGCTACCTCCAAACTGGCGCGGTCTATTCGTATTCCGGTTATCGCTTCCGGCGGCATCACCAATTTGGAGGACATCAAAGCGCTGGGAAAAACCGTTGATGACGGTGTGATAGGAGCAATCACCGGACGCGCAATTTACGAAGGCACCCTGGATTTTGCCGAAGGTGCAAAACTGGCGGAACAATTTAAAGCAGCAATATGAGTTTAGCCAAACGTATCATTCCTTGTCTCGACGTCGATAACGGCCGAGTAGTCAAAGGTGTAAAATTCGTCGATATTCGTGATGCCGGTGACCCGGTGGAAGTAGCAAGGCGCTATGATAGGGAAGGGGCCGATGAAATCACTTTCTTAGATATCACCGCAACACATGATGACCGGGACACGATGGCTCATGTCGTGGAGCAGGTAGCCAGTGAAGTGTTTATTCCGTTAACCGTCGGCGGCGGCATAAGAACGCTGGAAGACATCCGGCGCATGCTCAACGCCGGTGCCGACAAAGTCGGAATCAACAGTGCCGCAGTCGCCAATCCTGAATTTGTCAGAGAAGCGGCTTTACGTTTTGGCTCACAATGCATTGTCGTTGCGATCGATGCTAAGAAGGCGAGTCGGCCGGATGAGGCGGACCGTTGGGAAATTTTCACGCACGGCGGGCGCAAACCGACCGGCTTGGATGCGGTCGCATGGGCGATTAAGATGGTCGAATATGGCGCCGGTGAAATTCTGTTGACCAGCATGGACAGGGACGGAACCCGCGAAGGATTCGATTTAGCCTTAACCCGGGCTATCAGCGAGGCGGTTTCCGTACCGGTTATCGCATCCGGCGGTGTGGGCAATCTGGATCATTTGGCCGATGGGATAATTGTCGGCAAAGCGGATGCGGTACTGGCCGCCAGTATTTTTCATTTTGCCGAATACAGCATTCAACAGGCAAAGCAGCACTTGGCTGAACGCGGAATCGAGGTACGCTTCACATGAGTGAAGCATGGCTCGATGAAATCCGCTGGACAAAAGACGGACTGGTCCCTGCCATTGCCCAGCAGCAAAGTGACGGAAAAATTTTGATGTTTGCCTGGATGAACCGTGAATCTCTCGCGTTAACCGTGAAGGAGGGTTATGCCGTCTACTGGTCTCGATCAAGACAAAAAATATGGCGCAAAGGTGAAGAATCCGGCAATCGGCAGAAGGTTTTAGGTGTGTTTATTGACTGCGATGAAGACGTTATTTTGCTGAATATTGAACAGCAGGGCGGTATCGCCTGTCATACGGGCAGGGAAAGCTGTTTCTATCGCCAATTAATCGATGGGCAGTGGCAGATTACCGAACCCGTGCTAAAAGATCCGGATACGATATATACGAAATAATCATGTGTGACATATTACAACAGTTGGCGCGAGTCCTAGAGCAGCGCAAGCAACAATCGCCCGACAGCTCTTACGTGGCCGGCCTTTATGCAAAAGGACTGGACACGATATTGAAAAAAATCGGTGAAGAGGCAACGGAAACGGTCATTGCCGCAAAAGGCGGTGATAAGCAGCAAATCATATACGAAACAGCCGATTTGTGGTTTCACAGTATGGTGATGCTGGCTGACCAAGGTTTGGGGCCGGAGCATGTCTTGCAGGAATTACAACGCCGTTTCGGACTTTCCGGCTTGGAAGAAAAAGCTGCGCGCAAGCAATAGCCTGGATCCGGTTTGTAGCAACGAAACCAAAAAGCACGGCAGCGTGTACAACGGTCCGTATCTTTCTTCTCTTGGCAAATTGAATTCGAGATTATTTAAAGAAAAAACAAGCAGGGCATGTTGTTATTCCTTTACAATAAATTCCATTTGTACAGTATCTACAAACCTTAGTATTATCAACTATTCGGTATCGAAGCAGGATTTATTATGGGTATTAGTATTTGGCAGTTATTAATCGTTTTAGTTATCGTCATTTTGCTGTTCGGGACTAAGCGTTTGCGGGGACTGGGCTCAGATCTTGGTAGTGCAATCAAAAGTTTCCGCACGGCCGTAAAAGAGGGCGAGGAGGATGAAAAAATCATTGAACAACAGGGAAAAACCATTGAGGGTGAAGTGAATTCCAAACAAAAGGACGAGGTGTAAATTCCGCTTATGTTTGATGTGGGTTTCTGGGAACTATGCCTGATCGGAGTCATCAGTCTTATTGTGATCGGTCCGGAGCGCTTACCGAAAATTGCCAGATTAACAGGATTCTGGATAGGTAAAACCCGAAACATGGTGGCGTCTGTCAAACAGGAAATCAGTGAAGAACTACGCGCTGAAGAACTGCGTCAGACTTTGCAGGAACAAGTTGATGTAGAAGAAATCAGACAACTGGTTGATGACACCAACCAGGCAGTCAATTTACCGCGGCAGCAACGAAAGGAAAAAGCAAAGATAAAACACAAATCGGATAACAAATGAGTTCAAAGTATCATGCTCCGGAAGATGCAGAGCAGCCATTCATTTCTCATTTGGTCGAACTGCGCAACCGCCTGTTGCGTGTCGTAATAACCATATTAGTTGTTTTTCTCGGCCTGGCACCGTTCGCCAACGAAATATACAGCTATCTTGCCGGGCCTTTATTGCAGCATTTGCCGGAAAACAGCTCAATGATCGCCATTGATGTGGCATCCCCTTTCCTAACGCCGTTCAAACTCGCGCTTGTCACCGCCATCTTTACCTCCGTGCCAATGATTTTATACCAGTTTTGGGCATTTGTAGCCCCGGGGCTGTATCGGCATGAGCGGCGCCTGATCTTTCCGCTGTTGATTGCCAGCACGTTGTTGTTTTATGCCGGCGCGGCATTTGCCTATTTTGTCGTGTTTCCTTTGGTTTTCGCTTTCCTGACTACCACTGCGCCGCAAGGTGTGGCGGTGATGACTGATATATCAAAATATCTGGACTTCATCTTAACCTTGTTTTTTGCGTTCGGCATGTCCTTTGAAGTCCCTATTTTTACCATCATCATTGTCTGGACCGGGATCACAACACCCCAAAGCCTCGCCGAAAAACGACCTTATGTCATTGTAGCCGCATTTGTCATCGGCATGTTTTTAACACCGCCTGATGTCATTTCCCAGACGTTGTTAGCTCTGCCGATATGGATGCTGTTTGAACTTGGCCTGCTGTTTTCCCGGCTGTTCGTTCGTCAACAACGGCACGAAGCTCTGCAAAGCCCCCTTGACTCTATCGAGAGTTTCGAGGATGAAGATCGGTAGCAGGGACTTTAAGCGTTATCCTGCCATCAATAGCCGGAATCACCCACTCACACTACTGAGCAAGCTCATTTCACCGCTATCAAATTGCATAGTTATTGGACAACTGACCCTGTCACGGAATAATCAGCCGGAAATGTATCATTTTCGGCATTGATGCAGGGAAAATGAACCGTTTCGGTGGCCTCACGATAGGTGGCACATTCCGCGGTCACAGTCATATCAACCGGCTGCAGTTGATTAAGCAGCAATGTTTCGGGTGTCGTAGCAGAGATACTTAAATCGGCTATAAATGTACTGCTGTCGATCGTCACACAAGGGACCAATAGTTGATCACCTGACAATGTAGCACATTGCGACGGGGTATTGGGCTCTGAAAATTCAGACATTAATGCGTCAACCTTCTCGTTCTGATCACCAATTTGCACTGTTTTGACAATAGAACCAAGATCCGGATGAGTAAAGGTGACGAGAAAATTTCCATTTGATAATTCGATTCCGTAACCGCCTGCCGACGCCGTGGCAGTACTGTCGCCCGTTTGTAAAATTTCGATGCTGATATTTTCCACCCCTTCGCCGGCGTCATAAAATAAATCATTGTCTCCGTCATCGTAAACCACACCTAGCAGGATGGGTGTACTATCAAAGCGTAGCCCGAAATTTGTCGTTACCACTGCGGAATTATAAACCGTTTCATCCTGGAACCAATCCCCATACGCCAACCCTACGCCGATTTCCCGATAGTCGGGGGCAAGTATATTAATACGGTGCCCTCTGCCGGGAAAACTCTTATCAATAAATAAGTTATCGTGCAGCTCCAGACTGGCCGCAACACTATCAATCGGCTCTGTGCTGCCAATGATGGCAATATTTTCTCCGGCCGAGCTGTAAATATAACCTTCCTCGGTAATTCGGTCGAAAGGATTTTGTCCATCGGGATTGAAATGCCCGAAAAACTGCCGAAGCAGCATGTCAATGCTATGAGATCTGGCAACTTCCGTCAGTGATGCATTAAAGCTGAGCGGCTGAACCGGTTGGTAACTTATCTCTCCGGGAACGACACCTTCGAGTAAATCGATACCCAGTCTGAACGCTTCTTCTGTCGGAGCTAAACGAGCACGGTTCAATACTTCGAGGTGCGCTTGTTCATCGGCTGTCGGATCGCCATAATCAAAAGCGAATACCTGACTGGAACAGCTAATTAATAAAGCAAGCAGTTTATATCGATAATTCATCATTTTCCCTTACCAGCCCCTATTTTTAGCCACGCCTTGTTCTTTAGTTTCGATAAGTTTAATCATATGGCAAGTCAGCGGATATAACAAGGAAAGGAATGGGAAATTCAATTTACTTGTTCTCCTTGGTTAAGTGACTCGCTAACTGCCCCGGTTTTCTTCAGTAAATTAAAGATACCCTCGGCCATTAGTTGATACCCTTTATTGTTCGGGTGAACCAGGTCGGACTTTAAGCTGACGTCACTTAGAATTTTCGGCAATACTTCCAGTTCAGCAGGGACTTGATATTGCTCAGCTATCGCTTCGTAAAAGTCCGCACTGCTTAACAGGAATAAACGCGGCAACGGCACCCCCAGCATCAGCACCGCTATTTTTTTTTGTCGGGCAAGCTCAATCATTTTTCTAATGTTGTTTGCCGTTTTTTGGCGAGGTTTGCCGGCCAGCATATCATTTCACCCATGTGTCAGGATAAGCAAATCAGGTTGATAATCATCAAGTATTCGGGACAATCTTTTCAAGCCGTTTGTACTGTATTCACCAGGCACTCCTTCATTAATGACTTTCAGTGATGTCAATGACGACAAAATGCTCGGGTAGTCATGCTCTTTCGTTGCCCCCGTACCATAAGTCAAACTGTCCCCAAACGCCAGAATAACGGCATAGTTGGACAATTTAGGTAAAGGAATAGGTTCAGAGCAGCTGCTTATGTAACAACATAAAATAACAAAAAATACTTTGCAACCGGTCGACATGCCTTTCTGCACTGCAAACAGTTAATGATGATTGTGTTCGCACAACAAATTTCTATTTTTATATCTCCTCGCCCGTTTTATTCGGCAACAGAGAGGCATAGCGTGGAAATTTGATGTGCGACAGACAGGTATATATATTTTCTGGAATACACTGTTAAGTTATGACAGTCGGTTCCTTTCTGCCGGTTCTTTGCTTAACTTCACCAAACTGCTCGGCAAGTTCAATCAGGGAAGCAAGGGCCTGCTGGGTATCCATGTCATGTTTGTCGGTATCCGGTTCGAATTTTTCTAAATAAATCCTTACTGTGGCACCTTCTGTTCCGGTCCCCGAGAGGCGGAAAATAATTCTGGAACCATCGTCGAAACCGATACGGATTCCTTGATTACGGCTAATGCTGCCGTCAATCGGATCCTCGTAACTGAATTCATCGGCATATTTAACGGTATAGCCGGCAAATGTCTTTTCCTGCAAATCCGATAATTGCACGCGTAAATTATTCATAATAGCATATGCCGCGTCGATTGCTACGCCTTCATAGTCATGGCGGGAATAAATATCCCTGCCGAAAACCTTCCAGTGCTCCTGCACGATTTTGCTTACCGGTTGGCGTTTCAGTGCAAGCAGATTGAGCCAAAACAAAACAGCCCACAAACCATCTTTTTCACGGACATGATCCGATCCGGTGCCGAAGCTTTCTTCGCCGCAGAGGGTAATTTTACCGGCATCAAGCAGATTACCGAAATATTTCCAGCCGGTAGGTGTTTCGTAACAGTGCAGCCCGTAACTGTTGGCAACTCTGTCAACCGCTTGGCTGGTCGGCATGGAACGGGCTACGCCGGCAAGTCCTTGCTTATATCCGGGAATCAAGTGGGCATTCGCCGCCATAATCGCCAAGCTGTCGCTGGGAGTGACAAAAATATTTTTACCAAGAATCATATTACGGTCGCCGTCTCCATCCGAGGCGGCCCCAAAACTGGGAGCGTTGGACCCGAACATTAATTCCGCCAGTTCTTTTGCATGGGTGAGGTTGGGGTCGGGATGGCCTCCGCCAAAATCTTCCAGAGGCAGTGCGTTGATTACCGACCCGGGTTCAGCGCCAAGCATATCTTCTAGAATCCGCTTGGCATAAGGGCCGGTTATAGCGTGCATCGCATCGAAACGCAAACTAATGAGTTTTGTTTTAAGCGTTTTTTTTATCAAACCAAAGTCAAAAAGATGACTCATCAACTCGGCATAATCGTCCACGGGATCAATTATATTGATCGATAACCCGTCCACCTGTTGCCTGCCGATTGCATCCAAATCAATATCGGGCATTTCGGCAATCTTATAGGCTTCGATCGTCTGACTTCTTTTATAAAAAGCCTCAGTATAATTCTCAGGGGCCGGCCCGCCGTTGCCGAGGTTATATTTAATGCCGAAATCTTGATCGGGACCGCCGGGGTTATGGCTGGCAGACAAAATCAGACCGCCGTACGCTTTGTTTTTTCTGATAATATGTGATGCGGCCGGAGTGGATAACAATCCGCCCTGGCCTATAATTATTTCTGAAAAGCCATTGGCAGCCGCCATTTTGATAATTATTTGAATTGCATCCCGATTAAAATAGCGGCCGTCACCGCCCAAAACCAGTGATTTTCCGGAGATATCATCCAGACAATCAAATATTGATTGAACGAAGTTTTGCAGATAATTGTTTTGCTGAAAAACTTTGACTTTTTTACGTAATCCAGAGGTGCCTGGTTTTTGGTCATTGTATGGCTGAGTTGTAATAGTTTTAATTTGCATAGTTAAATCCTGATGCGACAATCATCATTTCCGCGTTTAATCTGTTAACACAGACTAAACTTAATTATTATTGAATTTTAACACTACCATAGTAATGCGCTTATTATTTTTCTTTTTTACACTTTGTTTATTTTATAATTCAATAGCTGACGAAGCCGACGTTTGGTTGCTGGTTGATACCAAAAAACAGACCTTGAAAGTGAAACGCCGTTTTAAAACCGTTGATATTTTTAAAAATATTGCTATCGGCCGCGGCGGAGCCGGAGACAAACAAATCACCGGTGATGATATCACTCCGCTGGGAACCTATACAATCAGTTGGATAAACAGAAAAAGCGGTTATTACATATTTTTCGGCTTTGATTATCCCTCTGTGGCAAATGCGCAAAAAGCGTTAAAAGACGGTCGAATTAACAAGCGGACTTATAACGAGGTGCTGAAAGCTCACAAAATCAATAAAATTCCGCCGCAGAATACGCCTTTAGGGGGACAAATAGGGATCCACGGTTTAGGGCGCGGAGATATCAGAATACATCGTTTGACCAACTGGACTCACGGTTGCATCGCTTTAACCAATAAACAAATAGATCGCCTGGACCGCTGGGTCGATGAAGGAACGGTGGTAGTAATCCAATAATGAGCAGACGTTAGCCGTCCGCTCCTGATGCGCCTGCTTGCTTACCTTATGTGAGGCGTTGCTTGATCAAACAGACCTTTTGGATCAACGTGTTAACAAATTTTGCTGGCAAATAACGAAAAATTTTTTGTTCTTCCAAAAGACTATCTGAAAATTACGCTGTAAAATTAGCATAGTTTTATAATATTCTGCTATCATTCAATTAGCAGTTACCAGAGTTCACAGGCTTCACACTCTATTTTTATTTGTTCTTATATGCAAAAGGAGAAGACAAAATGAAAAAAATAGTAAGATTATCGGCATTGACGCTTTTGGCAGGATTAAGTGTTGGTTGCGCTACCAATTCAGATATCAGTGATTTACAGTCACAAATCAATACGCTCAAATCACAGGTGTCAAAAATATCATCGGATGTTGCGGCAGCAAATAACATGGCTGAACAGGCGGCAGCAAAAGCAGCGGCGGCTGAGGCTGCAGCCAATATGGCCGCAAGCTATGCCGAAGATACCAATACCAAACTGGATCGTATGTTTAAAAGATCAATGATGAAATAATTTTTTGGATTATTGTTTGGTAAAACCCGGCTATTAAACGCCGGGTTTTTTTTGCAACAAATCCGTACTTTCAAAATCCGGCAGACGATGAAAAATAGCGGTGGGAATACCGCTTTGTTGTTCCAGAGCTTCCCGTAGCGCGGCGCCATTCAGTACCGGAATCCTGTCATTGTTGGCCTTTTCGATTAAATCCAAAGCATTTTCCAACAATTCCTGATAACTTTGTTCCTCACGCTCCAAAGGCGGATGCACTTCAATATACAAGGTATCATTTAGCCAGCCGACCTTTACCGGTTGATTAACGATATACACTGGTGTACCCAACTTAATTTCAGGAAACAATTTTTCGATATCTTCCGGATACATGCGGACACATCCATGACTGACCCGCATGCCTACGCCAAATGCTTTGTTCGTACCGTGTATCAGATAACCGGGTATTCCCAACCGCATTGCATAAAGACCTAACGGATTATCAGGCCCGGCAGGAACTACTTCGGGCAATATGTCCCCTTCTGCAGCGTGTTCCTCTTTTATTGAAGCCGGAGGCCGCCAAACCGGATCTTTGACTTTAGCAACGATACTGGTTTTTCCCAATGGCGTATTCCAATCTTGGCGGCCGATACTGATAGGGTGAGTCGTCACAATAGGAATTCCGTAATCGGATACGTCATGGTAATAATACAGTCGGAACTCGGGCAGATTAAGTGTCAATCCATGGTGCGGACTATCCGGCAGAATGCGGCTGTTGGTGATTCTGACCTTTGTTCCGGCGCCGGGCATCCAACGGTCAATTTTAGGATTCATCAATAAAATCTCATTTTGACCAATATTATAACGGCGCGCTATATCCAGCAAAGTGTCTTCGGCAGTAGCTGTGGCATAAAACGGTTTTTCCGGTGGATCGCCAATCAGCCTATCGCCCGGATTTTCCGGCAGCATATAACTGCTTGCCGTTGCCGGATTGCTGCTGACTATTAACATAACCAACGTTATGCTAATTTTTAAATTTGCTGATGCCATAACTATTATCTTGTGCATTGAAGAATTTGGCGTTTTAACAAAATGTTTATTGTAACTCCTATCATGCCTATTTTTTCGTTACGGAAAGTCAATAAAAGCACAAAATCTGTATTGTGTTAACACATCAAACTTCGGTTTTTCATATCTCGTCCCCACGAGCAAGAGAACAACGGCGAGGTATCGACATTAAATAAGCAATGAGTCTAGTAAAAATGATTCTCCGGTAAAACCGGTCGATTGGCAACACCCGGATCAGGAAGTTTTATTTTCACCACCGAATAACTCCAGTAGACGAGGCAAAAACCCTGCAAGTTCCAAAGACATAATGGAAAAATCGACATCAAATTGCTGTTGCTCATCATAGCTATCGATTTCGGCAGCCTGTTCCTGAATTAAATCCAGAAAACGTAACCGTTTGATAGACAAACTTTCGTCGATTATGAAGGACAAGCGATCGGCCCAGCTGACCGCCAGTTTAACGGCTTTTTTACCACTATTCAGATGATTTTTTATTTCCGGCTGGCTGAGATCCTGGCGTTTACAATGTATAATTCCGCCTTCCTGATCCGGTGCGCGCAATTCGCATTCGTCTTCAATCACAATGTCTGCCGGAACCATTTCGCCGTCAAGCCAGCCGGTCATTGTAGTTGCCGGTTGAGTAACGGTATTAGGGGGGATTACCGGCAAGGTACCTAAACATTTACGCAACAGGCTGACCAAATCTTCGGCTTTGTTAGCCGAAGCGGCATCGACGAGTAACCAACCGCCTTGCGGATCGATATAGGCATAGGTGTAACGGGAAAACGAAAAAGCTTTCGGCAGTAATTCAAAAACAACTTCATCCTTGACCGCGCTACGTTCTTTTTTGGCTAGCTTCCGCGCCTGTTGCTCCTCAGCCTGTTGAATTTTTTCAAGAACAATTTCATTAACCACACTGGCGGGTAAGACTTTCTCTTCCTTTTGTATACAAAACATCATAAAGCCGTTACTGGCGTGCACCAGCTGTTGTCCGGCCCGACCCAATGGTGTTGTCCAGCCGATACTGAACTGTTCATGATTGCCACAGGAACGAAACTTCATTTGTTCCAGTTTGCTTTCCAATTCGGCAGCGGTTAACGGAAAAGATTCAGTAAAGCGGAAAAGAGCAAGATTTTTAAACCACATTATGTTGTTTGGTCCTGTTTTAATTTAAAGGTTGAGCATTATCTCAAAGTTAGTCAGAATCAAACAGCTCGTTCACTATAAACACCCTGTATTTTTAAGTCTATTTCTTGCATGCCAAACGCTATTGATAAAAATTTGATATCCGGATTTCCCCCCATTGCTGCAGAAAATGCACACTTGCTTATTTTAGGTTCGATGCCCAGCGAAACGTCGTTACTTAAGGGGCAATATTACGGACATCGGCGTAATGCATTTTGGCCCATTATGGGCGAATTATTCGGTGCCGCGCCGGAGATGGATTATCAACTCCGAAAACAAATTTTAATGCAAAACGGTATTGCCGTTTGGGATGTGATGAAAAGTTGTGCGCGAAAAGGCAGCATGGATGCGGATATTACCCTGTCGAGTATTGAACCCAATGATTTCGCAGGATTCTTTGATTCCCATCCCGGCATAAAGTCGGTTTTTTTTAATGGCGGTACTGCAGAAAGGATTTATCGTAAACTGGTTTTGCCGGCGATTGATAAGCGCTACGGCTTTTTGAATTACCGGCGCCTGCCGTCTACCAGTCCCGCTTATGCAGCGATGAAGCCGGCACAAAAAGCGGAAGCCTGGAAAGTGATCAAGCGAATAGCAACCGCAGTATGATAAAGTAACAGTCAATATTTTGTTTACGAGGCGACAATGGGCAATTTATCCACCTGGGAAAGTATCTTATTGGCGGCAATGGTGCTGCTTTTGATCTTCTGGTTTAAACCGGGTATAAAAGCAACTATGGAACAAAGCCGCCATGCGAAAAAAGATTGGAGCGGCCTGCTTTTACCTTTAGGCTTTGTTGTTCTATTTGTGATTTTTCTGGTAATGATGGTCTGATATGAATGACATTTCCGGCGAATTTGAACAGGAACCGCAAAAGCCAAGTAAATCCAGCTTAAAAAGGGATAGTGCGGCACTACAGGATCTGGCTGCCGAATTGGCCGATTTATCGGCCGCACAATTACAAGCAATGGCTTTACCGGAAAAATTATTCAACGCTGTTAAAGAAGCTTCGACAATGCCTCCTAAAGGCGCCCGCAAACGCATGATCAAATTTATCGGCGGGTTGTTGCGTGATATGGATGCTGAGCCGGTCAAGGAACAACTGGCAACACTCAAAAATCAAAGCGTTCATTCCGCACGGGAGCATCATAAAATCGAGCGCTGGCGTGACCGCTTGATCAATGAAGACGATTCGGCATTGACTGAATTTTTATCCGAATATCCGCATGCGGAGCGGCAACAGCTCAGGCAATTAATCCGCAACGCCAAAAAAGAAATTCAGATGCAAAAACCGCCCCGCCATGCCAGGCAGCTATTCAGATATATCAAGGAGTTATTAAAATAGAAACTGGTGCGTTAAGGAACTCGCCAACGAACGCATTGATTGGCTTGCCACACCCATCACAAAATTCTTACCCATTGAGGCTGCTGCCGTATTGGTACTCTGGTTGTTTAGCTTTGCACATTAGTACTATCTAACTCCCCGGAGGCGGCGGCCCGTGCAACACTGTCGCCGGTTGAACCATTGGAAATCAAGCTGCATCCCTGGGTTGGATTAGTGCCCATGTCCCCTTTTTGCATGTGCCAATACTAGCGTAACTGTTCTCTCTACCGCAGCAAAGTCAGTATCAAACGTCATGTGTCAATAATAATGAACACTTCGGCAGAAAGTCCCCCCTAGTTGCTGGCGATTTATTTAATCATTAGATAGTTTTGTTTTTGAGTGATGATGCCATGACAATCAAAACCCAACCCCTGAAACCGATATCAACACTCAGTGAAAATGCGATAAACCACAAAGATGTAGGCCAATCATTCCATATCATAATCCCGAGAATAATAGAAACCAGGCCTGTTATTCTATTAGGAAGTGGGTTACGGATTTCTGCGAAGGACAAAAGAATATTTCGGTATAACCCTTGCGTAAGCAAATAACCCACAATCAAAAGATTCAAATTGTTAACATCACCATCACCATTGGTGCTAAATAAAACAAGAAAACCAACGACGATATCCAATATGCCGCCTTGCATATTAAACAGAAATCCTTGTGCTGTTTCTGAAGAAAAACCATCGGTACAACGCAAAATTCCAACCAAAAGCACAATAGCACCAATCACAGGAACCCAGGAGGCGTTTTCCCCCAACATATAGACATCGGGGGCGACAATAGACAAAGTAGCAATTACGCCACCAATAACAATCATTGCATTTCCTCGAATTGTGTACCACCAGGGACTTGCTGTGAACTGAATTAATTCAGAGGTTATTTTTGATTTCATTATTTACTTCAAATATGTTGATTTTTAAGAAAGCATTCAAAGAATATCTATTGTAACATTACACCCATTACAAGATTCCATTTGATTCGTTTCCATTGAAATCCGAAATTGGAGTGGCAAGAGAAGCCATTCACTTACACTGGTTAAACCGGACGACGGTTTTGGGTCGTTTGGCGCCGTTCTATATATGATTTGATACGATAAATTATTAAGGGCGTCAGAACAAATCTGCATTGATACGGCTAATGAATAATACAATTCACACCATTCCCTATACAAATTTAGCGCTGGCATTTATTCCCGTATCGCTGATTTTGGCCGTATTGTTTAAATGGTCGCTAAATGCGGGTAATGCATTATATGCGGTCGTGCGTATGGTTTTGCAATTAATGTTGATCGGTTATTTTCTAACCTATATTTTTGTATCGGATCATGCCGGGCTGGTGGTGCTCGTTTTGGCGGTAATGCTGTTTTCATCCAGCTGGATCGCATTGGGAACCGTGGCCGATAAACGCCGGATTTTGTATAAACATGGCGTTTTGTCCATCACTCTGGGCGGCGGTGCCACTCTGCTACTTATCACTCAAGGCGTGCTTAACCTGCAGCCTTGGTACTTGCCTCAGTATATGATTCCCCTGGCCGGGATGATTTTTGCCGCCGCAATGAACAGCGTCAGTCTCGCGGCGGAACGACTAAATGCTGAAATTGCAAGGGGCGAGGCTTATACCAAGGCTCG
This sequence comes from Methylococcaceae bacterium, assembly GCA_050303615.1. Taxonomy (GTDB): domain Bacteria; phylum Pseudomonadota; class Gammaproteobacteria; order Methylococcales; family Methylomonadaceae; genus CAZDXJ01. Next base: position 80,916 of record JBNLCC010000095.1, on the reverse strand, counting down.
TAATATCGCTTTACAGGCTTCTTTGATTCCGGTAATTAACTCGCTGTTTGCTGTCGGTCTGGTGACATTGCCCGGAATGATGACGGGACAGATACTTTCCGGCATCGAACCTTTTATCGCAGCGAGGTATCAGATTATGGTGATGTGCATGATGTTAAGCGCCGGCGGAATATCCTCGGTCATTTTTCTGCTATTGGTAAAAGGATTATATAGCCCCAACGCCGCTTAATTACCATCAAATATTTTAAATAAATCCAGCTGCTGATAACACGCCTTTGCCGATTGTTTTTCCAAAGCCGAAAACGTTACACCCAGCAGACGCACCTTTCGCACGCCGATTTCGGTTTTACTCAGCAGATCGTGGATAACATCGGAATGTGCAGCAGCATCGATGACCGGTTCATTCAGTGTGCGGCTGCGGGTGATTTGTTCAAAGTTTTGATATTTGATTTTTAGGGTAACGGTTCTGGCGGAAAGTTTTTTTGCATTGACCCTTGCCAGCGCCTTTTCAAATAGATTACGCAAATGACGCAGGACTTCTTGCCGGTCAATCAAATCCTTTTCAAAAGTGGTCTCGGCGCCAATAGACTTATTGGGTCGGCGGGTTCTGACCGGCCGTTCATCAATGCCACGGGATATATTGTAATAGTGTAAACCTGCCTTACCAAAATGACGCTGCAGCATTTGCAACGAATGTTTTTTCAAGTCCTTTCCGGTATAGATGCCCATGGCATTCATTTTTGCTTGCGTGGCTCTGCCAATGCCGTGAAACTTTCCAACCTCGAGATATTCGACGAATGCAGCCCCTTGCTCAGGCGTAATCAGATACAACCCGTCCGGTTTATCCAGGTCGGATGCTATTTTTGCCAGAAATTTGTTATATGAAATTCCCGCAGAGGCAATTAACGCAGTTTGTTGCCTGATTTTGTTTTTTATGTCTTTTGCGATAAAAGTCGCCGAACCCATGCAAACATCGGCGTCGCTGACATCGAGAAAGGCTTCATCCAGCGAAAGCGGTTCAACCAGATCGGTATACTGGTTGAATATGGCCCGAATAATTGATGAAGCCTCCCGGTACACTTCAAAACGCGGTTTAACAAAAATAGCCTGCGGGCATAGCCGAAAAGCCTGTGCAGAAGGCATTGCGGAATGTATACCGTACTGTCTTGCCTCATAACTGCAGGTGGCAACAACCCCCCTGGAGTCCGGCGCACCGCCAACCACAATTGGTTTACCCCGATACTGCGGGAAATCGCGTTGTTCAACCGCCGCAAAAAAAGCATCCATATCCAAATGAATGATTTTGCGAACCGGTTTTTTACAACTATCTGAAGACATTGGTTTTTTACTTTTTTACGTATTAATCAAAAACTATATCTACTTTACCGCGATCACTCAAGTTCACTGATTGTTAATGAATAATCATTAAGCTATTATGCAGACAAGTACATTGCCAAACCTTTTTCAGTGACTGTCTCAATGAGCAGCAGTTTCCTCCGCAATCTGCTCATTATCGATATAGCTCAGCCACTGTGTAGCCGCTGATTGGGTTTTTAGGTACTTACCGGCCTGATTAAACGCCTGTCGTGCCTTGGCTGTTTGCTTTAGTTCATAGTAACTCATGCCCAACAACAGATAGACGTTTCCCGGCTGTTTCAGACTGCCTTTACTGATCGCTTTACTGAGCGCCTTGGCCGCCTGTTGCCATTTTTCCTGCTCGACGAAAATTTGTCCTAATTGTTGACACAAGATTCCTTTGTCAGTCAGTTTGGATGCTTCCTCCAAAGCCGTGACGGCATGGTCGAATTCGCGCGCCAGGGTCCAGGCATTAGCTAATTGCTCACGGGTTTTGGCATTGTTTTTGACATGCCCGGCGATCAATTCCTTATCCAACAGCACAGCAGCTTTATAAGGCGCATCGATATAGAGCAGTAAGTTAAACAAATCCAGAATTTCCTTTTCTCTGTTGAGCAGGCCCTTTTTATAGGCGAGCTCTTTAATCGACGCCGCTTTGGTGTATTGTTTCATTTGCTGATGGACTGCGCCCAACTGCTCCCAATACTGTTTTTTTTCCGGATATTGGCCAATCAATGTCTGTAGCACCCCCGCCGCCGCTGCATAATCCTGCAGTTCGTAGACAAGCGCCAGATTAAGCTGATACCAGGATTCAGGCGGTTTTTGAGTCAAATTAATTGCTTTTCGAATATAGGGCAGCGCTTTGCGGTATTGTTTTAATTGGGCATAGGCATTGGCCATCAACACATAGACTTGGATATCCGGCTTGGGGTTTTTCGCCAGCCACGGTTCTAAGACGTTAACTGCTTTGCGGAATTGGCCGTTCGCCATATAAAGCTGTCCTAAATTCAATAATGCCTGCTGTTGCTGCTCGGCGGGAAAGGCATTTAAAGCCAGGCTTTCGGACAACGTTTCGGCGGCTTTTTGATAGTCTTCCTGTAATGCATAAATCGACGAAAGACTGCGCAATACGGTAGCGGTCTCATAATCGCTTGCAGCGCCGGATAAGGCCGATTGCAGGAGCTGCCGGGCTTCGCCGTAAGACTTGCCGGCAATCAGCTTTTCCGACTTTTGCAGCGTTTTATATAGCTGCGGCGATACTGTATTTTGCTGCGCGTAAACAACTGACGACAGGATCAAGCAACAGCAGCAACACAGTTTAAATAATCGTAAACGGATCATCGGGATAGCTTGAATTGAAGAATTTGCACGGCTCTCTGTTCTACCGGTTTGCCATCCACCACTTTGGGTTTGAACTTCCACTTTGCAATAGCCTGCAGCGCCGCGCGGTTAAAAATACTGCTCGGTTGCGAGTCCACCACGTCGGCATCTTTGACGGTGCCGTTTTTGGTAATGGTGAATTCAACTTTGACCCAGCCTTCGATTCGCCGGGATGCGGCGCGCATCGGATAGCGCGGCGGTATCCGCACCAGCGGGATCAGGTTGGTGCTGATTTCGCCGATGCCGGGGGTACCCGCGACTTCCGCACCGACCCGTACCCCATTGAGCAGTGAACCGCTGGCCCGGGTTTGCAGGGGAATATCCAGTTTCGGCATATTGATTTGCGGCAGATCGTGGCTGACATGAGTCTGGGTCGTCTGCATCAGCGGTGGCGGTGGCGGCCTGTTTTCAGGAGGCGGGGGCGGTTCAGGCTGCTTTCTGGTTTTGGCTTGCAGTTTGGTCTCGCGTTTCAAGCGGACAAATTCAACCATGCGCACATCGTCGGTATCCTTAAATCCTTGCTGATTGCTCATAATCATGAACTGCATCAGCCAAAACAGTCCCAACGAGACTGCAATACCGAGCAGTAGAGCGGAACACAGGCGCTTCACCGGGATTCCGCCTCCGTTGCGATGGATGCGTTAGTGATGCCGGCAAGCCGAATCTGATCCATTACTTGCACCAGATCATGGGTCCGGGTATCGCGGTCGGCGGCAATAATCACTGAACCCAGCGGATTCTCCGCATGCAGGCGCGCCACGTTGGCGCGCACCGCCCGGATATCGACCGCCCGTTTGTCAATCCAGACCTCACCATTCGCCCTAATCGAGACGATGATATGCCCGCGTTCCTTTCGTTCCGCTGTTTGTGCGGTAGGGCGATTGACTTCAATGCCGGATTCCTTGACAAACGACGTGGTGACAATAAAGAAAATCAGCATGATAAACACAATATCAAGCATCGGCGTCATATCGATGCCGGAATCCTGGTCGTTGCTGGAGCGACTAGATCTGCGACGCATGAAAACCTCTTTAGTGATATTTTAATAAATCAGCCAGATGGTGTGTTTCGTCGCTGACGCGTTCATCGATCAGGCGAGTAAAATACAATCCGGAAATGGCAACCACCATGCCGGCCATGGTGGGGATAGTGGCCTGGGATACACCCGATGCCATAGCACGGGCATTGCCGGTACCGGTAACCGCCATGACGTCAAAGACATGAATCATACCGGTGACGGTACCCAACAGGCCGAGCAGCGGACAGAGGCGCACCAGCATTTTAATGACCGGTACCGACTTGCCCATTTGAAATTTCGCTTCGGAAATGATGCATTCGCGAATCGATAATGCCCGCGGCGAACATTTATCGCTGCGCTGATTCCATTGCAGCAACCAGCGCTGCTTTTGCCCGGGATAATAAAAAACGAAAAACAGCAGCCTCTCAGCGATCAGGCACCACAACACAATGGAAACGTACAGGATTATCCACAGCACTTCACCGCCGGTGTTCAAAAAGTTGTGGATCGATTCCAACAAGTCCATTTATTGTTCCGTGCGGCGACTGATCAAGCCCGCAGTCTGCTCATCCAGAATATGAACCAGCCGGCTGCTGCGCGATACCACCAGACTATGTAAAAACAACAGCGGTATCGCCACTATCAGGCCTAGCATCGTGGTAACCAGCGCCTGTGATATGCCGCTGGCCATCAACTTGGGATCGCCGGTGCCGAAAAGGCTGATCGACTGGAAGGTGGCAATCATGCCTGTTACGGTGCCCAACAGCCCCAGTAACGGCGCCACCGCCGCCAGTAGTTTAATCATCGACTGGCCTTTTTCCAGCTTCGGCACTTCCCGGGTAATTGCTTCATCGAGGATTAATTGCAGCGTATCCATGTCCTGGGTTTTACCCTGTTCAGCCGCCAGCAGCACGCGCCCTAATGGGTTATTTGGTTTGGCACTGCCCAACTCATTCATTTGCTGCATCATCTTGCGGTCGGTGCCGGCCAGCACAATAAATCGTATAAGCGCATAAATAAAACCGCATGCGCCCATGATCAGGATAATGTAGCCGATAATACCGCCCTGTTTGATCCGCTCGATTTTATCAGGGGTCTGGATCAATAGGCTGAGAATCACACCGCGCGTCGGGTCGATCGCCATATCGGCGCGGCCTTGGGTAGTTTTTTCAAATTGTTCCGCTATATCCAGATATTCCGTTTCCGGCTGGCGCGACAACTCGGCCAGCTTGCCGGCTTCCGGCAGATAACGCAAATATTTGCCGTCAGCTATTGCATCGAACGTCCCGATGCGAATAACTTCGGCCGGTTTCGGTTCACCGGCTGCCGATAAGATCTCGGAGCGGTAGCGAACCACTTTGCCCGCTTCGGTCATTTCCTGTTGCAGTGTAAACCACAATGATTCCAACTGCTCAATGGTGGGCAACGCCTTACTGTTGGCGATAACTTCCAAGTGTTCGCTACGCTCGGGGAATTGCGCCGAAACCAGCGATTGGTCCAAATCCGCCTTTAAATCCCCGGCCGCCTGCCTTGCCACGCCGAATAATTCACCCAAAACACCGCTGTGCTCGTTGAGCTCGGTTTCCAGTTCACTTAGTTCAAGCTCATTCGCATCCAGGCGTGATCTTAACTGTTTGCTGATTTGTTCCTGTTTCGCCAATTGCGCCTTGGCCTCCGCCAGTAATTGCTGCTGTTGGTTTTTTTCCTGTAAAAACCGGCTTTCCCGTTGCTGGTTGATTTTTCCTTCCACCCCTTGGCTTCTTTTCACTTCGCGCAACAGTTCATCCAAATCCAGATGTTTGGCCGCAACATTACCGGCAGCAGCCACAATCATAACTAACAAAAGCGATATTCTCATTTTTCCGCCTCCGCGGCTGGTATCGGCAACACCAACAAATCCGGCGCGGTTTCTTTTCGAGCTATGCGCAATCCGTTACGTATGGCGTTGCGATAGTCCGGTGACAAGGTTTGCCAACGTTTTTGCTCTTTATCCCAATAGCCCGTCTCACTGCCGTCAAGCCGCTGGTAATACAGCGCTACACGTCCCAAACGAAGAAAATCCACAGCGCTTGTTTTATCGTTGATATCGATATCCGAGCGATAAGCCTCGATGGTATTGCCATAGTCATTTTCGATTTGATAAGCTTCGAGAATACGACGAAACTTCTCTGCATTGGTCACATCGGCCCTGAGCATCATTTGTTGCAATTTTGCCAGACGTTCATGGCGCTCTTCGGGAAGGAAGGGGAGGTCGAGATCTATAAAGGTTTCCAGGTTCTCCAGCATAGTCAAAATCAGTGGGACAATCTCGCGTTGCGTGATTTCGATGTCTTCCAACTGCTTGATCAACGATTGTTTTTCCTGTTCCTGGGATGCAAGCAGATCTTTGATATGCGCATTGTAGGTCTGCAGGGTTTCGGTTTGTCTGGTGGCAGCGCGGTACTGTTCCAGCATTTTTCTGGTCTGGTCGCTTAATTGATCGATTTTACCCTGCGATTTGACAGCTGCCGCATTGGTCGCCATATTGGTATTAATCGCCTGCTCCAGGACATCTGCAACCACGCTAACAGGCAACAAACAGACAACGGCAGCAATGATCCTTATTGATATTCTGCCGGAAAATAACATTTGCTTTTCCATAGTAGATTACGAGGCATAAATTATTTACTTTAGCATAACCATTGATGTATATAATAGAAATTTAATATGAATAACTGACAATGATTCATCAAAACAGTTAGAATAAACGGTTTTATCAAATATCCAACTTTAAAATGACTCCTTTTGGAGCGTCTGCAGCCAAATACCATGCAAAGCCAATATAACACTGACGATCTAAGAATTTGTGAAACCAAGGAAGTGATCGCACCGTATCAGGTTCACGAAGAGATGCCGATTAGCGATACCGCCGCTAAAACCATATTACGTGCCAGGCAAGACATCCATAATATACTAGCGGGAGAGGATGACCGCTTGTTGGTGGTAATCGGCCCCTGTTCGATTCATGATAGTGATGCTGCTCATGAATATGCAAAACGGCTGGCGGATATCAGAGACTCACTTGTCGATGACCTGGTCATCGTCATGCGCGTCTACTTTGAAAAACCGCGCACCACGGTAGGCTGGAAGGGCTTAATCAACGACCCCGACCTGGATTCCAGCTTCAATATCAACAAAGGCCTGCGCGTTGCCCGCAAATTACTGCTGGATATCAACAATTTCGACATCCCGGCGGCAACCGAATATCTTGATCTGATTACACCGCAGTATATTTCCGATTTGGTCTCCTGGGGTGCGATCGGTGCGAGGACCACTGAGAGCCAGGTACACCGCGAACTGGCATCCGGTTTGTCCTGCGCGGTCGGGTTTAAAAATGCAACCGACGGTACCATAAAAATTGCCATCGATGCGATCGGCGCCGCAATGAGCCCGCATCATTTCCTGTCGTTGACTAAAGCGGGACATTCGGCGATATTTTCCACCACCGGTAATCAGGACGTGCATCTTATTTTGCGCGGTGGAAACAGTCACCCGAATTACGATGCGGTCAGCGTCGAACTTGCCGCGGAAGGCCTGGAAGCAGCCAATTTGAGACCGAATATCATGATTGACTTCAGCCACGCCAATAGTTTGAAACAGTATCAGCGACAACTGCTGGTAGGCACTGATGTCGCCGCGCAAATTGCCAACGGCGACAGGCGCATAATCGGCGCAATGATAGAAAGCCACCTTAAGGCCGGCCGGCAGGATGTCGTTGCCGGTAAACCTTTAACCTACGGACAAAGCATCACTGATGCCTGTATCGGTTGGGAAGATACAGTGCCGTTATTACGTAATCTTGCCGTTGCCGTGCAGCAGCGCAGGACAGTAGAAAATTAGATTTGGTTGTTACTTATGAATGTATATATCAATGGCGAGCTGCGTTCGCTCAACAACAATACCCAAGTTGCCGATGTCATTGAGCAGCTCGGTTTGAGTAATAAGCGTATTGCCGTCGAGTTGAACAAGGAAATATTACCGTTCGACCAATATCGCTATAAAACCCTGCAACCGGACGACCGGTTGGAAATCGTTCGGGCTATCGGCGGCGGGCAGGATGATTTGCTGGAGATTGCCGGCGTACAATACCGTTCACGGTTATTGGTCGGCACCGGAAAATATAAAGACCTGGAACAGACCCGATTAGCGATAGAAAGCAGTGGTGCGCAAATCGTCACAGTGGCCATCCGCCGGACCAATATCGGTCAAAACGCCGACGAACCCAATTTACTGGATGTCATTTCCCCCCAACAATATACCATTCTACCTAACACCGCCGGATGCTTTACCGCGCAGGATGCGGTACGCACCTGCCGGCTGGCCAGGGAACTGCTGGACGGACATAAATTAGTCAAGCTGGAAGTGCTGGCCGACCAAAAAACACTGTTTCCCGATGTCAGCGCAACCTTTGAAGCGGCTGAATTATTGGTTAAAGACGGCTTCGACGTCATGGTTTACACCAATGACGACCCGATCGCCGCAAAACGTCTCGAGGAAATTGGCTGTGTTGCCGTTATGCCTTTGGCCGCGCCTATCGGCTCAGGGTTGGGCATCCGTAATCCTTATAATATTTTAACGATTGTCGAAAATGCCTCCGTACCGATTCTAGTCGATGCCGGTGTAGGAACAGCATCCGATGCCGCCGTTGCCATGGAACTGGGATGTGACGGCGTGCTGATGAATACCGCGATCGCTGAAGCACAAAACCCGGTACTGATGGCCTCGGCAATGAAAAAAGGCATTGAAGCGGGTAGGGAGGCTTTTCTGGCAGGCCGCATGCCGCGCAAACGTTTTGCTTCCGCCTCATCACCAATAGACGGACTGTTTTTGTAGTTTACCTGCATCGGCAACGAACCGAAAAGTTTGTTGCGGACACTTTTTGTTGCAAACCCATCTGCAAGTTATGGATTCCAACTCCGAAACTACTGCCGTACGCCGAATTCGCAGCTTTATTCGCCGCCAGGGGCGGATTACCCAAGGGCAACAATACGCCATTGATCACCTATGGGACACTTATTGCCTGGACCCCGGCCTAGCCTACGACTTCAATCAGGTATTCGGGCGCAATGCGCCATTATTTATAGAAATCGGCTTCGGTAACGGCGAATGCCTGGCTGCCATGGCGGCAGCTCATCCGCATTTGGATTATATCGGTATCGAAGTACATAAACCCGGCGTGGGCCATTTAATGTTGCTGCTCGAACAGAAAGAACTGACCAATGTCAGGATTTTTTGCCATGATGCCGTCGAGGTTCTGCAACGGAACATCTGCGACAACGCCCTGAACGGCATACACCTGTATTTTCCGGACCCATGGCATAAAAAAAGGCATCATAAACGCCGTATCGTCAATGCGGATTTTATCGCACTGCTCACTGCAAAACTCAAGCCGGGCGGCTATTTTCATGCCGCGACGGATTGGGAAAATTATGCGCTGCATATGCTGCAAATATTACAGCAGAATACGCGGTTGCAAAACACCGGCACCAATAATCCATTTGTCAGCCGTCCCGATTATCGCCCGCTGACCAAATTCGAAAAGCGGGGCATCAAACTTGGCCACGGGGTATGGGATCTAATCTTCACAAAAACATGACTTACATGCTATTGTCGACCACAAAGTCCGAACAACACGTCTTTACTTAACGACGCTATTTATGATACTGCCGCCTCCGGCTCGGTTTTTTTCTCACTGCCCTCGGAAGCAAACTGCTCCAGGCGCATATCCTTGATAATCATTGCCAGTTCCATACGCTGTTTTTTCAACGGCTCCAGCTCCTGCTCCAGTTTGGTTATAGTTTCCTGCACATTGCCTTTGGAATCGTTGATGCGGCGCAGCATTTGCAAACGGTTTTCGATCTGCGTTTTATGATCCTTGATTTGATGCATCAGCGGAGTCAACACGCTGTTGCTCCATACTGTCGCATCCTGCCTTGCCTGGCTCAGTATATGCCTGGCTTTGGCAATTAATGTGTTATACAGCTTGTGCACCACGACGCTTTGTTCGGTCATCGTAGTCCGTGCACTACTACGGAATGCCTCGCCTTCCTCGAAAACCTGTTCCAATTCGAACTGATATTGCTTAATGGAAAACAGTTGCGGTTCAATTTCCTTAAAACCGTACTCATCGTGAAATTTTTTATGAATGGCCTTCACCAGGCGGCGCGTTTCGTTGGTGATATCGACCGTGTCCTGCAGCAAATCGCGTAATTCGTCAAATAATTTACGGATATTTTGCTTCATGCCGTAGGTGGTCAGGCTCTTCAACATTTCCGTGCGGGTATTTTTAATCACTTCGTCAACCCTCTCGGAAGACATCGACTCGATCAACATCTTAGCCTGGACACTGAAAACCCTGCGACTGGCCTGGAAACTTTCGACATTTGCCATATACAGATTTTGCTGATCGCGCGTTTCCGCCATTAATTTGCCGATCATTTCCTGGTTTTCAAAATCGACTTTTTTAAATTCCTCCAACTGAATTGTAGCATTACGAAACTTGGCATTGGTCAAGGTAGACGATTCCTTGACCAGAAAACCGATATTGCGATTAACCGTATCCATCAAAATTCGCCTGCGCTGCTTCAAAATATCGACAGAGAGATAATTTTCCAACGTATCGATACGGCTCCTTTTCAATAATTCCTTATCGGCTTTGACCTTTGCCAACAGCGCCTGCTTGGCTGAAACCGGAAAAATTGAGTTTTCATCCAGTCCCAAAACCGAAGCGGATTTTTTGATCTGTGAACTGATGGAGGATTCATAGCCATCTTCACCGGCAAGGTCGTCCCACATCGAATCGATCTTGTTCATCACCACGGCCAAACCCTGCCGGTCATTACCTCTGGCACGACATACGTGATTGCGCCACATATCCAGGTCACTCTTGGTAACACCGGTATCGGCCGCCAGTACAAAAATGATTGCTTGGGCGCTTGGCAACATGCTAAGGGTTAATTCCGGCTCTGTACCTAATGCGTTCAGGCCCGGTGTATCGAGTATCGACAACCCTTCCTGTAATAACGGATGGGGGAAGCTGATCATGGCATGCCGCCAGACAGGAATTTCAACCGTTTCAGGATTGACAATTCCCTGTTCGGCTGCTTCAAGCTCATTGAACAAGCCCAACCTATCGGCTTCTTCCCGCCTGACTTGCTTTACCGCAATCAATTCTTTAAATGCCTGCTGCATCTGGGTCGGTGAACTGTAATCAAGGTCAATTTGAGTCCAACGGTCAGGATGCTGTTTGAATTCTGCCAACGACAAATCTTCCAGCCGGCTTTCAATATTCAGTAAGCGAATGTAATTTCCGCCTTCCGCATCAAAAAACAATTCCGCAGGACACATTGTCGTGCGCCCCGGAGAAGAAGGGAAAAGACGCATTCCGGTTTCGGCAAAAAACAGGGAATTAATCAGTTCAGTTTTTCCGCGCGAAAATTCAGCAGCAAACGCCAGCGTAATTCGATCGGAATTAAGGCCGCTGATAATATTCAACAGGGTATCCAAACTTTGAGGGTCGCTTAAGCCATAACGGCTGCGCCACTCCCGGTACATTTCAATCGCCTGCACCAGTTGATCGCGCCACTTCGCATAATCGTGCAGTTGTTCTTTAAATTCCAAATTCCTCATTGTTCGCCTTTTACCACCAACTCCGCTCTGAATAAGGGCAGGAGCGTGTTTCATAATCGTGTTACCCAATTGTAGACCATATATCACGAACTTTTAGAATAAATTTATAGAATAATTAATAAAGCGCCCAAAATTTGCTTGGTATTGACCTAAAAGTGCTGCTTAATGACAAAATTTGTTTTGATGTGACTAATTTTATTAGTTACGGGTAAATTGACCCAACAAAAAAACCGCCTTCCTTTGCGGTAAGACGGTTTAATTGAGGTCATAGTTAAAGGTGATCGCCGCTAACAAGCTTTCCCCCTTTAATGGACGACGTATTTTATTGTACCTCACAATGTTTTTGTAAGTGTTTGGCCGCTTCATATCCCCCTTCTAAAGTATATTGAGTGGAATGGAAGTCAGGCCCTGAGGCATGGTAACTATAAGGACCGCCTGATTGGCCGGTAATCTGCATTCCTTCCTCGCGTAAATTATTCAGGCACGCTGCACAAGGGTCATTACCGTCTCCTTCACATTTCAATGCGGGACAACTACTATCAATGTGCCAACCCTCACCCCCGTTGAAATTGACCCAGATATCCGCCTCATGAACTTTGACGTATTTCCCCGATTCTTCCATATAGCAGACAACAATAGCGGTAGCGCTGCCTTCCTGAGAAGTTAGTAAAAACGCATGGGCTATATTAGAAAAAAAGAACAACAATGCCGCACTCGCTAATATCGATTTGATTTTCATAATTTTCCCCTTTGCATGGATAATAAAAACTTGGTGTGGATAGCTTGGTAAAATTCAGCAGTGGGTGACGAGCAACATCGGCGGCCATACATAAGCTGAAATATTTCAGCCAGATAGAGAGACTACCTTATACTTGGTCTAACTATCTAGCTGTACGATAAAGCTTAGCTGAAAAGTGATAATTGTCAAAGATCTAGGACAGAAAATAGTTTGGATTTGTGAATTTAACTATTAATTTCATTCTGCCTTGATCCGCTGCCGAAAGTAACGACGGCAAATGTTGCAAAAAACGAATTAATAAAACGCTAAACAAATACGCCATATTGTTGCTGATATTTTTTTACCGCTGCTAATTGTTCGGCATACCCGTCAATTTCCAAAAACCGGATAATATCGGCTAAACTGATAATAGCGGTCACCGGGATCGCATACTGATCACTGACTTCCTGGATTGCGGAGACGTCATTTTGGCCCTTCTCCTGTCTATCCAAAGCAATTAAGACTCCACAAGGCCGTGCCCCGGCTTGTTTTATAATGGCTACAGATTCACGAACCGAAGTTCCTGCGGTAATGACATCATCAAGAATCAACACATCTCCCTGCAATGGGGCTCCGACTAGGTTGCCGCCTTCACCATGCCCCTTGGTCTCTTTACGATTGAACGCAAACGGAATATCTTCTTGCTTAATCGCTGCATAAGCGATCGCTGTGGCGCTGACTAAGGGTATCCCTTTATAGGCCGGACCATACAGAATGTCCGGATTCATTCCTGATTCAAGTAAAGCGCGTGCATAAAATTGACCAAGTTTCCCTAAGCGCGCACCGGTATTGAACAACCCAGTATTAAAAAAATAGGGGCTAAGGCGTCCGGATTTTAAATGAAATTCACCAAATCGCAGTACCTCGCAATCCAGCGCATAGTGAATAAATTCTTTTTGGTAATCGAACATAAAAATAATATTTCGGCTGTACGTTAAAACTTGGCGTACTATTATACCTTGCATTAGGCAGGATGGTTTTTAAAACCATTGCACCTCATTATTATCGACGCAGCAATCGCCGGCCTACGCGCGCGAACCAATAAGATTAGCAATAAAGGAAAGATTTTAATCAAGTTACTATTAATTATTGCAATGCTGAATCCGACGCCAATCACTTCCAAGGTTTTACTTTTTTGCTTACTGTTTTGCTCTGCATCTGCCGATTTTGCAGACGAAAAACAAACATCGAGCGTTGATCTGTATTTTTTCTGGTCGCATCGCTGCCCCCATTGTCTCGAAGCCAAACCAGCGGTCGAAGCATTAGCGCAAAGCTATCCCTGGCTGGTTTTGCACAGCTACGATTTAGTTGATAATCCTTCCTTCGTTCGGCGATATATGGATATGGCCGCACAGTTGGGCATGAATGCCAATGCGGTTCCCGGCTTCATTTTTTGCGGGCAGATGATGGTTGGTTTCGCTGCGGATGGACGCACACTCCAGCAGCTCCAACAGGCATTAATTGATTGTCATCGGCACCGGACCGTAGCCGAATACAATTTAACACTACCCTTGCTTGGCAACATTCATGACCAAAAATTTTCGCTGCCGGTGATCACTGTCGTCATTGCGGCACTGGACGCATTTAATCCTTGCGCGTTTTTTGTGCTTTTCTTTTTATTAAGTTTAATTGCACATCAACGCAACCGTGCGAGAATTGTGGCTATCGGCGGTACTTTCGTCATTTTTTCGGGTTTGATGTATTTTCTGTTTATGGCCGCTTGGTTGAATCTATTCCTATTAACCGAACAATTGGCCTATATCACTGCCGTCGCCGGTTTGATTGCCATCGTCATCGGTGCCATCAATATCAAAGACTTTTTCTGGTTCAAACAGGGAGTGTCCTTGTCGATACCCGACTCAGCCAAACCCAAATTATTGCAACGTATCAGGGTTCTGACCCAAGCCGGGCACTGGCCGGTAATGCTTTTTGCATCAGTCATATTGGCCGTTACCGCCAACAGCTATGAGCTGTTATGTACGGCCGGCCTGCCGATGATTTTTACCCGTGTGTTGACGTTAAACGAATTGGACGCCGAACAATATTACTTCTATCTGGTTTTTTACAATATCGTTTATATTATCCCGCTGATGTTGATCGTCATCATTTTCACGATTACCTTGGGAAACAAAAAATTATCCGAACAGGAAGGCCGACTGTTAAAATTGTTATCGGGCTGCATGATGTTGGGCCTGGGCGGGATGCTGTTTTTTTCGCCCGAATCATTAAACAATATGTCCGCATCAATGGCGGTGATCGGATCAGCGCTCGGATTTACATTGCTTTTCGCCGTATTTGAGCGCTTTCGCCGGTGAATCAAATGCTGCCAACTTAATAACGTGCCGGAACTGCATGGGATTAAACATTAAACAGCTGTATCATTCACCTTCATCCCTGCATATTTGTTAACGACTTAAGCTTTGCCACAACTCATGTCCCTATACCGCCGCCTGCAAGACCGTTTCATTCATTTACCTGCCGAGTTAAGCGCCGGCATTGAACTCCCTCTGGTGCAATTTGAGGAAAAAATAAATCAGCAAAGTCTGTTGTTGCCGGAAAACGAGCAGTTATTGAATTCACTCGCCGACGTCTGGAGCTGCAGCCAATTTGTCAGCAGTAGTTGCCTGCAAAAACCGGCCATGCTGATTGAATTGATCAATTCAAGGCGTCTGTTTTCCGACCGGGCCAGAGAAAACTATATGCCGTTTCTGCAACAACAGAATATTGCGGCGGAAAGTGAATTAATGTCGATTTTGCGTCATTTTAGGCGTCGGGAAATGGTGCGTATTGCATGGCGTGATCTGGCCGGCTGGGCGGAATTGAAGGAAACCCTGACCGACCTGACCGTTTTGGCGGAAACCTGCATACAGTTTGCGCTGGATTTCGTTTACCGGCAGGCCTGCTCCCGCTGGGGCACGCCGGTATTGGCAGACGGGACTCCGCAACAACTGGTTGTGCTCGGCATGGGTAAACTCGGCGCATGGGAACTGAATTATTCGTCAGATATCGACCTGATTTTCGCTTATGCTGAAGACGGCGTGTTACAGGACCGTAAGGCGACGACTTATGGGGAATTCTTTACGCGCTTAGGCCGCAGTCTGGTGAAGGTGCTGGATCAGGTAACAGCCGACGGATTTGTATTCAGAACCGATCTGCGCTTACGCCCTTTCGGCGACAGTGGTCCGTTGGTCATGACCTTTGACGGCATGGAGGCTTATTATCAGACCCAGGCCAGGGAATGGGAACGTTACGCAATGATTAAAGCACGCCAGGTAGCCGGGGATTTTAATACCGGCCCCCAACTAATGGCGATGTTGCAGCCGTTTGTCTATCGCCGCTATCTGGATTATGGCGCTTTCGAGGAACTCAGAACGCTTAAATTTAAAATTACCGAGGAACTGAAGCGCAAAGACCGCATGGAGAATGTCAAACTGGGGCCGGGTGGCATCCGCGAAGTTGAATTTATCGGCCAGGCCTTCCAATTGATCCGGGGCGGACAGAACAAATCACTCCAGCAGCGGGAAATATTAAAAATTCTTGAAGTACTGGGTACTCTCGGCGCGATCGCAAAAGAAACCTCGCAGCAGTTAATCGCGTCCTATTGCTTTTTGCGCCGCGTGGAAAATCATATTCAACAATATCAGGACCAACAAACCCATGATTTACCCACAGACCCTAAAGTCCGGGCGATACTGGCTTATTCTTTGGGATTCGCCAATTGGGAGGATTTCAAAACGGAACTCGACGCTGTCCGACAATTCGTGCAAAGCGTATTCGATGACGTTTTCTCCGTTTCGCAACAGGTAAACGGTAATCAGGAAAGCCAGTCGGTATGGATCGGCAGGGCGGGCGAACCGGTTTTACTGGAACATTTGCAAGAGCTGGGTTATCAACATCCTCAGCAAGCGCTGACACTGCTGACCGGGTTTAAAAACGCCTCGACGATCAGACGACTGACCGCAAAAGGCGCAGCAGTAATAGACAGATTGATGCCGAAATTAATCGAAACCCTGCCGAACGTTACCCATCCCGAACAAACCTTAAAACGAATTTTGACTTTATTGGAAGCGGTCGCCGGCCGTAACGTGTATCTGGCACTGCTCAGTGAAAACCCCGAGGCGCTGGGACAACTGGTAAAATTATCAGCGGCTAGCCCGTGGATCTGTGATTATTTATCACGTTATCCGGTTTTGTTCGACGAACTGTTGGATACCCGGACTCTCTATGAGCCGCTCAGCCGCCAGGCACTTGAGGCTCAATTGACCGAGCAGTTAAATGCCATCGAATGGCAGGACGAAGAACAATTGATGTATGCTCTCAGGAAATTCAAACAAGTCCATGTATTGCGAGTCGCAGCTGCCGACATTATGGGAGCTATTCCGATTATGGTGGTCAGTGACTATCTCACATACATAGCCGAATCGATTTTACAGCAGGTCGTACGCCATGCCTGGCGCTTGATTGCCGACAAACACGGCGTACCGCCCGAAGCAAAACGCCCGGTAGCCGGCTTTGGCGTACTCGGTTACGGCAAGCTCGGCGGCATAGAACTCGGTTACGGATCCGATCTGGATATGGTGTTCTTATATGATTGCCCGGACGGCAATGCGATGACCGACGGACGAAAACCGATCAGTTGCTCGCAATTTTATGCCCGGCTGGGACAGAAAGTAAGGCACATCTTGAATACCAACATGCTGTGCGGGATATTGTATGATGTCGATATGCGGTTGAGGCCGAGCGGCGATTCGGGGCTGCTGGTCAGCCATATCAAAGCGTATGAAAATTATCTGCGCAACGAGGCATGGACCTGGGAACATCAGGCATTGGTGAGAGCACGGTTCATCAGTGGCGACGAAGCCATCAAAGCGGAATTTGAACAAATTCGCCATAAAATTCTCAGCCTGCCGAGGGACGTCGCCAAGCTCAAACAGGAAGTCAGGGAAATGCGGGAAAAAATGCGCGACAATCTAGCCGTCAAGCAGCCGGATAAATTTGATATAAAACAAAGCAAAGGCGGTATTGCCGATATCGAGTTTATAGTACAATTCAATATTTTAGCCCGGGCGTCTCAAAATCAGCAATTGGTGGCTTTTACCGATAATGTCAGATTACTGGAAAGTCTACAAGAACAAGGCTTTATCGACAAAACGAGAGCGGAAACATTAAAGCATGCTTATTGTACCTACCGGGACCGCGGGCACAGAGAGACATTACAAGGCAATCGCGCTGTCGTCTCTGCTGAAGAGTATGTTGAAATGCGTTCTCAAGTCGAGCGGATATGGCATGATTTTATCGAGTAATATTTAATTTGGCGACTGTAAACAAAATGAGTGAGGCATGAATGATGACAATGGACGATAGAGATGGATTTATCTGGCTGGATGGTGAATGGGTAGACTGGCGAGAGGCAAAAGTCCATGTCCTGACTCACACGCTTCATTACGGCGCCGGTGTGTTTGAGGGGTTGCGCGCTTACCATACCGATCGAGGGCCGGCCATTTTCAAATTGCATGAACACACCGACCGTTTGTTTCGTTCAGCTCATATACTGGGTATGGAAATTAGCTACGGTAAAGATGAATTGAACCGTGCGCAAATGGAAGCCATCAGCAAAAACGAACTGGACAGCGCTTATATCAGAACCATGTGTTTCTATGGTTCCGAAGGCATGGGTTTACGGGCGGACAATCTGAAAGTGCATACCATGATTGCCGCGTGGGAATGGGGAGCTTATCTGGGTGCCGAAAACATGCATAAAGGTATTCGCATCAGAACCTCATCCTATACCCGGAATCATATCAACAGCACGATGTGCAAGGCGAAGGCTAACGGCAATTACATCAATTCGATATTGGCTTTGCAGGAAGCGCTGTCAACCGGCTATGACGAAGCCTTGTTGCTCGACCACGAAGGATATGCCGCCGAGGGCAGCGGCGAGAATCTGTTTATCGTACGCCACGGCAAACTGCACACGCCTGAACTTACCTATGCACTCGAGGGCATTACTCGCGATACCATTATTGAAATCGCTAGGGAAACCGGGCTGCAAGTCGTTGAGAAACGCATTACCCGCGACGAAATATACGTCTGTGACGAAGCATTTTTTACCGGCTCTGCTGCTGAAGTCACACCGATTCGTGAACTGGACGGGCGTAAAATAGGTAGCGGAGGGCGAGGCCCGGTTACAGAAAAATTGCAATCGCTCTATTTTGATTATGTCCACGGCCGACGCCAAGACCATGCCGATTGGTTATCCTACATTGCTTAACCCTGTTGTCCCCCAATCTTGAAATTATTGTCGCCGGCCCTACCGGGACGGCGATTTGCTGCGGATTGCTGGTCTTAACCGACCCTTATTACTGTTGCCATGTTTAATTGTTGGTAAGCAATGACCCAACCGCGAACCCGAGGTAATCGATTTAGTGCAGCCGGACCGTTCGATAAATTTTCGAGGAATAGACTACCTGGGTTTACAGGAATTGGATTTCAAAAGTACGGTGATTTTGCAAAAAAAAAACGGACAGCGGGCGCTGTCCGTGAGTGAAAAAGCCCTACTCAGAGGATAGCATGGAAAAACATTCCAGGGGGGGTTTATCCATGTTGGGTACAAGTCTACCTTATTAAATTCAAATATAAATTGATCCAAATCAAACGAACGCCGATTTTTCTACTAAATAAAGCATTTAACCACCTACTCACTGACTAACACTCAATGAAAATTGCAATTGTTAAACTTTCGGCTCTTGGGGACATTGTTCATGCAATGACTGCATTGCAGTTTATTAAGTCTGAATTGAACGATATTCACATCGATTGGGTGGTCGAACAGCGTTTTGCCGAGATATTAAACCATAATCCTGACATCGACAGGATCCTTGTTGTTAATTTAAAATCGTTGCGACACAAGAAAACCGCGTTTTTTTCCGAATACCGTCAATTAAAGGATTATTCACGAAACAATTATAATTTGGTAATTGATGCTCAGGGGCTCATCAAATCTGCGATAACGGCAAAATTGCTCGGAAAGAAAACTGCCGGATTCGATAAAAATTCAATTCGCGAAAAAGCAGCATCCTGGTTTTATGACCAAAAAGTCAGCATCCCTTATGATGCCAACACCATTGACAGAAATACACGCGTCATTGCCGGTCCTTTGGGTTTTCAAATTACGCCGGAACAAATCCGCAATAAACGGCCTTTTTTATTTTTTAAAAATGAAAACAAATTGATTAATGACTATTTCGTAAAAAATAAAAAAAACATTATTTTTATTGCCGGTTCAACCTGGGAAAGCAGGAATTATCCTAAACAAAAATTCGTCGCGATCGCGGAAGCGCTACGGCAAAACTGTCTGGTCATCTGGGGAAACGAGCAGGAAAAATATAACGCGCAATGGATGCAACAACAATCCGGCTATATAACAAAACTGCCGAGAATTGATTTAAACACGCTGAAAGCAGCGATCGCCAAGGCCGATCTGGTGATCGGCAACGATACCGGACCGACGCATATGGCCTGGGCCTTGAACAAACCATCGATCACCCTGTTCGGGCCTACGCCTATCAGCAGGGTATACCAGACGGAAATTAACAAAGTGCTTAAATCGCCATCGCAGGTGGACCCGTATAAATTAAATAAAAACGACTTTTCCATCAGGGAAATCAGCGAACATAAAATAATCGCTTTAGCAAACCAATTACTGCACTTCGAAACGTAGTATCGACCCGGATATCTTATCGGCCGTTGACTGACACAAAAATGCAAAAATACATTGAAAAAATCCTCAGGGCCAGAGTGTATGATGTGGCATTGGAAACACCGCTGGATCATGCGCCGGGTTTATCGCAACGCTACGCCAATTCGATCTATTTAAAACGCGAGGACTTACAGCCGGTATTTTCCTTTAAACTGCGCGGCGCTTATAACAAAATGGCGCAACTGGACGAACCAGCCAAAGCCGGCGGTGTAATTGCCGCGTCTGCCGGCAATCACGCCCAGGGCGTCGCCTTATCGGCGAGATATTTGGGTATTAAAGCATTGATTGTGATGCCCAGGACAACACCGGAGATTAAAGTCAATTCGGTGCGTACCAGCGGTGCAACAACCCTGTTATTCGGCGACTCCTATGATGAAGCTTACACCCATGCCAAGCAATTGGCTGAGCAGCAAAAACTGACTTTTATTCACCCCTACGACGACGCGGATGTGATTGCCGGACAAGGCACCATTGCGATGGAAATTTTGCGTCAGAAAACCAGCACTATCGATGCTGTGTTCGTACCCGTCGGAGGCGGCGGACTGATTGCTGGTATTGCAGTCTATACAAAATTTGTCCGCCCTGATATTAAAATTATAGGCGTCGAACCGGATGATGCCGACTGCCTAAACCGTGCCATGCAAGCCAACAGACGGGTTGTTTTAAAACAGGTCGGCCTGTTTGCCGACGGCGTGGCGGTCAGGCAAATCGGAAAAAAACCCTTTCATATTGCGCATCGCTATGTTGACGAAGTGATATGCGTCAATACCGATGAAATTTGTGCGGCGATCAAAGACATTTTTGATGATACGCGTTCGGTTGCAGAACCGGCCGGCGCACTGGCCGTTGCCGGGCTCAAAAAATATGTCGAACAGCGGGACATTACCGGGCAAACTCTGATTGCCATTGAAAGCGGCGCGAACATCAACTTTGACCGACTGCGTTATGTCGCCGAACGTACCCAAGTCGGCGAGCACCGGGAGATATTACTGGCAGTCACCATCCCCGAAATACCCGGCAGTTTTCTAAGATTCTGTCAAATGTTGGGAGACCGCAATATCACCGAATTTAACTACCGGTATTTTGACAGCAATATGGCTCAGGTCTTTGTCGGCATCAGCAGCAGCGGCGAAGAATGCGACCTTGCTAATGTTAAGCGGCAGCTGGAAGCGGAAGGCTTTGAAGTAACCGACATGACCCGCAACGAATTGGCCAAGGATCATATCCGTTATATGGTCGGGGGACATGCGCCTTGTAAATTGAGCGAGATTGTCTACAGCCTGCAATTCCCTGAAAGGCCCGGTGCACTGCTCAAATTTTTATCATCACTCGGCGGCCGATGGAATATCAGCATGTTTCATTACCGTAATCACGGTGCCGCTTTCGGTAAAGTACTCCTCGGCTTGCAAATGCCGAAAACCGAACGCAAGGATTTCCGGCAAACCCTGGATGAGTTAGGATTCGCCTACCGGGAAGAAACAAATAACCCGGCGTACCAGTTATTTGTCGGGGGAAAGGAGCAAAAAAACAAAACATAAAGCGTTACGCATAATACGCCGATCGTGCAATTCCGACTATTCCAGCCCCAAAATAAATTGCCATTGTTGTTCCGATACCGGCATAATTGAAAGCCTATTACCGCGTCTGACCAAAGGGAAATCCGCCAATTCCTGTTTTGCTTTCAATTCTTTCAAAGCGATTGTGCGAGACAATTTCCTGACGAATTTTACATCCACCATCATCCAGCGAGGGTTGGCAGGGTCGCTTTTAGGATCGAAGTGTTTGTCATTGGAATCGAAGGCAGTAAAGTCCGGATAGCCTTCTTTGACAACCTGCATAATACCCACTATACCCGGCTCATCACAATTGGAGTGATAAAAAAACACTTGGTCACCAATTTTCATTGCATCGCGCATCATGTTCCTGGCCTGGAAATTACGCACCCCGTCCCAATGTTCCGTTTGTTCCGGCATGCATTGCAAGGCGTCAATACTGAACTCATTGGGCTCGGATTTCATTAACCAGTAATTCATCGTGTTTTGGGGGATTAAAATCGGATAAAAACAGTATCTCCCGCCTGCGCCGTAACGAACTGTCGTCCTTGAACCAAAGGTTCAAGTGGGCACCTCGCCAGCAAATAAAAGGCTTTCCGTTTAACGGACATGCTCAGCAATGCCGGGTTCGGCTCCCTGGGTAAATATAGGTCCAAGAAAAACCCAGAACGCCTCGAACGCCGCAGGAGATAATGTAATAGTTTACGGTGTTTTCAGCCAACTAACAACAATCAATCGCTGAATAAATCCGTTGTTGGGGAATATTCGCCAACCGGCTTGCCGCTCTCTCAGGCGGAATGAGCGGATAAAAAACCGAAGCCTGTAAGCGAACGCTAAATTGACGCCGTTTCCAAAACATTTTCAATTTTACGACGTAATTTTGCTAAGCGGTCAGCCAAACTATGGCTGACGCCGGAATTCTGTTTTTTTATCTGATTCAACTCATGGGCCAGATTTAGTGCCGCCATGACCGCAATTCTGTCGGAACCGATCACTTTGCCGGAGTCCTGTATTTCGCGCATTTGTTCATCGAGCATTTGTGCGGTATGTAACAGATCGGCGCGTTCACTGGGGGCACAGGCCACCTTGTATTCCTTTCCCAAGATGTTTAAGCTGACAGGCTTAATTTCTTCCTTCATGTGCCCTGCTCCATTGATTTAAGACGCGTTATCATTGCCTCAACGCGGGTTCTGGCAAGTGATGTTTTTTCAATCAACTTGGCTTTTTCACGAACCAGTTCCTCTTGTTTGGTCCTTAAAGAAATGTTTTCATTTTTCATAGAGTTGTATAACTCAATTAAAGCGTCCAATTTCTCTTCAAGAGCCCGGATTTCTAAAGGCTGGTCTTGCTCTTCATTAGTCATGGTGATAACCGGTAATTGCGTTCGAACAGAGAGCGAAAAAAGGTATAAACAGCAGATAAGTCGAATAGTGAATATAAAGCGAAGTTTAGTCGACAAGCAATTACTAAAACGCTACTCGCATAAAATATTCTAAAATTCAACCCGCCTCCCTCTCTGGAATCTCTTTCTAAAAAAGGAATATCCAATTAATATCTCAGTTACAATCAATGTTAGCATAAGCGGACAGTTTTTTTAGAAAATAAATATTACAAAAGGTGCTATGTCCTACAACATTATAGAAAGCATATTGCAGCAAACCGATAACCCCATGAGTGCCGCGGAAGCACACGGCATAGCCGCCGGCTTACTGTGTGTTGACGATTTGACGGACGGTTCGGCCTGGTTGACGGAAATATCCTGTGAGGCCGGGTTGATTACTGAGGAGGAAAGAGCCATGCTGCTGTCGTTATTTGAACAAACCCGGCAATTTCTTAACAGTGATGATTTTGAATTTGACCTGTTTTTACCTGAGCAGGATTGTCCTTTACCGGAAAGGGCAAATGCGCTAAAAAACTGGTGCAACGGCTTTGTCGCCGGCATTGGTGCCGCCCATTCCGGGGCGGAATGGTCCGGCGAAGTCAATGAGATTGTAAAAGACGTTATTGAATTTTCCAAGCTCGATACCGATGCCGAAGGAGAGGAAGATGAAAATGCACTGGTCGAAATCATTGAATATTTGAGAGCGGCCGTTATGTTGGTCAAGCAAGAATTGAAGCATACTTGCAAAAATCCAAACCGACTGCATTAAGTCGATGCAAATTAACAAGGCGCGTCATTTTCCGAAGTCATAGAAAAACCGATATTGAGCCAGTGCGTATGAAAATATCAGCAATCCGTGTCGTTTTTGTAATTGTTGCGGCAGCAATATTATTAACCCTGATCGCCGGCATCAGTTCGGCTTTTTTAATTGATTTATGGTGGTTTGATACGCTGGACTTAACGTATTATTTTATCAGCCGCCAACTATACAGGGATTTGATCGTTATATCGGTTACCATCCTTTTTACCGCTTTAATATTCATTAATTTATATCTCGTACCGGTGCTGACGAACGGCAACTCGTTCAGAAGGCCACAGACGGAAACGGGGGAAAGCGGCAGCTCATTGAATTCGACTCATTTTTTTTCGGCTAAAATCTTACTGCCGCTATCGGCAGTATTAAGCTTACCGATTTTATTTCCGGTTTATAACAACTGGGAAACATGCTTGCTGTATTTTTTCAGCGTTCCTGCGGAATTGAAAGATCCGGTATACGGACGCAATATCAGTTATTACCTATTTTCTTTTCCGGCCTATACACTGCTCCAAAAAGAACTGCTGCTGACCTTCAGTTTACTGCTAGCCGTTACCGGAGGACTCTACTGGTATGCCTACCAAAAGCATAAAGACAGGATGGACGGTTTTCCGAAAGCGGCCAAACTGCATTTAACAATCTTGATTACCATCATTATCTTCGTTCAAGCCTGGGCCATTTCCTTTCAAAAAACCGAATTACTCTATGTCGGACGGCATGAACCGATGTTTTTCGGTCCCGGCTTTGTGGAAATGAACTATGAATTACTCTTGATCTGGCTGATTTTCCTGGCATTTTTATGCGCCGCCGGCAGTGCCGTGTATTTCATCCATACCCACCGCGCCAGGAACTTGCTAATTGGTTGTTTTATAGTTTTCTTATTGTTAACGGGTCTGCGGCACATCACCTTTATTCCCGGCTTGATCGATAAATTTTATGTTCAGCCCAATCCGGTCAAAACGGAAAAGCAATATATCCAGTTCAATATCGATGCAACATTGGACGCTTTCGACTTGAACAACATTGAACAAATTGATTATCCGGTAGCCTCCACGTTAACGGAAAACATCAGCACCGAAATTTATCAGGATTTGGACAACATACCGTTATGGGATCATGCTCTACTGCAAAACGTCCTGGAACAATTGCAGGCCATACGGCCTTTTTACACCTTTTCTCCGGTAGCTGTCGACCGCTACCTGTTAGGCGGATCGGAATATCAGGTTAATATTGCCGCAAGAGAACTGACCCAGGATAAGTTACCTGACGAAGCCAGAAATTGGGAAAACAGCCATATGAAATACACCCACGGCTTCGGCGTAGTGGTATCCCCGGCGGCACAAAAGGCCGGGCAAGCGATGCAGTGGTTTGTCAATGAAATTTCACTGCAAACCGAATTTGAAAAATTCAAACTTACCAAGCCGGAAATCTATTACGGCCTTGCCGATTACCCCTATGCGATAGTGCCGAATGCAGCGCCTGTGTCAGGTGGCGATAATAAAGATTTGGCTAGCGATTACCAAGGCAGCGGCGGTTTAAACATGTCGTCATTGATCACAAAATTGTTCGTCTCCGCTTTCTTTGAGGATGAAAAGATATTCTTTTCGACCAGCGTAACCCGGCAAAGCAAAATATTGTTTCGCCGTAATATCATCGAACGGATACACACTATCGCACCGTTTCTGCAGCTGGACGCCAACCCTTATCCGGTGGTCATTGATAAAAAAATCTTTTGGATTATCGATGCCTATACCACATCCGACCGTTATCCCTACGTCAATCCCATACCCAGTCCCTTTGCTGAACTGGAATCCGGACAAGACACACTCAACTACATCCGAAATTCAGTTAAAATAGTTGTCGACGCCTACAACGGATCGGTTGATTTCTATATCGCTGACCCGACCGATCCGGTCATTGCAACCTATCGGCGCATATTTCCCACGTTATTTAAAACGTTAGCGGAAATTCCTCCCGCTTTTTTAAAACACCTCAGTTATCCGCAGGATTTATTCGCGATGCAAATGGCGATTTATGGGCGTTACCATCAAACCGATCCGGAAGTCTTTTACCAACAAAGCGAAGCGCTGGAATCTGCCAGCATGGACGGTCAACCTATCGCCCCCTACTATCTGACCATCGATATCTTCGATAAGCCGGGCCGGCCTGAATCCCAAACTGAAAAATTCATCCTGGTCAATCCCTTTTCTCCTTTCGGCAGGGAAAATTTGAAAGCCATCGCTATAGCCGGTTGCCTGAATATAGACACCTGCAATCAACAATATGCCGCCGATATTTATGTCTATTCCTTTCCCCAAAGTGTGCAAATCGACGGACCGGCGCAAATCAGCGCATTGATTAGTCAGAACCCCGATATTTCGCGCTATATGACCTTGTGGGACCAGCAAGGCTCGAAGGTAATCAAAGGCCGAATGCTGATTCTCCCCATTGGAGAATCAATACTATATATTCAGCCGGTTTATCTAATCGCCTCCGCCAAAGCCGGATTTCCCCAACTGGCCAAAGTGATTGTTGCGATGAACCAGCAGACCGCCATGGGCGATACCATTGAAGAAGCTTATAAACAAGTGGAAAAACTATCCGGCAGGTAGCCGGCTAGCACAACACTGCGCAATTCACCATTGGTATTGGCAGGCGCGGAACATCCGGCGTCATGCTCTGTAACAGTCTCGCTTGCCGAAACCCGGATACGGAAAACCTTAGCGGGGTGCGTCGTATCGCTCGATCCTATCACCCGTGGACAGTACGATTTGCCACAACTGAATGTGCCGTGCACGAAAGGCACCGGCAAACCCCAGCAAATAAAAACGCCACATGCGATAGAAGCGTTCGTCGAATTGTGAATGCTGAAAAGCCCTGCCTCGTTCGAAACGGTCATTCCAAGCCAACAGAGTTCTATCGTAATCGGGGCCAAAATTTTGCCAGTCCTCAATGACGAAACGGTCTTTGACGGCTTTGCCGATTTGTGTGACCGACGGCAACATCGAATTCGGAAAAATGTATCGCTCCACCCAAGGGTTACCGTTGCTGTCGGATATGTTGCCGCCAATGGTATGCAGCAAAAACAAACCGTCTTTGACAAGGCAGTTGTTGACCACCTGAAAATAAGTTCGATAATTCTTGTATCCTACATGTTCGAACATACCGATGGAATAAACCCGGTCAAATGTTCCGTCGATTTCCCGATAATCCTTCAATTCAATGGTGACCGGCAATCCCTCGCAAACCGAGCGGGCATACTTGGCTTGCTCCTTCGAAACCGTAACCCCGCAAACTTCCACGCCGTATCGTTCGGCAGCAAACTTTGCCGCGCCGCCCCAGCCGCAGCCTATATCCAGCACGCGCATTCCCGGCTGTAAACCGATTTTCCGACAGATCAGGTCCAGCTTCGCTTCCTGCGATGCATCGAGATCAACCGCATCCTTCCAATAACCGCAACTATAAATCATCCGTCTGTCCAACATCGCCCGGTAGAAATCATTGCCGATGTCGTAATGATGTTGTCCGACATAAAATGCTCGCGTGATATGCTGCGGATTGAGCAGTCTGGCTTGCAGATAGGCCAGAATATCCTTAAACGAACTGGCTTGCTGGTGCAATTTGGCACGCAATATCCGGTATATCAATTCATCCAAACGTTCGCAGTCCCACCAGCCGTCCATGTACGACTCACCAAGGCCCAACGAGGTGTCCGCCAGCACCCGCCGGAAAAAACCGCTGTGGTGTACCTGGATGTCCCATGGTCTACTGCCGTTTATCTCGATTCCGGCGATGGTTAACAGCGACTCTACCGCATCACGGCAAACACCGCTATCGGACCAACTCCAACGCAACGAAGGTAAAGCTTTCATGAACATTGATCTTTTCCTCCAGGCAATGCCAACCGGAGTTGCATGTGCTGATTAACTTGTCATTGATCCCGGCACAGAACCTGGTCGACCCTAAAAATCTTTAAATTAATGCATCAGTGGAACTGTTTTTTTACTCCAAGTATTCACTTAAAGTCAACGGGTTTATTAATTCGCCGGGCCTGCAAATCAAATTGTTGTGGAAAACGTCCCATTATCTTCCTACACCGGACTATGAAGGCTATCAATTATTACTCTGGTGTCGAAGCTCACGCTACAAAAACGGAAACCGGACAAGCTCGGCAATATCGAGTGCCGCACATTAAATCGCCAATTGGCGCGACGCAATGTTGGGGACGAGCGAAGATCATTACAAACACTTGCATGATATCAATTTAGCCGTTCCCCCTATTAATGATAGCCTTTATAGCGCAACTCACCTACGAAAATCAGTCGTTTTTTCCAGCCCGTAAATTGCTTCCGCTATATCTTCCAACCGGCGTTCCAAAATGGCTTGAGCATCATAAAGGCCTCTGTTATAGAAAAAGGCTCCGATTTCTTGTGCAAAAAAATCCAGCAGAAACTGGGCATCAAACTGGCCAATCTCCTGATCAAGTTCCTCTCTAAAATAAAGCTGTATCTTGCTGCCAAGCAGTTCTTTTTCCTGTTTTGAAAATTTAATGTCGGTCATTCCTCTAATCCTGTCCACTGTCATGCAATGTCCGGATTATACGGTACAGCGCATCCTGTGCGCATGTATTCGTTTGAAAATACACGATTTTGATTTTTTCAGTTGGGTATCCGATGCGTACAACTGATGGCAGTCACTTAAACCGCAGCTCAAAAACCTTAAACCGACTTAATTTGGAGAAGCCGTTTTGTTGCTGTGAATCAATCTTATAAACAAATCCGGATAGTGCGACGATTGCATGATCAATCGCCAGGGATCGAAGATAGTTATCCCGATCCCTATAGCTTAATGAAAAGTTAAAGTAGTCAACGTTACGGTGGATCCGTCCACGGAATTATCGCCGGTAAAATTCATCCAGCGCCTGTACTTTCATCAACCTCAAGGCGGTATTTTCCGAATACCAGAGCAATGAAAAAGGATCCTGCCATTGTTTTGTCCCGCCGCCCGGGCATATCGTCCGGCGGCTTTGCCAACCGTAACTTTTCAGCGCCGCAGCAGTGAAAAAACCAAGAATCTTTTTTTGTAGGAATTCAAACATAATGCACCTTACTATGAAAAAAGAAAATCTTTAGCGAAGTATTAGTTGCCCTTGTATGGTCAGTAATAACTTGATACAAAACGTCCATGACTCGAATTGGAAAGGGCATCCATGCCCTTGCACTTATAATACAAGGCATATTTAATGCCAAGAATCACGATTTCAAGTAAGATAGGCGCAAACCGGTTTTTAAACTGTGCCACGGGGCAAAACCGCAATTAATCAGGGGAGGGCGTGATCAACGAATTTCCGTGCCCGGTTTGCACCATTACTTTTCACAGGGGCTATAAAATGGGGCATGCCGCGGCACCCGTTTGCCGCGGAGTATGCTGATGCGTTACTTTATTGAGCCAAAAAAGTGCGTTTGGCGATATAAATAACTGTCATCGGCAGAACAAAGCCAATCAGCATCACAATCATCATCAGTTCTCCCAATTGGCTGTAATCGGCCGGCACAATCACCTCGCCGGTAACTGCATTCTTCACTTCCCGCGTAATCAGGAACGACTTGTTGAGCAGTTTGGTCAGCAACTGCGAAAGAGACAGCGCCAAATTGACAAACGCCGCCATGACCGCAAAAAATGTCGCCTTTAGCCGCTCCGGGGCGGAGTTGGCGATCCAGGCCAACATGGGAATCATTGCAATCTGCCCCAAAGGCGACTCCAGTGCGGTATCGAGCATCGCAATAAAGCGGGCGTCCACCACGCCACCGGTATGAGCCCCGGTCCATTCGTGAACGCCGTAGTACAGCGCGATATTCGGCAAATAAAGCACGGTAAAGGCAATCGTCAGCGCGGCGATAATATAAGTGATCGGACGTTCGGCCATAAACCGCCGAAAAATAAACATGCCGAACAGAGTCAGCGAACTAGTGATCAAATAGAGCTTGGACAAAAACTGCTGGTCGAATCCCAGCTCGTCAATCATCCACCAGGTCTCGCCCGCCCCTGGCATCGGAACCGCGCGGAAAGCAAAAATTACCAAAGCGATACCGAACAATTGTTTACGCTCGCCGGTAGCAAGTTCGCGCGTCAGCCGCCAGATCAGAAACAGCACGATTGACAGCGAGCCGGAAAAAACAATCTCCTCGTTGTTGGGAATGTCCGCCAACCCCATCGCCACCGCAAACATCACGAAGCCGAGCCCCCCGCCCAATATCCACCAGTTGATTTCGGACAATTCCTTTTCCGGCCTGTTCAATAATCGCTCGATTTCCTCAAATTCATAACCTAACGCCGCAAGCCGCCATTCCTCCTGGGACCTAAGGTAAGATGAAAGCGCAACGCCGAGCACCGAAATCACGGGAATCAGCAATGCCCAATGGTAAATGCTCAAATAAACCGCTTTTTTTTCTATCACGCTCATGCTCTCCACACCGCTGAACAGGTACACATTGGCCGCAGCCACCAGCAATGTGCCGCCGATAATCGCGACCCGGCCCAAGGTCTGCATCGTAGTATGGGAAAGCATAATTTTATCTTGAGCAATCGGCGAACCCTGCGCATCGAAGCGCGGCACGGCTTCCACGGTCATCGCATCGGCAACGGTATCCTGCACCACGTAGCCGATCGGCGCGAGCATCGCAGCCAATACATACCAATGCTCCAACGGCATCAGTCCCGCCATATAGGCAGGATCCGACAATAAGTTAGACATAATCAACAGGCTGGCTGCGATCAACACCGCACCCAGATAAATAAACTTGGCCTTTTGGTGCCAAAGCAAATCGACCAGGTGGCCCAGCGGCATCTTCATAGCCCAGGGCAACATTACCCAAAAGCCCAAAGCCGCCAGAAATTCGGCCGACAGTCCGAGATATTCCTTAACAAAAAAAGTACCAACAATGCCGGTCAATCCGGACACGCCCGCCGCCAGATAAACCATCAGCGGCGGCACATAACTCAGCCGCATCTGCCGTGCCAGATCGTAAATATTACGATCCAGCCAATTCCGCCAATATTTCATCAAACGATTGCAGGAAAATTCATTATGATGCTTTGAAGCTTGTTGTTTTGACATGGAGAAATAGCCTCCAAAACGGGGCGCGGGTTAACGGAAAATTGCTTTATTGTAAACACAATAGATATAGGAAGCGCAATGAACAAAAAGCCGTCACTTTGAAAAAACGCTACGGGCCCGAGCTCGTCACAGAGGCAAACCGGCCAAACGCAAAAGGAACCATGGCTGCCGGAGGTGTTGCCGTCGTTTAAACACGGTTCGGCTCATCGTGTCGCCGCATTCAAACCACACCCGGGCGCAAACCAAAGAGTCCTTCGCCGCTACCGGACGCGCACCTTACAGTCCGAGAATGATCAATGCCAACCGGATTCAAGCCGAACCCCGGACAAACCCGCTGTTAATCGTAGCGTTGGTGCTCTTTGCGCTTCGACTGGTCGGTACAAGTCTAATAAACCCGATATCTGAACAGCACAGCCGGGTCAAAGCGGGTAAAAACGCATCGGTTTGATAACTCATCGAGTCTGACCCTACCAACCCTATTTTTTTACTTATCAGTGCTGCATGTATATAATTTCCGGACAGTATATTTCCGGAACCGCAATGCAAACACTCGACCAACCTGTTTTGAATAAGCTATTAGCCGGCATCAAAAATTTTCAGCAACGCTACTATGAACTCGACCCGAGCGGTATGCAAGATCTGGTCGATCACGGCCAGCATCCGAAAGTTTTGTTCATAGCCTGTAGCGATTCGCGCGTCGATCCCGCCATTTTGACCGCTGCCGCACCCGGTGAATTATTTGTGCTGCGCAACGTTGCCAATCTCGTCCCTCCTTATAGCCTCGCCGATAAACAGGACGGGGTGCGATCGGCGATCGAGTATGCAGTGCGCGATTTGGCCGTCGAGCATATTATCGTATTGGGACACGCTCATTGCGGCGGCATTAAAGCCATGCTGAGTTCGTTAGGCGGCCAAAAGCCGCAACGCGATTTTATCGGCGCCTGGGTATCCCTCGCCCTGGACGGCTGCTACCGCTACGTCATCGATCAACTCGGCACGGCCGAAGACACGCAAGGCACCGACGTGCGCGAGATCGATCTGGATAAACTATGCGAACACCAGCATTTGGTCGAACGTGCCGCGATTCGCGGCTCACTGGATCATTTGCGCAGCTACCCGTGGATCAAACAACGGCTGGATAACGCTTCGCTTAGTCTGCACGGCTGGTGGTTCGATTTGGAAAGCGGCGATTTATGGACTACCGATGCCGATAATTCAACGTTTTTGCCTATAGTCGACTAACCTCTCGGTCTTTCCCGCATGCGCAAGCCAGAGAACATTATCTACGGCACCGACGAAAAACCGCCGATCCAAATATTGTTAATTCTCGCTCTGCAACAAATGGCTTTTTTAGGTGTATATCTGGCCATATCGCCGTTGTTTGCTCGGGAATTCGGACTCGATCCGCAACAGTCACTGCGCTTGATCTCGGCGACGTTGTTCGCCTCGGCACTTGGCGTCATCCTGCAGGCACTCGGCAAATTCGGCATCGGCTCAGGATTTTTTTGCCCGGTACAGGCAACGACCGCCACCTTTTCCGGCTTAATGTTTGCTAAAATCAGCAGCGGCCTAAGCGCGGTATTCGGCATGATCGCAGTCGTGGGTTTGGCGCAAATGGCTTTTGCCACACTGTTTCAGCGTTTAAGAAGCGTGTTTACAGTCCAGGTGGCCGGCCTTGCGGTGCTGTTGATAGGTTTGGGTTTGGGTTTTTACGGCATTAACCTGGTAGTGAACGGCGAAACGGACGCTACAACACCGTCGCAGCAGTGGCTGTTGTGCTTTATCACCTTGGCCGCGATGATCGTATTCAACGTTTGGTTTTCGGGGCAACTAAGATTGTTTTCGGCCTTTCTCGGCTTGATGATCGGTTTTGCCACCGGTTATTTTTTAGATGCGATACCGGCTGCCGATTGGGAAGCTTTTCATGGCGCCTCCTGGTTTTACCTGCCGCGGCCTCTGCATATCGGCTGGAGTCTTGATATCCAGGCGCTATTGCCGGCGACCGTCATAGGCATGTTCCTGGCGCTAAACAGTTTCGGCGCCTTGGCGGCTGCGCAGCGATTCAACGACGCCGATTGGAAACGCCCTGATTTACAATCGGTCAATCGCGGCGTCATGGCGGAAGGTCTGACCAACGTGCTGAATTCATTCCTCAACGGCATCCCGTTGACTTCCAGTGGCGGAGCGGTCAGCCTGGCCGCCTCAACCGGCTGCAGCAGCCGCTATCTCGCTTATTGGCTGGGTGCGCTCATGGTGGTAATCGCTTTCATGCCGAAAGCCATGGTTTTCTGGCAAATTCTCCCCTTGCCGGTGATGGGAGCGGCGCTGATTTTCCTGGCCTCGTTTACCACCTTGTCCGGTTTGCAAGTAATCGCCTCGCGATTACTCGATAACCGCAAAATCCTGGCGCTGGGCATTGCGTTAATTTTAGGCATCAGCTACGATCAGTTTCGCGCCCCGCTACAGCAATTGCCCGCCGACACTTTTAAAATGCTGCTGTTTTCCAATGTCAGCCTCGGCGTCTTCACGGCAGTGGTGTTGTCGGCGCTATTCCAGATCAACAGCCATACCCGCAATCGCCGCTCTTTTGATGCTTTGCACAGTTCTTTAGACAACGTTGCCGCCTTTTTGGAAGAACAGGGGAAATCCTGGGGTGCACGGCCGGAAGTGGTCAGACGCGCCGAATTCGCGACCTGGCAGGCATTCGAAATCCTCACCGATCACGGCTTATTGAAGCAAGCCAATGCGTCAGACGACAAAATTGTCCTGCAAACGGTCTTTAACGAGTATACTTTTACGGTCGTATTGGATTACCGAGGCGAGCTGTTACCACTGGCAACACACCCTCCCAGCCATGAAGACATGCTTGCCGGTCAGGACGCCGTGCTGCAAATGGCCGGCTATCTATTGCATTGCTTGGCGGACCGGGTGCGAATCCGCCGCAATGGCGAATATTGCGAAGTACGGCTAGTATTTAACGATTAACTTAAGCGATAGAGACAGGGGGAGAAAAACGCCATGCTGACAACTTCAACAACGCATCAACAAGGCATGTTCATTGTGCATTTAGCCGGCCGCATCGATGCCGCCGCTGCAAAAGATTTGGAGCAACAATGCCTCCAGTGGATAGACAGCGGCGAAAAGCAGTTTATTTTCGATTTTAGTGCGGTCGATTACATCAGCAGCGCCGCATTAAGGGTATTTCTACTGGTCGCCAAGCGACTGAACAGCGTTGACGGCAAATTGCGCCTGTGCGCGTTGAACAGTACTTTGCGCGACGTATTCGACATCAGCGGTTTCAGCAAATTATTCACCATTACCGCAAACTTACAGGACGCATTGACGGCATGAAAGTTTATTTGACCGAGAAGGATACCGCCGTCCGCTGTAATTTATTTTCCTCGCTGCTCTCCCGTCCGTTTATCGGCATCAGCGTCAGCAGCCGCCTGCCGCCTTTGGATAAAGCGGTACAGGTGTTGAACCTGGCATTGCAAAGCCCGTTTCCCTCACTGCCGCTGTTAATCGCCGACGAAATCGCCTACATCAACTACCGGGCGTTCAAACATTACAGCAGCGGCAACTGTGTCAAGAAAGTGCAGCATGACGCCGACCGGCAAATTGCCCGCTGGCAGGAGGCATTGGCGCATTTCCCTACCGAGCAAGCTGAGCGGGTGCGGGTGATACGCTGGCAGGAAATCCTTACCCCCAAATACTCGCGCCGACAGGCGGAATTGCGGGCGGAATTCGCATGCAACGACTTGTTGCGTAAACCGATCCTGGCTTTGACCGAAAGTTTTATCCGGCATAGCGGCAAAACGATCACAGAGCAGCGCTGCCTGGCGTTATCCGAATATGTCATTCAGGAACTGCCGCTGTTGCTGTTTGGTATCGAGGTCGACGGGGAAAACCATCGTACCTTGATTTACCCTACTAATACCGCTACGCCTAATGAAATGCAAG
Source organism: Methylococcaceae bacterium (assembly GCA_050303615.1). GTDB lineage: Bacteria > Pseudomonadota > Gammaproteobacteria > Methylococcales > Methylomonadaceae > CAZDXJ01. The sequence continues at coordinate 46,132 of JBNLCC010000095.1, read as the reverse complement.
CACTGATCATCACATTGCGCCGGCATCCGGAATTTGCCGCATTACGGACTCGGCTTGGCGGCGACAAACCGGCATATGCCAAAACCATTCAGGTGATTTTTACCGGCAGCCGCGGCACGCATGCGCCGACCAGCGTAAAAAATTCCAAGCATTCGCTCAAAACCGACCAGACATCCTATGAGTTTACCGCCGCTTTCAACAGTTGAGCGTCTGTGCCGGGTCATACTACGGCTGCCGGCCTGTTTTCTCGCGGTCGGAGGACACGCTTTGGCTGCGGACACCGAAGCGAGCCTGGAAGACGAGCTGGCGTTTCTCGCCGCCGAGCGGCAAATCGTGGTGACCGCATCCAAGCTGGAAGAACTCGTCGACAAAACCGTTGCCACCACAACGGTGATCACCCAAGATGATATCCGCCATATCGGCGCACGCAACCTGCTGGACGTGCTGCGCATAGTGCCTGGAATCGGCATCACCCAATCGCATCTTGGCATCCGCGAAATCGAAGTGCGCGGGGTAAAAACCTTATTCTCCGAAAAAGTGCTGTTCATGCTGAACGGCCACCCGCTTGACCATAACCTGCAAAACGCCGGCAGCACTTGGGTATACGACGACCTGCCGGTTGACACCATCAAGCGCGTCGAAGTGGTGCGCGGCCCCGGTTCGGCACTATACGGCGCAAATGCGTTCCTGGCGGTGATCAATATCATCACGCTGGGCCCCGAAGACCTGAACGGCGCTCAGGCATCTGCCGGCTGGGGCAGTTTCGATACCCAGCTATACCGGGCCTCGTGGGGCAAAAGATTCGACAACACCGCAGAAGCCGCCGTGCAATTTATTTATGCCGACACCAACGGCATCGGTTCCGACGTGCCTGCGGACAGTCTGAGTTTGGCGGGCGAGGACTCGCTGGCGCCGGGCAAAAGCCAATTAACCGAAACCCGTTATGATTTGGAATGGCAACTCGGTTATCAGGGATTCAAGCTCGACGGCCGTTTTATCCATAAACGCACGGGCGCCTTCATCGGCCCCGCCTATGCGCTTAGCGACCGCACCAGACAGAATTACGACGATTATTTCATTCGGTTGAGCAAAATCTGGTCGGTTACCGAAGATTTCGACATCGAAACCCAAGTTTTTCACGACCGTTTTCATTTCGACAATGTGCTGCAGAACGCACCGACGTCGTTCAGCCGCAATGCGACGACCGATACCCGCACCGGCGGCGAATTGCAGGGCAATTACCGTATCAGCGACACGCAAATACTCATCGCCGGTTTTTCCTACGCCAGCGAAAGCCAGTACGGCCTTGTTGATGAGGCCGGCAGCGACCCTACCGAACTTCAGCCGAGCCTGCCGTTCAGTAAAAATCGGGACCGCCAGCGCTGGGGACTATATGCGCAAGATGTTTGGGACGTATTGCCAAACTTGCGTTTGACGGTCGGTGCGCGCTACGACGAATACAACGATTTCGGCGGCACCTTCAATCCGCGGATGGGTTTCAACTGGGAATTCATCAACAATTACTCGCTAAAGTTTTCCTACGGAACGGCTTACAGGGCACCGTCCTTCGGCGAACTGGATTTGTTCAATAATGATTTTCTGGCCGGTAATCCCAACTTGAGCCCGGAAGAAGCGGAAACTTTCGAAGCGGGCATCATTGCCAAGCCTGTTCCCGGACTCAGCACACAAGCCACCTATTATCATACGCACATCGGCAAAGTCATCAGCCAGGTACCCGGTGAAACCACCACGCTGCGTTACGAGAACAGCGGCAGCATATTGTCGGAAGGCGTCGAGGTGGAAGGAAGGTATGATTTTAGCGAGTGGTTTCCCGGTTCATACATTTCCGCCAACGTCGTCTATCAGCATACCCTACAGAACGGCATGCGCGTTCCCGACGTACCGGAAACCCGCGCCAACGTCCTGCTGAACTGGGCATTCCATCAGCAATGGAGCATTCTGACGCATGTTTTGGTCAAAGGCAAAACGCTCCGCGACGTCGGTGATACACGCGCAAGCGTGCCGAGCTATGCGTTGCTGGATATGACCCTGTTAAGCCGCGATTTGATAGGCAATAATATCGACGTCAGTTTCAGCGTTTACAATTTACTCGACCAACATTATGTCGACCCGGCACCGGCCAGCATTCCGGGAGATTATCAACAAGCCGAAAGAGCTTATTATGGGCATGTTACCTTACGCTTTTAACCGCGGGAAGACATCGTGAAAGGCCACTATACGAATCAACTCCGACGGTATATTGCTGCGACAGTGCTGTTTACTGTCCTGGCCGTGCAGACACCCCGGGCTGGTATTCCTCAAACGGTGTATTTCTATAATCCCGAAACCAACATTGACAATTTTGCCATGCTGAAAACCGAATTCGACAGTTATCTGTCCAGCCAGGGCGCGTATAGCTTCCAACCATTCAGCGAACAAAATACCTTCGAAAAAATGCTCAGCGATAAAGGGCAAGGCGTATACTTGTTGTCCAGTTGGCATTATAGCCAGTTAAACGCCAAACTGAAGCTGTCTGCAGTACTTGTCGGCGTCAGTAAAGGCAAAGTCCAGCAGCGCAAAATACTTGCCGCCAAAGACGCCGCCGACTTACCAGCGCTAAGTGGCTCGACCATAGCCGGCGCCGGCAGCGAGGATTACATGCGCAGCCAGTTGCAGCACATGCTCGGCGACAATTACGCGAAGTTGATAACCAATATCAAACTGCTTAGCGTACCGAAAGACATCGACGCACTAATGGCGGTAGGTTTCGGCGTCGCGACCGCGGCGATTTCATCCGAAAACAGTTTCAACAAGTTGGCACTGATCAATCCTAAGCAGCACGCGCAATTAAAAACCTTGGCTGTCGGTGAGAAAACCTTCCAATTAATCGCCGCTGTGACTAAGGCGCAGGAAAAGGAGGAAATGCCGTTGCTTAAAGTCATCGAGGATATGGGGCCGCATACCGGGGAAAAGCAATTAAAAATGCTCGGCTTGGACGGCTGGAAACGCGTTGATTCACTGGACGCAGACCTGACTGGAGCTTTACGAACACCATGACCATGAAGTCTAACCCCTGCGAAATATTGCGCCGCTTGGCGGCTGCCTGCTGCATTGCAGCAACATTATTGGCAACATCGGTGGCGGCGGCCCGGGAAGTGCCGCAAATTTTATTGGTCAATTCCGATGCCGGAGTGGAAAAATACCGCCGTGTGGAAACCGCGTTCCGCACCCAAATCGGCCCCGCTATCGGCCGTATCACTGGCATTACATTGCAGCAGTCGCAACCGCCGGAAATTGTCAAAAAGCTGTTCCGCGACACCAAACCGGCGCTGGTTTTCTGCATCGGCTCCAAAGCCTATCAAATAGCGCAGCAATTCGGAGGCGACACGCCGGTGCTGTTTTCTTCGGTAATCAATTGGCAGCGTTTCGGACATCAAAGCAATCACTTCGGGGTCGCCTACGAATTATCGCTGGCACAAGAGTTGTCGCTGCTGCACTATATTTTTCCCAAGCTAAGCCGAATCGGAGTCCTTTACAACCCGAACTTCAACCGCGAACGGGTAGTTGAAGCACAGGCCTATGCCGCCGATATCGGCTTGACAGTTATCGACAAAAGCGTCGGCGACAGCAAGGACTTGGCCGATGCCTTAGAAACTTTGCTGCCGCAAATCGACGTATTGTGGCTGATTGCCGACCCGGTGGTACTGGCCGACCGCACCGCGGTAGAAGACATTTTTGCCGCCGGGGAAAAGCAACACAAACCCATCTATGCTTATAGCGACGCGTATTTACGTTTCGGCGCCAGCCTGGTGATCGCCGCAGATACGCCGACCATAGGCCGACAAGCGGCTAACCTGGCACAAGACCTATTGCAGCATGTCCCCCCCGCCAATACCGTGCAAACCCCGGTCGGTTCCCATATTACGCTAAATCTATGTCAACTCGGTAAACTGCAAGTAGACTACAATGCCGACGCGCTGGATTCGGTAAACCGCATATTGGAGTGCAAGTAATGAGCCGATTAAACAAGATTGTTTTACACAAAAAGCTATGGCGATGAATATCCAGCGTTAGCTCTGACGGAACAAATTTCTCCCTATGGCTTTTTTATTCAAACGCAGCATCCAAAAAAACCGGCAACAAAGAAAACACACCGACGCGCAGCCGGCTGCGGCGCAACGGACCAAACGGTTATCGCGCCCGCGCAGCAGAATTCGCTGGAAACTATTAACCACGATGATGGGTTTAATCATTGGCTTGGTCGTTACACTGACAGCAATCGAACTGGTACTGCAGAAAAAATCGCTGGAGAATGAATTAAACAAGCGTATCGAGCTGATGAAAGCGAATCTGTTGGAACGCGGCTCGGCGCTGTCCAATTTACTGCTGGCCCAAGTCGAAAACGATGTCGCGTCGTTCAATTTTTCACATATCAAAGTAACTCTGGACAACGCCGTTAAGGAGTCACCGTTGCTGACATACGGGATTCTGATGAATACCGAAGGCGTCGTATTTATCGATACCGCCCATCCCGACTTGCAACAAGAAGTGCTGGATGACGAGCCCAGCCGTTTTGCGTTAGCGCAGCACAACTTGACGCACCGGGAATATCCGGCGCTGAACATCACCGAATTCATCTTGCCGATCCATTTCTCGAACAAACTCTGGGGCGTATTGCGCCTCGGTTTAACAATGCAGGATCTACAAAAAGAAATCGCCCGTTCCAAAGATGATATTGCCGCCACAATACACGGTTTATTGCTTTCTACCGCCGCTACGGCGGCATTTTTCATACTATCCGGCTCAGTATTGGTGCTGGTCATTTCCACCACCTTATCGCGGCCGCTGATGCGCCTTACCGAATCGGTGCGGGAATTGACGCGCGGCCATTACGACACTGCGATGCAACTGTTGGACGCTCCCCGCAAAGGTAGTAAACGCAAACCTAAAACCGAAGACGAAATCGGTGTGCTGGCGCACTCTTTTGCAGACATGGCGAACGAAATCCGGCAATCGCACCGGCAGTTGGAAGAATACAACCGTAATTTAGAACTTAAGGTGAAGGAGCGCACTTTAGAATTGGAGCGTGCCAACGAAAAACTCAAAGAATTGGACCAGATGAAGACCAATTTTTTATCCACCGTCTCACATGAGTTGCGCACACCGCTGACTTCGGTAATGGGCTTCGCAAGCATCCTGCAAAAGGAGTTCGAATCCACGCTGTTTCCCCCGTTATCGCAAAGCGAGGACAAAAAAGTAAAACGGGCGATACGCCATGTTATGGAGTACGCCAAAATCATCGTCGAAGAAGGGGAACGGCTGACTACCTTAATCAACGACGTGCTGGACTTGGCGAAAATGGAAGCCGGCCGTGTCGATTGGAATATGCAGGAATTGAAAATCGAAAACATCATCGACCGCGCGATGACAGCGACCACGGCGCTGTTCGTCAACAAACCCGTGCAATTACGCAAAGACATACCGGCCGATCTGCCGCTAATCGTCGGTGACCGCGACCGGCTGATCCAGGTGGTCATCAATCTGATTTCGAACGCGGTCAAATTCACCGACCAAGGCAGCGTCACCTGCAGCGCCGCCATCGACGGCAACGCCTTGCGCATAGGTGTGCGCGACACCGGCTGCGGCATAAAAGCCGAAGACCAGCCGCTGGTATTCGAAAAATTCAAGCAAGTCGGCGACACCTTGACCGACAAGCCGCAAGGTACCGGCCTGGGGCTACCGATCTGCCGGGAAATCATCGAATATCACGGCGGACGCTTATGGTTGGAAAGCGAGCTTGGTACCGGCAGTACATTTTTATTTACGTTGCCGGTGCCCGCCAGCGAGACGGCGGAAGACAGCGGCGCAGAGCTGTTCGGCGACGTTTGCCGCACTGATTTCGCCGGCGCCGCTGAGCGCTTGCAGGCCTGCGCAACCCGGCGGCGCGAACGGCCTAGCGATTACGCCTCTCTCATCCTGATCATCGATGATGATTTAAACATCCGGCAATTCATCCGCCAGGAACTGTCCGGTGAAGGTTATCGGGTAAACGAAGCCGGCAACGGCAAAGAAGGTTTGGCGGCGATTGTTGCAGAGCCGCCCGATTTAATCGTATTGGACGTAAAAATGCCGCATTTAAACGGTTTCGACGTCGCCGCCCGGCTGCATGCCCACCCCGCCACATTGGGGATTCCGATTATTCTGCATACCGTTTCCGAAGACAAAAAATTTGCAGAACAATTGGGCATCGACTGTTTCCTGACCAAGCCGGTGAACGGCAGCGTCTTGCTCAAGGCGGTGCGGGAGTTGCTGCAGGCTCCGAGCCGCAAAACCATCGTTTTACTCGATGCCGACGCCGAACGGCGCACTGCCTGGAACGGACTGCTTGAGCAATGCGGCTATCAGGTGTATGCCGTCGACGATGCCGAAACCGCCTTGGCCAGTGCCGCAACTTACCATCCGCAATTGCTGATTGCTGATGCGGCGCTGGCCGAGAGCGGCGATCTTGTTGAACGCCTGCGCCGTGACAAAAACCAAGCGCGGCTGTTTTTCACGCTGCTCGACAATGAACCATCATGATCCCCGAAATTAAACTGAAACGGCTGTGCCAAAAAGGCAGTACCGCAAAACATATCCAACGCTTTGCCGCCGCCCAACAGACACCGCTAGGTGTCATCGACCTCAACGGAGCCATTTTGTTCGGCAGCGACGGTGGTGCGGCACGCCATCCGATCGGCACTGACCCCACTGCGCCGCTCGGCTGGGTCTGCGGCGACAGCGACGCCGCACAGCAGCTGGCAGCCTTTATCAGCTATATGGTGCAAAAGGAGCTGGAAGGCAAACTGCTGGCACAGGAAACACTCAACAAATATAAAGAATTGACGCTGCTGTACGAGCTGGGTGAAAAAATCGCCGCCTGTCTCAATATTGAAGAGCTGGCGCAACTGGCTCTGAACGAGGCGCGACGATTGCTGCCGTCGGACGCTACATTGCATTTGGGGGTATTACTCAGCGGCGACGATCCCGAACGCCTATCAGTATGCGCCGGTGAAGGCACACTATTCCCGGCAGGCGCGGAGTTTTCACCGCTCGACGGCATTACCCGGCAAGTGCTGGCCTCCGGCAATACGGAAATCGTCAACGACGTCACCCTCGATCCCCGTTACCTGGAAATGCCGGGCGCCTTACAGGATGCGCGTGCGCTGCTGTGCGCGCCGCTGAAAACCCGCGATAAAACCTTCGGCGTGCTTAGCGTCGCCGGCCCCGGCGGCGTCAGTTTCAGCGCCGCCGAATCCAAAGTGCTGAATCTACTGGCCTCGCAGGTCGCGGTAGCAGTGGCCCGTGTCCACCTGATCAACGAACGCGTTGCCCAGGAGCGTTTACAGGAATCAATGAAGCTGTCGCGCAACATCCAAATGGGGATGTTATCCACTGCTTTTCCGCGCTTTAGCGACAACAGCCCGGTGGATGTGTTCGCGTTTATGAAGCCGGCCCGTGAGGTCAGCGGTGATTTTTACGATTTTTTTTATTTGGACGACAACACACTGCTGGTCGTCATCGGCGACGTCTCCGACAAAGGCGTGCCGGCTGCGCTGTTCATGGTGATGGTAAAGACCCTTATCCGTGCCATCGCCAAGCAGCAGCGGACACCGCAGGATATTCTCGCCGCGCTCAATCCCGAATTATGCCGCGACAACGATGCAGCGATGTTCGTCACCCTGTTTCTGGCGGCTTACGAGCTGGACAGCGGCAAGCTGACTTATAGTTTCGGCGGCCATAATCCGCCGTTGTATGTGGCGCATGACGGCCAGGCTACTTGGTTGCAAGGCCAAGCCGGCATCGCCTTGGGCATTTTTGAATCCGCCACATTCAGTGCGCAAACAATGTATCTGCAGCCGGGCGACAGTTTGATCCTGTATACCGATGGCGTTACCGAAGCGATGGATGCCGATTACAATGCCTTTGGTGAACAGCGCCTATACGGTCTGCTGGCCGGCAACGCCGTGGGAGACGCCCAGCAGCTGGTCGAAACCGTTGTCCGCGCCGTTGAAATGTTCGTACACGGCGCCGAACAGTCCGACGACATTACACTGTTGACGCTGCAAACGCGCCGTTAAGGCTGTTTGTCGACTGTGTCGTCTTCCAGGCTTTCCGGATGCGGAGGCTGAAACGCAGCAAAAGAGCTCGCGACCATTTTTAAACAATATTGACCGGCCAAGACAGATGGAGCAACGACAACATCTCAAGCATGCTAAACAAAGCCGTATTTTGCACTGCCGTTTACGCAACAATTCCGACGAATTGCCGCCTCTGGCGGAGGCCGTAGAAAATTTCGGCAATCTAGCCGGCTGGGACAGCACAATCGTGATGCAGATCAACCTGGTATTGGAAGAACTAATCGTGAACGCCATCGATTACGGCTATGCTGACGGCCGGTGCGGTAGCATCGAGGTAATGATCGAAACAAATCCCAACGAAATCCGCATGACCATCGAAGACGACGGAGCCGCCTTCGACCCTTTCATCCAACCGCCGCCGGATTTGTCGCTAGCGCTCGAAGACCGCCCTATCGGTGGACTGGGAATACATTTAGTGCGCAGTTATATGGATAGCTATTCCTATGTTTATTGCTCCGGCCGCAACCGCGTAACGCTTAGCAAGCGGTTGCGGCCGCAAGATCAAGCATGACTTTCATATTCGGATTGCCGCCGCGTAGGAGCGGCTTCTCAGCCGCGACCGGAATGCCGGAGAAGATAATTAGATTGCCATGTCTTAATAAACACCACCACTGATTTGGCAAACAGCAGTACATTAAACTATATAAAAACGAGGGAATTGTAGTCAAATACGACTTGTCGCGGCTGGGAAGCCCCTCCTACAAAAGGCGAAACATGATGAACAAACCCCATGTAAGAAACTTGCGTATCGGGCGTTATTCCGAACCCGGCCGCATTTATTCGATCACAACGGTGGTGCAAAACCATCTGCCGGTGTTCAACGAACTTGGCAACGGACGCATCGTAGTCAATTGTATGCGTTATCAGCAACATCAAGGGCATGCCGATACCTTGGCATTCGTGGTCATGCCCGACCATCTGCATTGGCTGCTGCAGTTAAGACATAGCGTTACGTTGTCCAAACTGCTGCAGTCACTCAAACAGTTTACAGCCGGCCGGATCTACCGGCACCTTAAACGTGTCGGCACACCGTTATGGCAGGAAGGCTATTACGATCATGCGTTACGCAAAGAAGAAGATATTGCGCAAGCAGCCCGGTATATCGTTGAAAATCCGTTGCGGGCGGGCTTAGTTGACAATTTGGGCGATTACCCGTTATGGGACAGCATTTATGAATTTTATTGAAGAGCATCAACAAGGTAGGAGCGGCTTCCCAGCCGCGACCAGCTAGCCCTAACATAACCATCAAGCAAATCCGGATAGTCGTCTGAGCATGGCTGATCGCGGCTAGGAAGCCGCTCCTAAAGAACATGTAAGCGGTTATTAGGGTTTTGCACCAATATGCGGTAATATGCCCAACGTTCAAGCCCATTAATTTCTCGAATATACACATAATATGGCCGGTTCGTTAAAGCGCGTCGTCTTTTCCCTGTTGCTGATCGTATTTGCCGCGGCAATATTGCTGTGGTCGGACAGGCATAACCGCCACAGCAGGGATGCAATACAGGCGCCAAGGAACCAACCGATCGCGCTGGCAATCCTGCAGCACAGTTCCAACCCGATTATGGACGAAGTGCGCGACGGGCTGTTGCAGGGCCTAAAAAACCAAGGCTTCAATGAAGGCCAAAATCTTGACGTAACGTTGTACAATGCCGAAGGCGACCTGCCGACCGGCAATTTAATGGCACAAAAAATCACCAGCGGCGATTACCGTTTGGCGGCATCGATTTCGACGGTGATGCTGCAGGCGCTGGCCAACGCCAACCGCAGCGGCAAAGTCACGCAGGTGTTCGGTGCGGTCACCTCCCCGGTGGCGGCGGGTGTCGGCATTACAGCTCTCGGCAGTCTCGACAAGCCGCCGTATCTGACCGGCATCGGCACGCCGCAACCGGTGGCGGAAATTTTCCGGCTCGCGAAACAGATCAACCCGTCGCTGAAAACCGTCGGCGTCGTGTGGAATCCCGCCGAAGTCAATTCCGAGGTTTGCACCAAGCTGGCGCGAGCAGTCTCCGCGGAACTGGGCATCACGTTGCTGGAAGCGCCCATCGAACAGGCCAAGGACGTGCGCGAAGCGGCAAATTCGCTGGCGGCGCGCGGCGTGGAAGCATTTTGGACCGGCGGCGACGCCTCCGTCAATGCGGTGATCGACACGCTGATCGAAGCGGCACGCGCGGCAAAAGTGCCAGTATTCTCCAACATTGCCGGGCACACACGGCGCGGCGCACTGTTCGACGACGGGGCGAATTATTTCGAAGTCGGTGTCAAAGAAGGCGAGATTGCCGGGGCGATTCTATCCGGCGCCGATCCGGCGCAAATGCCGGTCGAGGATTTCGTACCACAGCGTATTTTTCTCAACGAACAAGTCAGCAATCAATTCGGTGACAAATGGCACTTCGATGCCGCATTGCGTGCCCGCGCCGACGTCATCATCGACGCTGACGGCAAGGAAACTGCCCGTCAAGCTACCGCACCGGTCGCCGCCAAAAGGCCGCTCGTAGCCGGTAAGCATTATAAAGTCGGCGTCGCCTACTTTGCGCCTGAGCCGGGTATCGATTCAGTCATGGCGGGGTTGCGCAAAGGTTTAAAAACCTTAGGCTTGGAAGAAGGCCGCAACTTGACTTTCCGTTCGCTGCACGCGCAAGCCGAAATCGCTCAGATTCCCACCATTGGCCAAGTGCTGGACAATAGCGACGTGGATGCGATTCTGACGTTGACCACGCCGGTGTTGCAGGGTGTCGGCATGACCGCGAAGCATAAGCCGGTGGTATTTACCTACGTATCCGACCCGCTAGCGGCCGGAGCCGGAACAAGCTTCACCGATCATCTGCCTAACCTCACCGGCATCGGATCGTTCCCGCCGATCGAAGACCAATTGGCAGCGGCACGTAGCGTATTGCCCAATCTGCACACCGTTGGCACGTTGTACAATCCCAGCGAAGCCAATTCGGTAAAAGTGGCAGAGGTGCTGCGCGAGCTGTCCCGTCAAGCCGGGCTGGTGCTGGAAGAAGCGCCGGTCAACACCACCGCGGAAGTGGTACAGGCGGCCCAGGCATTGGTGGCGCGCCGCGTGGAAGCGATTTTATCGGTCGGCGACAACACCATGTACCAGGCGTTGGATGCAATTGCCGAGGTCGCCAAAGACGCCGCAATTCCGTTGATCCTGGACCAGTCCGATTTCATCGATCATGACGCGTTGATGGTGATCGGCGCGGATTATAGGGAAAGCGGCCGCGCCGCCGCGGAACCGCTGGTGCAGGTTTTAAGCGGCGTCGATCCGGCGACAATCCCGTTTCGCAACGTCAGTAAGAAAACCGTATTGCTTAACGAAGCGAGCGCAAAGCGGCTCGGCATTGTCTTCCCGCCGGAATTGAGAGAGGCCGCAGCGCAAACGCAAAACACCGCCGCGCCGCTGGACCATACTTGGAAAATCAAGCGTTTGCTGTACGTCGAATCTTTGCCGGCGGAAGACGCGTTGCGTGGCATCGACGACGGTTTCAAGGCCGCCGGCCTGGTTGCCGGCCGCGATTTCAATATCAGCAATGCCTCTGCGCAAGGCGACATGATAACCTTGTCGACGCTGGCCGATGCGGTCAACAGTGACGGTACCGAATTATTGATGACCTTGTCCACGCCGACCTTGCAAACCGTACTGCATAAAGTCACTAACATTCCGATCATATTCACTTTTGTTGCCGATCCGGAGATCGCCGGAGCCGGCAGCAGCGAAGACCGTTTTTCGTCGAAAATCACCGGCGTCTACACGCAAGCGCCGTCCGGAAAGATGGTAGATTTATTGATACGCAATTTTCCGCAGATACGCAAAGTTGGCACGCTGTTTACGCCGGTCGAAGACAATTCGGTGCACAATAAAGATTTGTTCGTGCAGGAAGCCGCCCGCCGGGGCATCAGCGTCACAACGCTGCCGGTCAATTCGCCCGGCGAACTGCCGGATGCGGCGCTGGCCATGGCCAGCCGGCCAATCGACGCCTGGGTGCAAATCCTGGACAACCAAGTCGTTGCCGGTTTTTCAGTCATCGCCAAGGCAGCTGCGCGTGCCAAAAAACCGTTATTTTCATTCACCGAAACGGCGGTCGAACAAGGCGCCGTCGCCGCCTATACGATGGATTACTATCAGGCGGGTTTCGACGCGGCGCTGAAAGCGGCGCAAGTAATGCGCGGCACGCCGCCGGCGGATATTCCGTTCAGCACGCCGTCGCAAGTACGGCTGATCGTTGATGCAGAGCACGCCAAAGCGGTTGGCTTGACGCTGCCGGCGGAATTGTTGGCGAAAGCCGATAAACAATTGGGCAAATGATACAGATTTTTTTCCTTTACAATACGAAACGATAAATCCCTAAGAGAATTTCAATGGAAATTACCACCCGGCTCGACGGCGAGGAAATGCATGTCATGTTGCGCGGCCGCCTGGACGCAGCCTGGAGCGGTTCGGTGCACAAAACCTTGCAAGATGCCGTACATGGCGGTTGCCACCGCATTGCGTTGGACTTGGCGCAAGTCGACTATCTGAGTTCCGCCGGCATCCGCATTTTGGTGCTGCTGGCGAAAAATCTGCAGGCCATCGGCGGTTCACTGCGCCTGAGCGACGCATCGCCGCAAGTCAACGAAGTATTGAAGCTGGTCGGCTTCGACCAGTTACTGCAGCCGTTTGCCGCAGCCCCCCCGGTGAAAACAACCGCTGCGGCACAACCCGAAACCGGCCCGACAGTGCGCAGTTGGCGGCATGGCGAGGCACTGTTCGACATTTACGACTTACACCCGAATGCGGTACAGCAAGGGCGGATAATAGGCCAAAACAGCCCCGGCGCCACACCGACAGCAATGCAAATACCTACCGGCACCTGGGCGATCGGCCAAGGCGCACTGGGTAACGCTGCCGGCCAGTCGCAACGCGCCGGCGAACTACTGGCGGTGGACGGCTTGGCGTTGGCATTGCCAGGCGACGATCCGCAGCATGCCGACTGGTTGCTGCGCGAAGCCGAATTGCAGCCCGCTATCTCGCTCTATCACGGGCTTGCCGGACAAGGCGACTTCCGCCATTTACTGCGCTTCGGTGCCGTGCCCGAATCGCCAGCGCTACGGCTGAGCGAGTTATTGCAGGCCGTACTCGAACTATGTGACAGCGATTGCGCGGTGCTTGTGCTACTGGGTGAAACTGCGCAATTGGTCGGTGCGGCGCGGCAAGTGCCGCTCGCTGCCGGCAGCGGCGATTTTTTCGCCTTTCCGGCACTGCGCGACCGGCTGCTGTTTACCGCTGAACCCGCCTATGCCGACGAAACCTGTTTGATCGCCGGTGTTGCCACACGCGCCCCCTCGGACGCGCTGGCTGTTCAAGTGCGGCCGCTGGCAGCAAACTCGGACCTGCATGTGCATCTGCACGCGGCCGTAGTACCGTTTAGCCCGGTGCGCAAAGGCTTGATCGAACTGCACGCAAGCCTGCGGAAATTCATCGACAGCCAGACTGTCCACAGCGTACTGCATCTGCTCGACGACGACCGCGACGGTGTCGGTGCGGGCGAAAGCGTATTGCGCCGCGGCGCGCTGTGGTGCGCGCCGCTCGAATTTACGGAGACATTATCATGACTTTATTGATCGGCGCTTTGACGCTGGGCGTCATTCTCGCGCTGTTGGCGCTGGGCGTGTATATTTCCTACCGGATTTTCGGGATCGCCGACATAACCGTTGACGGCTCGGTTACCTTCGGCGCAGCGGTCGCGGGAGTGCTGTTGGTGCAGCACGGCGCGACGCCATTAGCCGCCACCGGCGGCGGTTTCGTCGCCGGTCTGCTCGCTGGCACGGTGACCGGAGTGCTGCAAACCCGGTTTCACATTAATTCACTGTTAGCCGGTATTCTGGTGATGACCGCGTTGTATTCGGTCAATTTGCGGGTGATGGGACGCAGCAACATTCCGTTTCTAGGCGCAACAACTTTTTCCAGTTACTGTGAACAGGCCGGCAAACGGTGGTTCGGCGCAGCGCAAGTTGACGTCTGGGGTTGGCAGGTATCCAGCGCCGATTTAACCATGCTGCTGCTGATGTCCGCGCTGGTCGGCCTTGTAGCGGCTGTGTTGTGGGCGTTCCTGCTGACCGACCTGGGCACCGCGATGCGCGCTTCCGGCGACAACCCGCAGATGATCCGAGCGCTGGGCGGCAACGTCGAAAACTACCGTATCTTCGGATTGGCGTTGTCCAACGGTTTGGTCGGACTGGCCGGCGCGCTGTGGGCACAATATCAGAACTTCGCCGACGCCCAAATGGGCATCGGCATGGTGGTCTGGGGTCTGGCCAGCGTGATTATCGGCGAAGCATTGACCGGCGCGGGCGGCGTCGCGGTCGCTATTCTCGGTACCATCATCGGTTCGGTTCTGTTCCGGCAACTGGTCGCCATTGCCCTGTCTTTCGGCCTCAACCCCAATGATTTGAAATTGATCACCGCAACATTCGTGTTCGCTGCACTGGTCCTGCCGGACATGCTCGGCAAATTCTCCCGGCGCAAGTGTCCGGAGGCGGCATGAACGGAGCGACCCATGCAGCCCCGCTGCTCAGCCTGAGCGGCGTGTACAAAACCTTCAACGCCGGCACGGTTAACGAGGTCCGTCCGATGCGCGGCATCGACCTGCAGATTGCAATGGGTTCGTTCGTGATCGTACTCGGCGGCAACGGCTCGGGAAAATCAACGCTGCTCAACGCTATCGCCGGCAGTTTCGACGTCGATGCCGGACGCATCGTACTCGACAACCGCGATATCACCACTTGGCCGGAGCACCGCCGCGCCGCGCTGGTCGGCCGGGTATTCCAGAACCCATTTTCCGGTACTGCACCGAACATGTCTATCCTGGAAAACTTCGCGTTGGCGGCCAAGCGGGGCAAGTTGCGCGGCTTAAGCTGGGCGCGATCGCCCCGCCTGCAGGACGAATTGCGCAGCCGGGTGCAGGAACTCAAAATGGGTTTGGAAGACCGCTTGGATACCGCGATCGGCTCGCTTTCCGGCGGCCAACGGCAAGCACTGACCCTGCTGATGGCAACATGGTTGAAACCGAAACTACTGCTGCTCGACGAACATACCGCGGCGCTCGACCCGAAAAGCGCCGACCAGGTGATTGCGCTGACCGATCAAATCATCGCCCGTGAAGGCTTGACCACGCTGATGGTGACGCATTCGATGCAGCAAGCGATCAATCTCGGCGACCGCATTGTGATGATGCATCAAGGCAACGTACTGCACGATTTCAGCGGCACGGACAAATCCAGATTGCGCGTCGACGATCTGCTAAGCCGCTTTGACAACGTGCGGCGGCGTGAATTGCTGGACGAAAGCGCCGCGGAATTACTGCGGGCTCGCTATATATGAATTTTTGAGTTCCCGCCGTGCAATTATGTTTAACCAACACGATAGTTTTCTTAGGATCCGATAAATTGATTTTTTTCGATAATCCGGTACGATAACAATGCACTGCCGACCATACCGCTTTGCCCGGGTGTAGCCCTCGCCTTTTCTTATTCTAAATGTTCTCGTGATTTTGGAGGGGATTCTGAGTAGAATTTAACGAATATTTGGCAACGGAACGCCAGCCGGAGGCTTGATATTAAAACCCATGTATTAAAGGCAAAATTCGAAACTCCTCGAAAAATGGCCCTCTCCAAAGAGAGGGGGGCTTGGTAAGGGGAATTAAAACAACTCCTTCATAAAACAAAAATATATTGTTACCCAATTAGATAATATTACCGACCCGACGACGTATGAGTAAAAAAATCCTAATCACCGATGACGAACCTCACATCCGGCTGTTGCTGGAACGAACCTTGGAAGAGCTGGAGGATTACGATGTGGAATTTTTTCTGGCCGAAAACGGCGAGGAAGCGTTGGAAATCATCCGGGAAGAACGGCCGCAACTGGTGTTTCTCGACGTGATGATGCCGAAAATGAATGGCTTTGACGTATGCCGCACCGTCAAACAGGAATGGCAGCTGGACGACATCTGCATCATTATGCTGACTGCCAAGGGACAGGAATACGACAAGGAAAAAGGTATGGAAATGGGCGCCGATCAGTACATCACCAAACCCTTCAACCCCGATGCAATTATGGCCCAGGCAGTCAAAATATTGGATATTGAACTCGATTGAAGGAATAAATTTATAAAGAAGTCGCCGATTGCGGGCCCCCGCTTTGACGGATGCCCGCAATATCCGCGTCCTTGACAAGTTCGCGGTAATTGCAATAATCAGTTGCAATTCGGGGTTGTACCATAAAATGTCGGCCCGATGATGTAAGGAAATGCCGGCTTTAAGCTGCCATCACCGTTTTGCGTGACTGTGATATGGTAATGGTAACCCAAGCC
Source organism: Methylococcaceae bacterium (assembly GCA_050303615.1). GTDB lineage: Bacteria > Pseudomonadota > Gammaproteobacteria > Methylococcales > Methylomonadaceae > CAZDXJ01. Next base: position 29,595 of record JBNLCC010000095.1, on the reverse strand, counting down.
GTCATGGTCATGGCCGTTGTGTTCGTCCAGGTATTTGCCTCCTTGTGCCGCCAGGCTGGCATCCCAATACATGTCTTCGTAATAAGCCCCCGCATTCACGACAATGGCACCGTTGCGGAACAACGGCACGATATCCTTCTCATACCCCAAATCATACCCCGCAGTGGATGCCGGAACAGTCCCTTTGCCCGGATCGAATTCATCCGCCATAACACAGCTTCGCTGACCGTCGCTGCAGCCTACCAGCGCATCGCTATAATCACGTACGACCCAGGAACTAACCGCTAACACCCCGTCGGCATACCACGGACCGTAAATCGGATAACCGTCGTCGGCGTAACCGTAAACCGGCGAATGGCCTTTGCCCTCATCGCCGACGATGTCAGCCAGACACTGGGTATAATAGTGATGGTGGTAATCGCCACGGGCGGCATGTCCGCCGCAAACATCCACATCGTACTCTTCAAACACCGGCGCCATTCGATGCCAGATATTGTTGTCGATTTGCGCATCGGACCAGTTGTATACCGAGGTGCCGTTGACCATGTAGCCGATAGCCCCGGTTGACGTGTAACACGCGCCCTCAGCCGGCGACGGTGAAGCCGTGAACGTTTTCGATTTATTAACATCTTGCGGGCAATCCGGACCCGGTGGCCAATAGCCTTCTCCACCGGTACTCGCGCAATTCTGTGCTACAGGACTTTGCACATAGCCGATATTTTGACCAAATTCGATGACATCGCCGACGGAGACATTCGGACCGTTGATAAAATCACCCACAGGCTGCTGGTTGAGTTTATCCAACAACGCCTCATCGATAACCATCTGATAATTGGGAATACCTGAGGTCCTTACGGTAACACTATCACCGGAACTGGTCACACTTTCGACATTGACCAACACCCCTGCCGTATCCACAATGCTCTCAAAAATAAAAGCGGATCGTTCGTTATTGCTATTCACCAGCCAATCGTTCTCGATATCAGCGGCCGGCAAAACGGTAAAATCGGTTATATTGGAATATTGGCTATAGCCGGTATGATCATGAGCCTTTACCGCCACGTAAAAAGACGCACCGTCCCACAATTCAACACTAAAGGACTGCCGGCCGCCCATTTCGATACTTCGAACCGAGTCTTCGCCTGAAAAAGGCTTCGGCGCGTAAAACAACGTATAGCCGGCTGCGCCGGGCGACGCAGTCCAGCTTGCAGTCGCCCACGGACCGTCGGTGGATAGGGCGAGCTGCGGTGCGGCCGGGGCGGCAAAGCCGTTCAGCGTAAACAAAATACCGGTACTAAAAAGTAAGCCAATGCTGGAATATTTCATAATTACTTCCTCTCTATTTGATAAATCCGGATATACCTAACCCGCTTGCATTCGCACCGCGAACGACTAGCAGCCGGTCGGCGCTTCAAAACCGAATGCAGTCAATGAAATAACTATTGCGGACACCCATTAACCAGGACATCCGCAGTTTTATATGATCTTACTGATTGCTCCCTTGCAGCTGGCCCGGCGGCACTTCACCGCCTTGCCCGTGAAGGGGGGGAGGGTTGTCGGGCACGCACACAAAGTCTTCGCGCTTCGTCAGGCAGGTCCCGCTTAACGTGCCGTGCGGCGCTTCGAAGCTGCAACTGCCGCCTTGCTCCGCATCGATGCAGGCATCGAACGCTTCTTGCGGAGGATGTGGTCTCCGGCCATACTGACGGTAATCCCCCGAACCTTCCTCGGCAAAGACAGCCTCGCTGGTGATTGCACTTTGTAAAGTGATTCCCAAGATAGTTATCAGCATCAAAATGGATTTATAAGTCATTGTTTACCCTCCTATAATATTACGCGCCGTTTGCCGGACCCGGCTGATCTTGCGGTTGCGGTACGCGGAAAACGTTGTCCGGAATTTCCGTTCCAATATTGGTATTGCGGCGAATGACGTCCGCAAGGCGGGTATTTTCCACTTCGATGAGCGTATCGCCATGCAGAATTGACTGATACCAGAAACGGTCGCCGTCGCGCAGCGCTTCAAACTGCTCCTTCAAAATCCTGGACACCAATTCGCCGACCATCGCATCTGGCAGATGATCCTCGGCAAGTCCGCCGACCCACAGATCCACGTCGTCGACACTCGCATAAGCGTCTTGCAAACGCTGACGTATTTCCGGACTGGATGTGATGGCGGCAAAAGACTGCGCACGCGCCAGCCCATACGCCTCGCGCACTTCGTTATAGCCCGGGAGGCCGTGATCGCGGCCACGCTGGATATTCAATGCCGCAAGGTCAAAACCGCCGGCACCGGGCGCTCCGAACAGAAAGTTACGCACATCGTCTACCACCAGCGGGTCGATCCGCTGGCAAACCTGTTTCGCCAGGCCGCGAAGAACCGGCGCGATACCGCCCTCGTCGGTAATCCTCTGCGGCGAGAAATACCCATCCCGCAACGGCAGGTTGCCTTCGGCAATCGGATTCCCCTGCGCATTGAGGCGCAATAGCGTCGGACTCAATGCGCTGTGCCCGTAACGATAGCCGCCGGTGGCAAAGACGTTCGCAATCGACGCATCTATCTCCGCACGATAACCGCTATAAGGCGCCAGCCTGCCGGGTCCCAACAGCAACGGTAGATATTCGCGATAAGTGATTACCTGAACTTCGGCTCCCACGATTTGACGCGCCCGCTCGTATATTTCGTCGCCACTCAAGTTCGGGTTGTCTTGCGCAATTTGCCCGGCAAGGCGGTTGTGCTCGCGGACGAACAGGGTATGCATCGCCGTCAAGCCAACCTGCTCGTTGGCTCGCACGTCGCCGGCTAAAAATAAAGAAGCGCTGCTTCCTCCGGCATTGGCCAATCCGCCCTCGTTGAACGGCAGCAGATTACCTTCGCTGGTGCGCAGGCGTCCGGTGCCGTCCATGGTCCGCAAGGCCGTTGCCCTGACAGAATCGGAGCCATAGACCATGGAGGCGTCTATCCAGGAAGTGATTTCGTTGATTTGTTGCCGGGGATTGTCGCGACTCGTTCCGGTATTCAAATCGTAAAGTGAACGGTTAAAGTCTATCACGACATTGCCGGTGCCTTCGGGATCGAAGAACGGATCGCCACTTGGTACGGGGATTGCCGCCTCTTCCGGCGGATCGATGCCATCGGTCAGGTCGATGTCATGGTCAAGAAACTGGCCCCATTGCCAAAGAAAATCGCTGGCGCCGAACTCATTGGGAATCGATTCGTTCTGCGCGCTGACCGTGTTGCTAATGGCGCGCGCACTGGGCCGGTCCGCGCCGGCGAGCGCCGCTATGCCGTCAGCGTAATCCGGCGGAACCAGTCTTAACAGCGCAATGCCTGCCGCGCCGGCCGATGGCACTAGCGCATTGTTGCCGCTGCCGTCAATACTGCGGAAATGATCATTTAGCGGCGCCTGAACCGGTGCCGCCGGATCCCTGACGATGCGCCGAACCGGCGAAACACCCGGAGCCGGGGCGGTGGCATCGGCTTGCGCAAGCAATGCATTCGGCGTTTGCTGCGGGGGTGGGGCGCCTGCGGCTTGTTCTGCAAAGACCGGCAGAATCGCACAAATCGGCAATGCTGCCATGCCCAACCTGCAATGAATACGAAAGTTTTTCATTAGTCCTCCTTAAAGGAATTAACTGGCTTTACCCGCCGCAAAACCTAAATCGGTTACCGGCGATGAAGCTACCTTAAGGAAAAACTGTGGTAGAAATTTGACAAAAGCTGGGGAAATGATGGCATTTAGTGCTGCGCAACGGGCAACTCGATCACAATGCGCAGCCCGGACGGCCGCAAATTTTGCGCAGCAACCGTACCGCCGTGACGGGAGACGATGGTGTGGACGATAGCCAGACCAAGTCCCGATCCTTTTTTATTTGCAGCACCGCCGGCTTGGAAAAAGCGGTGAAACAACCGGGGCAGGTCCTGTTCGGGAACACCCGGCCCGGTATCGTCGATCTGCAGCCGGCAGCGGGAGCCGTCTGATTCGAGCGCAAACGTCACGGCACCGCCGGTCGGCACGTAGCGTATGGCATTGTTCAACAGATTTTCGACAACCTGTTCCATTCGCCGTCCATCGGCGAAAATTTTGACCGGCCCTTGGCATCTTTGCCAGGCCAGATTGATATCGGCGCGTTGGAAGTGCGGAACAAAACGGTTTACGGTATTCTCGCATAGCGCCGCAAAATCCAGAAGCTCTTGCGTCAAAACGGCAGGATCGGCTTCCAAATGGGCCAAATCGTAGAGGTCGTCGAGCAACCCCGCCATTCTTTCCGACTCTTCCAGCACGTTTTCCAGATACAACGCGGTTTCCTCCACGGATTTCGGCACCTTCGGATCCAGCAATGTTTCAGTATAGCCGCGGATCGAGGTCAACGGCGTACCAAGCTCGTGGGAGACCTCGGCAAGCAGTTGGCGCCGCTGGCGCTCACTGGCCTCCACCGTTGTTTTCGCCTCCTGCAGAACCTCGGCCATGTGGTTCAGGCGTTGCCCCAAGCGGCCGATCTCGTCGTTCCCCGGATCTGCAATACGGGCGACCAAATCACCCTCGGAAACCTTGTCGGCAAAACACTCAAGTTGCCGAATCCGCCTTAGCAGCAGACGCAATAAAATCATCCCGCCGCCTCCGGCAAGCAAAAGCGCCAATGGAATGAACAGCAGCAGAGGCAAGGCGTCATCCTGCGACCACGGCGCTTGCCTGTCGCCGCGGAACACTGCGATAACCTCTCCCAGCCGCTGGCCGTCGCGGGAGACTTCCTGTCGATCCAAGAGATAGTACCGGGAAGCGGTTATTTCCTCGTCCGGCAGGGGTTCGGGTAGCTGATCCGGCCGCCCGGTTTCGGCATCGCCGGCACCGGACGGCGGCCGCAGCCGCGGACCCGGCCGCCGAAAATCGCCGGCGGCTCCGGGCTCTGGTACCGCACCTTCAGGCAAGCCCAATAACGCCCCGATCCGGCGCATCTGTGGTCCGGGCAGCCGCCGGTCGGGAAGCAGTGTTCCGTCCGAGGAATGGAACAACAATATGTAAGCCGGATCCTTGGAAAGGTAACGGCGCAACACCGATATGATGTCGCCACTATTGACAGGATCCTGCAATGCCGCGATTTGTTTGCCGGCCTGTTCGGTTAGGTGCGCGGCGCTTTCTCCGGCAAACTCGACCCTAAGCCGCGTCAGCAACGTCACCGTGACCCAACTCTGTAACACGGCGGCCAACACCAGCACGGCAAGCAAGGCCACGGAAAACGTCCAAAACAAGCTTGGCAGCCGCACCTTGTACATCAGTCGACGGCCTCGGGAAACCGATAACCGGCGCCCCAAACGGTCTGGATATAGACGGGAACGGAAGGGTTCGGCTCCAATTTCCGCCGGAGCCGGCTGATCAGGCTGTCGATGGTGCGGTCATCCACGACACGGCCGTCGCCCCAAACCTGGTCCATCAACGCCTCCCGGCTGTATACACGGCCCGCCCTGGCGGCAAGAAAATGCAGTACATCGAATTCCAGCGTGGTCAGCGGCACTTCGTCGCCCCCGCGCAAAACACGTTGTTTGGCGGGGTCGATGGTAAGGTTGCCGACGCGGATTACCTGTTCCGTCGCAACAAAGCGGGTGCGGCGCAGCAGCGCCCTGATCCTGGCGACCAGTTCCTGAACGCTGAACGGCTTGGTTAGATAATCGTCCGCGCCGATTTCAAACCCCAGCACTTTATCCGCGTCGCTGGCGCGCGCCGTCAACAATAAAATGGGTACTTGACTGCGGCGCCGAATCCTGCGGGTTAATTCGAGGCCGTCCGTGCCGGGCAGTTGAATATCCAGCACGATCAGCTCGGGACTAAAACCCGCCAGTTCCCTCAGCACCTGATCGCCATGGTCCACGGTGCTGCAACGAAAACCGGCCGCGGCCAAGTTTTTTGCCACCAGCGCCAAGATACGCGGGTCGTCTTCAACGATAAGAATTTTCTGCGGCATTACTCACTGTTCAGGCGTTATATGTCGGGTTGATAGCGTATCGGATTTGCCAAATAACAATCGTCAATAATCCGATCAAATGGAACGATTACAATTGGAGTTTTTCAATTCTTCCATAACCGGTGATAATTTTCCAACTATGATGGTAAGTTATCTTATATATTTTCAACATAACATGAATTATCGAATCCTCCTTATTATGCGGGAGAGCAAATATGAATACACCAAGTACAAATCCCGTTTTCCATTCCGGAAATCGAGCGGGGCAAACACGTCTTTCGGGGAGGATCGCCGGCAATTGCAATTTTACAAACCGCTGTTATAATCGGTGACCATGGTTTCGTCCCCGCTCAGCCGGCCGTTGAACCGTTCCACCGAGGCACCCGGCTTGTTTCTGCAATGGTTTTGTTGCTCGAGGATGCACAGGTGCCGAGACCGGAGTCAAGTACCCGATCTAGGACAGCACCAATGCTTTTTCGGTTGGCGATTTGTGTTTTATTTGATAGCTCGAATACCTTTTGCTAAGACCGCATTTCATTTCAGTATGGATGCTGTACCAGCGGGCTTGCCATTCGGCAGAGCGCCAGTAAATTGGCGCGGCCGCATACTGGCGTATGCCGGGACTTACGATTTAAGGCTCCGGCTTCCCGGAATGTGGTTCGACGTCGGCCAACCTCGTCCCGTTCCTTCCGGTGATGAACGGTAAGTTCGGATTTCAGCGTCGATGGCTGGCACTGACCGGGTTGGGTACGGCCCTGATGGTCGTAAATCTTGATTTGACCATCTTAAACCTGGCGATTCCGGTGATCGGCGCCGAATACGACGAAAATCTTTCGACACTGCAGTGGATCAACAACGTTTATTCCATCACTTTTGCGGCATTGGTTATTCCGGCCGGAACGATTGCCGACCGGATCGGTCATCGCACGGTTTTTCTCATCGGTACAGCCACTTTTCTGATCGGTTCGTTAGTCGCGGGTTTTGCTCCAAGTACCGGTGTAATCGTACTGGGCCGCTTAGTCCAGGGTATCGGAATGGCCGGAACGTTCGGCATGATTTTCGTTCTCGTTAGCCACGCTTTTTCAGCCCATCAGCAAGGCGCGGCGGTCGGTTTGCTGGTCGTGTTTGCCGGCGTCGCCCAGGCGATCGGGCCGATACTCGGCGGATTCCTAGTCGATCACTGGGGTTGGCGCTGGGCATTCTTGATTAATGTACCATTTTGTCTGCTCAGTATCGTGCTGGTGCGTGTCGCCTGTCGCCAGGATCCGGGCAACCGAGCCGTTACTCTCAGTGGCTTGAGCGCGCTTGTCGGCATCGTGTCGTTCTACCTGATGATCCTGGCGTTCAACGAAAGCCAAAGCTGGGGGACATCCAATCCGCGCTTCCTCGTAACGCTATTTGTCGGCGCTGCATTGTGGGCAGGCCTGCTTTATAGGCAAAGGCGGGCGAGTGTACCGCTGCTTGATGTAGGGCTATACCGGCATCGTCTGTACCTCGCGGTCAGCCTTATCCGGCCGCCGTTCCAGTTCTGTTTCGCCGCATTTGCCTTTGTTATGCCGCTCTATCTGCAGAACATTCGCGGTTACACGCCTAATGAATGCGGCTTGATCCTGTTGCTCATGACGCTAACCTTAGCGATAGTGTCTCCCGTCACCGGCCGCCTGAACGATCGATTCGGCCCGCAGGTGTCAATTGTATTGGCACATATCGCAGCAGTTTGCGGCTATGTGGCTTTGGCCGTTGAAGGCGCGGACGCGGATTGGCTATTGCTTTCGGTCGGCTTGGTGTGCATCGGTGTAAATGTCGGCATGATTTACTCGGCAACCAACTTTGCTGCGCTGAGCGCTATTCCGCCTGACCGCAAAGGTCTGGGGTTCGGCATGTTCACGGCATACGCGTTTCTGTTCTACAGCGCCGGCGTAGCGGTTGCGGGCTATGTGCTCAGCACCGTAAGCCTGGCCGATTTCCATTCGCTCGCGGCCGGAGTAGCGAACATCGATACCTCATCGGTCGCCAATGACCAGCTTGCACGCTTTCTCAACGGCGCGCATCCCATCCAAGCCCTGGACGAGCTGTTTCCGCAAAACGGGAAGGTTGCGGTAAGCGTTGGTCGCCGTGCGTTTGCAGCAGGATTTAACGCCGTCATGTGGTTGTTCGCCGGCGTTTCCGCCGTGGGACTCGTACTTTGCCTCTTGTTACGGCACACCCGGAACAGCACGAGTTCTACTCAACCGTCCGTTGCGTCCAGTCGGACCTCCCGGATGAAACATCCTTTGAATGCGATTCCACCTACTCGAGATACGGGAGCAGAACCATGATGGTAACACCCTACGACAGTACCCGTCTATTTGCTACGATGCAGACTGACCATTCCGTTGTAGCAGGCTTTCTTGCCGCCCATTGGGGAAATGCTGATTTCGAGAAGCCGCGTCCGTGGAACTCCGTCGTCTTGGCCGCCCAGCAGCATGATCGCACTTGGTGGCAGTGGGAATGCCGCCCGACACTCAGCGATGCGGGCGGACCGCTCGACTATCATAACAACACACTTCACCACCTCGGCGCGCTTAGAACGAAGATCTATCGCAGTGCGGTCGAGGACATCATGGCCGTCGACGAATACGCCGCGCTGCTGATACTCGAACACTTGACGGGCTTGTTCACCGCCGGCAACGGCGCCTTCTCGTTCCGCACGGATCTGAGCGACGACCCGATCGCCAAGAAATATCTGCAGCAGCAGATGGAATTGAAGCAGGCTTTGATCGAAAAGCTACGCCGGTCCGCCGAGTACAGTGACTGCAATAGCGATGCGCAGCTCGACGCGAACTACAAGTTGGTGGAAATCTGCGACGCGTTAGCGCAATTCCTCTGTAACCGCTACCCGTTAAACAACAGCAACCGCGGCGCCGATGCCAATCGCGTTTTCCGGGAGATACCGGCCCCGACCGGACCGGGAAAACCCGATGTACGCCTCGTGCTGACGGTGCTTGACGAACACCGTCTGGCAATCGACCCCTATCCCTTCGACGTGCACCCCATAAATGTCAACTATGTGGCTCGCTGGCTACCGGCCAGAACTTACCAATCACAGCAGGCATTTCTCGAGGACTTCTACAGGGCGGAAACGGTTCCTGTGCATTATGTACTGGAGCGAGCGTGAACGGACGAGGAATCAAGAACCTTCGTATCGGGATCGTCGGGGCGAGTATGGCGGGTTTGTCTCTCGCCTGGGGCTTGCGCCGATACGGAATCGAAACAACGCTCTACGAGCGATCGTCCGGCCTGCATGCCCACCAAGGTGCGGGCGTGACGTTAACTCCTTGGCTGGTGCAGACGCTGGAACTCGACGGCCTAAGGCACATCTCGCGTTATTTGTACCTGGGAAACTCCGGAAAGATATTGTGGGATCAGCAGGTGGACAAGTACGCCGCCGGTTGGGGTGACATTTACGGAGTTCTCCGCCGCCGCATCGATGGCACGGCACTCTTCGAACACTGTCCGGTACAACGGGTTGAAACCCGCCCACCGCGGATTTGCATCGACGGACGAGACGAGGAGGCCTTCGACCTCGTGGCCGGTGCCGATGGCATCGGCTCCCTAGTGCGCACCAAGCTCGATCCGGATTTTTTGCCGCATTACCTCGGCTATGTCGCCGTTCGAGGCTTGGTACCGCGGACGCGGCTACCCGACCGATTACCGGCGACCATTGCAAGCTTGTTCGGTAACGCCATGGCCAAGGTAATCATGGACGGCGAACACGCTACGCTTTATGGATTGCCCGGCGACGACGAGCCGCTCAATTGGATGTGGTATGCGAATTTCCCGGAAAGCGCGCTGGTCCGGCTACTGACCGATCGCGATGGAGACACGCATCGTTGGTCGATACCTTCCGGCAAGCTGCGGCATGACATAGAAGCGGAACTGCGAGCGCTCGGTGCCGACCGTTTACCGCCGTGGCTCGCAGCGTTAATGGAAGCAACCGAGGAATTGTTTCTGCAACCCATATTTTACGGCGTCGCGAACCCCGTTGTAGGATCGGGATTGGCATTGGTAGGAGATGCCGCACACCTCGCAGTACCCCACATCGGCGGCGGCGTAACGCTGGCTGTGCAGGATTCGCTGACGCTTGCGGAGACCATCGCCGGCAGCGGCAACAATTTTGAGTCCCAACTTCCAGCCTGGGCGGAGTCCCGACGTTCGATTAATACTGCACATCTCGCATTCGCGGCACGTTTGGGCAAGTCGCTGCAAAGCACGGGCAAGCCTTGGGAACTCTGGCGGCACGAAGATTTCGACCGCTGGTGGGACACTTTGCAGCCACGCGCGCCTGAAGGCAAATCATGTTAGCAAGTGCCAAGACGCAGGCTACTCAAACCAAAATAGGAAAGAAACCTTGATTCCACACTTCAGCCGCTTATTGGACCACGTACCGTCCGCAACCTACATGTTGGTGCGCTCGGGAACCAGCCGCATCCTGGTTATCGATGGAAATCACATACATCCGGGCGCCAGGGGCCACAAGGAAGTGTTGCGTATTTTGCTGGGCCACGATGGCCATGGCGGTCTCGGCGGGCTGAGACTGCAAGACAACAAGGTGGCGCTCGTCTGGTCTGAGAAGGAGCCGGCGCAGTTTCGTTTCCGCTTTTTGCAAGTCGTTCCATCGACCGGCTCGGTCCTGCCCATGGAGTGTTCAAACTCGTCATCGGCTTCCGCGATGCTCGCACAGCTTGGCGGACATCACCGCGGCCAACAGTCGCAGTGGCGCGCGGTCAACCTCTCCACGGGACAGAAAATCGAGTTGCGCCCGAACAGCGATCACCACATTGCAGATGCGTGGACGGTGCGCTTCCTGGTTTCGGCGAGTACCCGTAAAGCGTTGGCCGGACTTACAGGCGATCATCATGTGCAAATCGCCGGCAAACGCATATCCTTTCGACCTGTATTGGTTGGCAATCTGTTTCTGTTCTCGGAGCTGGACCCCGAAAGCGTCGATGCCCATGTCGCCGGCGTCATCGCAGACGCCGGTATCCGTTTGGCACGCGATGCGGGCTTTGCGCCGCAGCCCGGCTATTCACCGAAGGTGATTCCCTACAGGATCGACTCCATAGGAAGCCGGTCCGAGGTGCAAGCCGCCAGCTACTACCACGGCGAACTGCATCGCTCCTTCCCGGGCTCCGCCTCAATGGCTTTGTGCGCATTTCTCGCCAACACGTTCGGCAATGCGGATCCCGTCATGAACCGATGGCGTATCCGCCACCCCAGCGGCGTTATCGACGTTACGCTGGGTTTCGATACGTCGCGGCACCCACCCAAGCTCGAGTGGACCGAGTTCGTCACACCGGTTTCACTGTTGGCATGGGGCTCAGCCGCTATGCCCTGGCGGAGAGGGCGCTGATCATGTGTGGGATTGCCGGCATCATCTACGACGTCCCCCGGAATGAGCAGAACATACTGCGAACCGTACGAGCCATGTGCCACGCTCAGCGTAATCGCGGACCCGACGGCCTTGCGCTGTGGAGCGACGGCCGCATCGGGTTGGGCATGGTGCGCCTTGCGGTAACGGGCTCGGCCGAAAGAGGCCGACAACCTTTCCGGGATAAACCCGGCAACCAACTCATATTCAACGGTGAGCTGTACAACCCGGCGCGCGTGATGTCATCCCTCGGCGGGCACTGCCGCGAGGGAGACTGCGACGGCTCGGTGCTGCTGCGTTTGCTTACGGAAAGGGGAATCAAGGGTCTGTGCAAGGTAAGCGCGATGTTTGCCCTGGCTTTCTACGATCAACGTTCTGGCGACGTTTTGCTCGCCCGCGATGCCTGGGGCCAGAAACCGCTCTACATTCGCCGCTTCAACGGCGGGCTCGCCTTTGCGTCGACACTCGCCTCGCTGCACGCCGCTACGGGTCCCATGCGCATTCGGCATAACGCCATGTACGAGTGCCTGATCTTTAAAAGTGTCGGCGGCAACTTCTGCGCATTCGAAAACGTCTCGCAACTGCCCGCCGGCGGTTGGATGCGCATCGGCCGTCGCGGCGCGGTCCAACAAGGACGATGGTTCGAGGTTCCAAACCCGGGCGCTGAAGCCGATCGATCCGAGCAACTCAGGCGGGATCTCTCGCGTGCTATCGCATCGCGTTGCCCCGACCGCCACCGTGCCGCAATCTTTCTCTCGGGCGGACTCGATTCGAGCATCGTGGCTGCCATCGCCGCCCGTCAGGACACGCCGCCACCCCACGTTTTCACAGTGGGTTACGACGTTGGCGGCTGGCAGGACGAACACGGCATCGCCGTGAAGCTCGCCGACAAACTGCGCCTCACACATCAATCGGTAATCCTCGGGGCCAGCCAGGTGCCGGATCTGCTGCGCGATACGGCCATCGCTCTTGAGGACCCGATACATGATCCGGTCACCGTTCCCACGCTCGCACTGTCGCGCGCCGCGGCGAACGAGACCAAGGTGGTGCTGACCGGGGACGGAGCAGATGAATTCTGGGGTGGCTATGCGCGCTTCGACGACCCCACCGATGACATCGGCGCCTACCTCGAACGTACCATGGTGTTTCATCCCGATGAATTGAGTCTGGCGGGCATTCCCGAAAGCTACCTCGACGACATTCATGTGCCCGCTGAGAGCACGATGCCGGCGCTCGACCGCATTATGCGCCTCGAAGCCGCAAATCGAATGCGCAATTACCACCTCGCGCGGGTGGACAAACTTTCCATGGCCGCAAGCTTGGAAGCACGATCGCCGTTCCTGGATATACACGTCACCCGTTTGGCCGCTTCCCTGCCTGCGGCGAGCAAACGCGCGGGCGGTCGCCCGAAGGGCATGCTCATTGACGCATTCACACCGGACTTGCCGGCTTGGCAGCTGGAACGCCGCAAACAGCCCTTCACCGTACCGGTAGAACAATGGCTCGCCGGTCCGCTACGAGATTTCTGCCAAGATACGCTGACCTCGCCTAACGCCTTTGTGCGCAGCTTTGTCAATCCGGTGACGTGGCTTGAACATTTGACGCTCGACTCCCCGGACAGCGGCGTGGCTATGCGCCTGTGGTCGCTGCTGCACTTGGAGATCTGGTACCGGGTGTTCGGCAGAACTATGGAAGCGGAAATATGAACAAGCGGCCGGAAACCCGTTCGATGGAACTCGCGGATCGCTTGCGCGAGGCGGGCGTTGTCGATACCCACTTTCACGTTGGGCCGGAAATCGTGCCGCGGCGCTACGATGTAGCGGAACTCGCAGAGGCGGCCCGGACTTGGAACGCAACCCTGGTGCTCAAAAACCACACCTATCCGACCACGCCGCTGGCGTCCTTCGCGCGCCGTCACAAGGACGTCCGCCTATTAGGAGGCACGGTACTGAACCGTTTTGTCGGCGGTCTCAATGCGGACGCCGTGATCTCGGCGGCCAGCGGCAACCGGACCGATGTGCGCGGTGAAGACCATCCCCCGCCCTTTGTGGTTTGGATGCCTACCGTACATGCAGCTGCGCACTTGAGTTCGATGGGCTTTGCCTTTGACAAACGCTGGGGCGGATGTTCGACTTGCTGCGACGCGCTGGACGGGAAAGGGGACACAACGGAAACGCCGGTTCGGGTATTTACCGAAGACGGAGTGCCCGATCCGGCATTGCCGGCGGTGCTCAACGCGATCGGAGAGGCCGGCGCACGGTTGGCCACCGGGCACCTGTCCGCCGCCGAAATCATGCGGCTGGTGCCGATGGCCCTTGACTCCGGCGTGCCCGCGGTCCTGCTCACGCATCCGCATTACCCTTCGGTAAATCTTTCCGACGCACAGCTTGTCGAGCTCACTCGCGACGAGCGGGTCTTCATCGAGCACTGCTTCGCGATTCACACCATCGAAGGGATCCCGCTGGAACGCTTCATGACATCCATCAAAGCCACGGGAACCGAGCAAGTGATCCTGTCCACCGACTTCGGGCAGATACATAGCGATCCGTTTCCCGATGGCACGGTACGCTTTGCACGCGCTATAGAAGCGCTCTGGCCGCAGGGATTCGACAGCGGCCGCCTGATTAGCCTGTTCAGCGACAATCCACGGCGCGCACTGGGGCTTGACCGTTGAAATTCTGAAGGAGTACGCATTATGCATTACAATTCACCCGGCGACCGTATCGAATACCGGCCGATAATCGATCGCTACCCGCTTCCCTTACCTGACGGCGCCAAGGTCATTGTGTGGCCGTGTCTCAACATCGAACACTGGCCCGTCGATCGGCCCATGCCGCGAACCATCGTCGATCCGCCGGCGCATGTCGCAAACACAGTGCCGGACATCCCTAACTGGACATGGCATGAATATGGCCAACGGGTTGCTTTCTGGCGCATGCGGCGAATATTCGAAGAATACGGGGTCAGGCCGACCATCATGCTTGGCGGGTCGGTGTGCGATGCCTATCCACAGGTCGTCGATGCCTGCTTGGAGTCCGGGTGGGATTTCGCGGGTCATGGCTGGATTCAACGCGCGCTGCCGGCCGAGGAAGACCAGCGTGCGGTGATTTTCCGAACCTTCGAACGCATCGCCGAGTACACTGGCAGGCCTCCGCGGGGCTGGCTCGGGCCGGCGCTGGCGGAAACCCACGAAACGGTCGATTGGCTGCGCGAAGCCGGCTTCGAATATGTCGGCGATTGGATACTTGACGATCAGCCGGTAGACATTGCCACCACGCATGGGACGTTGGTCGCCATGCCCTATACTCAAGAACACAACGATTTGGCGACCATTCTGATCCAGGGACACAAGTCGTCTGAGTATTCCGAACGGGTGATCGCTTCGCTCTCGCAATATCTGAGCGAGGCCGATGAAGCCACCCGGGTACTGTGCTTCACCTTGCATCCGTTCATCATGGGCGTCCCTCACCGGATTCGCCACCTGCGGGAGATCCTCGATCATATCACTAACCGCGACGACGTAAAGATCTGGACAGGCAGCGAGATACTGGATTGGTATCGGGAGTGCAAGGAACGGCAAGACACTTGACAGAAATATTTATCCCCTGTTCGAACGAGTATAGCGCATTTGCCGGATGCGAATTATTGTTAAGTTTATGATAACTTTTCACTTCTTATTTGACTTGTCCGGCAATATGAAAACGGTACGCATTTCCTGACTCTAAACAAACTTCCGAAGGTACGGGCGAGTTTGCTTACGAACACGACCTGAGGGACTTCCTCGCTCGAAATCTACAGCTTATTGAGACAGGCCTTTCGTTGTACGCCGATGAGGGTATTACAGGTGTTGAATTCCCGGTTGGTGGCCGTTTCATAGACCTATTGGCGCTAGATTCATCCGGGAACTATGTGGTCATTGAATTGAAGGTGTCAAAGGGCTACGACAGAGCTGTGGGTCAGTTGCTCCGGTACATAAACTGGATCAAGATCAATCAGGCCGATGAAGGGCAGAGCGTGAGAGGCATCATCATCGCCAAAAACATCAGCGAAGATCTTCGGCTGGCTTGTGCCGGTCTAACCGACATCAAACTGTTTGAGTATGAGTTGGCGGTATCGGTAAAGCCAGTAGCCGGACTCGGGCCATGACGCCCAACCCGGTGCTCAAGGCGAAAAAACAGGAAGATAAAACGAGACCATATATGACCCCGTTTGCTGTACTGATCTGGGCCGGGAGCGTGCTGCCTTAGTTGTCAAATATCGTTGCTCATCTTATCGTTAATTCGTATCAAGAGAAAAAACCGTTTTCACATAATGCTGAATAACTCGCCGTCAGTTCGAAGGCTTAAACTTAAATTGAAGTTATTGACGCAATGGTGTTTGTGATCCCTTATACAATTTACGCAATATACCTTGACTTTGGGGGTCGGATTTCCTATTCTCCAGAAAAAGGGGCTGGTTAGCGTTTATCCGAAGACAGTTCGGAAAACAGCATTGAAAATCACTATCCATGATATTACCTACTTTCGATCGATCATAATTAATAGCTGCTGGTGCCTCTTATCAAGCACACTATCCGTCGATAGTACGGGAATTAGGATTTCGCATGCTGCGACCTGTTGATAAAATCATTTTTTCTGTTTTCAAAGTCTCTCGAGCCACCGTCATTACATAGGAGACAAATCAAATGAACCCACTCATAATGTTTCGTTGCTTCTTGGCGATCCTCACTCTCTCATTCTGTAGCGTCGGCGGATCTAGCGCGGTAGGCCAAGATCGGGTTGGGGAAACCGTTTGCAACCTGGAAACCGGTGAAGCACCAATCGTTTCACTTGAATGGCTGGAGCAACCCGGTACCGGAAAAATCGCGGTATTGCAACAGCCCTATGTCACTCTGGTTGCATATAACCATAGCCGTGATTGGCAACGCGTACACATACGGCTCAACCGATTCGGTAACGTGAAACGTCAACGATCCAAGCCGCGCTGGTTATGGCTGCCGCCACACGATAAACGTCTCATCCGTTACAATTTAACGAGTCTCGGTTTTCGACCGTTGCAGCTGCGAACTTCAGCGAGCATCAGAGCCCATGTCGAAGTCACCGACCCGAAGACGACCCTTCTCAAGCCGGTCACACTGGATCAAAGCCTAAGTCCGAAGCTATACTTTCACGCGGAACAATCTGTTCGGGGCAAGCCCTGGAATCTGTTCGTCTACGACGATATTGCGAAAATCGAGCAATTCAATTCAGGCGATATCCGTGGGGCGTTTATCGATGATATCCGGCGGGACCTGGCGGAAATCAGCCGCCCGGATTATCCGACGACGCTTGCTGCAGTCATTGATGCTCAGGATGGATCGCGGCGCCCGGACGATGTTCTGTCCGGTGGGGCCGGCAACGGAAATCTGAACTTCTGTGTGCGTATACCCTTTAATACACAGGACAGCGATGTCGGCGAGGATTTTTATAATGCGCAGGGAATGCAGTGGGTGCCGGCGAGCTATGCGCGCGTCGATATCACGAACTTCAACCAGGGCGCCAGTTCGGTGGTCGTGGACGACGGGCGTCTGGACGTCGACGGGTGCATCAGTTTCGATCACACACCCAACAGCGATATCTGGGGAGTGATCATTCTGTCTCAGGCAGATGTCCCACGCACCGACCGACCAACCGACCACAACCGTTTCGTGGCACTACACAGCAGTGGCAATGTATCCACTTGGTATTGGTACGGAGAACTGGGTACGCTTGACACCGCGAAATATTTTTACCTCGATGGCGACTCACGTTCCAACATCTTTGCCGCCGGTGTTTTCTCCTTGATGCGGTTTAGCGACGGACTCGCCGGCGAGACTATCTATGCGATGGACGGCCAGTGTCCGTCCGCTTCGGACAACAGTTGCAACAGCACATTCGTCAACGTGGAGCATGAGATACTTCCGGTTGTCTATATTCACCCCGACCACAACGACCACAAGTTCGCCATTTCGCACGAAATCGGCCACGCTGTGGTGCATCGCTTTATGGGCGGCGTGCATCCCGTTCTGTCGAGCATGTACGCGCTCAACACCGGCGGCCCGGCCTGTATCTTTCAGAACGGCAACGCCCACGCGCTGCACTCGCAAGAATGGTCTTCGTCGGCATTGACGGAGGGCTTTGCTCAATTCTATGCGACCTCAGTATGGAACGACACGCAGGAGCCGGATGGCGCGTTCCATTATTACAAGGACGATTACAAGAACGGTACAGTGCAAAATGTCGATATGGCCGATGGCCCGGTGGGCGGGGACGACGCCTATCTACGCAATGTATGCCCCGGCGATGAGATCAGCAAACTCGGCCGGGGCGTCGAACTGGATTGGAGTCGGCAGTTCTGGGATTATCGAACCTTGCCCGGCGTTGCTCCGACCAACCTAGAACTGCTTGAGCAATACCGGCTGGCGGTCAATCCGCCGGGATTCGTCGGCTGGTCGAATACCAACAGCTGGGAGCGAATGTTCGATGGAATAGCGCAGTTCGACAGCGATAACGGAACCGACAACCTCCAGCGCTGGGACGCAACCGACGAATTAAACGGGATCGACTTTTGAGTGCCCGCTTTGATAGGGATCAGGGTTATTCCCATTCAATACGATATCAATTGCCGGGTATGCGAGTACTACGCAAAACATTGCACTCTCCTCTAGCTTGCCAATACACCGGGAAGGGTTAATGATCTTTGGATTGCGTGCCATGTGTTATCGAAAAATGCGCTTCCGGTGACTCATAGTCTGTGTGAATTTAAACGCAAAAACCAGATGCGTGGACAGGCGTTTCATGATCTCCAATTCACGCTCGCCCCACCTTGGCTGATCCGGCCTCCGCGCGCTCCCCAACACCGTCACCAAGATGGAAGACAAGTGCGACATCAAGAAGACGTCGGGGAGCAGGCCGCCGGTTTTTGCAAGGAATCCTTCATAAACCTTGGTTTGCCGAAGCTTTTCAACAGGAAGGACGAGTTCGGCCGATATTGGCTTATGGACTACTTTTGTCTGCAGTCCGGACCTCATGAGATCATTGTGTGAGAGCGAGGAAAAGTTCGACGCCAGAACCGACATGGCGTCCTCGTGAACCCAAGCGGAGTAGAGAAACGCGAAACCGGTGGGAATCCATTGCACGCCGAAAACGACGGGGCGGCCGCCATGCGCGTCGCTGATATCGTTTGCTAACTCGTCCCGCACTCGAGACTCCAGTGCGGCACGGTAAACGCCTTCGCCTCCTCTGACAAACTAACAATGTTTCGCAGCAATACCAGCAGTTTAAGGACTGTTAGAAAACTCGTAAGCCGGACTGAATTCTTAGTACCGATTTGTCCTATCAGGAAATGACAAACGTTAGAGTATAACTCGTGGTAAGCTCCTCCCGTCCCAAGATGTCTTGCCCGCAGATTAATGACGGATACGACAGGAATGTTATTAAAGTGCGGACGAAGATATTTTCCTTGTTGATGAGTTTTACAATGGCGGGCGAGCGCCCGATAGATACGTGCAGCGTAGGGTTTAGTCCGATTTAACTTAAGGAGGGTCATTATGACCAAGATATTCGTGACAGCAACGGCAATAATTGCCGCATCCATCGCCAATGCGAGAGGCGAATCCATCAATGATTTCATTGATCCGACCGAGACGGTCGGAGAGCAGAGCGTTGCAACAGGCGTGTTTTTCCCGAAGGCGGGATCGGAGTCGTTTTCCGCCTGGAACGGCGCCGTTGAGTTGCTCGAAACTTCCAAATACGCCGCGCCGATGCAGAGAACATTGGACAGTCTTCGCGGCCCTGGATGACCGCCTACCTCAAGATTTCGAGCTACTACATAGCCGGAGGCGATAGTACCGACGTGATCGATATCTAGGGCAAAGAGCCACATTTCCTGGCGTTAGGCGACGGCAAAGATGAAGTTCGCGTTTATTACTCAGGTTGGGTCGTGCTTCTTGGCCGCGGAAATGACATTCTTGAATCAAACGCGAAAGCCGTCGAGAACGCTACGCGCCTCTTTGTTTGCTGATTGTGAACAATGACGAGCCGTAGCGATACTTTATGCCGACGATAGAGCAAATTCTTCGGTAATTTATTTAATGGTCTGAAGCGATTTTTCCCCGCAATCTTAAAAAGGCGAAGAAACTTCGGACATTCAAAATGGCTGGGGGCGCTACAGACCGCAGCATGACGGAGACCGTCGCGCATGGAGGTTAATTCCTTTATTTTTGTATCCAGCTCGTCAGCCTTTGCCAAAAGCCGTTCCCTGTTAATTTCAGGTCCTTGAGGGGTAAGCATTTCCGCAATCTCGTCAAGTGAGAAACCTGCGCTGCGCCCCAATGAAATCAGCGCCAGCCTCTCCAGCACTTCGCTATGGAATAGCCGCCGCAGACCGTTACGGCCATAAGACTGAATAAGCCCCTTTTCTTCATAAAACCGCAGGGTCGAGGCTGGCAACCCCGATGCTTTAGTAACTTCACCAATATCCATAGCGCCACCATTTGCAATCAACACTTGACCTCAAGTCGACTTGAACTTTTATCCTACTTCAGAACGCTGCTTGAAACAACTTTGAAGTTGATTTACCGGCGGCTTACCATTTGAAAACATGAGGAAATGATATGAAAGCAAATTTTTGGCTCCAACGATGGGAGCGGGGCGAGATCAGTTTTCACGAAAGCCACGCCAATCCTGCCTTGGTGGAGAACCTGAGCAGCCTGGACCTGGAAAAAGGAAGCCGCATCTTCCTGCCCTTATGCGGTAAAACGCTCGACATAGCCTGGTTGCTTGCTCAAGGCCATCGAATCGCCGGCGTAGAACTGAGTCCGCTAGCGATAAACGAACTGTTTATATCGCTGAATTTGACGCCGGCAATCACGCCGAAAGGCGCGCTGACTCGCTATAGCGCAAAAAATATCGATATCTGGGTTGGCGACATATTTGACTTGTCAAGCAGTATGCTCGGCACTGTGGACGCCATTTATGACAGAGCGGCATTGGTAGCGTTACCCGAAGAGTTGCGTTGCCGCTATGCCGCCCACCTGGTTTCACTGACACAAAAGGCGCCACAGTTGCTGGTTACCTTTGAATATGATCAGCAATCATACGAGGGTCCGCCATTTTCGGTTCATAAAGAGGAATTACAGCGGCATTATGATGAAACTTATCAGCTGGAGCTGCTGGCAAAATCGCAAATTGCAGGTGGACTTAAGGGGAAAGTGGACGCAGTCATTGCAACGTGGCTTATCCAGCGGAGAAGCCATAGAAGTAAGATAAAATAAGCGGTCAAGCATTACGGTTGACATTATACTGTTTTTATTGCGACGTTTATTCGAACCCTTTTACCATCCGACTGACAGTCGCATACATGTTCTATAATAACGCCAAAACCGCTATCCATCATTATGATGTTGTATAAATATCATTCCTGGCATTGCCGCGTGACGCAACATGGTATCGTGCTCCGGTAAACTTTATTCGTAAAGGTCTTGCCGTCAAAATTGACCCTTTATGAAAACTTATAGCAAATTAAATAACATCTTCAATAATGTCAAATGTAAGGCCTGAACCTGGTTTCTGGTTTTTATGCGTGACTGTTAGGACATAGAAATTGTCGGTTTTTTAAAATTATTACGTGCTTTTTTAGCCTCGCTCCTATACACACATTCTTCTGCATGATCGTTGATAAGTCCCATAGCCTGCATAAATGCATATACAGTTGTAGGACCGACGAACTTCCAGCCTTTCTTCTTTAATGCTTTGGCGAGATCCTTTGACGCCTCTGAAGTTGATGCTGTTTGAGGCTCCGCCAATTCTTCTATACTTGGCTCAAAACTCCAGAAGAAAGCAGCTAGCGAACCTAATTGGGCAACCAATTCTTTAGCGCATTTTGCGTTATTGATGACAGCTTCAATTTTTCCACGGTGACGCACAATACCTTCATCAGTTAATAAACGCTCCACATCACTTTCTGTGAATTCGGCAACTTTATTAAAATCAAAGCTATGAAATGCTGAGCGGAAATTTTCGCGCTTAGCAAGAATCGTGCGCCAGCTTAAACCCGACTGGAAACTTTCAAGACACAACTTTTCAAATAATCGAATATCATCATCCACAGGGTATCCCCATTCCTTATCATGATAGTCAAAGAACTCGGGCGCAGCCGAGCACCAACGACAACGAGGCTTTCCATCAGCTCCAGTTACTGTCGAACTCATTTTTTTCTTTCCCGCATATTAATCAAGAAGAAACTGTAACCGTTCATCGGCTTTCTTAGGATCAATTTCAAAAATTTCCGCTTGAACGATGTTTTCAACAACAAATGGATCTCTGTTAACCCTTTCTTGAAGTTCAGGTGCAGAAGTATTGTGAACGATAACCGAGCCTCCCAAGCCCGGCTGTAAACTACCCGCCAATAAAAACACACCTTCGTCAAAACCACGCTTTATCCACTGATTATGACCATCCATGAATTCAGCCGCTTTGCTTTTGTTGTCTGAAAACTTTAGTAGCACAACAAACATTGATTTCTCCTTTTGCTAATTTCGTTTAGTGAGCTTTAGTACCCTAATGCGCGAATTGACCCGCAGGTTTTCCTAACATAATAGATATGGACTATCCTATTATGCAAGTGGTTCTGCCGGTCCAACAGTTTGTTCGCGACGCGAACACTAAAATCAGCGGCAGTTTAAAAAGTTCGCTGGATGTTTTGGCTATATGCTATCGTAATTTGTTAAAGAGATGTCCAGGCACTATCCCATGCTGTCCCGGTCCCAGGTGCATAATAAAAACTACTTTGGCTATTGCACCAGCCAGAAATATCACAGCGATATAGATTCTGATCAGTGCCTTTGACAATTGTACCTTGCTGATATTGGCCAAGACCGTTTGGATATGTGAATTCTGCTTCTACTTCAGGAGCCGGTCCTTCAATAACAAGCTCCCAAGCGCTACTCCATGCCAATCCAAATCCCGGAGCATAGTAGGTTCTATTACCGTTACACCAGCCTTCGACAAGGCATAGATAGGTATTTCCATCTTGACCACGAATTAAGTCACCTGCAAGATAACTCCCTATGTTGTCAGGATAAACAAAATCACCAGGATCAGATACGGCAACTGTAAAACTCTCTTGCATAATATGTTGATGATCAGCCGTTTCACCGATGACAATCAGCTGATAAGTGCCCGCTTGAGGGTCTGCTATGTCAATCTGAAGTTGAGCATCGTTCGTAAGAGGAACCTCTTGGTAACCGATTCTAACCCCCTGGAAAAACAATTCTGCCGTTATACTCATTGCAGGGTCAGCAGTAGCATCAATCAGCAACTGCATGGGCTCACCCGTGCTAAATACAGTCTGTTGCAGGCTAATGTCCAGTGAGGCACCTGCTTCGGCTAAATCGACCTCGATTTCTATTCGAGTGATAGCTGAGGAAATATCTGTGTAAACATTATTTTTTCCAAATACTGGAACAATATTGCCTTGAGCATCTATTATTCCGGCCTCCAGTTCGGTATTTTGAGCATTAATGTATTCTGCAAACAGCTTTGGCCATGTATTCCTTCCTCCTTGATCGCTGTTTTCAATGATCATTTCAATGGCTTGATCCGTAAGTTCACCTTCAACGGTAAATAATCTGATGCGAACAATATCCGCTGTATTTAAATCAGAACTGGGGTTGATATCACCTATATCCTTTAGTTCAGATACGGGGGGAGGAATGCCATCATCAGGCATTTGTACATCAATAACGTTATAAAAGCTCTGGCTTGTATCACCTACATCCCAAACACCCAGGATAACTTGATAACCGCTTCTTACCGGCACATCACACATATGGGAAAATTGAAAGGGAGGGTTTTGATAGTTACCGGAAACGGAACAAAAAGGAGTCAATTCAAAAGAATCTCGTGTGAGTGGTTGGGTTTGATCCCAATTTTGTTTGGTGATGAAATAACGCCAGTCTCGGGTGACGTGATTTGCTGTTAGTTGCCAATCAAAAGTATTAGTTCCCGGCAACATATCAACTTTATGCCAACGCGAAGGCGTTTGTTCATTAAGCGCAATCCATCTTGAGCTGCCAGCGGCAGCAATTGTCCCATCCTCCGGTCCAGTTGAGGGAAATCGATCGGGACCTTCAACACTTTGTGGCTCCCAAATTACCGGGCCGCAGTCATGATTGATACCTTGAGCACATAAATTTGCACGGGAATTCAATAAGTAACCATGAGCAAATACGGAAGTGCTTAGAGATAAAGTGATTGTGAATAATAAATATTTCAAAGAATTAATCCTCTATAGTTTTTCTTAGTAGTAGTAACATATTGAGATAAATATCATTTTCTCAATGTAGCGTGAATTTACATTATTATAAAATTCAATTTTGTGATATATATCAAATAACTAGGATAAATAATCGAAGTCATATATCGTCCGCCCCAAAAAATCCGCAAACGTGACAGCGTGAAGCATAGTTTGTCAATTTCCGTGTGTGCGAATCCGCCAACCGGATACTGGCATCAATTTTAAGTAGTGTCTTTATAGGTACTCCATTTTTAATGATTACCCAAATAAGACAACTCAGCTTTGAAAAATGTGACAGACTCTAGTGGGCGCCAACGTAAAGTTGAGGGGCGCGCCGCTTTTGGCGCGACCAGCTCAAACGCCATGTTGTGCCGAATATTATTCATGTCGCGCTGCTTCCCAAACGTGAATGGCATGTTTCCGGATCACTCCCCAACGATAACCGCCGATTTTTCCGCTTTGTTGAATGACGCGGTGGCAAGGAATAAGGAAAGCGACCGGGTTTGCGCCTGCGGCGAGCCCCACAGCCCTTGCTGCGCGAGGGTGGCCGATTGCTGTTGCCACTTCAGAATAGCTCGCCACTTTACCAGGAGGTATATCTAACAAGGCCCTCCATACACTGATCTGAAAGTTGGTGCCGGACACATACAATGACAATGGGCGATCCAATGTCGTTTTCCTGCCGAACATGGTTTCAATAATCGCAAGTGTTTTATCGTGGTTTTCATGCAGTTCTGCGCGTGGCCACTTCCTATGCAGAGCAGCTAGATGTTCATCACTACCCTCGTCATCAAGAAATGCAAGATCACATATACCTCTGCGGGTGGTAGCTATAAACACTCGACCAAAAGGCGTTTCATGTTCACTATACTCGATTGATAAACCAGCGCCGCCAGTCTTGAATTCGCCGGGCGTGACCGCTTCCAGATGAACGAAGTGGTCATGCAAACGTGAGCCGCTACTCAAGCCCAGGGAATAGGAAACCTCAAGCAATGGCCTGGATTCTCTGAACAGTTGTTTTGCGCGCTCCAGCGTCAGCGTTTGTAAAAATCTTTTCGGCGTCACGCCTGCCCAGCGGCAGAACAGACGCTGGAAGTGAAAGGGACTCAAATGAATGTGCTCCGCGATTTCATCCAGTGTGGGCTGACTGCTCACCCGATGAGTGATGAATGAAATTGCTTGAGCTATGCGGTCATAGTCGGACATGGGGCAGTGCTTGATCAGATCCGGTTTATGGAGATTCCACCGTCAGCAAGAAGCGCCGAACCGGTGGCAAAGCTTGAGGCATCAGATGCGAGGTAGAGAGCCGATTGCGCAATTTCATCCGGCGTTGCCATGCGCTTCAAAGCGTGCATGCCCTGGACAAACGCTAAGGTTTCGGGAGTATTTGCGAATGCACGGCCCATTGGGGTATCCGTACCTCCCGGCAATAGGGCGTTCACGCGGATTCCCTGGGCACCAAACTCAGACGCGAGCGCCTGGGTGAGTCCGATGAGCCCGGCCTTGCTCGCGGCATAGGCGGCTGCCCCTGGAAGCCCTACTGTGTAACCGACGAACGTCGATGTTAAAATCATTGACCCTCCGTTCCGATTAAGCATCGCAGAAAGTTGATACTTTGCTCCAAGGAAAGCACTCGTCAAATTCGTACTGATCGTATCCTCCCACTCGGCAAGCGATACATCGGGTGTAGGCGCCATCTCACCCATTGTACCTGCGTTATTAAAAGCCATATCGAGCTCGCCAAAGCGGTCTACCGTCAGGTCAACCAAAGCTTTTGCGTAAGCTTCGTCTTTGACGTCACCGGCAAGTGCAAAAGCATGTCCACCGGCTTGCGTGATTTCTTCGACGAGTAAGTCCAATTCTGGTTGGCGTCGTGCGCCGACGACAACCCTGGCCCCCTCTCTGTAGAACAGTTTTGCCGTGGCATACCCAATCCCAGAACTTGCTCCGGTGATAATTGCGACTTTATTCAATAGTACAGTCATTTTGCTAAACCTCACATAATTGAATTTGCGTACCAACAGGATATCTTTCCTGTATGAGTATCAATATGAAGGTTTAAGCGCTTATCCGCGACCCGGATCTTGCTATGTTGTATTTAATTTTTTGATTTTCCTCTTGGCGGAAAAGGCCAGAGAGCCAGCACTATACTCAAACATCCTCAGTAGCAGACCCAGAATGGTACCTCTAAGGATGGACAACTGACCAAAATCAAAATTTGCATACGGGTAGACGAAAACAAATCCCTGAATAAATACCGTAAGAACACCGATTGGAATGATTTGTTTTTCCCGATCATAGATGCCGATATCGTCATATACTTTCTTAAATACAATAAGATGCCAGAAAAAAGCATAGATGAAAGTGGTGATAACAAATCCCATAATAGATAATGCGTAATTCATGATCATGACTCCTTGAAACGCTTCCGGGTGAAATCGAATTCCATACCGTCAGCCGTTAATGGTTATAAGCTCCTTCACGCTGATAACTACCCTACCGGCGGCGGAAGAGTTTCTTCGCCTTCGAGGACGTAGTCCGGCGGCGCGTCTTTTGGACGTGCTACCTCAAGTGCGCGCCACACCCACAAAAAGCCGAGAGTTGAAGCAATAACGCTACCCACCACAATCGAAAACCAGACCGACCAAATCTGGAGCGAAAGCACAGTGACTGCTAGGGCGGTAATGCCGACCGCAATACCCACGCGCACCAGCGTGATCCAAAAACCCGGCCACGAGCGGCCAATTCCCTGAAAAACATTTGCTTCGATGAACGCCACTGCGAAGAAGACGTAACCAAACGGCACGATGAGGAAGTATTGTAAAGCGTATTCAGTCACTTGCGGATCGCTTGTGAAGAGGCCAACAATGAGCGGCGCAAACAGATAGGCCAACACGCTAAAGATGAGTGCAGCACCCGAGCTATAATAGACGGCAGTCTTCAGCACCCCACGCACGCGCTCATGTTTGCCCGCGCCTACATTTTGCCCAATCATCGCCATTGCTCCGAAGCCAAAACCGATCGCAGGAATGAAGGCGAAGAACTCAATACGAAACCCGATAGAGAAAGCTGCCGCGCCAGCTTCCAGAAACGCCGCCGAGACAAAAAACATCAGCGCCGAAAAGCCAAGCGGATTCAAGACCTGATTCAGTGCTGCCGGTAAACCGATATCCACGACCTGCTTCACCGACTGCCACTTGAGGCGCAGGTGGTCGAGCCGGAGCGGCACCATCATTCTCGACCCCATAAGGATGCTGAGTGCCAGCACCAGGAAAACCGCTTGCGAGATGAGCGTCGCATACGCCGCGCCGGCGATGCCGAGCGCGGGGAAACCGCCATAGCCAAAGATAAAGAGCGGGTCGAGCAGGATGTTAACGAGCGTCGAGAGCGCGAAGAGTTTGGTCGTGGTGAAATTGTCGCCCTGCGCATTAAAGGCAAACGAGGTGGTCATCATCAAGAACATCAGGATGGAGCCGAGCGTGACCACCGTAAAATAGGGCTGCGCCAGCGGCAGTATCTCTCCCACTGCGCCCGAGAGTGCGAGGAGTAGATCGCGCAAAACGAAAATGACGACGGTGAAAAATAACGCGGCAAGCGTTGTCAGCAGGTAGCCCTGCCCGAGCAGACGCTCGGCCTCATCCTGTTCGCCAGCACCAATGTTCTGCCCCATCAACACCGCCGTCCCAACCGACGCGCCCATCGCCAGACTCACCATCGCAAACAGGACAATCTGCGAAATAGAGACTGCCGCGATAGCCGCCGGCGAAATTTTGGCTACCCAAAATGCATCCACCAGGTTGTAGAGCGAATAGAAGAACATCGAGAGCATCATCGGCCATGCGAGCGACCAGAGCTGCTTTGAAATAGAGCCTGTTGTTAAGTTTTGTCCGTGCATGTTTCCCCCTTTATATCCTGCTTTCGCATGCGCACATTGAATATGAATCCGCCAGCTGAAGTGTTCAGCCGGCCGCCCCCTTATGTTGCTGCCTCTGATTCAACAAGCGGCAACAGTCGCGAGTCTTCGAGTGCTGCCGTTCGATGCCCCAGGCCTGCCAGATATGATTGATTCGATGCAAATGCCATGAAATCTGATAATGAATTCTGACGGATAAGCATAACAAGATCCCATTGCTCCTCCTGTGGTCCGATAAGGTATTTGCCGCCCTTACCCAGAAACATCACATCTCCACCACTCTCTTCAAGAAGTGGCAAGGTGTGGTCGATATATTTCTGATAGGCCTCAGCGCCGGATATAGGTTCGTCCGGCTTAAGTTCCGGATTCGCTGAGTAGTCTGCTATATCGCGAAAACGCAAAAGATTCAGCATCACGATTTCTCCGGCTATTTGCCGGGAAAACAGTGCAGCTCCGCCTTCCTGTGATGGCTCGATAAATCGTTCTCTCATGATAACTCCTGTTTCATTGGACAGCGATTGGTTAAGAAACGCATATGATGTTTCGTTGTCGAGCGCATTCCGGCTTAACAGGATATGCCATACCTGACTCGTATTGCCCATCTCTCCGCATCAGGCAGCGCCTCAAATTCCTCTCTTTTTTGGCATCAAACCAGGCGTTCATTGCATCGGGGTTCTGCATCAGAGCCTGCATCTTCTCCCTGGCCTTGAGATGCGCTTCATACTGTTGCCTATACATCTCCATGCCGTGCTATTTGCTCAGCTCGGCCATCTCTTCGAAAGAATTCGCATGGAAAGCCAATTCACAAAGTTTGCTTGAGCTTTTATATACTCAGCCAAACATCTAACCGATTCTTCAGTAAGATATGGAATAACGCCTTCGGTTAAAATAAGCGCAGGACTCACTCTCCAGTTTACAGTTCGGATTCTACGCTTTCAGTGTTTCAATTTTGTATTCTACGACATTCGGGAAATCAATTTCTATCCAGTGAACATCGTCGGGCAAAGAGAGGCGATATGGCCGGGTATCAATGCCTGCTCCGAGATTGATGAGGGTTTTATACCCCTGGCCGATATATTTGAGAATGTACTCATCAATCAACCGCGTTCGAATCGTTACAGACCAGTATGCATACGTCCCGACGGATTTCATGGAATCTGAAATCGCTTTCCCATATTCCCCGGTCAATAACTCCGCGAGAAGGTCGTGAAACAACTGCTTCATTTTTCTACTTTCGACGGCTCGATATTGCGCAACCCAAAAAGCGGTATCAGAAACGTTGTGAACGGAGGCTTTGTCAGACATCTTAGGATTCCTTGTACAGGCATAACTAAAAGCGAAAAAGCGTATGCGCTCAATGCTTGAGTAAAAGATATTCCCAAAAAACAAAAACGCTCCCCGGTAAAATCATTGGGTTATTATTCCGGGCGTTATCAAAGCCGTCACGAAGGTATGGCACGCGCTTATTTAAGTGGTCATTACACACTGACTGAAGTCGGTGACCATTTCGGAGTCAGTTATGCGACTGTCAGCCAGGCGGTTAAAGCGTTGGAGCAAAAACAATTAAATGTCAATTATAAGGCCTGACCCCGGCTCGTTTCGTGCGTGATGAAGGTATGGTGCGTACTTATTTAAGTGGTCATTACACACTGACTGAAGTCCGTGACCATTACGGAGTCAGTTATGCGACTGTCAGCTGGGCAGTCAAAGCGTTGGAGCAAAGACAATTAAATGTCAATTGTAAGGCCTGACCCTGTCTTTCAAAGGCCTCCGAACACATGATCCCCAGGTTGGGGTTGATCAGGTTTAGCTGTGCCAGAAGATGGATTTCATACATGTCAAAAAAAACCTTGTGCAACTTGTAGCCATCAAGCTCAAGAATTCGCTGCAGGTGCAGGAAGCCCAGCTCGTCCGTTGAAGCCTGTTCCACGCCCATCAAAACGTCCTTACCGTTCCCCACCAGAACAATATCGCCCCCCTCGCTGTAGGGTCCACGGGC
>JBNLCC010000094.1:0-103593 GCA_050303615.1 Methylococcaceae bacterium | reverse complement strand
CGCCTATCCAACCTACACCACCAAAGGCAGTCAAAGATAAATAAAGAATTCCGGCAGTAAGATATCGAGGTTCTACTAGTGATAATTCATTAACTCCAATCCCGCCTATCATTGAATTAACAATGATAAAACCGAAAAGATAACTCAACGTGGTGATTAAACCAACGTATTTAGTGATAGCAGTTATATCAAAATTACCCATGGGTCTATAAGATGAGGATTATCTTCAAGTATGACTAATCGGATCCCACTCAAAGCGTTTCTTACCATTTCAAATATATTACCCTTCGAAGTTGAAATGAGAGCTTAGCAAGATATTTATTATTTAGTTTCAATCCAATTTATAGACCGTAAATAAACTAAAGACAAGTACGGATTAAAGCTATAATCCCTAGATCCGTAGCCAGTAGGCTGGTGCGAACTGCGAACCCCAGTTATTTCACCCATTCTCTCGTTTTTACGTTCACCCGCAGAATATCCGGCACAAATCGGTTGATTACTGTCAGATTTACACAGGTTACCCAATGAAATTTAATGCAACCGATTTTGCAACGACATCAGAATTTTCAAAACGGTACAAAGCGCCCTGTAGCGGCGTTTAAGAATTTTGGCAGAATGTAAGTCATTGAAATAATAGTATTATTGTAAGTAGTGTGGGATTCATAACCCTGAGGTCGGTGGTTCGATCCCACCCATCGCCACCAATCTATTGAAAAGCTCCGCTGCTTTTATGCTTTGTTGCATAATCAACCGCCGACGATTTTGAACGAACTCAATAATTTTGTTCGCATAATCACCTATATGGTCGCCCCGGTACCTAAATCGATACCACAGTAGAATGGGTGTGTTATTGTAATGTGCTTCGAATTCTTTAAGTTCTATGAAAAACATTGGAAAAAAGAATATCAGCTTCTTTAGCTAATGGAGCTGAGTATT
Source organism: Methylococcaceae bacterium (assembly GCA_050303615.1). Taxonomy (GTDB): domain Bacteria; phylum Pseudomonadota; class Gammaproteobacteria; order Methylococcales; family Methylomonadaceae; genus CAZDXJ01. The sequence goes on along the minus strand of JBNLCC010000094.1, from coordinate 102,657 downwards.
TGGCAATGGGTGAGATTACAGCAAATACAGGCTTACTTGTAAGCCAAGCATCAAGAAATAATGCTAACTATGACATTATTGTGAATAACCACGATCTATCAAAAGGCTGTCGAGTTGAAGTTAAACATAGTCGAAGTGGATTTAAAGCGAATATAAGTGGCAATGACTATGATTTTTTGTTTTTTTATTTATGCTCCAAGCAAGATCGAAAAAAATCGGGTAATACCAACTGCCGAAAGAGAAATATATGTTTTTCCTCAAGCTATTGTTGAGGCAACTCCAAAAGGTGACACAGGAAAAAATTTTAATCCAAAATATGTTGAGGGTTATCAGCGATACAAGAACAATTTTAAACAGATATTGGAAGCTCTGAATGAAACAGTATGCGCGGTTTGATGACGGAGGACAGGCCAACAGCGCTACGTACCGGCTAGTGAGGCACCGCCAGACGAAAGAAGCGGCAACAGATGGGCTGGTGCTACGGCAGTGATAACCTGTTCTACTCTACCTAATTTTCTTCACATCAACGAGTGAGCTGCAAGGTAAACAACCAAAATATAGCGTAATGCCTTCCCGGTGCCGACCAATATCAGAAATAGTCCCAACCGGACTTTCATGATGCCGGCAATTAGCGTCAACGCATCTCCACCTATCGGCAGCCAGGCCAGCAACAGAGACCAGAACCCATAGCGCTGGTACCAGCGCTGGGCTCTTTCGATTTGCGCTTTGCTGAAATAAAACCAGCGTCGGTCTTGGAAATGCAGCAGGTAAAGGCCCATAAACCAGTTAACGACGGCACCCAGCGTATTGCCAAGCGTGGCGATTATCACCAGTGTGAAAGGATTTCCTCCTTCACGCAGCAATGCAAATAAAATCACTTCTGAATAAAAAGGTAAAATAGTCGCTGCGAGGAAAGCGGAACCAAATAACAATAAATAGGATATAATCATCTATAATTTTTTAAAAGCGATTTAAAGATCGAAAATTGTGACGGCATATAAAGCAGGTATTCCGGATGCCATTGAATGCCGATGATTTGGGAAGGGTTGAGACGTTCCACTGCCTGAGTGAACAGATCAAGATCCCAGCCTACCGCATTGAGACAGACACCGACTTCCTTGATCGCTTGGTGGTGCAGACTATTTATTCGAAGATGCGTTTTACCACAGATTTTCGCCAGTCTCGATCCCGCCTCCAGCCGAACTCGCTTAGTTGGTAACAGCCCGGGTCGGTTATAGGTCCGTTTGCGTAGCGGGCGAATGTCTTGATACAGGGTGCCGCCGAGCACCACATTAATCAATTGAGCACCTCGGCATATCCCCAGCAGGGGGATATTTTGTTCCAACGCCTTGTGGATCCATTTGATTTCCAGCCGATCGCGCTCCGGGTCGAGTATGACCTTGGCCGCAATATCTCCGTTGTAGTGTTCGGGACTGATGTCGTTGCCTCCGCCAATGATCATGGCATCCAGTGGTTTTCCGCTGGGGTGATGCCGGACACTTATTCGTTCGGGCACAGCGCCAGCCAGACGCAGTGCCAGTGCCGTACACCACCAACTGGGAGCCCAGCATCGGTCATTGCCGGTTACGCCAACGCGCGGTCTTTTAGCCATTGATCGATAAACTCCACCCACTCAGGCCGGCTTACACCGATAACAGGGCGTTCGGCTTGCAGAAATGCCTCGCTCAGATCATTGAGATCGTCCTTTTGATAGGCCAATTGCTCTACGATCCACCAAGTATTCCAACTATCCGACAGAGACCAGTCTTCCCGCTCAATATGGCAATTCGGCAAACGATAATGGAAGGTCGGTCTAGCTTGGATTTTCGGATCATCGACTACGCGCCGTACTGCGGTACTATCTATATAGGCGAGCAACGGCAGCAAATCCAAGGCCCTATTACGGCTCGCGTTGTACTCAAGATAATCCGTAAAAATCTGTTTCATCGTGGGTTTCGCGCCGCACAGTAGCTTAGTCAGGTAGGCCTCCGGATAAAGGTCGATGTAAGGGCTCATTTTGCGGCTTACGTCGACTTCATGAGCATCCACCAGCCACCACTGAAGAAGAGAAAACGCACGTAAATACGTAAAAAGTGTTTCCGCATCCTTGAGTGGAATTTCAGGATTTATATGAACGCCATAAGCTGCCAGCAGTGATTCCTCGGTACCTACTGCGCCCGCTTTTCGCAATGTATCGATAATCGGCGACAATGCTTCAAGATCTGTAACTGCAATCGGCGGACAGGCAATCTCTACAGGAACCAGCAGGGTTGATATCTCAACCAAAAGATCGATCCACTTACCGTTTTGTTCATCTTGTCCGTTTTCTTTAGCCTTACGTTTTAGAAAGTCCCAGTCAAGCTCAATATCGAAGCCACCCAGCGCATCGACATCAAGCGTCCACTTTGCTGCAGACTCCTTTACCAAATTGCCACCAAGCGAGGACTGAAGAACCTCAGCGGTCTGCTCGAGGCTGAGACCGGAAAACTCTAATTCAAACCCAACCATTCTGGGGTTGCCATCATTTTTATGAGTAACAGGTGGGGATTTAAAACGAACAATATGATGTGACATTATAACTCACTTAGTTAACTAACTATGAACATCTCGCCGGTAATCATTGAACCGGTCAATGACAGAAGCATAAACTGAGCAAACGATTAGGAATCTGATTCTCCCAAAATCGCCTATCAAACGACAAGTGTATTCATTTAGATGCTGCAAATAACTTCCCGAAGCTCCAATAAGCGCCGAACAAGTTGCTATTTTAAATAGCTGATACGACATAAACTCAAAGTAGCCATTCGCGTGCGATTTTAACCGGTGTAATTTTCGCGGCATGATGGTGTTCTTCATCCACCACGCTGATAGCCATCAATGCACCGGTAATAGCATTTTTGGCAAATCCTTGACGTTTGTAGGTTCACTTTGTCAACCATGTTGATCTTGACATAACCCGCTTTTCCATCGGAATATTCACAGGCCATTAGAATAGTCTTTTTTCCTTCATCGGCTTTGTCAGGTGGGCCTGACGCTTGCCCCCAACAAAGGCATCATCCAGCTCAATTTAAGGTGGCCTAATGGAATCGACGAGACCAGTTAAGAGCGGCCTGTAGCGGCATTTAAGAATTTTGGCAGAATGTAAGTTCTAGAAATATAAGCATTATTGTAAATAGTGTGGGATTCATAACCCTGAAGTAGATGGTTCGCACCCCATCGCTACCAATCTTCTCAATTGATTAGGTTTTTCCCGGCCGGGGCAGGGATTAAGACAATCTCAGAGTAGTGCAAATTGGCATTTACCAAACCAGTAGAAACTGAGGCATGTCTCATGGCGGAACACGGCCATATGCTTCAGCGTTTCATAGTGAAGCGGCGCTATTATCCCGTATTTGTCGAGTTCGTCACATCACTTATCAAAAAAACTCACTTTTCCGGTTTGCATATTATATAGACCGCCCACAATTTTTATCTCGCCGTTGTTTTCCATTTCCCGCAATATCGGACTGTGTTGCCGGATATTATCCATTGTATCCCAAACATTTTGCTCTGCGACCATGTGAACAAACGCTTCATTCTTGCTCGTTTTATCATCCTCGTATTCAGTGAAATGTTCGACTGCCGGGCTGATTTTTTCGAGCAAGGGTGTTATATTGCCGAGCCGGAGACCGTCTATCGCTCCCTTTACCGCGCCGCAATGTTCATGACCCAATACCAGTACCAATTTTGAACCCGATAACTTGCAGGCATATTCCATGCTGCCGAGAATATCGGTGTTCTCAATGTTGCCTGCGACCCGCGCAACGAACACATCCCCAATTCCCACGTCGAACACATCCTCGACCGGTACTCTCGAATCAAGACAAGATAAAATGACCGCTTTGGGAAACTGGCCGGATACTGCATCGCGCACCTGTTTGGAATGATTTCGTTGAGTAAGCGTTCCGGATGCAAACCGCCGGTTACCTTCTTTGAGTAAACGGATCACTGCGTCAGGCGTCAGTTTTGCTTGTTCTTCTTGAGTTAATACGCGGCTGGCACGTGGTGTGGCGCTGTCAATCGTTGCAGGAGTTTGTTGTTTTGCACAACCGGACAATAACAACACTGTGCAGGAAATCGCAAAAAAGCGGGGACGTATTTCAATCATCGGTGAGTACCCCCTAAGGTTTTAGTACCGGAGATCGTTATGCTTAACGGCCTGAACAAGTTATTCGCTTGTTTCACCGTATTATATACATTAGTTGGAATTGGAAGACAAGTAAAGCGGGAGAGTGAGGTCGGAATTGGGAATGTTGCTTGTAAACTGAAACGGCGAATATCGCTACTTTATGAATCTATAGCGTATTTGTAGGCCGATGAATATTATCTTTTGCCATCGTATTTAAAATGATAACAAGGTTGTGAGTAGCCCTTTTGTTCCAATGTGCCGATAATAACACTATGACGATTTGCATTATTGGCATCGATTGCGCCACCGATGATAAGAAAGTAGGTCTGGCTCGGGGTTTTTTAAGTAGCGAGCGGCTGGTTATCGATCGCTTGGCAAAACCGGCTGCGAATCTCGGTGTCAGTGAGGTGGTTGCCGGGTGGATCGAGCCCGGCAGGCGGACATTGTTGGCAATGGATGCACCGCTGGGTTGGCCGGAAGCTTTGGGTCGGCAGTTGCATGATCATCGGGCGGGACAGTTTATCGACGTCGAGCCTAATCTGCTGTTCCGGCGGCAGACTGATATCTTTGTCAAACAGCAGGTGGGTAAACTGCCGCTGGATGTGGGCGCCGATAGAATTGCCCGTACCGCGCATGCCGCGCTCAAACATCTACATGATCTCGGGCGGCGCATCGGTGGCGAGATACCCTTGGCCTGGAATGCTGACTTTAGTTCCGCTGTCGCAGCAGTCGAGGTTTATCCGGCAGCGACTTTAAAAATAGTTGGTTGTCGGAGCAATGGCTATAAAAAGCCGGAGCATACCGGGGAGAGAAACGAGATTGTTGCTGCCTTGGCAAACGATATTGAATTTGCAGCCGATACGGCGCTGATGATCGGCGACGACGACGTCCTTGATGCGGCGGTCTGTCTATTGGCAGGCTGTTATTTTTTACGCAATCAGTGTTACCCGCCGGTGGATATGGAACTGGCCAAAAAAGAGGGTTGGATCTGGGTGAAAGCGCAAAATGATGATTAGTGAGCCATTGTTAACGATAGTATTCTTAAAGGTCTGACTGTTATGGGTCCTTACTTAAATGTGAATTAAGAGCTAAAAAACGGCATTTAAAATAATGATTTATTTTGTTTTTAATTTCCCTCACCCAACCCCCCCTCTGGAGATGGCTTTTTTTCAAGGAGTTTTGAATTTTGCTCTTAATTCACGTTTAAGTAATAAGCCGATACTCCGGCTGCTCCACCGCTAAAATGATGGTTGCCGGAATTCAATCTGACGGGTGCTCGTAAGTTGCCATCCCTGGCTCTGGATGCCTGCTTCCCGGCGGGCATGACGGTTTTTAAAGAATTTGACCAAGTGAAATTGGTTCGCATTTATTAAGTTTGGAAATTTATTCTTTCCCCACATAGTTGTACCGGCTTGGCAATAGGGCATTTCATAATATTCACATGGAAATTTCCTGTTTTTTATGTTTTCACACTCGTATGTAGCCCGGGAAGCAGTGCCCAATGGTACTTACTTAACCCAGCTTTAACGTTTCGTAATTGTAAGATTCAGATAATTATCAATATTATAAAATTTTGGCACTACAAGGTTAAATTTGGCATGATTTTTAATCTTTCTAGTTTAATAACATAGACCATAGGCACTACATTTGTTAAGACTGGGTTAAGTTTAACTGGTTGGTAATATTCTCATTCCCGCGAAAGCGGCAATCAGCAGAGTGAGGATTCTAAGCCAGCTGGATTCGGGGTCTCCACTTCGTTACGCCTGGAATAACGTAGTGTTTGGGTTCAGTCAGTGCCATTCGGCTCCGGCTGTTTCTCTGCGATGCTTATTTGCTGATCCGGAACAGCGTAGTAGGCAATTGCAGTCCCTCGGACGCCGCTTCCAACGTGCCCCCCAGGCCGCTTTCAATGGTGAAGGTGACGGGGACCGGATCGCCAATGGGGTCGTTGTCCGGATCTGAAAAACACTGTATTTCCAATTCCGCGATCAAGGCGCCGCGGTTCATCCGCCCTTCACCAAGGAAAGAGCCGCGCTTTCCTTCACAAGTTCTGATATAGGTGTCGTGAACCCGTACTTGATAAATGCCTAAATTACCACTAGGAGAAATAAACCATGTTTGCAGACCGCCGTCGTTCGGATCGGTCCCTTGCCAAGCGCCCAGGAAAGAACCGAATTTAGCGGCACTCGTTTGAAAAGAGGCCAGGCTGCCAAGCAGGGCAATTGAAGCTAAAGCGAGAAATTTGCCAAATCTGTTGCTCATTATGGTTCCCCCATGCCTGGTATTGAATTTGGTGTTCTTTGGATTGTGACGACTGTACCATTTTTTTCTTGATTGACCCAAATGGGAATGCTTGCTTCCATGTGTTGCTGACGTCACCGTGGAAGAAGCTCCGAGCGAGCGATCGATGATTGACCCATTTGTTGGAGGGGCTTGGACTATGTCGGGCCTTATTGCATTCAGCACCAACCTACATAGCATTGATGATCTTTCAAACCGGCAGCAAGCCGTAGAAGTTTTTACCAAATCCAAACTAAGGCGGGAAGATGCCTTATTGTAGAGTGGAGGGCAAAGCGGGCGAAGGTTTTTGCTTGACCTGTAGCAATGAAGTTGCGTATCTTGAGCGTTCCGCTCAACTCTTAGTTTAGGAAGTTAATCAGATTTAAAATATGCTTACACGACGTCGCTTTTTAGGTTATGGGGCAGCAGGACTGCTCGCGGCAAGTGCGGGATGCCGGCCGCAAAATATCAATCGGCTTCCGGAACAGCAGCAAATCGCAGCCAATGTAAACCGGTCGCTGGCCGATAAAGAAGAGCATGCCCGGCTGAAAAATCTTTTTTTAGGTTATCCGGTGAACATGAATACGCCCCCCGAGGAATTTTTCGACTGGCGGCGGCAGTTGTCCGAAGCGGGCATCGATGTATTTGCTTTCAATAACGTGGGAAACCCGTTTACTGGCAGTTCCATCGCGTTCAACACCCATGATTTTGAACGGGAAGTCATCCTCCGGTTCGGTAAAAAATTCGGTTTTCCTGAGGACAATACCTGGGGGTTTTTATCCAACAGCGGCACCGACAGCAACATGCACGGCATGTACATGGGGCGCAAGATTTTAAAAGGCCGTACCGGTAAGTTGCCCAAAGCCTATTTCACTCGGGAAGCGCATTACTCAGTGCAGATCTTACGGGATTTGCTGGGGCTGGAAACCATTTTTGTCGATACCCGGCAGGACGGCAGTATGGATGCCGAGGACCTGGGAAGGAAACTGGCCGCTAATAAGGTTCATCCGGCCTTAGTGGTGGCCACGATCGGCACCACGTTTAAAGGCGCGATCGACCCGGTTGACCGTATTCAGGAGCAGTTGCGGGGTTATCCCAGCTACCTGCATTTGGATGCGGCGTTATTCGGCGGCTATTTGCCCTACACCGCGCATGCCGGGGAAGTGCTGTATCAAGCCGAAAACACCAGGGCGGGACCCCGTTATGATTCCATTGCCGTTTCCTGCCACAAATTTTTCGGTTTTCCGTCGCCGGCCGGGTTATTCATTACCACCGGCAGCAATTTTGATGAATTCAATACGCTGTTCAGCCGTATTCATAATCCCGAATATATTCATCATGTGCCGGGAACGATAACCTGTTCCCGGGACGCGGTGAAGCCGGCGGAGTTCTATTTTTTCTCCAGCACGTCGGCCATGGATAAACAGACGCAAGACGCCCGCTCGATGCTGCAGCACACCGATTACCTGATGCAGCAGATGCAAAGCCATTTTGCTTATTTACAACCCACGCGCGCCGGCGGCCTGTCCAATACTATTTATTTTAGAAAGCCCGGCAATCAGATCGTGCGGAAATATTCGTTGGCGACCATGCATTTGCAAATCAATGGGGAAACGCGGGATTTTGCGCATGTTGTGGTGATGCCGCATGTCGATCGCACGGTGTTGACTGAATTTCTGACGGACCTGGAACTGGATGGGCATGCCGGGGTTTGACCGGCAATAATCAATTTTGTAAACGATCATAGGAGCGTAAACGATGCCATATTTAAAACTATCCACCAATGTAGCAATTTCCAAAGAACAGTCGCCGCAATTGCTGCGGCAGCTTTCACAGCTGATGTCCGCCGAAACCGCTAAGCCCGAGCGCTATGTGATGGTTGAGTTACTGGGGGATAGGGAAATGACGTTTTCCGGCAGCAGTGATCCGTTGGCTTATGTGGAATGCAAAAGTATCGGTTTGACGCCCGGTCAGGCCAAATCGCTTTCCGTATCTGTCAGTGAAATATTAAATAATAGCTTGCAGATTGCACCCGACCGTGTCTATATCGAATTCAGCAACTGTCCTGCCAATTTTTGGGGTTGGAACGGTTCGACTTTCGGTTGACCGTTGAGTAGGCGGGAGCTGGTTAAAATACGTTATAAATTAGGCCGTTACTCAAAGGGATGTGCCGTATAGAATATAGGATGTGCCGGCTAAGGCAGTGCTTCGCGGCTGATCATCGTCCTACAAAATGCTTTCACGGGAACGACGGAGAGGTCGGGCAGTGCCAGGGCCGCATGCGTTCGCATGCCGGTTCATGGACAAGGCCCGCAATACCGCCTCTGCCGTTATTGTTTACTTCCAAATACTGATAATACTGGTGAAATCATCGGTCCAACTGTGTATGTCGGCATTTGCATGAAGGTTTTGCCAATTACCCAAGTTACTCTGCAGCAGCGGTTCGAGTGCCGTAATTTGCTTTGCCGCCGCCACCCACTTGGAGGGATGAGCCAGTGACATTTCTTCGCCGGGCCTGAAGTTCTGGATTAAGGCAACGAAACCCAATTGTTGCGCATGGTCCGCGAGCACTTTTTGCAGCGCTAAATGGCGGTTTGTTATATGAAAGATCAAAATTCCGTCCGGTTTTAAGTTGGCAAAATACAATTGCACCGCTTCCTGCGTCATTAAATGCGTCGGGACCGAATCCGACGTGAACGCATCGAGGATCAATAGATCGTATTGATGATGCTTTTCTTTTTCAAGCGAGAGTCTGCCATCTCCGGCGACTATTCGGTAATTGCCGGCACAGTTTTTCAGAAAACTGAAATAAGAGGCATTCTCCGCCAGTTCAACGACATTGGGATCGAGTTCGTAAAGTGTCCAGAATTGATCAGGTCCTGCATAGGCTGTTAACCCCCCCGAACCGAGTCCTACCACTCCGATATGCCAATCACGGTTTGTTGTTTGATACTCTGTGAATAACTGACCGATGGGGCCAAAACGGTTGTAATAGCCGATCGTATCACACAGGTGCGCGGCGGACTGCCGTTGCGCACCGTGTTCTATCGAACCGCTGTAAAGCCGGTGCATGATTTCCGTTTCGCCATGTTGATTGGGTAGCGGCAGTTGTTTGATGCTCAGTACCCCGTAGAAGCTTCTTGTTTTATAAAGCGTGTTGTTATCCATCTCGCCAAATGAGTTGGTGCAGGATACGATAATCACGGAGTATAAAATCAGGTATGCCGGGTTTTTGTGAAAAACATAGAAATTAACGGCAGCCAAAGCGATAATTACGCCGACCAACAAATGTTGGGAAAAATCATCAATCGTAAAATAGAGTAGCGCCGCAAAAATTAGCGCATAAACAGGCAGTATTAAATGCGGCAGATGCAGTTTATGGTAGGCCGCCGACATCGCTTTATGCGGCCTGAGGATCAGCGCCGCAACCAGCATCAGCGGGTATTCATAAATCGAATTGAAAATAAAAGGCGCGACAAACGTGTTGAACATACCTCCCAGCATGCCGCCCAGGGACATGATGAGATAGTAGCTGGTCAGATATTTGGTGGAAGGCCGTTTTTTTGCCAGCTCTCCAAGGCACACCATGACCGATATAAAAAACGCGATAAAGTGAATCGATAGTATCGTTAATTGGTGCGACAGCGTAACAAAATAAGATAAATAGATGATTAACGGTGTAATAATCCAGGGTTGCAGCGCCACCATACCCGGATGGACAGCGGCGCCATATTTGGAAAAAACAATGATGAACGCCAGCAAATACAGGCTGAGCGGTATGACCCACAGCAACGGGACGGCGGCGATGTCGGTGCTGATGAAATTGGTTAGTGCCAATAACAGGCTCGATGGTACGAAAGATAAGGTCAGCCAATGGAAAATGGTGTGCTTGTCGGGGTTTTCAATCAAAATCGTTTCCGACTTGGTTGCTGCCACACTCCCGGTTTTCATCCGCAGCAAATAAAGCATACAACCGAGAATAAAACAGCCGAGCAAAAGATAGCCGATACTCCAAAGATCGAGTTGATCGATCAGTCCGATATTCGGTTCCAGCAGGAAAGGGTAACTTAATAATGCAATCAGGCTGCCGGCGTTACTGGCGGCATACAGGTAATAGGGGTCGTTACTGGTGTGGTGGCCGGCTTTTGAAAACCATTTTTGCAATAGCGGTGCCGTGGTCGAAATGACGAAAAACGGCAGGCCGATCGATACGGCCAGCGTGCCCAACAGCCAAAAGGTCGGATCCGATTCCGAAGGCGGTGAGGCATTGCCGGATAATGCAATGGGCAAGGCGATAAAACTGATTAATATGACTGAGCCATGAATCAGGATTTGCCGGTTGTGTTGCTGAAGGGTGGAAAGAATATGGGCATAGAGATACCCGATAAATAGAATACTCTGGTAAAAAACCATGCAGGTATTCCATACCGATGGAGCGCCGCCGAGTAGCGGCAACAGTACTTTTCCGAACATCGGCTGTAATACGAACATCAGGGAAGCACTGATAAACAATGTTGACGCGAATAGCAAAATTGGGGCAAACTCGCGTTTGGGTTCACTCTGTTGAGTTATATCCATTCGACACTCCTGCCTTTAGCGCTAGTGATTAAACGGTAAATAGATAAGTTCTTGTTATATTATGTTTGTTTTTTAAAAATCTCCGATTATAGAATAATTTTTGAGTCTGTAAACAGCATGCGGCTGTAATCAATGTTGTCTGAAGTAATTCGCACAAAGGCGATAAAAAAAGCCCCTTTGCAGGGAAAGGGCACTAGGAGGGAGAAAGGGAGAAATCTAAATCGACACTAATTATCCGAAACGATTAATTTAATCGCTAGGATGTTTAGTAAACCTTCGTTACTCATTAATGACAGCATTTTTCGCAAAATGTTGCAAAAATTTGCTATTAAACGGTTATTTTTATCTTTAATTCCGCGATGTTAATCATCGGTTTTGACAACGGTGGAAATTAAGGCAATTGCGTCTACTGCATCACAAGAAAAGCCATTGTTTCGCCGGCCGCAAATTGTCGCGCCGTGGGTTGTATTGCCTCGGACCGGTTGGAAGCGTACACTGTACCTATCCCTTGAAGTAAGGTGGTAAAAATGACTGTTCAGACCCTAAAACCGATTGCTGTCATGTTATTGTTGTTTTCGGTTGTTTGGTGGTTCGTTCCGCATTTGCAGGCCGCGGATAATGAGGGTGTTGGCAGTGCCGCGGTAGGTGGACGGGTTATGCTGCTCGATATTGAAGGTGCGATCGGACCGGCCACTTATGATTATGTCGAGAGAAACCTCGATAAAGCGGCCGAACGAGGATATGTTTGCATCGTTTTACGCATCGATACGCCCGGAGGGCTGGATACGTCGATGCGCGAAGTCATCAAAAAAATAATCGGTTCCAGCATTCCTGTGATCGGCTATGTTGCTCCGGGCGGCGCCCGTGCGGCCAGCGCAGGCACCTATATTCTCTATGCGACTCATGTAGCCGCGATGGCACCGGGCACCAATCTCGGCGCCGCTACGCCGGTGCAGATCATTGGTCCCGGGACTTTTGGCGACGGCGGCGAGGACGGCGATGAAAAGCAGTCCGGAAAGAAAAAGGCAAAGACAGTCGTTAAAGACCCGATGCAACACAAAATAGTCAATGATGCGGTTGCCTACATTCAAGGCTTGGCGAAATTGCGCGGGCGGAATGCGCAATGGGCTGAACAGGCGGTTCGGGAAGCGGCCAGTCTGCCTGCCGAAGAAGCATTGAAATTGCATGTGATCGATCTGATTGCTGCCGATCAGTCGGAGTTAATGCGAAAATTGAACGGCCGAGAGATCAACATGCCTGCCGGTCCGCTCACCTTGAACACCGCCAATGCCGTTGTAGAACATATCGGGCCTGACTGGCGAAGCGAACTGCTGGCGGTGATTACCAATCCGAATATTGCCTACATTCTGATGCTGGTCGGTTTATACGGGTTGATTTTCGAATTTTCCAATCCGGGTTCCGTGGTCCCCGGCACCGTCGGCGGCATTTGCCTGCTGCTAGCATTGTATGCTTTTCAGGTATTGCCGGTGAATTTCGCCGGAATGGCGTTGATTATTCTGGGTATCGCGTTGATGGCGGCGGAAGCTTTTGTACCCAGTTTCGGCATTCTCGGCGTGGGCGGCGTTATCTCATTTGTTATCGGATCGGTCATTTTGATGGATACCGATGTGCCGGGATTCGGCATCAATCTGGGTTTAATTGGCGGCTTTGCGCTCAGCAGCCTGGTGTTTTTTGTTTTAGCGTTTGGGTTATTGCTGAAATCCAGGCGCAAACCGGTGGTATCCGGTAAAGAGGAATTACTGGACGATTGCGGTGAAGTACTGGAGGACTTTACCGGTTTAGGGATGGTTCGGATACATAGCGAGAATTGGAGGGCGCGGTCGGAACAACCGCTACATAAACATGAAAAGGTCAGAGTGACAGGTCTGGACGGTTTGATCCTGTTGGTTACCCCGTTGAAAGATGAGGAGAAAAACTAATGTTTGGATATTTTGCCTATATCTTCGGCAGTATTTTACTGTTACTGCTGATCAGTGCATTTAAGGTCCTTCGCGAATATGAGCGAGGGGTGATCTTTTTGCTTGGCCGTTTTTATAAGGTAAAGGGCCCGGGTTTTATCATCGTGATCCCATTGATTCAACAAATGGTGCGGGTCGATTTGCGCACTATCGTGATGGACGTTCCGACCCAGGATGTTATCTCGCGCGACAATGTTTCGGTCAAAGTCAACGCGGTAGTGTATTTTCGCGTGATCGAACCGGATAAAGCAATAATCCAAGTGGAGAATTTTTACGATGCCACCAGCCAATTGGCGCAAACCACGTTGCGTTCGGTGCTGGGCCAGCATGAACTGGATGAAATGCTGGCCGAGCGGGAGCGCTTGAATATCGATATTCAGAACATTCTGGACCAGCAAACCGACGCATGGGGCATTAAAGTCTCCAATGTGGAAATCAAGCACGTCGATCTTGACGAGAGTATGGTCCGGGCAATCGCCCAACAGGCCGAAGCGGAGCGTACCCGGCGCGCGAAAGTCATTCATGCGCAAGGCGAAATGCAGGCATCGGAAAAATTATTGCAGGCGGCGATGACATTGGCCAAGCAACCGCAGGCGATACAGCTTAGATATTTGCAGACGCTGACCGAAATTGCCAATGAAAACTCTTCAACTATCGTGTTTCCGCTGCCGATCGACATCTTGAACACCACTAAAAAAAAGGATAGCGAGTAGTACCCGTAGCGCGCAGTCGGCTAAAATATGTCTTTTTGTTTTCCCATTGCCATGCGTATCCATTCTCTACCCACCCAACTCGTCAATCAGATAGCGGCCGGCGAAGTCGTGGAACGGCCGGCATCGGTGGTTAAGGAACTGGTGGAAAACAGTTTTGATGCCGGCTCCAGCTTGATTAAAATCGATGTCGAGCAAGGGGGAATGCGGTTGATCCGTATCCGGGATAATGGCTGTGGTATTGTCAAAGACGATTTGACACTGGCCCTGTCGCGGCACGCAACCAGCAAGATTGCTACGCTGAAGGATTTGGAGCGGGTCGCCAGCATGGGATTTCGCGGCGAGGCCTTGCCCAGTATCAGTTCAGTGTCCCGCTTGACGCTGATCTCCAAGAACGCGGAGGCCGAATGCGCCTGGAGCGTGCATGCCGACGGCAGCGAACAGGATTTTGATTTGCAGCCCGATCCGCACCCGCAAGGTACGACCATAGAGGTGCGCGATCTGTTTTACAATACACCGGCGCGGCGAAAATTCCTGAAAACCGAAAAAACCGAATTTGCACATATAGAAAACCTGATCAGGCGTATGTCGCTCAGCCGCTTTGATATCGGCTTCATTCTTAATCACAACCAACGTGAAATATTGAATTTGAAACCCGCCGGGTCGGTGATGGAACAGGAAAAGCGGATTGCGGCAATCTGCGGGCCGGCTTTTATCGATAATGCGGTCAGCATTGAATTTGCGGCATCGGAGTTGACTTTGAAAGGTTGGGTCGGCCTGCCGACTTTTTCACGCAGCCAGCAGGATATGCAGTTTTTCTATGTCAACGGCAGATTGATCAGGGACAAGCTGGTTACCCACGCAGTCAAACAAGCCTATCAGGACGTTTTGTATCATGGCCGGCATCCGGTTTATGTCTTATACCTGACTCTAGACCCGGCATCGGTAGATGTCAATGCGCACCCCGCTAAATTGGAAGTCAGGTTCAGGGACAGCCGCACGGTGCATGATTTTTTATTTAAAGCGCTGCATCGCTCTTTGGCCGGGGTTCGGCCCGAAAGCAGTGTCGAACCAAATCTCGAGAGCGGTGCAGCAGCAACAGAGCCGCAAGCGGTTTCAGCCGCACCGCCGATGCAGCCGCGTTATCAAGTTCCGGCTGCCAGGCAATCCTCGCTGCCGTTATCGGTAGAAGAGGAAATTCAGGCCTATAGTCAACTTTACCAGGGAATAGAGCCAAGCGCGCCGGTATCATCGCCGAGCCACGAATCGGAGCAGCAGGCTATTCCGCCGCTGGGCTATGCCGTGGCGCATTTACACAATATTTATATCCTGTCGGAGACCGCTAAAGGCATCATCCTGGTCGATGCGCACGCGGCTCATGAACGGGTAACCTACGAACGATTAAAAGAGCAGTTCGCGGCAGGCAACGTTGCCGCGCAATTACTGTTGCTGCCGCTGCGCATCAAGGTCAGTGCGGCGGAAGCCGATCTGGCGGAACAGCAGCAGCCGTTGTTTCATAGCCTGGGCTTTGAAATAAACCGGTCAGGCCCGGAAACGGTAATTATCCGTGCCGTCCCGGCGTTGCTGATGAAGTCGGATGTAGAAACGCTGGTGCGTGATGTATTGGCAGACATTATAGAAAACGGGCTCAGCCAGCGGATTCAGGAAAAGAGCAACGAGATTCTTGCCTCGATCGCCTGTCACGGTTCGGTGAGGGCCAGCCGCCGGCTAACGGTACCCGAAATGAATAGCCTGCTCAGGGACATGGAAAAAACCGAGCGCAGCGGGCAGTGCAATCATGGCCGGCCTACCTGGGTTGAATTAAGCAGCAAGGAACTGGATAAATTTTTTCTGCGCGGGCAGTAAAAAGATGGGCCGAGGTGTACCCATTAGTTTCGTTATAGCGATTGCTGTAAATTCTGCCTTGCAAAGCCTTTATGCCAACTGATCAGCCGGCCGAGTTGCCCCCGGCAATCTTTCTGATGGGGCCGACAGCGTCGGGCAAAACAGCGCTGTCGGTGCAATTGGCAAAAGCGCTTGATGCCGAAATTATCAGCGTCGACTCGGCGTTGGTTTATCGCGGTATGGATATTGGTACCGCCAAACCGACAGAACAGGAACGGCAGGGCATACCACACTATTTAATCGACGTTCTCGATCCGTCGGAATCGTTTTCCACCGGCAAGTTCAAAAGCCAAGCGTTACACATTATGGCGGATATTACCCGGCGCGGAAAAATTCCGTTATTGACCGGCGGTACCATGCTGTATTTCAATGCGTTGTTCCATGGCTTGGCCGAACTGCCGCAAGCCGATGCAGCGATTCGCCGCCAATTAGCTGCCGAAGCAATACGCTACGGCAATGCGTATATGCATAGCCGGCTGGCGGAGGTTGATCCGCAAGCCGCGTTGCGTATACATCCGAACGATCCGCAACGCGTCCAACGCGCATTGGAAGTTTATCAAATAACCGGTAGGCCGTTAACGCAATTACAGGAGGAGGCCAAGGCGGAACAAATTCCTTACCGCAAAATCAAACTGGTGGTTGCACCGCGGCACAGAAAAGACCTGCATGACACCATTGCGCGGCGTTTCCAACAAATGTTGGACCGGGGACTGATTGACGAAGTGCGCAAACTATATCGGCGCGGCGATTTAAGCGAAACAATGCCGTCAATTCGCTCCGTGGGCTACCGCCAGGTTTGGTTCTATCTGCAAGGCGAATATGATTTCGCAACGATGATCGAAAAAGCCGTTGCCGCCACCCGGCAATTGGCAAAACGGCAATTCACCTGGTTGCGCCGCGAAACAGACGCCCATTGGTTCTATAGCGAGCAGCCGGATTTATTGCAAAGCGTATTGCATACCATATCCCGGGAACTGCACGCCGAAACCGGCCGGCCGCAAAGCAAACGGGATTAGGAAATTATTGCGATAAAAGGCTAAAATACGCCGCCGAGATAACCGACCGGTCCTTTTCGGTTATGGTGTTTTAGCGGTTTCTTCAGGTTTCCTGGCAGGCCGGTTTGTAGATAAAATCCGGCAGCCGTCCTGAATAATAACTTTATTTTTAATCAACCAATGAGATAACGATGAATCAAGCCAGCATTAATCTGATCCAGCAATATTACGCCGCATTCAATGCCGGAGATATGGAAACCTTTTTGGGGCTTCTGAGTGATGATGTTGTTCATGATATCAACCAGGGGAAGCGCGAAATCGGCAAACAGGCGTTTACCCAATTTATGGCCTGCATGAACAACAATTACAAAGAAAAATTGATCGATATGGTGATCATGGCTTCCGAAGACGGCAGCCGAGCCGCTGCGGAATTCGTCGTATTAGGCGAATACCTTAAAAATGATGAAGGATTGCCCGAAGCCAGGGGGCAAAAATACCGTCTGCCTGCAGGCGCCTTTTTTGAAATTAAAGATAACAAAATCACCCGGGTCACCAATTACTACAACCTGGAAGACTGGATTGCACAGGTCAGCGAATAACACCGTATAATCGACGAACGACAAACGACGCCTCTCGGGATCGGCTCGGGGTGACGGGATTGCGCCCGTCACCCGGAGCCGATCTGGACTACGCGGCTGAGCTTTGCGTTCGGCATAACAATATGACTGAGAACATCACAACAACTCAATCCCGAACCATGATTGTGGATGGAGTTGAGTACAATTCGTACCCACCGCCAGTGGCGCTCGTGAAAGCAATGGAACGTCGTTGGGCAGAGAGTCTCCTCAAACAGGGTACGATGCGGTTTCGTAGTCTCGACACATACAGACTATGGGAGAATGCCGTGCTGGGCGACCCAAATGATGGTGAAGGAATGTTTCGAATGGACAGGCACCCGTACGAGATTGGCTCAACGAATTCTATTTATGCTTGGTGCACATCTATGCCAACTATCAAAGCCGATAGGACGCTTCTGATTGCTAAGCACGGGAGGTATGACTGTGTTGTACGTGTGCATGAACCGTTGCACCTGATCCAACGCGTCCGTGTCGCATTGGTCAGAAAAAACAAAACACTTCTACTCCACTGTGCAGAGGTCTCCTGTAACAGAAAAGCCGAAGTGGATAAGCAGACGCTGAATTCACAGAAGTTCCATTTCAATGTATTTCAGAAAGATCAAAGATTCGGCCCAGATATGGAATACCGTTTTTCGCTCACAGATGCCAGCTTGCAATCTAAGCCAGAACCTTTTATAGAAGTTTTGGTGGGGGAGTGCGCAGATATCATGAGCATTGAAGAACTGCCGAACAGCGCTATGCAAGCGGAAGTTCGTGCCTCGCGCCGCTGATGTCCACGTTAACCATCAAAAAATGAAAGGTGTCAATGTTCCAAACCGCACTAGGAAGAATAGGGAATATAATTGAATGTCCTCCTAGGTCACTAGACATGCAGGTGTTCGTTGATGCTGCCGGAAAAGCGGGCAACAAAAGAGTTTGGGGAGGGTTAGCCGCTATTGGTGATAGCGAAATAACCTGGATGGACAACGTATTAGATGATATTGCTAAGGACCAAAAACAAAATCAGGAACTTAAAGGCAGAGATTTAGATACATCTGTTATTAAAGATATTGGCCGTAAAATATTAGAAGATGATCGGAGAATTATTTTCTGGGCAAACTGGATTTTAGATTGGAGGCATGAAAAATCTGATCGTTTGTCCTGTCGATTAGAAGATGCTCTGAAATCATTAAAGGCCAATCCATTACATTTAGAAAGAAATACTATAGAAAATCTATACAATAGTAATTCGGCATATTTTTCAAACTTAAAACAAGTAAACAAACATAAGCTGCTGTCAATTATAGTACATTTACAATGGTTGTTATCAGAAATCAAGAGAGTGAAAATTGGCCATCAACTAAAATCAGTAAGATTCATAATTGACAAAGAGAATTTCCCAAAAGAAGAAAAGTGTGGTGCTTTAGTTAAAACTTTTATATCAGCAAGCCTTCAAAGTACAGGAATGGACATATCACTCACAGGGAAATCATTTAGGGAGGACGCAAGCGAAGGCTCTGTGGTTGTAGATATAGCTGGTGAATCAGAAAAGAACGTCGGAATTAGATATGTCGACATCCTTATACAGGCTGTCCTTAGAAAAGTATATCCATTAGAATAAAAAGGTTAGATCAAATAGGCTCGGGGTAACGGGATTACGCCCGTCGTCACCCCGAACCGATCTGGGCCGGGTCACGCCGGATTTCACAAAAAGAAAATACAATAACCCAGAAAGTTCCCTGAATTACTGTGCCGAATCAATTTTGCTGCGCTATAATCGACTGAGTGTTTAGAGAACCCCGTAGAATTATGTCAGAAATCAGTTATGAGATACACCATGCCAGCCTTGTGGTCGCCGATACCGCCAAGTCGTTAAATTTTTATAGCGGTGTATTGGGCATGCGGCAGACAGAGCGCCCCGAGCTGCCTTTTCCCGGCGCTTGGCTGCTGGTTGGGGCGCAACAAATTCATTTGCTGGAATTGGAAAATCCCGATCCAACCACCGGCCGTCCGCAACACGGCGGACGCGACCGGCATGTTGCGTTGAGCGTTCCTGACCTGGAGGCCGTACGTGCAAGGCTGGAAAAGCACAACGTTGCTTATACCTTAAGTATATCAGGCAGAAAAGCGCTGTTTTGCCGTGATCTTGACGGCAATGCCATCGAGATTTTGCAGTTGCCTTGAGCAGCGTTGTTCGCCGGCTCGGTAAAATGTCGTTTGGCGGGCTAAGCTGCGCTTTCCCGTATGTCCTGCATGCCTGTTTGTTTATTGTGCCATTCGGTTCTGTTTTGTAGATCGGTCAGCCTCGAAACAAAAGCGAAGCGATTCGCTGCTATTGTGTTAAAATTTCAGCCCGTTGTATTTCTATGTTAACTTTACTAACAGTTTTAATCTCTCATGAACAAACCAAAAAAAGTCGCAATTCTCACGGCGGGCGGTTTGGCCCCTTGTCTCAGTTCGGCCATAGGCAGCCTTATCGAACGTTATAGTGAAATCGATCCTTCGATTGAAATAATCTGCTATCGTGGCGGTTATAAAGGTCTCCTGTTAGGCGATTCTTATCAAGTGACTCCGGAAATTCGTCAAAAAGCAGGATTATTGCACCGCTTCGGTGGTTCTCCTATCGGCAACAGCCGGGTCAAACTTACCAATGTCAAGGATTGCATCAAGCGCGGTTTGGTTGAGGAAGGGCAGGACCCCCAGCAAGTCGCAGCTGACCAACTGGTTAAAGACGGCGTCGAAGTCCTGCACACCATTGGTGGTGATGATACTAATACCGCTGCCGCCGATCTTGCCGCGTTTCTTGCCAAAAACAATTACGGCCTGACCGTGATCGGTTTGCCTAAAACCATCGACAACGACGTATTCCCGATTAAGCAATCATTGGGCGCCTGGACCGCTGCCGAACAAGGTGCGCGTTATTTTCAGAACGTGGTTGCCGAGAACAACGCCAATCCGCGCATGCTGATTGTCCATGAAGTTATGGGGCGTAATTGCGGTTGGCTTACCGCCGCCACCGCCCAACAATATCGCAAACTATTAGATCGTTGCGAGTGGCTTCCCGAAATCGGTCTTGACCGGGCTGCCTTTGAAGTCCACGGCGTTTTCATTCCTGAAATGAAAATTGATCTTGCTGCCGAAGCGCAACGTCTGCGTACGGTGATGGATAACGTAGATTGCGTGAATATTTTTGTTTCAGAAGGTGCCGGCGTGGAGGCGATTGTCGCTGAAATGCAGGCTAAAGGGCAGGAAGTGCCGCGTGATGCATTCGGCCATATCAAACTCGATGCCGTTAATCCCGGCAAGTGGTTCGGTGAGCAGTTTGCTGAAATGATCGGCGCGGAAAAAACCTTGATTCAAAAATCAGGTTATTTCGCGCGTGCTTCGGCAGCGAATGTCGAAGATATCCGGCTGATCAAATCTTGTGCCGATTTGGCCGTTGAATGCGCTTTCCGGGGCGAATCCGGAGTAATGGGCCATGACGAAGACAACGGCAACGTGCTGCGCGCGATTGAATTCCCGCGCATCAAGGGCGGTAAACCGTTTGACATCGATACTCCTTGGTTCACCGAAACTTTGGCGGAAATCGGCCAGAGCAAAGGCGCCAGAGTCACGGTTAGCCATTAACCGTAACCGGCGGGACGATTCGCTTCATGTCGATCGGAAAGGGCTGAAAAGAAATTTCAGCCCTTTTCATTTGAAGGCGCGGCTTTTCAATTCACTGTTGCGGTTTACCACGCTCTAGAGATGATGGTTCCTCTATTCGGCAGGGTGATTCATGCTGTCCGCCTTGGTATTGTTGCCGCAATAATCCAGGTCGCCAATCAGGCTCATTTTTAGTGATTTGCCGTAAATACCTAACAACCGGAAGGCTTTTCGGATGCTCATGGCGGGGATATGTTCAACGGGGCCGAAGCGGATGGTGAACATCTTGTGTTTTTTCCCGTGGGGGAAACGGTCCATTAGTTGGCTGATCTTATCGTTGATTGCCTTTCTTGCCTGTTCGAGTTCAACCTTGATCTCCTTTGGCAGGCCGGGAATTAATGGTTGATCGGTGAGCGGTAAACTCTGTTCTGAGGTTGCTGCGGCCGGTGTATGAAATTTTTTCCGTATTTCAGCTAAACGCTTGTTGGAGCCCTCGCTTAACAACAGACTCTGACTGCTGACTTGCAGTTTTGGCGCGGCATGAGATGTTGCCGGTTTTTTTGTTGAATCGCTATTTTGAGGCGGTCTGTCGGTCATGTTTCACAGCTTGTCGTTGAACGATGTTGACGGCTAAATCTGAAAAGTAGGCGGCGCAATGTACACCTTTTGCGGTTATGCAACATTGTGAATGCATCGAAACGGTATGCCATATTAAAAGGGGACGCTGTCATCAAAAAAATCGTCGGCATCACCCGGCATGGCGTTTTGTGCCGGCCTGGTGGCGGTTTCGCCTCTTTTGCCGATTAAATCGATAATATTGGCATTGAGTTCCAAGCTGGTTTTCGTGGTACCGTCATTGGCTTGATATTCCCGCAACGACAATTCGCCGGACACGAATACCTGCTGGCCTTTTTTCAGGTAATTCTGCAGCGATCCTTCAGCACGTTTGCCCCATAGCGCCACTCTTACCCAGAGGGTTTGCTGCCGATCTCCAAAGCCGATATGGTTGGCAACGGTAACATTGAGCACCGATTGGCCGGAAGGCGTCGTTCTCACTTCCGCGTCACGGCCGACGGTTCCTGTAAAACTGAATACATTGCTCATGGGTGGCTTCTCCTCCTAGATTGTTGGTCATTGATAGTCAAATTCTGTCTTTTAAGTAGTCCTGCCGTAGGGGCTCGGGAAATTTTTCGATCGCATAGCGCAGCATGGTGCGGGGCATGTTTTGATAGTGTCCGCGTAAAAAACTTTCCTCGGCGTTTCTGTCTTGGTTGCCGATTTCGCGCAACATCCAGCCCACCGCCTTATGGATTAAATCCTCCCGGTCATGCAGCAGCATTTTGGAGATTTGCAGTGTATCACCGAATTGGTGGCATTTAATATAATGCCAAGTGGCGATGATCGCGATTCTGCGTTCCCAAAGTACCGGTGATTCGGCCAACCGGTACAGCAGCTGTTTGTCGTCGCCGTCCAGGTGACGGCCGACAATCTGTGCGGCGGAGCTATCCACCAGGTCCCAGTTGTTGATACGTTGCAGGTTGCCGGTATACAACTCGAAAACCTGTTGTTGCAAAGGTTCATTGGCCTGCTGGTAAATCCTTACCAACAGCAGCACCGCCAGCAATCTTTGTTCGTGATAGGGCGAATTCAGCAGTTGTGCGGCGTCTTCAGCGGTTGCCTGGGGATAGCGGCTGAGCACTTTTCGTAAAGCCGGAACCCGGATGCCCAAAAATTGATCGTTTTCGCCGTACTGTCCCTTGCCGGTTTTAAAGAACTTTTTTGAATGTTCCGCAATTTTGCTGTCCGCCATTTGCTGCAGCTGTCGTTCGATGTTGCGGATCAAGGAATCCTCCGGCCGAGCAGCCAAAGCTATTTTGCGGATTGCAGTTTGCTGAGCACTTTTTGAGCGATATAGTTGGCGAATTCCTCGCTGTTTTCATACTCCATTTTTCGGGCAAAATCGACGAGGCCTGCCACCAGTTGTTTGGTTTCCGCTATCTCCACGTGGGACCTGCCGCAACCTTCGCAGTGCGTGCCTTCATAAGTACATTTATCTTGGCATGGAACAAATTTCATAGGTTAACCTGGTTATTTTTTTGTCTTAAATAGAACTCCTTGAGTTGCAGCATAGCATACACGGATTCCAGATAATGGCAAGCGACGGCACAGCGCCGGCCGGCGCGTACGGCATTACCCAGAATGACTTCCGTTTCCATCGGCAGGCCGTTTTCATAATCCAGCAGCATGCTGGTTTTGTAAGGCGGCATGACGCGGGTACTTTCGATATTGACGTCGATAATATCCTCGGGCAAGGCGTGGCCCGTCGCTGCGGCAACGTTGCATACGTCCTGCATGATGTTGCGCACAAAATCCTCCCGGGTGTTGAGGATATCACGCGTCGACAGGCCTCCGGACAGTACCGACAGCGGGTTGAACGGGGCATTCCAGACATTTTTTTGCCAGCGCGCGGTGACGATGTCTTCAGTAGCATGGCATGCGATACCGGCTTGCCGGAATAATTGACACAGATGCATCACCTTGTCGCTGGCGCCGCCGGGAAAGTTGCCCAAGACCAGGCGGCCGTATGCCAGATGAGAAATTTTTCCCGGTGCCACGCGGTTGCTGCAAATAAATGCCAAGCCGCTGATAATTTCATGATCATGAAAGGCTGCGGCGATTGGCTGTTCTATTTCGACGCCGTTCTGAATAAAGACGATTACGGTATTCGGGGATACCGCGTCCCGGATTAAGCCGATACGATCAATACCGGCAACAACTTTGCTGCAGAGGATGACGTAATCGGCGGTATCGGTATATTCGGTAGTTGATTTTAAGACCTGTTTGGGTTTGAAGGCCCAACTACCGAGATCGCAACTGTCGATGTGGAAACCGTGCCGTGTTACCTGCTCGTAATCGGAACGGCACACCACCGATACACCGGCTCCCTGTTTGGCCAGTAACGCCCCGTAAAACGCGCCGATTGCGCCGGCGCCGACGATTAATATGTTACTGCTCATGCCCTGTGGTCCAGAATTTGTTTTAAAAACGGAATCGTTAATTTTCGTTTTGCGGCCAATGTTTCATGATTGATTTTGTCCAGCAGGTTCCATAAAGACGGCAAATCGCGCGCATAATGGGTCAGCAGAAATTGACCAACCTGCGGGCTGATGTCGAATCCCAGGCGCTGCGCTTTGTACGACAGCAAGGCGAGCCTGTCCGCTTCGCTCGGCGTTTGCAATTTCAGCGTCAACCCCCACGACAGGCGCGTTCTCAGGTCGATTAGATCGAGCGCGATGTGTTTTGGCGAAACGGCTGCAGCCAGGATCAGACGGTTGTTGCGTCCGCGCTGCCGGTTGAAGAAAGTGAAAAAAGCGTGTTCCCAAGCGGTATTGCCGGCGAGATTGTCGATGTCATCGATACATACCAGATTAAATTCGTCCAGTCCATCCAGTATGGCGGGGTCCGGCAGATTCGGTTTATTCAGCGCCAGGTAAAATGACGTTTTGTCATATTGCTGCGCCAGCCGGCAGCTGGCCTGCAACAAATGCGACTTGCCGAGACCGGCTTCGCCCCAGAGATAGATTAATTGCTCACTGTTGCCGCTGACACATTGTTGCAGATGGCTGACGGCTTCCCGGTTGCTGCCGGCAAAAAAATCGCTGAAGCTCCGGTTCGCATTAAACTCGAATTGCAGGGGGCGTTGTACTGCCATGGGGTCAATCAGCGGCTTTGTTTAGCGGCTGATCGGATGTAAAAGGTGCAGCCGGTAAATAGCAACAGGCTGAAAATGATTTCCAGCGAGGCGTAGAGACGCTCGGCCGGGACGGCGTAGGCTTCCGAAATGCCGTGAATCAGGTAAATAAGGCTGAGGTAGGCAGCCCATGAGCAGCTTTTTTTGTTGCCGCGCAGTAAGCCTGTTAACGGTAGCAATAACGGCGTGACCCAGATCATGAGTACCAGGGCGACAGGAAATCGGGCTGAGGGCATCAACACGGTATTCCAGAACATCAATAACAGGAACAGACCGAAATAACCGGCCAGAGCGACGTTATACCAACGTTGTGCCGTGCTGTTGAGACTCATGCCGGGTTCCGTAGCCGCTGTGCTGTTTGGGCGAGGCGGGCTCCGAGCGCACGGCACAGGGTCTTTTCGTGTTCGCTTAATTCCCTGCCGTGTTGCGACAGATGGCTGGGACCATAGGGCGTGCCGCCAGAGGATGTTTCGCGCAGCGCCGCTTCGCTGTAAGGCACGCCGACCAACATCATGCCGTGGTGAAATAGAGGCAGCATCATGCTCAACAAAGTACTTTCATGGCCGCCGTGCATACTGCCGGTGGAGGTAAAAACGCCGGCCGGTTTGCCGGACAAAGCGCCTGAAAACCACAGTTCGGAGGTGCCGTCGATAAAATATTTCAATGGTGCCGCCATGTTGCCGAAATTAGTCGGACTGCCCAACGCCAAACCGTCGCAGCTTTTTAAATCATCCAGATTGGCATAGGGCGGACCGCTGTCCGGAATTTCACCGGCGGTTTTTTCGCAAAGTGCTGAAACAGCCGGGACAGTCCGCACCGCCGCTTCGGCGCCGGTAACGGATTCGATGCCCCTCGCGACATGATTGGCCATTTCCGCAGTGGCTCCGGTACGGCTGTAGTAAAGAACCAGAATTTTTGTCATGTTCGATAGCAATTGTTCAAGAATCGATTGTTGAAAAGCAGGAGGGTGAACATTTTTACCCAATCATATAGGGGTAGGTGCATATGACGACGGGCAAAATTTCAATTCGTCCTGCTATGACCGGTTACCGTAGGGTATTATAAGATTGCCAGCACGTTTTCCGGCGGGCGCCCGATAGCCGCTTTATCGTTAGCCAGAACGATCGGACGTTCGATCAGTTTCGGGGTGGCGACCATACCGTTGATCAGTGATTTGCGATCCAGATCCGGATTGTCCATCCCGGTTGCTTTGTATTCGGCTTCTTGTTTACGCATCAAGTCGCGTGGTTCGAGATCCAGTTTTTGCAGTATGGCATCCAGCTCGGCAGCTGTGGGCGGTGTTTTCAGATATTCGACGACTTCCGGTTCAACGCCGCGTTCCCTTAACAGCTGCAGGGTTTGCCGTGATTTACTGCACCTTGGGTTATGATAAATTGTAACGCTCATTCTATTTTCTCTGTTTATTCAATCGATTACCGGTAGTTTTCCGGCAACAGCGGCATCGTCTGAGGTGCCGTCAAAAAACCGGATTATCGGGCAAACAACTCGGCTTGTCGGATAAATTTCATCTAAACCGCTATAATAACATTTTTTTATTTCATCACCCGTTAATAGAATTTGCAATGCAATTACCCGATTTTTCTTCCGCCAACGTACTGGTGATCGGCGATCTGATGCTGGATCGATATTGGCACGGATCGACATCCAGAATTTCCCCGGAAGCACCTGTGCCGGTGGTACACGTCAAAGATGATGAACAGCGCGTCGGCGGTGCCGGCAATGTGGCGTTGAATATTGCTGCTTTGGGGGCAAAAGTGACGCTGTTGGCATTCAGCGGTGATGACGATGCGGCGGATGCATTGCATGGTATTCTGGAACAGGCCGGCGTGCAATGTCGCTTGCAAAGGCTCGCGGAGTATCCGACGATTACCAAATTGCGGGTGATGAGCCGCCATCAGCAGTTGATTCGGCTGGATTTCGAAGACGGTTTTCAGCAGGTCGACAGTACCGGGCTGCTGCAAAGTTTCATGACTGAAATGCAGTTGGCAGATGTCGTGGTATTGTCCGATTACGGCAAGGGGACCTTGAATGCGGTTGGAAAATTCATTGGTTTGGCAAGGAGTTTGAACAAACCCGTATTGATCGATCCGAAAGGGAACGATTTTAGCGGTTACCGCCATGCCAGCATTATTACCCCGAACTTCAGCGAGTTTGAAGCCATCGTCGGCGGGTGCGCCGACCAACGGCAGCTTGAACAGAAAGGCATGCATTTGCTCGAGCAACTGGATTTAGCGGCGTTGCTGGTAACCCGCGGGGAGCACGGCATGTCATTGCTATTGCGTGGCCAGCCCGCTCTCCATCTACCCACCCATGCACAAGAGGTGTTCGATGTCACCGGTGCCGGGGATACGGTGATTTCAGTGCTGGCAGCTGCAATGGCGGCAAAACAAACCATTTCCGATGCGACCCGGCTGGCCAATGTCGGAGCCGGGATCGTGGTTGCTAAAATGGGTACGGCGACCGTTACCATTGATGAGTTTAACTATGCACTCAGCGGACAGCGCGCGCATCTCCGCGGGGTGGTAAGTGTCGAACAATTGCTGCAGGAATTAAGCGCGGCACACCGGCAAGGGGAAAAGGTCGTGGCGACCAATGGCTGTTTTGATATTCTGCACCCGGGCCATATCCGCTATTTACAACAGGCCCGGGAATTAGGAGATAGGCTGGTGGTGTTGGTTAACAGTGACGCTTCGGTGAAACGCTTGAAAGGTCCGCAACGGCCGGTGAATAAATTGCCGCAGCGTATGGAAATGCTGGCAGCATTGCAATGCGTCGACTGGGTGGTGCCGTTCGATAGCGATACACCGCGCGATCTGATTTGCCGTTTGTTGCCGGATATTTTGGTAAAAGGCGGTGATTATCAGGATATAACGAGCATTGCCGGCCATGACTGCGTGTTGGACAACGGCGGCGAAGTTAAAATCTTGTCGTTTATCGAGGGGCATTCCACGACCGGCATTATTGAATCGATTAAAGGAGTGGACGGTGAATAAGACATTGCTTTTGGACAGGGCACAGCAGTATTGGCTGTTAGCCCGCTTTGACCGGCCTATCGGCATTTTGATTTTATTGTGGCCAGCGATGTGGGCGCTCTGGGTGGCAGGCGATGGCAAGCCGGACGCTTTGGTTTTTACGGTGATTTGTTCCGGCGTGGTATTGATGCGCGCAGCAGGATGTGTAATCAATGACTATGCCGATCGGCATTTCGATCCCCATGTGGCGCGCACTAAACAGCGTCCGATTGCTACGGGAAAAGTAACCCCCAAAGAAGCCGTGATGGTTTTTTGCGCGTTGTGCCTGATCGCCTTCGGTTTGGTGCTGCTGCTTAATCAATTAACTATCCTGCTGTCTTTTGTAGGCGCCTTCCTGGCAGCCAGTTATCCGTTTATGAAACGCTACACCCATTTGCCGCAGGCATATTTGGGAATTGCGTTCGGCTGGGCGGTACCGATGACTTTTGCCGCACAGTCCAATCATATTCCGGCAGTGGCGTGGATTATGTATTTGGCAACAATATTGTGGGCGCTGGTTTACGATACCATGTATGCGATGGTGGATAAGGATGACGACCTGAAAATCGGCGTCAAATCGACGGCTATCTTGTTTGGCAATCATGAGCGGGAGATTATCGCAGCGCTGCAGATTGTGATTTTGCTGTTGTTGATTGTTATCGGACGAATGCAGGACTTGGCGTGGCCTTATTATCTCGGCTTGCTTGCAGCGGCGGCGCTGTCCGTATATCAGCAGAAATTAATTTTTCACCGGCGCAAAGCCGATTGCTTCGAGGCTTTTTTAAACAACAACTGGTTCGGCCTGGCGGTTTTTTGCGGATTGTTTGTGCATTATCTGTTTGTTTGACCTTATTTCCTTTTTTTGAGAATTTGTTTTACTGAGGTGGCTAATTCAGTGATAATACGCCGCTGTTTTATTCGGCGCGAGACGATTAATGGTCCGCCATTACTCCGGTATTCTCAAGAGATACATCGAATTTTTTCCGTAATAATCCCAAATGACCGTACAAGACAATTTTAGGACTCCGCTCTATTTCAGTCTTTTTCTGACGCTGCTGGTATGGTTGATCTGGTATCTGTTCACGATGCCGGAGACGTTCTCGATCTTGGGTGACAATTGGAAAATCGCGCTGACCATGGTTTTCGGGTCGTTTGTTGCCGGCGCGACCAGCGAAGGCGGGGGTGCTATCGCGTTTCCGGTATTTACCAAGGCATTTCACATTCCGCCGCTGGACGCGAAAATTTTTTCATTGGCTATTCAGAGCATCGGCATGATGTCGGCAACATTGACTATTGTCGTGATGCGTGTCAAGGTTGAGTGGCGGGCGATTATCTGGGGCAGTGTGGGCGGTATTCCGGGTATTTTTGTGGGAGCGGCCATATTAACGCCGATGTTGTCAGCAGACCTGGTGAAAATGCTGTTTACCGTGATGCTGACCAGTTTCGCCATCACTTTAGGTATGTTGAACTGGGGACACCGCCATTACAATGCCACGTTGACCGCCTTCGGTTTCCGGGAAAAAATGATTGTTATGGCCACCGGTTTGTTCGGTGGAATTATGTCCGGACTGGTAGGTAACGGTATCGATATTATCTGTTTTTCGGTGATGATTTTGTTATTCAGGCTCACTGAGAAGGTTGCGACCCCGACATCGGTGGTTCTGATGGGCTTTAATTCGGTTGTCGGTTTTTTTCTGCATGTTTTCTATGTCGGCGGATTTACCGAGCAGGTGGAAAACTATTGGTTGGCGGCGGTGCCGGTAGTTGTGGTCGGTGCGCCGTTTGGGGCTTTTGTCTGTACCCGGTTGCAGAACCATACCATTGTTTACATTTTGATTGCATTGATTATCATGGAGCTGATCAGCTCATTAATAATCATTCCGTTGTCGCCGCAGGTGGTTTTTGTTAGTGTGCTGGTATTTATGTTGTTTTCAACGGTATATTATGTCATGTCCAAAACCACGATATACCATGCCTGACTAAAGGGGAAGGAATATGCGCCGTTTATTACCAATCATGCTTGTTGTTTTGCTGGCAATGACTGTTGCTTCGTGCAATAAAGCGATCAAACCGGAGGAGTTACCGCCGTCCATTCAACTCGGTGCGGATTATTACACTCAATTTGTAATACGCTATGAAAAAGGGGCGCATCTTACTACCAATTATCGGCGTGGCGCCTCGATACCGGTTAACACCAAAGTTAAATTGCTTGAAATTACTGAAAAAACGATTCTTGTGGATGTGTTGCCGAACCATATGCAGTTGTTGGTCAAGAATGTGTTCAAGTATACCGACGATGATACCTTTCAGGCATTTGCCAAGTTGTTCAACAAAAATCCGGTTGATTTGTCGGTTTTTACTCCGTTGGAAAGAAAGCATATCGAGAGCGGCAGTGTTGCCAAAGGCATGTCTAAAAAGGCGGTATTGACGGCTATCGGTTATCCTCCCCACGTGGGAACAGCAAGTACCGATGCCGACCAGTGGACTTACTGGAGCAACAGGTTCAATAAGTTTATTGTTCATTTTCAAGACGGAAAAGTGTCCTCAATTCAGGACTAATTGCATTGAGTCGATTTCCGTCTTTCCATTATCAAAGATAATTTCGTACGAGTTGACAGCGGCGTAGCGGCTCCGCCGGAAAAAGCCGTTTTGGAAGCAACTCGGAGCATGGAAATATTAAAACAAAATGAATTCGACCGTTATTTTGCACTTTTAATTGTTAATTATTTGGAAATAATATATTGATAAATCTTGTTATTGTAAACACAAGTCCCTAGCCGTATAGTGGCTACCAGATTAAGGTAAATAATTCAATGCTTAATTTAATCAAAATTTACTTACTACTAAAGGACAACGACAATGAAAGATTTAACAAAAGATATTATTATAAGTCTTATGTTTTTAAGCGGTATCTGGGGCTTTATTTCAGGGGAATTTATTCTTTCCACGGTGTTGTTTGCCGGCGCCGCTTTATTTAGCAACATCTTGATGAGAAGCAACCCGAAATTTTAGATCAAAACCGCTTCAATACGCTGTATGTATTAAAAACGGACAGGGCTTGTATTTAGTCTTGCATCCCTCCTTAAGCTGCTGCTTTTGGGGGTTTTTTTTATTTTTTCGGTCCTCTGATTAAGCCGGATAGCAGGCAGGATTCGATGGGCTGCGCCGCTTAATAATTAGTGCGGGTTTAATTTCAGGTATCGATTTTATTCAAGGCGGGCGCGATCGAGATGACAAATTTGCGGTAAAAAGCCAGCCAGATGATCAGCGGTGTCGCTGAGGGCAAAATCAGGGTGCCCAATTGATAGCCGGTTGCGATCACATCTCTATGAAATTTTGTCGGTGTTGCTTTATCTTCAAGATAGGCCGACAAATCAAAAAACACCGTTTTTAAAATTTCGAAGTAAATTCCCCAAATCTGTACCACCTGTAATATGACCGTGCTGATAAGAATATTTCTTATTAGGGTCAGTAAACTTCCCGGCGAAGCAATGACCAAGGCGAGGCAAAGCGGTAGGCCGAAATTAAAATTCAGTGGATTTACCGAGAAAACGATCCCTCCGGTGTTACCGCGGTGTTGATATTGCGGCGGAGTTAATTGTGTCACGACATCCAACAGTTTTCCCTGCGGTTCAATGCCGGCTATTAAATGGGTGAAACGATGCACCAGCAGCTGTTCGGTCAGGTTGGCGGCAATCCAACAAATAAAGCCGGCTGCGTTGTACCAGGCCCAGTAGCAAACAGGTAACAGCAGCAGTACTTTGACAATAAATTTGCCGAGGGCACTAAACCGCATGTTCCGTTTCGTCCCGGGCGGATGAACCGGGCAGTAAGCGCAGCCATATCAGAAAGATGATTAATACATCCAGCATAATGAGTGCTTCCCATATAAATAAATGAGCCCATTGGAAAATTTCCCGGTCCCACTGCCCCAAATAAAATAACGTGATAATTCGGACCAGGTTTGATACCTCGACAGCGAAAAATCCCATGCCGATCCCATAAATTTTATATTTCCACGGTGAAGGGAATGCGATGATCGCCGAAACCAGCACAATCAACGCCTCGACACCGTTACAGCCGGTTTGTATGGCGACGGCAAATCCGTTATCCAGATGTTTTATCACAACGCCCTGGGAAATGACACGATCGTCGAATAATTGAATAAGCCATACGCTGATATGCGCAATCATTTCGGTTAACGGTATGATCAACTTATTTTGAATCGGCTGGGTGAGTTCCGAAGCGAATAAAATAATTTGTATAACGGCGAAATAAATGAAAAACCTAAATATGATGATGTGCGCGAGGACAACGGTTTATTAGTTTCCTTATTTTATCTACCCGCAATGATAGACTGCTTAGCATCAATGCAAGACTAATATTTGCGTTGGGCAACAGTTCTCATTATTGAAAAATGTTTATTAGTGCGAAAAATCTCTATAATAGTTACGATAGATGCATGGTTTCTTATTGATATTGTCGGCATTAGTTGCGACAGGTGTTTTTTCGAAACCGGCGGCGCAATCGGCACAGGAGTTGGTGATTAGGCGTTGTCTTTACACAAGCTTATGGTCTTGTTTTTATCCTGATCCGTACGGGGAGATGTAGTGGAATTATCCGCGTTAAAACAAGGAATTATCAAAATTTTGGCCGATGGCGAATTTCACTCGGGGACCGAATTATCCAACGCATTAAACGTCAGCCGTTCGGCTGTCTGGAAGCAATTGAGCTGTCTAACGGAACTCGGTATTGAATATTCCGCCGTGAGCGGCAAAGGTTATCGGCTTGCGCGTCCGATCGAGCTTTTTAATAGAACGGCGATCTGGAACGGTTTGACCGGACACTCAAAACAATGGCTTGCCGAATTGATTATTCACAACCGCATCGATTCGACAAACAGCTATTTGAATCGCCTCTGTCAAAACCAAGGCGACACGCCTTCCGGATTGCTTTGCCTTGCCGAATTTCAGAGTGCGGGGAAGGGCAGACGAGGCCGGTACTGGGTTTCCCCTTTCGGCAGTAATATTTATCTTTCGCTGTTGTGGCGGTATCAAAGCGGCCCGGCAGCCATTTCAGCATTAAGTCTGGCGGTGGGAATTGCGGTAATCCGGGCGTTGAAAAAGTTCGGTATCGATGACGTCGGCTTAAAATGGCCCAATGATATCTATTGGCGCGGCAAAAAGCTTGGCGGTATTTTGGTGGAAGTCGCGGGTGAAGCCGACGGCCCCTGTACCGTGGTGATCGGCCTGGGGCTGAATATTTACGTGCCCGCCGCAGAGGCTGAAGCCATTACGCAGCAATGGACGGATTTAACACAAATTTTGGGAGCTGCTGTCCCTTCCCGAAATGCGCTGGCCTCCGCCGTTATTAATGAGCTGGTGGCCGTCACTCATTTATTTGACCGGGTCGGGATAACAGCCTATCTGCAGGAATGGCGTAGCTATGATTGCATGCCGGGTGCGCCGGTCACTTTACACATGGGCAATCGGCAGGTCGCCGGTATCGTGCAGGGTATTGATAATAACGGCTTTTTGATGTTAAAACATCAAGACGGTACCACTGGGACTTACACATCGGGCGAAGTCAGCTTCAAAGCTTCAGTGTTATGAAATCTGCCGAAAATTCATTTACAATGATAACTAATATTGCACTCGAAACCGATTTAAGAACAAAAACTTTAAACCCGTTGACAAGAAGTTATCTTCGGAGGGAAAGGGTTGGATGAGGGAAAATAAAACACATCGTTCGCCGTTTTTATAAACGGAAATTCACCGCTTGGTTCACATTTAAAGACTCTCGGGATGACCGACCTATTGCTCGATTTGGGAAATACACGCATAAAATGGGCTTTGCGACGGGGCGAAAGCTTTTCTCCCGGTCGGGCCTTATTGTACGGCGGGCTCTCGCTTGCCGAACTGCTGCTCGATTCGTGGAAAAGTTTGGAAACACCGCATCGAGCCGTTGTTTCCAGTGTTGCCTCGGAAAATCTGATGCAGGAAGTGATCGGCACGCTAAAAACTTTATGGCCCGATTGCGTGGTAATACGAGCGCAGTCGCAACATCAGGCTTGCGGTGTAACAAATGCATATCATAATTCTTCACGGCTGGGGGTGGACCGGTGGCTTTGTCTTGTGGCAGCGTACCGTTATTACCCGTTACCGGCTTGCATAGTCGATTGCGGCACTGCGATAACAGTGGATTTACTCGATGCCGCAGGCAATCACCTTGGCGGCATGATCGCTCCCGGACTGACGCTCATGAAAAAATCGCTGCAGCGGGGGACACAACACCTGCCTTATAACGAAGTCCGCTATGCGTTAAGCCCGGCAGCCGATACCGAGGCGGCAATCTATAGCGGCACCTTATCTGCCGCTCTCGGATTGATCGAATTCGTCATGAAACAACAAGCCGCAGACACCAAATTGCTGTTAACCGGAGGCGATGCGCAATTAATAGCCGGGCATCTGTCTCTTGATCCGATAATCGATCCTGATCTGGTATTGCGGGGCCTTGCCGTGGCGGCCGAAATTCAATGAAATATGCATTTTTTCTGGTTTTACTGGTCAATATCGTTTTTTTTCTTTGGGAAATCAATTCTCTTCCAAAGTATACGACCCGAAATGATGCACCAATTGAATCATCCGGCGGCGAACGGATTCTGTTGTTAAGCGAAGTCCCGGCGGAAAAAACACCCCCTGCACCGGTGACCTGCTATCGCGGAGGTCTCTTCGCCGACGGGGAAGTGGCTCAGTCTTGGCCGGACGGTCCGGCAACGCCGGCGGACGTTTCGGGAATAAGCAGCGAGGCGGCCCGGCAAACAATTGATGATCTATTGGAAAAATCGGCCGGCCTATTTTCCGACCGGTTTACCGCGCCTTGGGAGCAAGACACAAAAATGCGGGTTCAAGATCGCCGGCGTGAAAATCTTCCCGTGCCGGCTGATTCCGTGTGGCCGATATGTGCCGGACAAAATGCGAAAAAGTCGGCCGACCGCGAGAAGAGGCTCACCGGGCGGCAAATTTCTGTACCCTGATTTGTTCTCTCTGGGAGCACATACTGGGCGGTAGGGGGTGCCTCGTTTGCGTGGGGCAACAGGTTCCGCCCGGCTCAGAGATCTGCAGCCTGCTCAGCGAGCACGGCAACTAACAATCGCGTAACTCTTTGGGCAAATAATCTTGGAATACGCTCGCCACAACTTGATTTTGGGCAGGTAACTGCTATTTTTCTGTGTACATACGATTTCTCGGGTACTGATATATTTGCAACTGCGTTTTAAACAGAACGCATTTCAACTCTCAGCTCTCTGATTTCTTTTTCGGATGATGTCAAATCCGAAATTTGACGAGCGGACTTTATACGTGGTTAGCAACATGATTTTGGAGGGAGCGGACGAGTGAACTTAGCTCAAGGTACAAATAGATTCGGATATATGTCGCTATTCTTATTGAGTAGCCTTGTCGCTTTTTTTTCTGCACCTGGCGTTGCCAGAGCGGGGGCCAAGGCCCCGATCGCATGTGAAGATCTGCAGACTCTTCGCAGTCTGGGCAAGAATGATCTCAGCCAGGTCATAAATCCCCGGACCGGAGACTTGCTGAACTACGTAGTCATCGGCGACGGTGCGACGGGAGTGATTAGTGGTGCCGGTAGCGCCGTGACGGACGCGGAAGTGATCGTTTTGTTCCCTGGGACCAAAGGAATTCTGCCAGACTGGCCTATCCAGATGATAACCAACAGCACCTACAGCCCCGATATCAAAAATGACGACTCATACGACGCGAAGCAGGACGGCAGAATCTCACTGTGCCACAAATACTATCTGGTCTTGTTCGACTACCCCGGTGTGGGCAACACGAGCTTTGAAGGCGCGGAACTGACGGGCGACCGGATCGCCAACGACGTGGACGCATTGCTTGATCAGGCGGCCGACAATTACGGGATCGTGACTGACTCTGTAAGTTTGGTGGGCTGGTCGCTAGGGACCTTATATGCGTTGAAATATGCATTTCTGGCGCCTGTAGCCGATGCCGCGCGTATAATTGACGACCTGGTACTCATTGCCACAAAGCCGGGCGGCAATATCGACAAGGTTGCGAACGGTAACCAGGCACCCTGTGTCACGACGCTGTTCGATGCCCTTACCTATCCTGATCTCGATGCTGATTTTCGTGACAAGATCGAGGAAGCGTTGTTTAAATTGATGTTTCCTTATGCAAATCAGCCACCCAACAACAAAGCCCACAACGACGACTGCACGGCAGAGGTCGATTACGATACCAAAACGGTGACCGTGTCCGTCGATTATGATTGTCCCGATAGGAGTGAATGCCGAAGGTACCTGGATCTATTAGCGATAAACCAGGAAGAATTTCCTTGGAGCGAGACGGACGGAGTTTCCATTAACCTCTATATACAAGAACGAAACTTCGTGTCCGATTGGAACTATTGTCATTGTAAAACTGCCGCTCCGGACTATTCATCTGAGGACTGCTCGTGCTCCGGCTATTACACCTCGCCGAATTCGAAAACCAACGGCGGCGTGTGCAAAACATGGTCGCCAAGGCCTAATATCCCTCTCTCCTTCGATTGCGCCGAACTAAACATTGCCGGCAGCATCACGGTGATCAACGGCCCCGAGGACTTGGCGATACAGTGGACCTATGGCCGGCAACTCGCGCACGCCTACAAACGGAAGTATGGAAGAGGCGCGGCGAAATACGTCAAGTACCGTGGGCGAAGCGGGGCAGGCCACGCTGTATTGGCACAGCATCCCAAATGGATGCAGAAGACAATTTATCGTGCGATCAGAGAGTGACCATTTGTACGGGGCGGGGTTTGAATCCGTCTCTCACGTTTAACCGGTCGCCAAACATCACGAATGGTAGTCAAACCGTGCAGATAACTGACTGTTGATCTTAAAGCATTAATAGGTTTTTGCCTTATCCCGAATCTGTAACGTTTCGAGCGAGGCAACATGACCCGTCCGGCTCAAGAGATGACGGAAAAAATAGCGCAGTAAGAATGGCTGGGCCCAGGGGTTGGCAGCAGCGGAGCGTCTGTTGGAACTCATTGTTAACACTAAATGTATAGAATACTAGTTGGATTGTTTTGTATATCTTCATTGAATCTTAAAAAATGAGAAGTTCTGTATTTTTTTCCGTCTAAAAACTCAACTGTAGCTTCAATATTAAAAATACCCCAGGCAAAAAACGAAATCGTGCAATTTGGATTAGATAAGGTTCGCACAACTGTCTTGATGTTGTTTCTGAATGTTGGATGCAACTTGTATGTTACTTGCTTAACGAATGGTAAATCATTCCCAGTTATTTCAACATCGACCTTATAAGTTGTCTTTTTCCCGGGATTTTTCTTCGCTTGAATTATCCGTTTTCCATTCGATGTTCTAGTAAAGGCTGAGTCTCTGAGTTCGATATTCATTCTTTGCCCCCATCACCTGCTGGTTCTGGTATGGGAATTATTGGCGGGTGACTGGTTGAACCTTTCGATTGATTTATAGGCTCTTCCTGTTGGGCTTCTGCTTGATCTGCCGTTTCACTATTATCACTTCGCTTGTCTTCACGTACAGCTGTTTTTTCACCGAAATAGAACCCAATAATAGCTCCAATCAATCCACCGAAAGTCGAAGAAACAGACTGCATCGCCGCCCCTAATTCTGAAGCAGAGTTTTTATATAAGACAACAAATAGCGTTATAGCG
The DNA here is from genome assembly GCA_050303615.1 of Methylococcaceae bacterium. GTDB lineage: Bacteria > Pseudomonadota > Gammaproteobacteria > Methylococcales > Methylomonadaceae > CAZDXJ01. Next base: position 65,280 of record JBNLCC010000094.1, on the reverse strand, counting down.
AACACCAATACGATAACGAGTGCCAACAAATGCCTGAAGTCATTTATAATATTTACAAAAAAATTAGCAATGACGTACCGAATGTTTTGGTTTTTATCTTCCGGGACAGCAGGAGTATTATTTCTGGTTTTGAATCGCCCAAATTGAAAAATCCAGCAAAACCATTGCATTGCAATAAGAAAGGCTACCCCAGTCCCCAATATAAGCATAATTGTATCTTTTTCGAAACTCATTTTATCACCATCATACTTGTAGATAAGTGTGAATAGATTGTGCGAATAAGCGGATGGTTTAAGTCGGTCTAGAAAAAAAGCGGCCGTCATTTCCGGCAACCTGACCGCCGAACGCCGCGTGTTATCCGTAATGTGATTCAATGTAACGCTCAACGATACCCTGAAATTCCTCGGCTATTCTGTCGCCTTTCAAGGTCACGGTTTTGACGCCGTCTTCATAGACGGGGGCGACCGGTGATTCGCCGGTTCCCGGCAGGCTGATGCCGATGTTGGCGTTTTTGCTCTCGCCAGGTCCGTTGACGACGCAGCCCATGACTGCCACTTCCATTTCCTCGACGCCTTGGTAACGGGATCGCCAGACCGGCATTTGTTCACGCAGGTAAGCTTGAATATCCATTGCCAGTTTTTGGAAGTAGTCGCTGGTGGTGCGGCCGCAGCCGGGGCAGGCGATGACCAGCGGCGTGAAGGCGCGGAAACCCATGGTCTGCAGCAGTTCCTGGGCGACGATGACCTCCTTGGTCCTTGCCGTGCCCGGTTCCGGGGTCAACGAGATGCGGATCGTATCGCCGATGCCCTGCTGCATCAACACCGACAGCGCCGCCGCTGAGGAAACGATGCCTTTGGAGCCCATGCCGGCTTCGGTCAAACCTAAATGCAAGGGATATTCGCAGCGCGCGGAGATATCCTGGTATATGCTGATCAGTTCCTGGACGTTGCTGATTTTGCAGGAAAGGATGATTTTGTCCTTGCCCAGCCCGATCTCTTCGGCGCGGGCGGCGCTTTCCAGGGCGGAGACGATAATCGCTTCACGGGTCACCGCAGACAGATCGTCAGGCGTCTCTTTGCCGCGGTTTTCGTCCAGTAGGCGGGTCAAAACCGACTGATCCAAGCTGCCGCCGTTGACGCCAATCCGCACCGGCTTACCGTATCGGCACGCGAATTCAATCATTTGCGCAAACTGCGGGTCGCGTTTCGATCCTCGGCCCACATTGCCCGGGTTAATGCGGTATTTCGCTAGGGCTGAAGCGCAGTCGGGGTATTTCTCCAACAGTTTATGGCCGTTGAAATGAAAATCGCCGATGATCGGCGCGTCAACACCCTGGCGGTCCAGTTGGTTCCTAATCTCGGGGACCGCACAAGCAGCCTCTTCGGTATTGACCGTAACCCTGACCAGTTCCGAGCCCGCCGTGGATAATTCGATGATCTGGTTAACGGTGGCACTGACATCGGCAGTATCGGTGTTGGTCATAGACTGCACGACGATAGGTGCGCCGCCGCCGATTTTGACAGAGCCGACAAGTACTTGGTTAGTGTGTTTTCTGGGGCTGATTGACATAGGGAATGCTGTTGTAGTTTGAAAAAGTGTTTATATTTTAAACGATCCGGACGCAATTATTCAGGCCCTTGATTATTATTTTCCTTCAGCTTGATTTTTTCTCACGGGGAGAAGAAAACAAGGTGAGGGGAGCCGAAACATCACTATCGGAATGGTTTTCAGTAAAGTTGATTGTATCGACGCGCTTGAAAAATTATACTCCCAATAGAACGATGAAAACAGCCGGAAATTTGGAGGGGCAAAACCATGGCGCAATCCAAAAGCCAGGGGGAAATAGCGGTAAAAGATGTACTGGCGGGACTTTGCCGGCCGAATGCCTATGATCATGAAGTCGGCGAGATCGGGATTATCGAAACGCATATATCCTGGGTTTTGCTTGCCGGCGAATTCGCCTATAAAATCAAAAAACCGGTCAGTTTCGGGTTCCTGGATTTTTCGACACTGCAGAAAAGGCGTCACTACTGTGATGAAGAAGTGCGGCTGAATCGCCGTTTGGCTCCGGAATTATACTTGGAGGTTGTCCCGGTCACCGGCACTACCGACTGCCCGAAAATATCGGGAGAGGGTCGCATTATCGAATATGCCGTTAAAATGCGCAGGTTCGGCGACGGCCGGTTATTGAGCGAATTAAGCGAGCGGGGCGAACTACAAGCTGTTCAGGTTGATCACATTGCCGATCTGCTTGCCGATTTTCACGGGCACGCCGATGTGGCGTCAAACAAGGCGATTTACGGCGAAGCGGAGGATATTCATCATTGGTTCCTGGAAAATTTTGAACATATCGGTCCGTTACTTGATGACGAATGCCGGCAACAACAATTGCAATCGTTGTGGGAATGGGGACAGCAGCAATGGCAAAGTAATCTGGCTGTGATGCGGCAACGCAAGGAACAGGGTTTTATTCGGGAGTGCCACGGCGATTTGCACTTGGGAAATATGGTGCTGATCGATAACAAAGTCACGGCTTTCGATTGTATCGAGTTTAACGATAAACTGCGCTGGATCGACGTGATCAGCGAAGCGGCTTTTGTGATGATGGATTTGCTGCACCGGGGCCATGTTGATTTTGCTTACCGATTCTTGAACCGTTACTTGTTGCATAGCGGCGATTACCACGGCTTACAGCTATTGAAGTACTACCTGGTTTACCGGGCCATGGTGCGCGCCAAGGTTTCGCTTTTGCAACGAGTGCAACAGCAAGATGATACGGTAGCCGCTGAGCAGCTGCTATCTGCCTATGAAGCCTATGTGGATTTGGCTGAAAAATGCGCCCGAAGAGATAAAGTCCTGCTGATTATAATGCACGGCTTTTCAGGTTCGGGAAAATCGACGTTCGCAAGTCAACTTGCTGAAAAATCAGGTGCCGTGTGGATACGTTCGGATATCGAACGGAAACGGATTTTTGGCCTGCCGGCGGACGCGCAGACCGCTTCCGGTATCAGCAGCGGCCTTTACAATAGTGATGCTACCGAGCGGACCTACCAACGGTTGGTTGATATCAGCCGCTCTGTTTTACAAGCGGGTTTTACCGTTATTGCCGACGCCGCCTTTCTGTCCGGGCAACAGCGAACCCTGTTTCTCGAATTGGCTGAAAACTTGCGGGTGCCGTTGTTGATAGTCGATTGCCGGGCTTCGGAACAGGAATTAATTAGGCGTATCGGACAGCGTATTCGACAAGCCTATGATCCTTCCGAAGCGACGCTGACAGTTTTGGAGCACCAGATGAATCATGCCGAGCCGTTGACTGAACAGGAAAAGATCAATACGGTGACGGTTGATACCGAAGGCAACGATGCTCTCGGTAAATTGCTTAAAATGATTCAGGAAAAATTGACGGAGGGTTCTTCACACTAGACTTTTTTTTGTAATATTCAGACCCTGCACCGGTTTTCTTTCTGAGGAAATGCCGGTAGGCTGTGATTATAATAGTTAAAGTGCCCGAATGGTACCGGTTGTTTTATTTCCGTAAGACTAACCAATGATGAGGAGAAGCGCTATGAAAACACAAAAATTGCTCGTGATGTTGTTGTCTTTTGCTTTTGCGAATAATGCGGCAGCCTACGGCAGTAGTGGGGGCGGTAGCAAGAAAGCGTGTAAGCCGCCTAAATTCAGTCAGTTCAATCCGCCGCCGATGTCCCGCGTCAGTTCCGGGACGGAGTTTTCATTCACTGCATCTGCCAATACGTTACCGGACACGATTAAGGTTAGAGCAAAAAGTCAGCCGGTTGAAGTAAGTGTGATTGAAAAAAATAAAAAATATATCGTAACCGGTACGTTGCCCGAATCCGTTAACGGAACCCATGCCAGAATAAAGATTGAAGCGACCGGCTCAAACCAATGCAAAGGCAGCGGTGGTTGGCTGCTGAAGCTTGAAAATAAATAATTTTCGGGCATTACTTTACTAGCACTGCTGCACCGGTCAATTTAATTCAGGAGGCTACCGATGAACCAGGCTTTACCGCGGCGGGGACTGGCTAATGCCGTTTGGCGCGTGATTTTTGTCGATTACGCTGAATACGCGCTCATCAGTTGGTTATTTCTGCGTTTTCTGGCGATCATTTATTTTGCGGCTTTTGCCTCCATGTTGGTGCAGATCGAGGGTTTGTTGGGAAGCAACGGGATTTTACCGGTTGCAAGCTGGTTGGATGCCGTGGACAAGGGCTTTGCCGGGCAACAGTTTTGGCGTTTCCCTACGGTGTTCTGGATTGATGCATCGGATGTGACGTTGCGTGCCGTCTGTGTGGCCGGCATGGTATCGGCTGCTATGGTTTTGCTGGATGTTCTGTCCCGGGCGGCGTTACTGGTTTGTTTTGGGCTGTATTTATCGATTGCGGTTGCGGGGCAGGAATTTACCGCATATCAATGGGACGGTTTTTTACTGGAAATCGGGTTTCTTGCAGTTTTACTGACCTGGGGCTCGGGGTTTATTATTTTTTTGTACCGATGGCTGCTTGCGCGCTTTATGTTGATGGGCGGTATTGTTAAGCTTGCCAGCGGCGACCCGACCTGGGCAAATCTCACTGCGCTCAACTATCATTACCAAACCCAGCCCATCCCGACGCCGCTGGCTTATTATGTGCATCATTTTCCTGCATGGTTTAACGAATTCTGCGTGGTAGCGGTATTTTTTATCGAACTTGTGGTGCCGTTTTTTATTTTTATGCCGCGCCGTTTTCGTCTTTTTGCCGCCTGGAGCTTTATCGTTCTCCAGTCGAGTATTATGCTGACCGGGAATTATAATTTTTTTAATTTACTGGTAATTCTGTTGTGTCTGTTTTTATTTGAAGATAAAGCTATCGTCAGAGCCATTCCGGTAAATCTGCGCCGATACATTATGTGGCGGCAGCCGGTAGCTACTACCTCAGTCCATGTTTTGTCGGGCGTTTGGAGCGGCTTGGTGTTGTTAATCTGTGCCACCTACATTTGGATGTATCATGCCGGACAGTATCCGGCTGCACCGTTGAAAGCATTAGTGAAACTGACATCGGCTTTTTCGGTGGTCAACAATTACGGCCCGTTTGCGGTGATGACCACGGTTCGCCCCGAAATTATTGTACAAGGGTCCGATGACGGGGAACATTGGCGAACCTATCCGTTTAAATATAAACCGGGGAAACTCGATCGCAATCTGCGCTGGAATATTCCCCATCAACCCAGGCTGGACTGGCAAATGTGGTTTGCGGCCTTGCAATTGCCGGCTAGGGACGGTTGGTTCGTTAAATTCCTGCACAGACTGCGGCAAGGCTCGCCTCCGGTGTTATCGTTGCTGGCGGGAAATCCCTTTCCTGACAGACCGCCCCGTTACCTACGGGCTGTCATCTATCGCTACAGTTTTACCCGCTGTAAGGAACGGGCCGAGACCGGCAATATTTGGAAAAGGGAATATGCCGGCATTTATTGGCCTTTGGCGCAACGGTAAAATCATTAACTATTTCAATAAAAACAACTAAACTTTAAATTTTAATTCCAATAATACTATTCAATGAGGGGAAAACCATGGAATCAAATACGCAGCAAAAATCGGTAATCGAAAATATTTTGGGTGAAATGCAGCATAAATGGGGTTGGTTGCTCGCGCTTGGAATTTTGTTTGTCGTTTTGGGAACTGTCGGCTTGGGAATGACTTTTGCGATAACCATGGCCAGTATGCTTTTCTTTGGCTTTTTAATGCTGTTTGCGGGGGCTTTCCAGTTTTTTTATGCATTTCAATGCAAAGGCTGGAAAAGCATTATTTTGCATATACTGGCTGCCGCCGCATACCTTATCGGCGGACTGGTAATCATTAACGACCCGATGTTGGCATCGGCTCTGATTACGATCGTGATTGCTGTGGTTTTTATGATGGTCGGATCCATGCGCATCGTTATGGCTCTGCAGATGAGAGCAATGCAAGGCTGGTGGTTGACGCTGATCGCCGGAATTGTATCGGTGATTTTCGGCGGCATGATCATGACGGCGTGGCCGGTTTCGGGCATGTGGCTTATTGGGCTTCTGATAGCGATAGACCTGATTATTCATGGTTGGGGATTTGTGGTTATGGCACTGGCTGCGAAAAATGCGGTTTAATAAAGCATAATTTATCATCTTTTAACGAGAAGCGTTCCACACGGTTAGATGGGTATAATTTTAACTTAACAATGTAAAGGTAACGAACGATGGATATTCAATCAGAATTTGAAGACTTGAAGGCAAAACTTAAACAGCAACGGGATGAAATAAATGTCAAATTACATCTTGCAGGTATGGAAGTAAAACAGGAATGGGAGAAAGCCGATTTACAATGGGATAAACTGAACGACAAAATCACTGATATTGCCGATGAAGCGAAAGAAACCGGTGAAGATGTCATTGAAGGCGCCAAAACCATTGCCGAAGAGCTTACTTTGGCCTATGAACGTATTAAAGAGCGATTAAAGGATTGAGCTTCGCTAAAAGCTATCCGGCCGCACCGCATGTCGTGATTTGTTCCGGTCCCGGCGCTTTGTCAAGCCGTATAACCGGATAGTTTGGCGCAAGTTACGAAATTAACGATGCAGGCCGGGTATGGGGTACTCGATGAATAAAGGTTTTTCCGACACAAATACGGATTTCATGGAAAAAGCGGTTAATGCGGCAATCCGGATTGCAGTGATCGCATTGATGATTGCATGGTGTTTCGCGATTATTCGTCCGTTTATCTCGCCAATCTGCTGGGGTGTCATTATTGCAATAGCACTCTATCCAGGATTTCATCGCATCGTTGAAATTTCCGGGGGACGACAAGGGATTATCGCTATTGTAGTGACGCTGCTTTTGCTATTGATTCTTGCCGGACCGATTATTCTGCTTGCCGGCGTTATCGTCGATAATGCACATGTGCTTGCAGAACAATTACGATCCGGGGCATTGAATATTCCGCCGCCACCGAAAAGTGTCAGAACCTGGCCGTTGGTCGGTGGTACTGTTGCATATTTCTGGACGCTTGCTTCTGCAAATCTGGAAAATGCGGTTGCAGTGTTAGCACCGCAATTAAAACTTTTTGCCGGTTGGTTATTAACGGCGGTTGCTTCCGCAGGCATTAGCGTACTGCAATTTATTTTCGCCATTATTATTGCCGGAATTCTTCTGGCGAATGCGACAGCAGGACACCGGATAGCGCATGATATTGCCAAACGTTTTGCCGGCGACAAGGGTGAGGAATTAACCCGCGTCGCCGAAGCAACGGTACATGGCGTGGCAAGAGGCGTGCTGGGTGTTGCTTTAATTCAGGCGATACTCGCCGGAATGGGGTTTATGGTTGCCGACGTGCCAGGTGCCGGCTTATTGGCCTTGTTGTGCCTGTTTCTTGCCGTTATACAGATCGGTCCAACGTTGGTTCTAATTCCGGTAGTTGTTTATGTTTATTCTATCGATGAGGGTATGTTCGCTTCCGCATTTCTGGTGTGGAATGTTTTTGTCGCGTTAATAGACAATATACTTAAGCCTCTGTTGATGGGGCGGGGAGTGGATATACCGATGGCGGTGATTTTTTTAGGAGCGATCGGCGGCATGTTGCTTTCCGGCATTATCGGCTTGTTTGTCGGGGCGGTAGTGCTGGCGCTTGGCTATAAATTGTTCCAGGCTTGGCTTGACGAGGTCCGTGAGGCGGCTTAGTACCGTCAGTTTTTGCCGTTAGAATAAAAGGCGTGTATCGCAATAATTCGAATCGGCGAAGTCCGTTATGGTCCTCTGCGAGGGGCGGATTTTGTCGCAGTCCGTTGATTTTCGTTCAGTTCAATCAGACAGAGAGATTACGATAAATAATTTGAATCGATTTGATAATTTTTTTTTGTTTTACTTCTTGGTAACTTACGATTAAAAATCGTGCAAAGTGTAACTTTTCAGTTATGACGGTACTTGTGGCTTAGATTACTGCTTGTCGAGTGGGTTGAAACCGGGTATTCCGGATGAAAGCGACAGGAATGTAATGATTGGCCGGAAACGGGGGAATAACACAAACCGACTTGCTGAATGGATACCTTTTAAACTTTGATTTTTTATTTTTGAGAGCAATAATGACTGGCGTATCATCAAATTTTAACTCTGATCCGATCGTTCGTAAAAAGAAAAACAAAAGGCGTGAAAGTGAATTTGAAATGAATGATTCCGAATATGGAGAATATTCCGACTACGATTTCGATTCCGAATCGCCTTCCAAAAAAAAGGCGTCAAGGAGAAAAGTTGAAATGCATTGGGAGAAGAAAAGACTAAGGGATAAAATCAGTGATTTTGATACCGATTTTTGACGTTAAACCGTCAATGTAACCGAGTGAGAAAAAGCGAGACATTGCTGTTCAATGTCTCGCTCCTTGATTTTCCTCCGATACCGATTCAACACGACCAAACCGGTGTCAGTCGGCCTTGACTCGTACCAAAAAAAACGGCAGCGCAAAACCGATGCCGACAGCCGAAAACAAAATCAACCAGGTGTAGTCAGTCCACGCCACAGGATATAAATCCGGCGTGACGGGTTCGGTTAGTCCGGGAATTCCCGGCAAGTCCTTACTGCCGCCCGCTACTTTCAGTTGGGCTTTCATGCCCTTGGCGGTATGCTGTGAGATGTCGCAATGCACCAAGTAGGTCTCCGGCTTGGTGGGAACAATGATCGAAGCTTCCTTACGGCCGTTGCCGTTAATTTCGATGGTAAACATCCCCTTCGGGTAGAGATACCCCGGAAGGCCATGGATCATGAGTTGATGCCGCACGTGGTCATCGTTGACAAAAGTGAATTTAATGCGGCTGCAAGGTTTCACTTCCCATTGCTGTTGATCATAGGCAAACATTTTTCCATTGAATTTTTCCGCATATTTTTGTCCGGCATGCACGGTAAAATGGACATCTTGCGAAACCTCTTTACAATCGCTGGGTAATTTATCCGGGTTTGCGTTCATGATCATGCCGGATTCGTCCATCGACATGCCGGCATGGTTCATTGCCGCAATGCCGGATGCGGAAGCGAACAGAAGCCACTGAACCATGAGCATTATTAGAGTCTTTTTCATCAGTTGACCTTTCTAGTTAGCCGGAACAGTATTAATACCATGAGTCCGAGTGCCAAGCCAGCGGACACGCCGAAGACGACCAGTTTTATATAATCCGGCGAAAGTATTTCGCTTTCCCCGAGCAATTTGGAAAAATTACCGTCGCCCCATACCGGGATCAATTTTGCATAATAGTTCTTGTTAAAAACTTGATTCAGCGGTTGTTCCCGGACCTTTGGCATTCCCTGCTGATCAAGAAAATCGCGAAAAACCAGCATCGCAATGTTGCCGCCCGGCGACATGCCGTCGCTGGTGATGCCTGTTTCCACGTGGTCGTGAAATAACCAAATGCCGGGGCCGTAACTGTGCAGGCCGTCATTGACCGTCTGTAAATGCAGATCGATGCGTTGTGCCGGGGCGATGTTAAATACATCTCGGGTTATCTGAGCGCCGGTCGGTTGTTTTACTCCGTCGTAATCGGTAATGGTCGCTTTGTGGCCGTGAAAATGCAGCGCCATTGATGTATGCTGGGCGTTGGCAATGCGTAATTTAATATGTTCGTCGGCATCGGCAACGATAATGGCATCGCGCAAAGTGTAGGGAAAGGAATGGCCGTTGAGCATGAAATAATTTTCGAATGATTCGGTCATGTTGTAGACGCGGTTCATTTGTTCGGCAATGACCCTGACGTCGTTGTGCTGCTGAATGATTCCAGCTAGGTTTTTGTCGACCGATTGGTACATCAAATCATATTCCTGCGAATAATTTTCGGATACCGCGACCGATGGATGACGGACTTTGCCAGCGCCGACGTTAAAGGTTTGCAACCAGTTATTCGGCCGGTTTTCCTCGACTACGAACATGCCGTTCAGTCCCATCAGCAGGTGCTTGTCGGTCTGTACATGGCAATGGTAAAACATCGTGCCGGCTTGCCGCGGCTGCAATTCATAGGTTCGGCTCTCACCCGGAAATACCGGCGCGTCGCCGGTAACCGGGACGCCGTCATTATCTCCGCCTTGTGCCGTTCTAAACGGATGATCGACACCGTGGAAATGTATGGTATGAGGGAAATAATGGGTGTTGTCCAACGTGATGAAAACCTTGTCGCCCTGTTCAACGCGAATGACAGGGGAGGGGGCGCGCAGCAGTTCATTTGCCTCTATTGACAAATAGTTTTTGACGGACATGCCGCGCGATTTTGGCGCAAATACCCATAAGCCGGGCTGAATTCCCGGTGCGATATCGTAAGTGGTGATCAGCGGCTCTTTTTCAGGGTTTACTCCGTTTAATTCCATTACTTCCAGTTTGATTCGAATAATATCCGGATCACCGTCTCCGTCCAAGTCGTCGCTTTTCATCAGCGAGTCTTCGGAAAGCCGGGTATTCATCAAGGTGCGCATGGAAATATTGTTGACACCCTTGACAAAGGCAGCTATGTAATATGGGTTGTCCGGATTACATACCGGCGATTCGTCAACAGCAATTCCGTCGATGGTTTGTGCGTTGCGCCATTCCGGATGTTCGTCGATACAGGGGTTTTCATATCCCGCGGTGAGTTCGGCAGTCCGGCCGCTGGTCGGAGGGAGATTGACGCCCGCTTGCTCGGTAAAGGCAGGCATCGTATATACCGCGACGGCAACTGCTAAAGGGATTAGCAGTAATAACAGCAAAAAAATGGTTTTATTACGCATTATTTAAAATCAGTCATCTCTCAGATGTTGCAAACAGACGGTATTATAAATGCTTGCCGCAGAAGATAATAGACTGAAAGGGTGGCTGGTTTATGTTTGGTATGCAATAGGGTTAACGGTTGCGCGAGTATTTTGACAGTTTACGAAATGGCAGCCTGCTTTAAAGTTAGATAAAATTGATTAGGAGGTAATTTCCGGCAGACTGGTTAAAGTGGGCCGGGGAGCAGCCGGCCCTTGGCAATGGCAAAATTAGCCGGATTCCTTGGTGAGTCGGGCACTCAATTGCGCCGACCACTGGCCGAAGTAGGTGCCGACGACAATGGAGACAGATATTACCAGTAAAGGGTTGGCAAAAGACACGCCCAGCAGAACATCCTGAGTCAGTGTATCCGGCGTTTGCAGCAGATAGGCAAACGTTGAAGAATATCCCAGAACGCTGGCCGGTATTGTGGAAAGCGCCGGAATATTGGCGGCAAGGCACAAAACCACAACGGCAAAGGTCACCGCAAGGGCTGCCATGAACGGAAAACCGAGTGCTGCATCTGATGGGATGGTGGTAATTTCAAGTGCCGTCAGCCAAGCCATGAAAACCCCGAAAATCCCGCATATAATGGTATTTTTCAATGCTTCCTGGTTGCCGCCCAGGGCAAAATAGGCCGCCCATGCAATCGTCGCCGCCCATATTAAAAAGATTCCGCTAAAAGGACCCACCGCCAAAAACGTTGCGAGTCCGGCCAGAACGCCGATACTTATAGAAAGCGCTGTAAGACTGTTCATAATTTATCTCCGAAATTTCACTGCATTGTTATTGTTTAATCAGATTTCGTACTGAGCTGGTTCTAAGAAACTTAGAGGCAATGACTCCATTTTCATTAAGGAGTCCGGGCATCAGCTTACGTAAGTTGGTGCGTGAAAGCAACCGACAAAAAAAATCAAACTGTTTTCAAGTGCCGGTGCCGCACAAAACAGTCGGGGCAATTCGAAGGCTGAACAGAATTCCGTCAGCCGGAGGGCCCTTGGCCATGCCTAACGAATGCAGCTTTCCGGTGAGTCATCTGAGCACGAAATTAACTTTAATTTACTGTTTATTGCGGGTTTAATAGGGTACGGCAAGCTGGCGGTAAATCACTAAGTTTTAACGGGGCAGCCGGTTTTTTTTCAGGTTTCGGGCGGTAAGCATCCTCGGTCAGCCACCAGTCCAGTTCGTCACCACAGCCGTCACCCGGCGGCGGATCCAGCTGGCCGAGGCACAACTCGCTGTTTTCGGGGCACGCCAGCCGAACATGAAAATGATCATCGTGACCGTACCATGCCCGTATTTTTCTCAGCCAGGAACGGTTCTTACCGGCCCAGCGACATAGGGCTTGCTTGATAGTCGGATGGACAAAAACGCGGGCAACTTCGGGGTATGATGCCGCTCGCCGCAATAGCCGCGCATGTGTATCCGTCCAACGCTCGCGGTCAATCCGGAAGCGGTCCAAAGCCAATGAAACGGCGCTCAGCGTTTCGCGTTCTTCATTGGACAACTTTTGTTCCGGGGGCGGCAGCAGCCAGATGTCGGCGTCGAGTCCGGTTTGATGGCTTTTGTGGCCGGAAAGCATCGGGCCGCCGCGTGCTTGCGACATGTCGCCGACCAGCAATCCCGGCCAACCATCCAGTTCCTTTGCATCTTTTGCCAGGCGCTGAATATAGGCATTCAGGCGCGGGTGTCCCCAGAAGCGATTGCGCGATAGCCGCATTACCTGCCAATTTCCGCCGTCCTTCGGCAGCGGTTCGGCGCCCGCTAGACAGCCCTTGGAATAAAACCCGATGGGTTCGGACGGGTGCAGGGCCGGGGAATTTTGAGCTCCGAAGAGTTGTGAAGCAGCAGTATCGATGTTCGTATCGCTTCGGCCTGAGCTTTCCTGTGCGTTGCCCGCAAACGGCAATGCAAGGCAAAGGATTGCGCCAATGCCGATTAAGCCGGCTGTTGTTGTTTCCGTCAAGGTTTTCAACATAAAATTTTACAATAATAACTGTTTACATTATGGTCTAGATGGGTCGGAGCAAAGCTCCGGGTATCTGCTTGATCCGTTTTGTTGGCCGGCGTATTTAATGACGCATAACTTGCGACAATCTTTGGAAAAGCGAATCGCTTCATTGATGGACAACGTAACTGCCTTTGAATAGAACACCTGTTTCACCGTTGCTCATTATCGTAGATTGCAGCTTGATTCGAGCCTTTCCCTTCTTTTGGTACATACGAATAAATTTTTCGATTTGCGCATCGGAAGCAAAGCAACAATTGGCGACAATGTCCGATATGATGGGCTTATAAAATTGCGTCGTGCTTTCCTGAATAACGATATGGCCTGTTAAACCGCGAACTTTCAACAGGCGATAAATTAGCCCCCAACCCGACAAAACCGCCACGCTATAAAGACTGCCGCCAAAAGCGGTGGATTTATGGTTAATATTATTGTCAAGTGGTGCGGAAATCGTTAAACAGGTATTGGAAAATTGTTCGACGGTAATGCCAATCGTTTTCGTTAACGGAATTTCCGAATAAAAGACTTTCTGCAATTCTTCAATCATTTGTCATGCCGGATTATTTCTCCGTGAGCAAAATAATGTAAACCAAAACGATCTTTAAATTATTACAGCATATTATATCCTTTTCACGGGATCTGCCGCGTTAAAAAGCGAACGGCTCTAACCGAAACCGGACGGATCAAGAAACTGATACTCTACGCTTAACTTGACAAGTGTTTTGCATGGCAACGAAGGGGTTGAGTTTTTCCGTTAGATCCGGTCGTTACATCGGAGCAACGACGGTTCATTGGAAACGGGCTAGATTGGTTCATGATTATCGGACCAGTATTGGGTGTTTTGCCAATTATAATGGTCTGCAGGGCGGTACTTGCATGGCGGATTGTGGAGAACAAAGTTGCTTTATTTTGAGTCGGCTATCGGCATGATTGGCGTATGGCAAAGCAAACGTCGATTTTGGACTGATGTTAAAAAAGGATACAATAAACGGTTATGTATTGTTAAAGATGCCCGGGTTGTATTTTCAATTTTTAGCGGTGTGCAATAGGTCGTGTGTCTGATATTGATTGCAGCAGTGCTTTGCATTTCCCTTACCTTCTGCCGGAGCGGCAGGTAGCTGAGGTGCAATGTTTAGTGGGTGGTAGGAACAATTTAAGCAATAACGGCAAAAATTTTTCGGACCGGGTAAAGCGTGAATCCGGGTGCCGGTCCGGCATAAACAACATAATATTGAATGAAGATACTTAAAGACTAATTGAAGGACAGCTTAATGACAGAAATTACTGATGTGCCTAGTCCTTTTTGCGGTATAGGAACCGATGATCTGACCGTGGAGGTTGACGGTTTATCGCTGAAAGTGATCGAAAATGGCTGTGCAGTGAATACCCCGGCGTTCGAACAGCCGGTTACCGATGTTAATCCCCGTGTCTACGGTAAGGAATCAAGCCTCAATGAGGCGGCGGCAAAAGCTGCGGAATTGATAAATGCCACTAACCAACCGGTATTCGGAGGATGCGCTACCGATGTTAACGGTATGCGCGCTTTGCTGGCCTTGGCCGATCGCTGCGGTGCCGTGGTCGATAATATGAATTTCACTGTTGCCAGGAGAAATTTTCTGGCTATGCAGGATTCCGGGTGGATGAATACCACATTGGCGGAAGTAAAAAACCGCTGTGATTTATTGTTGATTGTCGGAACCGATCCGGAAAGTTTTTCGCCGCGGTTTTTCGAGCGTTATCTTTGGAATGAGCAGAGCATGTTTGTCGAAGATACCTCCAAAAGGCAGTTGGTCTTTCTGGGTAAAGCGCCGTCCGGTGAGACATCTACCTCGCCGGATGGCAGAAAAGCGAAAGTTTTGCCGTGCTCCGATACCGATTTACCAGGCGTGATTGCCGTGTTGAAGTCGCTGGTGTTGGGCAATCCGGTGCAGGTTACTGAAATTGGCGGTATTAGTGTCGATGAGTTGCTGGCGTTGGCCGATCAGTTAAAAGCAGCCCGCTATGGCGTGGTTACCTGGGCGGCGGGTGCATTGAATTATGCCCAGGCGGAACTGACAGTGCAGGCCGTTTGCGAAATGGTTAAGGATCTTAATGGGCAAACTCGTTTCTCCGGTTTACCGCTCGGCGGTAAGGACGGTGACCAGACTGCCAATCAGGTATGCGGCTGGATAACCGGTTACCCGGCGCGTGTCCGTTTTGCAAGCGGCTACCCGGAATACGACCCCTATTTGAACGATGCCGAATTTTTTCTTTCCGAAGGCGAAGCGGACGTGCTGCTCTGGGTGCAGGCATTCAATGTTGCGGCGGTGCCGCCGAAAACCGATGTGCCGGTGATTGTCGTCGGCCGTTCCGGAATGACTTTTGAGCAGGAACCGGACGTGTTCATACCAGTCGGTGTGCCGGGTATCGATCATGCCGGTCACGCGTTCCGGATGGATAACGTTGTGGCGATCAGACTGAAAAAACTGAGAGATTCTGGTTTGCCCAGTACTGCCGAAGTGCTGACTGCGATAGAAAAAGCTTTGTAGGAAGAATTTATGCTAATCAAGTTAAAAGGTGGAACCGTTTACGATCCGGCGAATGGTGTGGATGGTAAGAAACGCGATATATTTATACGCGACGGACGCATCGTTAAACGTCCGGCGGAAGGCGTTAAAATTGACCGGGAATACGACCTGACTGATAAAGTAGTGATGTCCGGCGCTATCGATATGCATACGCATGTCGGCGGCGGCAAAGGCAATATCGCCCGCACTCTGTTGCCGGAAGATCACCGTGCCGATCCTCTGCCGCGCACCGAACTGACACGCTCCGGATGCGGCCATGCGATGCCCAGTACCTATACAACCGGCTATCGCTATGCCGAAATGGGTTACACCACGGTGTTTGAACCTGCTGTTTTACCGATTAATGCGCGTCAGGCGCATATGGAAATGGCCGATATTCCGATTCTAGACAAAGGCGGTTATGTAATGTTGGGCAGCGATGATTTTCTGCTGCGCATGCTGACCGCGAAAAAGGATCAAAAAGCCATCAACGACTATGTTGCATGGACCATTCGTTCGGCACAGGCGATCGGCGTCAAAGTGGTTAACGCCGGCGGCATCAATGCCTTCAAATTCAACCAACGTAAACTGGATCTTGACGAGAAAAACGCCCATTACGATGTGACCCCCCGGCAAATTCTACATACACTGGCGACCGCAGTGAAAGAATTAGGGGTTGCACATCCGTTGCACGTGCACGGTTGTAATCTGGGCGTACCGGGCAATGTCGAAACCACGCTGAATACGATTCAGGGGGTTGGCGGACTGCCGATGCATTTAACCCATATTCAATTCCACAGTTACGGTACCGAAGGCGACTTTAAATTTTCGTCCGGCGCTGCGCGAATTGCCGAAGCGATTAATCGCAACAAAAATATTACAGTCGATGTCGGACAGGTTCTGTTCGGCCAGACGGTGACCGCATCGGGCGATAATATGCGCCAGTTCGCCAATCATCACCATGCCAAACCGAATAAATGGGTGTGCATGGATATTGAGTGTGATGCGGGCTGCGGGGTGGTGCCGTTTAAATATCGCGACCAGAATTTTGTCAATGCCCTGCAGTGGGCAATCGGCTTGGAGACCTTTTTGCTGGTCGATGATCCCTGGCGGGTTTTTCTGACGACCGACCACCCTAATGGGGCACCGTTTATCAGTTATCCGCATCTGATTCGTCTGTTGATGGATAAAAGCTTCCGCAATGACATGCTGGCGACAATTCATCCGGAGGCGCAGAAGATGACCACGTTGGCGTCGATCGACCGTGAATATACTTTGCAGGAGATTGCCACAATGACCCGAGCGGGTGCCGCCCGGCTGATCGGTTTGCAGGATCGCGGCAATTTAGGGCCCGGTGCGTGGGCGGATATCACCATTTATACCAATAATGCAGACCGGCAGAAAATGT
Organism: Methylococcaceae bacterium; assembly: GCA_050303615.1. Taxonomy (GTDB): domain Bacteria; phylum Pseudomonadota; class Gammaproteobacteria; order Methylococcales; family Methylomonadaceae; genus CAZDXJ01. The sequence goes on along the minus strand of JBNLCC010000094.1, from coordinate 48,540 downwards.
TTGAAAAACCGGATTATGTCTTCAAAGACGGCGAACTTGTGGTGCAGGACGGAAAGATTGTAAAAAGCAAGTGGGGTACGACGCATGTGATCAGGCCGGATTACGATCCCGCTGTCGAAAAAGATCTGCAAACCTATTTTAATCGTTACATGACCATGAAATTAGGCAACTTTAGCATCAGCGACGATGAAATTACCGAAGACGGACGCGGCAGTTTGACAGTGCACCCGACAACCGGAGGTGCGGCATGATACTCAATGGCGTGCAAATCGACGATACTTTCGCCGAAGCTTTCCCGATGAAAGCGACGCGCGTGATTATTACCGCACAAACGGAACAATGGGCATATAATTCCGCGAAATCCATGACCGGCTTTGCAACGTCGGTAATCGGCTGCGGCTGTGAAGCTGATATTGAACGGGTTTTGGATCCCTCTGAAACACCGGACGGCAGGCCGGGGGTTTCGGCGATGCTGTTTACCATGGGTGGCAAGGGACTGATGAAGCAATTGGAAACCCGGGCCGGACAAAGTGTGTTGACTTCACCGACGTCCGCCTTGTTTTCCGGAATCGATGGTGGCAAGCGGATTCCGCTGGGAAAAAATCTGCGCTATTTCGGCGACGGCTACCAGATTTCCAAACAAATCGGCGGTAAACGGTATTGGCGTATTCCGGTAATGGACGGCGAATTCCTGGTGGAAGAGACAACCGGCCAAGTCGATGCTATCGGCGGCGGCAACTTGTTGATTTTGGCGGAATCGGAGGTTGATGCACTACACGCCTGCGAAAAAGCCGTCGAAGCGATGCGTAAAGTCCCTAATGTGATTTTGCCGTTTCCCGGTGGCGTTGTACGTTCCGGTTCAAAAGTCGGGTCGAAATATGCTTCCCTCGGAGCATCGACTAACGAGGCGTTTTGTCCGACGCTGAAAGGGATTACTCGCACGAAGTTGTCTCCGGGCGTTGAGTCGGTGATGGAAATCGTGGTGGACGGCTTGACTGAGGAAGATATCAAAAAAGCCATGCGTGCCGGTATGGAGACTTTCTGTTCGATTGGCGCCTACAACGGCATTAAGCGTATCAGCGCTGGAAATTACGGCGGTAAATTAGGCCCTTACCATTTTCATTTACAGGAGATTATGCAATGAGTGCATTGACTTTTAGCTTGCGGCACCGGGTGGAACAGCGCGTCGATATGTCGCCGCTGGTTTGTCAGGCGCTTGCCGGTATGGATCCGAATGAAATAGGGGCTTTAACCCTGCAATGCGGTAAAATGAGTATCCGCGTCGATGAGTTGTTTAGCCTGACCGGCAGTGACACGCAAAATATCGTTATCAGAAACAGTTACCGCAAGCTGGATAATATTGGCAAGCAATTGGAAGGCGGGACGATCACCGTCGAAGGCAGCGCCGGCGCTTACTTGGGGTGGGGCATGAAGTCTGGTGTTATCAATGTCACTAATAATGCTAATATATATGCAGCCTGTGAAATGCAAGGCGGTTTTATCCGGATCGACGGCGATGCCGGCGATTTTCTCGGTGCGGCGCTGCCAGGCAATAAACAAGGTATGAAAGGCGGCATGGTGCTGGTTAAAGGTAATGTCGGAGAACGTGCCGGTGATCACATGCGCCGGGGTATGTTGCTGATCGAAGGGGATGCCGGCGATTATTGCGCTTCCAGGATGACTGCCGGGACCATTGCCGTAATGGGCCGGGTCGGAATATATGCCGGCTATGGCATGCGGCGCGGTACATTGCTGTTATGGAACAAGCCCGAACTGATGCCGACATTTAACGATTGCGGCTCACACACGATGGCATTTTTGCCGCTGTTGTTCGGTTCGTTAAAACATCTTGATTCCAAATTTGCCGAGACTTCGGCGGCTTTCAACTGTGTGCATCGATTCGGTGGGGACATGGCAAATACGGGCCGCGGCGAAATTCTGGTGAAAATTTAGTACCGGTATTATCATTTAAGGGATGTGCTGCAATGCAACGCGATTTAAAGCGAAAGGATCGCTACACAGGTGGGATAACAGCGGTTAATTAGTGAGAAAGGAGAAGTTGGCGCTTCTCCTTTTTTATTTATCATGCGAAGAGTGTAAGGTATGGTTAGAACAACATCGAGCAACGATACCTCGAATCTGAAGGGAGATTTTTTAGGCGGTTTGGCCGCTGCGATGGCCGCATTGCCCGTGGCGTTGGCATTCGGCGAACTGTCGGGCATGGGCGCGATGGCGGGTTTATACGGGGCAATCGCTCTGAGCTTGATTACCGCCTGTTTTGGCGGAACACCGGTGCGGATTAGCGGTCCCACCGGGCCGATGACGGTGGTTTCCGCGGTGGTGATTGCAGCGCAGGTGGAAAGTTACGGCAGCCTGGAAGCGGCAATGGGGATCATTGTGGCGATTTTCTTGTTTGCCGGAATTTTACAGATAGTGCTGGGTATCCTTAAAATCGGACAATATGTGAAATTAATGCCCTATCCGGTAGTGGCGGGATTCATGAGCGGCATCGGGGTGATCATTATTGTATTACAGATTTCCCCCCTATTAGGGGCAGCCGCGTATGTTTCGCCGGATAACCTGCCGGAGATGCTTAGCGAAATACCGGAAATGATTGACGTGATTAATTTTACCGCTGTAGTCCTGTGCGGTTTAACGATTGCCGTCATATATTTGTTACCGAGAATTACCGGAGCGGTTCCCGGTCCATTGGTTGCCATTGTCGTATTGACTTTTGTTTCGACGGCGATGGGGTTGGACGTGGCAATTATCAGGGATATTCCTGAAGGAATGCTCGAATTAAAACTTGATACGTTGGGCTCGGTTGATTGGGTCGATATGACAACGATTTTTATTCCCGCTTTGACGTTGGCTATTTTGGGATCGATCAATTCCTTACTGACTTCGAGTGTTGCCGATAACATGAGCAAAATGCAGCACGACAGTAACAAGGAATTGGTGGGCCAGGGGTTGGGTAATATCGGCGCGGCAATGTTCGGCGGTATTCCGGGGGCCGGCGCTGGGTTGCGCACCGCCGTCAACGTCAATGCCGGCGGCAAAACGTTGATTTCGGGGGTGGTTCACGGCATGCTATTGCTGCTGGTCTTGCTGCTTGCAGGCGGCTATGTAAAATTGATCCCGATGCCGGTGCTGGCCGGCATTTTGATTACTGTCGGTTTTAGCATTATCGACTATAAATGTATAAAACATACCGCTCACGTGCCGCGTACCGAATCGGTGATCATGCTGCTGGTGTTTGGTATGACTGTGTTTGTCGATTTGTTGCAGGCCATTGCCGTGGGCATGGTGTTGACCTCGATCCTGTTCATGAAAAAAATGAGCGATATCGCCCAAAGCCAATCGGCAATGGGTTCGGTTGAGGATTTTGCCAGGGAGGAAGCCTGGGAGGACGAGGCCGGATTGTCGGAAGATGTCCGTAAAAAGGTCTATATCAAGCATTTCGACGGGCCGATATTTTTCGGATTCGCGGCCAAATTACAGGCAATGACGCACGCGTTACCCGAAGTGGATGTGGTGATTATGCGCATGCACAGGGTGCCGTATATAGATCAATCGGGGCTTTATGCGATAGAGGACGCCGTGATGGCGCTACGGAAAAAAAATGTTCCGGTGTTGATCACCGGGTTGCAGGAGCAGCCCCGTGATATGTTGGAACGAATCGGTCTGGTACCGGATCTGGTTGCCGAACGGCAGTTGTATGCGGATTTTTCAAGCTGCATAAAAGCATTGGAAACAGGCAAGGCTTTTCAGGAAATAGACCGTGAATAAGGTCTTTCCTAAAGGAGGACAGTGCTTTGCTTGGCTAATTAACGGTGAGGTAACGCCTGGCCGTTTGTCGGATCGCGCTTTGTATCGAATAAGGATATAAGTGCAGCAAAATGGGGAAACCGAAGGGAAAAATGCATTACCGCGCTTCGGTTTCCAATGAGTATCACTTTGGGCCGATAGTTAAATTTTACCGTCCAAGCCCATTTGGAAGTATTTATGGGTGATTTTATCCTGGTTTTCCAATAACCAATCGATATCCGGCGTATTGGTCATGGCTTTATGGATAGCCTGCGCCATCGCTTTGCGATGGATGTCGAACAGGATTTGGTGGTCCAGGTTGTCATCGGTCGCAACGCTGGGATTCAGCCAGACCGAAACGATAATGCCGAGATCGTTGGCTTTTTCCTTGGGAATATCGCCGGCTCGTACTGCATCGAGAACGCCGTTGGCAATCGCTGCCTGAACGGTGCCCATTAGAATGTTGGTGTAGCGGCTGTTGTTGACGGTTACTTTGCTGACCATCAGCGTAACGGGGCGTACTTGAATGTCGGTATTTAGAATGGCAAATACGCGAGAGTGACCTTTAACCTGATCGCCGGTTAAAGTTGCCAATGCGGTGCCTACCGGGCCGTCCAATTCGCCAATGACGATTTCCGGTTCCGCAGCGGTTCCGGGGGGGCCGCCCGCAACTAAGGCTTCACCGGTACGCATTACAATTCTTTCACTCATTTTGTATCCTCCGAGTTTTTTGTGTCGTTTGAATTTAATTTGGTGGTATAGAATATCACGTTTATGCTGATCACGCAGGCTTGACCGCGTTGTTATGCCGGTCAAACAACGCCGGCCGGAAAAATCCGTATACCAGCGGGCAAATGCCGTCGAGCATTAATCTAGCAATTGAGCATCGCAATAGTTTATGTCAGTTTTACTAACAACGACCGATCACAGGCGCGACGTGGCCGGTTTGAAGTATGTCTATCCGGTTATCTCCAGGCGTTCCGGAGGATTATCGATAGGCGTTAATGTCAATACCAATAATGCCTGCAATTGGCGGTGCATTTATTGCCAAGTGCCGGATCTGATAAGAGGATCGGCACCTGACATTGATATGCATTTATTACGGCAGGAATTACGATTCATGTTAAATGAAGTGCAGCACGGAGATTTTTATAAGCGCTTTCAAATTCCGGCCGATAGGCGTTTAATCAAGGATGTGGCAATTTCCGGAAATGGCGAACCGACCAGTGCCAAAGAATTCGATGCTGTTGTATCACTAATCGGGGAATTGCTCGCGGAAACGAACATACCTGAACAGCCGAAAATAGTATTGATCACCAACGGCAGTCTGGTTCATCGACAAAAGGTGCGGCGAGGATTGGCTTCGCTTCATGATTTTCACGGGCAAGTGTGGTTTAAACTGGACAGCGCAACGGTGGCAGGCAGGAAAAATATCAATCATGCTGCGATAACGCAACGCACGTATATCAATAACCTGCTAGCATGCGCCAGGCTTTGTCCGACCTGGCTGCAAACCTGTTTATTCCGCATTGATAACCAGGGACCGTCGCAAAAAGAACGAAAGGCGTATTTGGATTTGTTGGCGTATATTACTGCGCAAGTCGATTTGCAGGGCGTATTGCTATATACCATTGCCAGGCCGTCGACGCAGCCCGAAGCAGATAGATTGGCGCCGCTTTCCGAGAAGCAATTGCAGCAATTTGCAGAGGCTGTGCGAGCAACGGGAATCATTGTTAAAGTGAGTCATTGATCAACGCGGGATGTGTTGGTAAATAATGGCTTGTGCGAGACCTTGTTAAGGCAATATCTACGCTAGGCAAACAATTCCATTATTTAATTGTTAACGACTAAAATTAAGGTATAATACGCGATTCATTTTACAAAGCGAATGTGGCGGAACTGGTAGACGCGCTGGATTTAGGTTCCAGTGGGATATCCCGTGAGAGTTCGAGTCTCTCCATTCGCACCACGATCCGATGCGCATATATTCAATTGAATTAACGCACTCCGTTGATTTTTTCATATAATCTGTTGTCCGCATTAAATTTTAAGTCCCGTAATTTTAGATATTTTTATTTTTGAGGTAAGGAAATGCAAGTTTCTGTCGAAAAGACATCTGAATTAAGCAGAAAAATGACCGTTCATGTCCCTGAAGAATTGATACAGGAAAAAATGGAAGCCCGGTTGAAAACAGCTGCCCGGCAAGTCAAGCTGAAAGGGTTTCGTCCGGGCAAAGTGCCTCAACACGTTGTGAAAAAAATGTACGGGCCCCAGATTAGAAACGAAGTTACCGGCGAACTTATTCAATCCAGTTACGTCGAGGCGTTGCAGGAACAGCAGCAAAAACCCGCCGGTCCGCCTAGTATTGTGCCGAGTGAAGAAACCGGCGAAGGCAAGGGTTTTGAATATATCGCGGAATTTGAAGTTTTTCCGGAAGTTTCGTTGGAAGGCATTGAAAATCTGGAGGTAACCAGGCAGATTGCCGAAGTGGAGGATGCTGACCTGGAGGCGATGATCGAAAAACTGAGAGTGCAAAAAAAAGACTGGAAGGTTGCTGAGCAGCCTTCCCGGCAGTCTGATCGCGTGACGGTTAGTTTTTCCGGAACCAAAGACGGTGAAAACTTTACCGATGGAACGATAGATGATTACAAAATTATTATTGGCGAACAGCAGATGATTCCGGGGTTTGAGGATAATTTGGTGGGATTGAACGCCGGTGATAATAAAACGTTTGAATTGACTTTCCCCAATGATTACGGGAATGAGGATTTGGCTGGAAAAACCGCGCAATTCGATGTCACGGTATCTAAGGTTGAAGAACCTTTTTTGCCTGAAGTGGATGTGGATTTTATTAAGGATTACGGCATAGAAGACGGCGACATGGAGCGCTTTCGCAATGATATCAAGGAAAACATGCAGCGCGAGCTGACCCAGGCGGTACGCGCAAAAACCAAAAAAGCGTTAATGGATCAGTTGTTCGACCGGTTTAAAATTACGTTGCCCAATACGATGGTGGATCGGGAAATCGACGCCATGATGCAACCCTATATCGAGAATGCGAAAAAACGGAACGAAAATATCGAGGACATGAATTTGCCTCGTGAGGGATTTGAAAAGGAAGCCCGCAGACGCGTGGCGTTGTCATTAATTTTAGGTGAAGTTGTCGTCGCAAACGAAATCAAGTTGGACAATGCGCGGGTGCGTTCAACCGTAGAAGATCTGGCGCAAAGTTATGAGCACCCCGAAGAGGTGGTGAATTACTATTTTGGCGATAAGAACCTTCTCGCGGAAGTGGAACGGATGGTGCTGGAAGACCAGGCGGTTGATTGGATTCTCGACCGGGTGAAAGTAAACGAGGAATCAACTACTTTTGAAGCGCTGATGAATCAACAGGGCCAGTAAATGGATAAATACAGATATTGTGCTAATGAAATAAACCCTATCGTTTCGCCGCAAGCCGCCGGCGGGTTGGTTCCGATTGTTGTCGAGCAGACAGCCCGAGGAGAGCGTTCTTTTGATATTTACTCCCGCCTGCTGAAAGAGCGCGTGATATTCCTTGTCGGTCAAGTCGAAGATTACATGGCTAATCTGATCGTCGCTCAGTTGCTGTTTCTGGAATCTGAAAACCCCGACAAGGACATTCATTTATATATCAATTCGCCGGGCGGTTCAGTGACTGCAGGTATGTCTATTTACGATACTATGCAGTTCGTCAAGCCGGATGTAAGCACCATGTGTATCGGCCAGGCGGCCAGTATGGGAGCTCTATTGCTGGCGGGAGGGGCGAGTAGTAAGCGTTTTTGCCTGCCGCATTCGAGAGTCATGATTCATCAGCCACTGGGCGGGTTCCAAGGCCAGGCCTCCGATATTGACATTCATGCCAAAGAAATTCTTCTGATACGCGATAAGTTAAATAAAATTTTGGCAAAACACACCGGCCAGGACATAGAAAAAATTCAGCAGGATACTGATCGGGACAATTTTTTAAGTGCCGAAGATGCGGTCAATTACGGTCTTGTTGATCAGGTTTTGACGAGCAGAACAGCTTATTAAGAAAATAACGGTTGGTAATTTTGGCCATAAGTTATATTCTTAGAGCATAATAAACCGAAAAACCTTCTAAGAAGTTTGTTGGTTATCGATCCGGAAGCGACATTACGTACTAATATTTCCGGGATAATTAATTTGACTTGTGTAGCGTAGGAGTCTGATAGATGAGTGATGATAGAAACGGCAGAGATGACGACAAACTTCTTTATTGTTCTTTTTGCGGTAAAAGTCAGCATGAAGTAAGAAAACTGATCGCAGGGCCTTCCGTCTATGTCTGCGATGAATGCGTTGAACTCTGTAATGACATCATCAGGGATGAGCTGAAGGAAGAGTCTTCATCCGCAGAAGGGGAGTTACCGAAACCCAAGGAAATTAAAGAGGTGCTGGACGAATACGTTATTGGCCAGGAAAGTGCCAAGAAAATTCTGGCAGTGGCTGTTTATAACCATTATAAGCGGTTACGCAGTAAATCAAAAAAAGACGACGTCGAATTAAGCAAGAGTAATATCCTGCTGATTGGTCCTACCGGTTCCGGTAAAACGTTACTCGCCGAAACGTTGGCTAAATTGTTGGATGTGCCGTTTACGATTGCCGACGCCACGACTTTGACTGAAGCCGGATACGTTGGCGAGGATGTGGAAAATATTATCCAGAAAATTCTCCAAAAATGTGATTATGACGTCGCTAAGGCGGAGTCCGGCATTGTTTATATCGATGAAATCGATAAAATTTCCAGGAAAGCGGATAATCCTTCGATTACCCGGGATGTGTCCGGTGAAGGTGTGCAGCAGGCACTGCTTAAATTGATAGAGGGTACCATCGCCTCGGTACCGCCGCAGGGCGGACGTAAACATCCGCAGCAGGAATTTTTGCAGGTTAATACCGCCAATATTTTATTTATTGTCGGCGGCGCTTTCGCCGGCTTGGACAAAGTGATTCAGGCCCGCTCCGAGAAAGGTGGCATCGGTTTTTCTGCTGAAGTGAAAACCAAACAGGAAAATAAAAATATTGGCGAGGTTTTTTCGGAAGTGGAAGCGGAAGATCTGATTAAATACGGATTAATCCCCGAATTTGTCGGCCGTTTACCGGTTGTAGCAACGCTCGAAGAGCTGGATGAGAAAGCGTTGGTGCAAATTCTTACCGAGCCGAGAAATGCCTTGACCAAACAATATAAACGGTTGTTCGAAATGGAAGGCGCGGAATTGGAATTCAGGGAGGAATCGTTGTATGCGATTGCCAAAAAATCCATGCAGCGTAAAACCGGGGCGAGAGGTTTGCGTACTATTGTCGAAAGTGTTTTATTGGATACAATGTATGAGTTGCCTTCGGCCAATAATATTCGCAAAGTAATTATTGATGAGGCGGTTATAGAAGGGGATTCCGAACCTTATCTCGTTTACGAAAATGAAAAGAAGTTGGCTTCGTCTGATTCATAACAATATTGTTATTTTGGAAACTTTCTCACTGTGACGTGTCGGTTTCAATGAACGAATCGGACCAAAATTCTGATCTTTCTCTTCGGATGCATTTATCTTTTATCCGCCCTTCAATTAAATGTATGTACTGAGGGCGCAAGAACCGGTCCAGAGCGAATATTCCGGAGTTGTTCGACGGGTCTCACACACCGTCTTTGCAGCCTTGTAAATTTTTTTTTTATCCCCATAGTGAAATGGTGAGATAACATAAACAGAGGCTTTTTTATGAAAATGCATCAAATGAAAGAAACAGTCAGCCCGGATAATTTTGTTCCCGTCTTGCCGTTAAGAGATGTTGTGGTTTACCCGCATATGGTGATTCCTTTGTTTGTAGGCAGGGATAAGTCGATTGATGCGTTGGATATCGCCATGAAAGACAATAAGCAAATATTGCTTGTTGCGCAGAAGGAAGCGGAAGTCGATGATCCGTCGTTTTCCGATCTCTATCAGGTTGGTACACTGGCAAACATCCTGCAATTGCTTAAACTGCCGGATGGTACTGTGAAAGTATTGGTTGAAGGTATTCAGCGCAGCCAGGTACAAAAGTATCTGGAAACAGATGGTTTTTTCTCTGCGATCGTCACCGAAATTAAAGACACTTTGAATTTAAGCGAGCAGGAATTGGAAGTTCTGTTGCGGACCGCAGTGAACTCATTTGATCAATATGTCAAATTGAACAATAAAATTCCTCCGGAAGTATTAAACTCATTGGCCGGAATTGACGACCCGGGGCGTTTGGCAGATACGATTGCCGCCCACATGAGTTTAAAAGTGGAAGAAAAACAGGTGCTGCTGGAAACGGACGACATTGTTGCACGGCTGGAAAATCTGATGACCCTGATGGAGGGCGAAGTTGATCTGCTGGAAATGGAAAAAAGAATCCGAACGCGAGTCAAACAGCAGATGGAAAAAAATCAAAGGGAATACTATCTGAATGAACAGATGAAGGCCATCCAAAAGGAGCTGGGTGAAATGGAAGACGTACCGAACGAACTGGAGGAACTGGAGAAAAAAATCACTTCTGCAGGAATGCCGAAAGAGGCGAGAGCTAAAGCCGATGCCGAGTTAAATAAATTGAAGCTGATGTCCCCGATGTCGGCTGAGGCAACCGTGGTGCGTAATTACATAGACTGGATGGTCAATGTGCCATGGAAAAAAAAGACCAAGGTCAGAAACGATCTGGCAATAGCGGAAGAAGTGCTGGAAGCGGATCACTATGGCTTGGAAAAAGTCAAGGAACGGATTCTGGAATATTTGGCGGTTCAGCAAAGGGTAAAAAAGCTGAAGGGTCCTATTTTATGTTTAGTCGGAGCGCCGGGAGTAGGTAAAACTTCCTTGGGTGAATCGATAGCGAGAGCCACTAACCGCAAATATGTTCGTATGGCTCTGGGCGGCGTTCGCGATGAAGCCGAAATTCGCGGCCATCGCCGTACTTATATCGGTTCCATGCCGGGGAAAATTTTGCAAAATCTGGCAAAAGTCAAAACCAACAACCCGATGTTTTTACTGGATGAAATTGACAAGATGGCGGCCGATTTCAGGGGCGATCCGGCATCGGCGCTACTGGAGGTTTTGGACCCTGAACAGAATCATACTTTTGCCGATCATTATCTGGAAGTCGATTTTGATTTGTCCGATGTGATGTTTGTTGCGACAGCCAACACGCTGAATATACCTTCCGCTTTATTGGACCGTATGGAAGTGATTCGTCTTGCCGGTTACACCGAAGACGAGAAAGTGAATATCGCGCTGCGCTATCTTTTGCCGAAGCAGATAAAAAATAATGGATTGAAAGAGACGGAAATAGAAATTTCCGAATCGGTGATTAAAGATATTATTCGTTTCTATACGCGCGAAGCAGGAGTCAGGAGCCTGGAGCGCGAAATATCAAAAATCTGCCGGAAGGTAGTAAAGGATTTGCTGTTAAAAGCGGCAGAAGAAAAAGTCGTAATTACGTCGGAAAATTTGTCTAATTATTTGGGCGTTAGGCGTTTTCGCTACGGTCTGGCGGAAGAACAGGATCAGATAGGACAAGTAACCGGTCTTGCTTGGACCGAAGTGGGTGGAGAGTTGTTGACTATTGAAACGGCCGTAGTGCCGGGTAAAGGTAAACAAACAGCCACCGGTAAACTTGGCGATGTGATGAAGGAATCTATTGAGGCCGCCGTTACAGTGGTGAGAAGCCGTTCGGATGTGCTGGGTATTGATGCCGAGTTTTATCAAACGCACGATATTCACATCCATGTGCCGGAAGGCGCGACACCTAAGGACGGTCCGAGTGCGGGCATCGGCATGTGTACCGCAATCGTGTCGGCGTTGACGAAAATTCCTGTGCGGGCCGATGTGGCGATGACCGGTGAAATTACGCTTCGCGGTGAGGTTTTGCCGATTGGCGGATTGAAGGAAAAACTGCTTGCAGCTTGTCGGGGCGGTATTTCAACGGTTTTGATTCCGGCTGATAATGAAAAAGATTTGGCCGAAATACCGGATAATATTAAGGAAAACCTCACTATTAAACCGGTTCACTGGATTGATGAGGTGCTGGATGTGGCGTTGCAGTATATGCCGAGTTCCGGTAACAAATCTGCGCAAAGTCATGCGCAAAAACATAAAAGCAATAAAAAAGAAAATAAAACCGGAGCGGTGGTTGCCCATTAGCAGCCGTTGATTTCTCGGAATATTTTTGTCAAAGTTGGCTTTATGTTTAAAGGGAAACACTGTTTCATTTTTGTGAAGCGGCAGGCAAAAAGCATTCGTAAGCCCCAAAAATCACGGGCTGAGCTAGTTTTATCGCTTGACACTATTATGTGGCAGTTGTTATAAAGTTGCTGTTGTAACGCGCGGGGATTTGAAACGCGACGGGCAGCAATTAGCTATTAACGAGAAATAATTTAACTACATATGATTTCCAAAGGGGGAATAAATGAATAAATCGGAACTTATTGATGCAATAGCCGACTCCGCAGATCTAACCAAAGCAGATGCCGGCAGGGCTTTAGACGGCGTGATCGAGGCAGTTACAGGCGCATTAAAATCGGGTGATTCTGTTTCATTGGTGGGGTTTGGAACATTTTCGGTAAAAGAGAGAGCGGAGCGCAAAGGCCGTAATCCGCAGACAGGAGAAGAAATTACAATAAAAGCAGCAAAAATTCCTTCATTTAAAGCTGGTAAATCTCTCAAAGATGCTGTAAACTAGCGCTTCTTTAGTCGGGTGCTTAGCTCAGCTGGGAGAGCATCGCCCTTACAAGGCGAGGGTCGGGGGTTCGATCCCCTCAGCACCCACCAGACAAGGGAGCGGTAGTTCAGTTGGTTAGAATACCGGCCTGTCACGCCGGGGGTCGCGGGTTCGAGTCCCGTCCGCTCCGCCATATGTAAAACCCCGGACCATTCGGTTCGGGGTTTTTTTTTGCGCTGAAAATAATGTATTGTTGAAAATTTAATTACTTTCGACGCATTGATTAAATTTATTATAACTGTTTAAGGACAGGGTATATGCTGCAAAAGATTAGAGACAAAGCTCAGGGTGTTTTTGCCTGGGTAATATTGATATTGATCTGCGTACCGTTTGCATTATGGGGAATTCAGAATTACCTGGATGTCGGTAAGGAGTTGCCTGTTGCGACTGTCGGAGACAAGGAATTTTTCCAGCGGGACGTTAATCGGGCGTATGCTCAGTTCAGCCAACAATTTGCGGGCCGGAATATCGATGAGGAAGTACTGAAACAGCAGGCGTTAAAGAAATTGGTTAGTGATGAGGTATTATTGCAATATGTTCAGGAGCTTGGCCTGACTGTTTCGAATAAAGAAACTCGTGACTATATCAAGTCGTTACAATACTTTCAGGTGGATGGCAAATTCGACAAGAACCAATATAAAACGCTACTGGCTGCACAGAATATGTCTTCCGCTGAATTTACCGGGAAAATTAAAAATGCTTTGATTATGGGGCAATTTCAAGACAGTATCATCAACAGCAGTTTTGCGACGCCCTACGATATTGACAGTTTTTTTAAAATCCAAAACCAGCAGCGTGCTGTGGAATTGGTTACCGTCAAATTGCCTGAGTTGACGGAGAAACCGACCGAGCAGGAAATCGAGGCTTATTATCAACAGCATAAGGAAGACTATAAGACTCCCGACCAGGTTGCTATTGAATATGTTGAATTATCATTGGATGGTCTGGCAAATAAGGTGGAAGCCACGGACGAACAGTTGCAGGCGTTCTATGAAGAACAGAAAGATCTGTACACGACCAAAGAACGTCGAAAAATCAGCCATATTCTATTTAAGTTTACTGAAGATACCAATGCCGACGGGCAAGCTTTGGAAAAGGCGGTAAAGGCAAAACAGCGGCTGGCGACTGAAGATTTTGCCGTGCTGGCGGAAGAAGTATCCGAAGATAAATTAACGGCGAAACAAGGCGGTGATTTGGGTTTGTTTAATGTCGGTGATATGGAGCCGGCTTTTGAGGAGGCGGTAGTTGCACTGCAAGAGGGAGAAGTATCCGATCCGGTTAAATCGGCATTCGGATATCATTTGATCAAGGTCACGGAATTGACACCCGGAACCATCAAGCCGTTTGCGCAAGTAAAGGACAAGGTAAAGTCCGATTATCAAAAAAATGTCGCCGAAAACAGCTTTTATGAGTTGGCTGAAACACTGACCGAAGTCAGTTATGAGAACCCGGACAGTCTGGCGGCCGTGTCCGATGCGACAGGTATCACAATCAAAAAAACCGGGTTATTTGGTAGAGGAAAAGGTGAGGATATCGCAGCAGAACCGGCAATTGAGGAAGCGGCGTTTTCCGAGGAAGTCCGGAAAGGTAACAACAGTGAGCCGATAGAACTCGGTGCCGACCGGGTAGTTGTATTGCGACAATTAGATTATCAGCCTGCCGAAGTCCTGGATTTGCAGCAGGTAAAACCGCAAGTGGAGGCATCGCTGCTTAATGACAAGGCGAAAAAGCAGGCGCTTGACTCAGCTGAACAAATTAAGCAGCGTGTATCGGAAGGCGGTAGTCTGCAGCGTATCGCGGAAGAATTTGGCTTGGAGCTCAAAAAATATGACGCTTTAACGCGTAATAAAGGCGATCTTCCTTTTCAGTTGAGCCAGGCTATATTTAAGGCAGCCAAACCGCTCGGCGAGAAACCGACTGTTATTGTCGTGGCTATGCCGACAGGCGATCAGGTAGTGGTTAATTTATATAAAGTTATCCCCGGGCAGATTAGTGAGCAGGAGAAAAAGCAGTTGGATATAGCGAAAACCAACATTGCGCGCGTTTTTGGCCAATCGGCTTTTGCTTCGTTATTGGATGAATTGGAAAACGAAGCTGATGTGACCATTAAAAACTAACACAAGCCGGTCTGGCGGGGCATGATGCTGTGGCTGGCTCTTGTGAAACTCAGGGTGGCCTGCTGCAGGCTACCCTGATAAACCGACCGGCGGTTATGAATTGGCTAAACCGGTTATGTTGTAGCCGGCATCGACATAAGTGATCTCTCCGGTTATTCCTGCAGCCAGGTCGGAACACATGAAGGCAGCCGCATTTCCTACATCTTCTATCGTTACATTCCTTCTTAACGGCGACGCGGCAGCCGCTTTACTTAGCATTGATTTGAAGTCGTTAATACCGGATGCGGCCAAGGTTCTAATCGGTCCGGCTGAAATTGCGTTGACCCGGGTACCTTCAGGACCCAGCGCAGCGGCCATATAACGGACATTCGCTTCCAGGCTGGCTTTGGCAATGCCCATCACGTTATAGTTGGGAATGACACGCTCCGCGCCAAGGTAGCTTAATGTCAACAAAGAGCCGTTGCATCCTGCCATCATTGACTTGCCCGCTTTGGCCAGCGCGGTAAAGCTATAAGAACTGATGTCGTGTGCAATTTTAAAATTTTCCCGCGTAACCGAATCGACATAGTTGCCGTCCAAAGCGTCTCGAGGTGCAAAAGCGACCGAATGAACGATACAGTCTAGTCCGTCCCAATGTTTGCGCAGCTCATTGAAAACCTCGTCGATTTGCTGATCACTGCTGACATCGCATTCGACGGTAATATTGGAACCACACTCGGCAGCCATTTTTTCCACGCGCTCCTGCAATTTATCATTTTGAAAGGTAAATGCCAGTTCCGCACCTTCGCGTTGCATCGCCTGGGCGATCCCCCAAGCGATAGAGCGGTTGCTGGCTAAACCGACGATCAAGACGCGTTTGCCCTGCATAAAACCCATTTTTTTTCTCCTGTTGTAATATTGATAGAACATGGCCAGTATCTATGAGGGCAATAGGGATGTCCAGTCTTTTGTCTTAGATTTCGCGTTTTGTCTTGCGGAAATGGAGCCCCGTTTCTATTTTGAGATAGAATACGCCCTTGCGCGGTAACTGCGTCTGAAAATGATGTCCCGATACCTGGTATTTCCATCCGGGTCATGTGAAAAGCACCGGGTTTGCGGTGACCAAAAATTACTGTCAAACGAATAAAACGACGGATTTGATGTTTTTAGCTTTGTTTTATAAATCCACCACACAATAGGAGGGAGGAATGATAAATTTAAGACGGCTGTTTACCGTCATGGTGTTTATTGTGCTTGCCTCTTGTGACAATGCGCCGTTGAACAGCCCGTATCCTGAAGACCAGCAACGGCAGTCGATTCTCTATGCGTCGTTTTCGGAGCGGCCTAAGCATTTGGACCCGGCGATAGCCTACAGTGCGAATGAATACGCGCTGATCGGACAGATTTACGAACCGCTTTTTCAATACCATTATTTAATCAGGCCCTACCAACTGGTCCCCCTGACGGCAAAACAAATGCCTGACATTAGCTATTGGGATCGGCAAGGTAAGCAATTGGATACTCAAGCCGAAGCCGATCAAATCAGCTATACCGATTACGTCCTCGAAATTAATCCGGGTATTTATTATCAGCCGCATCCGGCACTCGCTAAAAATAAAGCAGGGCAATATTTATATCATCACTTGACTGAGCGGCAGATTAACAGCATCCGCACGCTGAATGATTTTACCGAACGGGGAACAAGAGAATTAACGGCTGAAGATTATGTATATCAGATTAAACGCTTGGCCGATCCGGCCCTTCATTCGCCTGTTGCGGAATTAATGAAACAACATATTGTCGGATTAGCCGATTTTGCAAAGCGTATCAGCGCACAAAAGAAAACCGATCTCAGGCAATTTGCAATCAGCGGCGTGCAACTATTGGACCGCTATCGATACCGGATCAGAATCAAAGGCAAATATCCGCAGTTTATCTACTGGCTGGCAATGCCTTTTTTTGCCCCGATGCCCTGGGAAGCTGATGTTTTCTACGCGCAACAGGGGCTGGTGGATAACAATATTACCTTGGATTGGTATCCGCTGGGCACCGGGCCTTATATGATGCAGGAAAACAATCCCAATCTACGCATGACGATGCTTAAAAATCCTCATTTTCATGCGGAGTATTATCCGCAACAGGGCGAACCGGGGGATTTGTCAAAAGGCCTGTTAGAAGATGCCGGGAAACCGCTGCCTTTTATCGATAAAGTAGTGTATACCCTGGAGAAGGAAACTATTCCGTACTGGAATAAGTTTCTACAGGGTTATTACGATGCGTCCGGTATCGCTTCGGACAGCTTTGATCAGGCTATTCAATTTAACGCGGTCGGAAATGTCGAACTGACTCCCGCAATGCTGAAAAAAGGCATCAAGCTGCAAATGGCGGTGACCAGTTCGATATTTTATATGGGATTCAATATGTTGGATCCTGTGGTCGGCGGATATAATGAAAACGCTAGAAAATTACGTCAGGCCATTGCCATTGCCGTTGATTATGAAGAATACATATCCATTTTCATGAATGGCCGGGGGGTTGCCGCTCAGGGTATGCTGCCGCCTGGAATATACGGTTATGCCGATGACGATTCGGGAATTAACCGTTATGCCTACACTTGGGAAGCCGGGGCGGCAAAACGCAAGCCGATCGATACGGCAAGACGCTTGCTTGCGCAGGCCGGCTATCCTAACGGCCTTAACCCGAAAAGCGGCGAGGCGCTGATACTATATTTGGATACGGCAGCGAGCGGTCCTGATAATCGGGCGCAACTGAATTGGTATCGAAAGCAGTTTGCCAAATTAGGTATTCAACTGGTGATACGTGCGACCGATTATAACCGTTTTCAACAGAAAATGCGTGCCGGCAATGCCCAGATTTTTATGTGGGGATGGAATGCCGATTATCCTGATCCGGAGAATTTCTTTTTTCTGCTGTACGGAGCGAATGGTAAAGTCAAACATGGCGGCGAAAATGCAGCCAATTATCAAAACCCGGAATTTGACCGCCTATTTGAGCAAATGCGTAATATGGATAATGGACCTGAGCGCTATCGGCTGATCCAGAGGTTACAGGAAATGGCGCGGCATGATGCGCCGTTACTATTTGGTTTTCATCCGAAGAGTTTCTCGTTATATCACAGCTGGTACCGGAACCTTAAATCGAATCTGATGGCAAACAACGGTTTGAAATACACTAAAATTGATCCGGTTGCCCGGGACGAATTAAGAAAAAAATGGAACCGGCCGGTATACTGGCCTATTTTGATTTTTGTTGCCGTTTTAGGATTGTTGATCTATCCGGCTATAGCGGCCTACCGTCGTCGGGCCAGGGAGACACTATCATGATCCAGTATATTATTCGCAGATTACTTTATGCGCTGCCGTTGTTGGTCGGAGTCAATATTTTGACCTTTGTGTTGTTTTTTATTGTCAACAGCCCTGATGACATGGCGCGTATGCAACTGGGGCAAAAGTATGTAACCGAGCAGGCGGTGGCGAACTGGAAGCGGCAGCGAGGTTACGATCTGCCTTTGTTATGGAACGGTCAGGCCGAAGGCAGTGAAAAATTTACCCGTACGGTTTTTTTCCATAAGTCGCTGGGATTGTTCGTGTTTGATTTCGGGATTTCCGACAGCGGCCGTAATATCGGCGCTGATATTCAACAGCGCATGTGGCCCAGCCTTGCACTGGCCTTGCCGACACTGCTGACCGGTTTGCTGGTCAATATCAGTGTGGCATTGCTGATGGTGTTGTTTCGCAGTAGTTATTTAGAATTCGGCGGCGTGGTGTTGTGCGTGATGATGATGTCGATTTCTTCGCTGTTTTATATTATCGGCGGGCAGTTTTTGGTTGGAAAACTCATGATGCTAGTGCCGATATCCGGTTATGATGAGGGACTGAATGCGGTTAAATTTCTTGTTCTGCCGATGCTGATCGGGGTGCTGGCCGGTATCGGCTCCGGTGCGCGCTGGTATCGTACCTTGTTTCTCGAGGAAGTGGAAAAAGATTATGTCCGGACCGCGCGTGCCAAGGGGCTTAGCGAGACCCGGGCGTTATTTGCCCATGTGCTGCAAAATGCGATGATTCCTATTTTGACCGGCGTTGTTGTGGTTTTACCGTTGCTGTTTATGGGCAGTTTGATCATGGAGTCCTTTTTCAGTATTCCGGGTTTAGGCAGTTATACCATTGATGCGATCAATCGCCAGGATTTTGCGATTGTGCGTTCCATGGTGTTTCTTGGTTCGGTGCTATATATTTTCGGCCTGCTGCTGACCGATATTTCCTATACCTTGGTTGACCCACGGGTCAGGTTGTCTTAGGGGGAGCTGATGGTTATTTTATGGACTGATGCGCTGATTTATTTACTGGTGGTGATGGTGCTACTGTTGGCGTTATATATGCGCGGCAAAGAACATCTGCGCCGGCCTTGGAAAACAATTGCGCGTAGCAAAACCGGGACCGTATCGCTGTTGGTATTGCTGTTTTTTGTGCTGATCGGTTTGTTGGATTCGGTGCATTATAAGCCGGCAGACAGCCATAGTAATGAAATTATCAGTCTGCTGGACGCCTGGGCGGCTCCGCTCCGGAAACACCAGGAAAAGACCTATTCCGCGCCGTTTGCGGCCTACTTGTACAATAAAGAGCTGATGCTCGAGGCCGATGGTTCGGTCTATTGGGGGTATCCACGTTTGCAATACGGCGCCGCCCACCTGGCAAATCCTGAACAGGATAAAATGAAAGATGTACTGCTTAAGGGACTGCAAGGGTTTGCTAAAGGTGCGGGATTGTATTTGTTTTTTATAGTGTTGCTCTACGGTTTTTATAAAGAGCGCAAGCAGCACTTATTCGCCGGTACTATCGCAAAACTGCTCTGGGCTGTGGTGTTTTTTTTAATCTCCGGTAGTTATGCGCTCGTGGAATTATCCGGTTATTATCATATATTGGGTACCGATAAAGTCGGCGAGGATGTTTTTTTTCAGGCGATAAAAAGTATTCGTACCGGTTTGGTTATAGGCACTTTGACCACATTGATTATGCTGCCTCTGGCAGTCTTGTTCGGGATTATGGCCGGATTTTTTCGCGGTTGGATTGATGATGTCATCCAGTACCTGTATACCACGCTGAATTCAATTCCATCGGTATTGCTGATCGCCGCATCCATTTTGATGGTTCAGGTTTATATGGCCAATCATGAACAACAGTTCACCAGTTTGGTAATGCGTGCGGACATGCGGCTGTTGTTTCTGTGCCTGATTTTAGGCGTCACTAGCTGGACCGGCTTATGCCGGCTGCTCAGGGCGGAAACACTAAAGCTCAGGGAGATGGAATATGTCCAGGCTGCGCAGGCTTTGGGAGTCAAACAAAGCAGTATTTTATTGCGCCATATTCTGCCAAACGTGATGCACATCGTGATGATATCGGTGGCGTTGGATTTCAGCTCTTTAGTGCTCGCCGAAGCGGTATTGTCCTATATTAATATCGGTGTTGATCCGACTACCTACAGTTGGGGGAACATGATCAACAGCGCCCGATTGGAAATGGCACGTGAGCCGATCGTCTGGTGGTCGTTAAGCGCCGCATTTATATTTATGTTTACGCTGGTATTGGCTGCAAACCTGTTTGCCGATACCGTCAGGGATGCCTTTGATCCGCGACGGGGAATTAATGAATAAACCATTGCTTAGTGTTAAACAACTGACGGTCGGGTTTAAAAATACCGGCACGGCCGTCGATAATGCCAGTTTTGAAATTTTCGCCGGCGAGACCTTTGCGTTGGTGGGAGAGTCAGGTTCAGGCAAGTCGATCGCGGCGTTATCGGTGCTACGCCTGCTGCCTGGTAATGCTGACATCAGTGCTGAATCGATCAGCCTGAACGGAGAAAATTTGCTGAGCTTACCGGAAATCCAACTTTGCGGGATTAGAGGCCAGCGTATTGC
This sequence comes from Methylococcaceae bacterium, assembly GCA_050303615.1. GTDB lineage: Bacteria > Pseudomonadota > Gammaproteobacteria > Methylococcales > Methylomonadaceae > CAZDXJ01. Next base: position 27,942 of record JBNLCC010000094.1, on the reverse strand, counting down.
CATGATTTTCCAGGATCCGATGACCTCTCTGAATCCGGTGAAAACCATTGGTGATCAAATAGCCGAAGTGATCAGACAGCATTTCCATTTGACCGGTCCGCAGGTGAAGGAAAAGGTGCTGCACTTGCTGCAGCAAGTGGAAATCCCGGGGGCGCAGCACCGCTATCATGCCTATCCACATCAGCTTTCCGGCGGACAACGGCAACGGGTCATGATCGCAATCGCTTTAGCTGGAAATCCCGAATTGCTGATTGCCGACGAGCCGACGACCGCGTTGGACGTTACCATTCAAGCACAAATTCTGCAATTGCTCAAAAATATCCAACAGCGAACCGGCATGGCGTTATGGCTGATCAGTCATGACTTGGCTTTAGTGTCGAATATGGCTGACCGGATTGCGGTAATGCAACGCGGAAAAATTGTTGAGTCGGGGGATAATGCCACTTTTTTCCAAAACCCCAAACACCCTTATACCAGGAAATTGCTTAATGCGTTACCTTCAATGGATAGCTGTTTGAACAGGGAGATCAAGCAAAAACCGCCGTTATTATCGATTGAAGACTATAAGGTTTATTATCCTGTCAGAAAAGGGATTTTCAAACGGGTGGTTGATTATGTGCGGGCGGTGGATGGCATCAACCTGTCACTGCATCAGGGTAAAACGCTTGCTTTGGTTGGCGAATCAGGCTGCGGGAAAACCACGCTGGGTAAGGGGCTGCTAAATTTATTGCCCGGCAGTTCCGGACGCGTGTTGCTGGAAGGCATTGAACTAAACCGGCTGCAGGGTGAACGATTAAGAAGAAAACGTGCCGAAATGCAGATTATTTTTCAGGACCCCTTTTCATCGATGAACCCCCGGATGCTGGTGGGCGACATTATTGCCGAAGGGGTGCGGGCTTTGCGTCCGCAGATAAATGCTGAACAACGTAAGCGCCTGGTTAGTGATTTATTGTGTCAGGTGGAATTGCCGATCGATGCGGCAGACCGTTACCCCCATGAATTTTCGGGCGGCCAACGGCAACGGATTTGCATTGCCAGGGCGCTGGCTGTGGAGCCGAAACTGGTCATCTGTGACGAGCCGACCAGTGCGCTGGATGTTTCCGTGCAGGCACAAATAATTCAACTGCTAAAATTATTACAGCAAACTAAGGGCATCAGTTATCTGTTTATTACGCATGATCTGGCCGTCGTTTCTGAAATCGCCGACGACGTGGCAGTGATGTATCAGGGAAAAATTGTTGAATTTGGTAATGTACGGCAGGTACTTAAGCAGCCGCAGCATGATTACACGAAAAAGCTATTATCCGCCGTACCGCAATTAGGCTGATGCGGCAACATGGATTTATGTCGCAGGTAAAGGCGAACTGATCAATACCTTCAATTTTTGGCCGGGATGTAAATACTGTCCTGCACCGATGTCGTTCCATTTACGTAACGCATCCAGCGGCACGTTGAATTTACGTGAAATATGGGAAAGTGAATCGCCTTTCCTAACGGTATAGCTGACTGTACGGAACGGATTATAACTCGCTGACGCCAGTTTAATGTCACTGCCCCCGGTATTTTTAATAATGGCCAGTTTTTGACCGGGTTGCAACGTCGTATTCAAAGCGATATGGTTCCGCTTGGCAAGTGTGCTGGGGCTGATTGAAAATTTGCGTGCTATATCCCAGAGATTGTCACCCCGCTTAACAACGTAGACCCTATTGGCTTTGCCGGACGCTTGCTGATTGCCGCGTAAGAAATTATTAATGGCATCAGTGGAGTTTGGAATGAACAATGTTTTGCCAGCAACGATCGAACTGCTTTTCATATTGTTGGCCTGACGAATTTGACGGGCTGATACGCCGTATCTCTTGGCAATCAAGCTGAGGGTTTCGCCTTTTTGTATTTTGTGCCGGTTATTGGAGATTGTGTTCGGCTTCATTCTTTCGTGTTTGGCAAGACGCGCCAGGTTTTGCTTGAACGTGTCCACTTGCTCAACGGGAATCAATAGTCTGTGTGGTCCGTCAGGTGCGGTGCACCAGCGTTTAAAACCGGGATTCAGCATTAAAAAATCGCGCATCGGTATATCAGCCAGTTCGGCTGCGATCGTTAAATCCAATTGAGATCCGACATCAACGGTTTCGTACACTTTTTTGTCCGGGATTGGCCGCAACGGAATATTATATTTATCGGCATTGGCAAAAATTTTCGCGACGGCTAATAATCTGGGAACATAGTCCGTGGCTTCTTTTGATAACGGCAATGACCAGTAATCCGTGGGTTTTTTCCTGCGCCTGTTTTTCTCCATCGCTTTACTGACAGTTCCTTTCCCGGCATTATAAGAAGCCAGGGCGAGCATCCAATCACCGTCAAAAGTTTCGTTAAGCTCTTTTAAATAATCGGTTGCGACAATAGTGGACGCATGAATATCCCGCCGTCCGTCATACCACCAGTTTTGCTTAAGACCAAAAAATCGTCCGGTGGAAGGAATGAATTGCCAAAGACCGGCGGCATTGCTGCTGGAATAGGCATCGGGTTTGAAAGCGCTTTCGACAACCGGCAATAAAGCCAATTCCCCCGGTAGGTTTTTAGACTCAATTTCATCGACGATCGCATAGAGATAAGGCTCGGCGCGCTCCTGGATCGTCGCAAGGTAATCCGGATTTTTTAAATAACGCCGCATTTCACGGTCAATGCGGTTATTATGAACTTCGGGCAATGCATAGAGATCGAACAAACGCTCCCACACGGTTTCATAGGCTGTTTGCTCGGATTTTGCTTTATGTTTTCGGAATAGGGTATGCGTGGGTTCAATTGAATTCGGTTGCTCGGGAACGGAATAAGAGATGGTCTGCTGTTGGGCACATCCGGCAGTAAATAAGACCACCAAAAGAAATAATAAGCCACCCGACCTGTTGGAATTGATCTGAAGCATGATATCGAATAATATTTTTCTTATGTGGCGCGCATTATAGCCTGTTTTTTACAGCTATTAACAGTAATAATACTACTCAAATATTTTTAGCCGGTCATGAAACGCAGATATCCGCTTGTAGTGATAGAGTTTCCCCGGCAAAAACCATCCTGTTCATTGGATAAACATAGTCTAAATATGAGTAAAAAACAATAGATTATGAAGCGAAGATTTTTATTTGAATGCTATCGTTCGGCAAAAGGGCAGCTGTTGCAGCAGCAGGAAGCGGATTTTCTGCAGCGTTCCATCACAGTCAGCTGTAAGCAGAGTATTTTACTGATAGGCGGATTAGGCTGGGAAAGCAAATTTATTGACGGTTCGTTATATCAGCGTTTTATGGTGATGGACCCTGGAGAATTCAGTAGCGATCAGGGAGTGAGAATTACTGCCAATGCCGCACTCTTACCGGTGTTGAGCGACAGTATCGATATGGTGATCTTGCCGCATTCGTTGGAATTCGAGCCGGATCAGCATCAATCTTTGCGGGAAATCGAGCGGGTATTAAAGCCGGAAGGCAAATTAATCATACTCAACTTCAATCCCTGGAATTACTGGGTACGTTATCGGTATATGCTGATGTGCGGCAAAGACGACCCTTTGATGAAAAACTTTATCAGGAAGTCCAAAATCGTTGACTGGCTGAAGTTGTTGAATTTTGAAGTGGATATAGTCGCCGGATTTAAATTAAATACGCCTGAAAAATTCAGCGGCAGGAACAAAAAATCCCCCGTCGTGGTTTCTTATGCAGTGAAAGCGATAAAACGCCGTTATAATGTGATCCCATTATCTCCGCTTAGGGTCCGTAGACCCAGACTGGCGGTTGCAGGCATTATTGAGTCATCGAGCCGATCAGCATTACATGAACAATACCGTAACAATTTATACAGACGGCGCTTGCCGGGGAAACCCCGGTCCCGGCGGATGGGGCGTTGTTTTACAATATAAAAACAATAAAAAAGAACTTTATGGCGGCGAAGCAGAAACCACTAACAATCGTATGGAGTTGACAGCGGCAATTGTTGCGTTTGAAGCATTGACCCGGCCCTGTAAAGTTATAATCAGCACCGATTCACAATATGTGTTGAAAGGCATTACCGAATGGATGGCGAATTGGAAAAGACGCGGTTGGAAAACGGCGGCCAATAAACCGGTTAAAAACGAAGATCTTTGGCGTCGGTTGGATGCCGCGATGAGCAAACACGACGTGGAATGGGTCTGGGTCAGGGGACATTCAGGCGATGCCGGTAACGAACGTGCTGACGCCTTGGCCAATCTAGGAATAGATCAAAAGATTCATAGAGGAGAAGACCCCAATGGGTAAATCGATGCAGGAGCAGTTGTTGAAAATAGGCATGGCAACTGAAAATCAGGTTAAAAAAGCGAAAGCCGACAAGCGCAAACAAAAAAAACAGCAGCAAAATGTTAATCAAACCGTTAACGAAAGTAAGTTGTCCGTGCAGCAGGCAGCCCTGGCAAAAGCGGATCGGGACCGGCTGTTAAATCAGCAAAAAGCGGCGCGCCAGGAACACAAGGCTGTCGCTGCCCAGATTAAACAACTCATTGAAAACAACAAACAATTACAAGGAGATGAGGAAATCCCGTATCATTTTGTCGACCAAAATAAAGTCAAGACCCTCTACGTTAACGAAATAATTCGCGAGCAATTGAGCCGTGGACGGCAGGTTATTGTCAAACATGATAACGGCTATCAAGTGGTCCCTGCCGAGGTCGCTGAAAAAATTCGCGCCAGAAATGAAAGTGTGGTGATTGTACAAAATGACACTAAACACGGGTCGGACGGCAAAGATCCCTACGCCGAATATCAAGTGCCGGATGATTTGATGTGGTGAATTTAACACTTACGCCAACCAATGCAATACCTGCAGTTTTTTCGTTGCGTCTTCGTCTTTCTATGTGAAACAAACTATGAAGTACGATGAAGATTTTTACAGCAAAGCGAACCAACTGATTGCAGCGGGACGTTTTATTGATCAAAAAGGCTGGGTACCGGCAACCAGCGGTAATTTTTCCGCGCGTCTGTCCGATGGGCGGATTGCGATAACCGTTTCCGGTAAACATAAAGGGCAACTGCGGATCGAAGATATCATGTTGATCGATGCGCAAGGCATTGCTCTTGATGGAAAAAAACCGTCGGCGGAAACGTTGCTGCATACTTTTTTATACAACCGCTTTCCCGACGTCAATGCCGTATTACATCCGCATTCAATCAACGCTACCCTGGTTTCAAGAATTTTCGACAATGCCATCGTCTTGCAAAATTACGAGTTGCTAAAAGCGCTGCGGGGCATCGATACTCATGAACGCAGCGTGACGATTCCTATCTTTGCCAACGATCAGAACATATCCCGGTTGGCCGGTGAAGTTGACGGTTATCTGGATACCCACAATGCGATCTATGCCTATATTATTGCCGGACACGGACTCTATACCTGGGGCACAACGGTTGCCGAAACGTTGCGCCATTTGGAGGCGCTGGAATTTTTATTTGATTGCGAACTACGCTTGCACGGAGTCAACACTCAATGAGCTCATTAACCGTTTATGCTGATAATCAACCCGCTCGGGGCGATCATTTTACTTCTTTTGCCGAGATTAAGGATAGGCTGCATACAATCGGCGTGCAGTTTGAACGATGGCGCGCGGACCAGGCAATAGCCGACGGTGCCGATCAGCAGACCGTGCTCGATGTCTATCGGGATGCCATTGATCAATTGACACAACAATACGGCTTTCAAAGTGTCGACGTCATTTCGATAACACCGGAGCATCCTGACAAGGACGCATTGCGCCAAAAGTTCCTGGCCGAGCATATTCATAGCGATTTTGAAGTGCGTTTTTTTGTTGCCGGCAAAGGCTTGTTCTACTTGCATGTGGACGATAAAGTCTATGCGGTGCTGTGTAAGCAGGGCGATTTAATCAGCGTACCTGCAAATACCCGGCACTGGTTCGATATGGGCAGCAGCCCCGAGCTGAAATGTATCCGGATGTTCACAACTGCGGAGGGCTGGGTTGCCGACTTTACCGGGAGTGATATTTCCGCAGCATTTCCCGATTTCGATCAATATCTGGCGCAGCACGCACCTTCTTTGCATGATTAAAGCGATTGTTACCGATATCGAAGGCACCACGTCGGCGTTGTCCTTTGTCAAAGATGTGTTGTTTCCCTATGCCAGGCGGCATCTGGCGGAATACGTGCGCGACCATGCACATGATGAACGGGTAACGGCGCTGTTGGCCGGTGCGCTCAAGGAAGCGGGGGAACCCTTGGATACCGAGCAATTGATCGACCGGCTGATTCACTGGATCGATGAAGATAAAAAGGTAACCCCGTTAAAATCGCTGCAGGGCCTGATTTGGGAAGCCGGTTATAGGCAAGGACACTATCAGGGCCATATCTACCGGGATGCCGTGGATCAGATGCGGGCTTGGAAACAGCAGGGACTGGCATTATATGTTTATTCATCAGGGTCGGTCTTTGCACAAAAATTGTTATTCGCCCATACCGAGTACGGTGATTTGACACCGTTATTTTCAGGCTATTTCGACACCCATATCGGCGCAAAAAAAGAGACCGCTTCCTATCGCAATATAGCGGGGCAACTGGAATTGGCGCCTGCCGATATCGTGTTTTTATCGGATATTAAGGAGGAATTGGACGCGGCGAAAGCCGCCGGCCTCAAGACAGTCTGGCTGAACCGGGATGGCAAGCTCGATGAACAGGCGGAACACCGGCAGGTCGCTGATTTTTATAGTATTGCTTTTTGATAACGAAATTGAACGGTATCAGCGTTGAGCAGCAATCACCGAAAAAAAGCGAATCAAGGATATTCGATAGTTAATCTTCGCCCTGTTTGCTGAACACGGCGTGGGCGAGTACGCGCTCCGCAAGGCGGGAAAAGGGCATGCTTTGCACCCATACCGAACCGGTGCCGGACAAGGTCGCGAGAAACATGCCTTCGCCGCCGAAGAACATGCTCTTTAGGCCACCGCTGAGTTTGATGCTGTAATCGATGTCGCCGCTGAAGGCGACCAGGCAACCGGTATCCAGCCGCAAGGTTTGGCTGGACAGTTGCTTGCGGATTACGGTGCCGCCGGCATGAATGAATGCCATGCCGTCACCGCGCAGGCGCTGCAGAATAAAGCCCTCGCCGCCGAAAAAGCCGCTGCCCAGCCGTTTGTGGAAGGCAATGTCGACCTGTGTGCCCTTAGCGGCGGCTAAAAAGGAATCCTTCTGGCATATTACCTGCCCGTCGAACTCATCTAAGTCCAATGCGATGATCGAACCGGGGAACGGCGCCGAAAAACCGACATGGCGCTTCGCATCGCCTTCGTTGGTGAAATGGGTGAGAAAAAGCGATTCGCCGGTGAGCATGCGCTTGCCCAGGCCGAACAACTTGCTTATCACCCCCGTTTCTGAGCCGTCGCCCATTTTTGCGGTAAAGCTGATGTCCTGTTCCAGGTAGGTCATCATGCCGGCTTCGGCGATCACGGTTTCGCCGGGATCGAGGCCGATTTCCACCATCTGGATGTCATGGCCGATGATTTGGTAATCAATTTCGTGGCTGCGCATGGTTCATTCCTTTTCGGACTAGTCGGTCAATTGTTGCCGATTGATCAACAGTTCAATCAACATCCGCTCATAAATCCGGCTCAAGGTTTGCACATCGTCCACGTTGATGTTTTCATTCACTTTATGGATGCTCTCATTCAACGGCCCCAGTTCCAAGACCTGTGCGCCGGTCGGGGCGATGAAGCGCCCGTCGGAAGTGCCGCCGCCGGTGTCGTTTTTGGTTTCGATGCCGGTAATCGCTTTAATCGCATGATGCGCGGCATCGATTAGCGGACCCGGTTTGGTGATGAACGGATGTCCGGATAACCGCCAGTTCAGCTCGTATTTAAAATCATACTTGTCCAAAATGGCAACACAGCGTTGTTTAATGGTTTCGACATCGAGTTCGGTCGAAAAGCGCAGGTTGTACATGACGTCGACTGTGCCGGGGATGATGTTTTCGGCACCGGTGCCGGCGTTGATATTGGAAACCTGCAGCCGGGTTGGCGGGAAAAACTCATTACCGTTATCCCAAATTTCGCGCGTCAGTTCGGTTAATGCAGGGGCAAAGCTGTGGATCGGATTTTCGGCGATGTCGGGAAATGCCACGTGGCCTTGAATACCGTGAATGGTCAAAACCGCACACAGCGAGCCGCGCCGTCCGATGCGGATTACGTCGCCCAAGCGTTGATCGCTGGACGGTTCGCCGACCAGGCACCAGTCAATTTTCTCGTTGCGGCTTTCCAGGACTTTGACCACTTTGACGATGCCGTGGGTGGCGAGTCCTTCTTCGTCACTGGTCAGCATGACTGCGATCGATCCCTGATGGTCCGGGTAAGCGGCGATAAAACGTTCGCAGGCGGTAATGAAACAGGCGATGCCCGATTTCATATCGGCGGCGCCGCGGCCGTATAATCTGCCGTCGCGGATGGTCGGTTCGAACGGCGGCGAAAGCCACGCCTGCAACGGGCCGGGGGGAACGACGTCGGTATGGCCGAGAAATACAAACAACGGTGCCGCCGTACCGCGGCGCAGCCAGATATTGCGGGTGTCGACAAAATCCATTCGTTCTTCGCTGAAACCGATGTTAGTTAACCGCTCGGCGACCAAGTCCTGGCAGCCGGCATCTTCCGGGGTGACCGACTGCAGTTTGATCATCTGCTGCAGCAGTTGTAAGGTTTCACTCATAATTCGGCCTGATAGTCGGCAGCCTTGAAACCAATCAATGTCTTGCTGCCGGTATTCAATACCGGCCGTTTAATCAAGGTTGGGCTGTCCAGCATCAATTGCAGCGCGGTTTCCCTGTTCAGGCCGGTCTGCTGTTGTTCAGGCAATTGCCGCCAGCTGGTGCTGCGCCGGTTGAGCATGCTTTCCCAACCCAGGGCGTCTTCCAGTTGTTCCAATAATGGCCGTTCCAGGCCGTCTGCACGAAAATCATGGAAGCGATATTCGATATGGTGGTCATCCAGCCATTTTCGGGCTTTTTTGACCGTGTCGCAGTTTTTTATACCGTAAAGAGTAACCATGGTGTGTTATAAGGGGTTGTTCAGTAGTTCGTCGATATCGGGCAGTTGCTGTGCCGTTTTACGGCGTATTTTATAAAGCGCGATAAATTCCGCAAAGGCCTGTTCCATATCGCCGAGTATTTCCATTTCATTTTTGGTGTCGGCATCAGGCAAGTCCGGTGAATTCAGATAATCTTTCTGCAGCGTGATCTCACTATTCAACGCAAGAATCGCATAGATGACGGCGGTATTGGAGATTGATTCACTCATAATTGTCTTCGGCATTGGTAACGGCAGGTAACGGGCGGGTAAGCGTATGCGCCATCCGTGTTGAGCTGACGCATCATGCGCTTGCCGCCATCAAATCAAGTCAAAAGGAGAAGGAAGTAAATTCGATGTAAATAGAAAGGCTTATTCTAACAATCATCTGTTTTAACCGGGCAACAAGTAAATACCCGGCATTGTCCCATCAACTTGGTATGGCGGCAGGATCGCTAATTTATCGATCATTAATCACGCAATAATTCATTAATACCTGTTTTGCTGCGGGTTTTTTCGTCGACCTGTTTGATAATTACCGCACAATACAGGCTGTGAGAGCCGTCTTTCGCAGGCAGGTTACCCGAGACCACGACGGAGCCTGCCGGTATGCGGCCATAGGTGATTTCGCCGGTCATGCGGTTGTATATCTTGGTGCTCTGGCCGATATAGACGCCCATTGAAATAACCGAGCCTTCCTCGACTACAACGCCTTCAACGATTTCGGAACGGGCGCCGATGAAGCAGTTGTCCTCGATGATGGTGGGACCGGCTTGTAACGGTTCCAGCACCCCGCCGATGCCGACTCCGCCGGATAAATGGACGTTTTTGCCGATTTGCGCGCAGGAACCGACGGTCACCCAGGTATCGACCATCGTGCCGCTGTCGACATAGGCGCCGATATTAACATAACTGGGCATCAACACCGCGCCGGGCGCGATGTAGGAGCCGTGTCTGGCGTTGGCATTGGGCACCACCCGTACACCGGCTTTTTGGAAATCGTCCGGCGTGTAAGTCGCGAATTTGGTTTCAACTTTATCGTAATAACGATTGGCGCCGCCGTCCATCACGCGGTTTTCATGGATTCTGAACGACAATAAAACAGCTTTCTTCAGCCACTGGTTGACCACCCAGTCGTCTCCGGTTTTTTCCGCTACCCGCGCCTGGCCGCTATCCAGCAGGTTAACGGCGTGCTCCACGGCATCGCGGATTTCGGCGGAAACATTGTTCGGCGTAATCTCGGCGCGGTTTTCAAAAGCATCGTTAATAATTGTTTCGAGTTGTGACATAGTTTTTTACTTTTATAAAGAGTGAATGAAATTTTTTAATCGGTCGGCGGCTTCGGCACATTCTTGCTGCGGCGCTACCAACGCGATTCTGACATGGTTCTCGCCGGGGTCGATGCCGCCGCTTGTTCTGGATAAATAGCTCCCCGGCAAAACCGTGATATTCTGTTGGGCATACAACTGCCGGGTAAATTCGGTATCGCTGACCGGTGTTTTTAACCAGATGTAAAAGCTTGCCGGAGGCTGCGCTACGGCGCAGACCGGTGCCAGGATGTCCAGCACGGCACTGAATTTTTCCCGATACAAGCGGCGGTTCCGGATGACGTGTTGTTCATCCTGCCAGGCCCGGATACTGGCATGCTGGATCGGCAGCGGCATGGCGCAGCCGTGATAGGTTCGGTAGCGGTAGTATTGTTGCAGGAGCCCGGCATCGCCGGCAACAAAACCGGATCTTAGCCCCGGCGCATTGGAACGCTTCGATAAACTCTGGAAAATTACGCAGCGTTTGAACGTCGTGTTCCCGATCGTATGGGCGGTTTCCAGCAAACCTGGCGGCGGGTATTGTTCATCGTTATAAATTTCGCTATAACATTCGTCGGATGCGATCACGAAATCATATTTTTCGGCCAGTGCAATCAATTTTGCATGGGTTTCCCGGCTGATGACGGCCCCCGTCGGATTGCCCGGCGAACAGATGTAAAGCAATTGACAGCGTTGCCAGACGGACTCCGGGACTGCATCGTAATCCGCCGCATAATTATTTTCTTCCAACGTATGCAGATAATACGGTTCAGCCCCGGCAAGGAGGGCGGCGCCCTCGTAAATCTGATAAAACGGGTTGGGCATGATCACGATCGGCTTTTCGCGCGGGTCGATGATGGCTTGGGCGAAGGAGAACAACGCTTCTCGGGTGCCGCTGACCGGCAACACCTGGGTTTCCGGGTCGATTGCCGTTGACGGGATTTGAAAACGCGCAGCAATCCATTCGCCGATCGCCGATCTCAATTCAGGCAGGCCTTTGCTGGTCGGGTATTTGACCAGGCTGTGCAAATGGGTTAACAACGTCTCCTGGATAAAATGCGGCGTGGCGTGCTGGGGCTCGCCGATTGACAGGGCGATATGTGCTTTGTCTGCCGGCGCTTGAATGCCCTGTTTGAGCCGGATTAACTTTTCAAACGGATAAGGGGGCAGCTTGGAGATATGCGGATTCATTTATTTGCTGCACCGGGGCCGTTTGCCGGCATTAATCGCCTGTTGCTGCAACTGCAGGGCTTTCGGCATGTGTTTATTCAGGTCTTCGATGCGGGTACCGTGGGAAGGGTGGGTGGACAGGAATTCAACCGGCGCCTGCCCCTGACTGGCTTGTTCCATTTTTTGCCATAAAACCACGCTTTGTCGAGGATCGAAGCCCGCTTTTGCCATCAAATCCAGGCCGATGACATCGGCTTCGCTTTCATGCAGTCTGCTGTAAGGCAAAATGACGCCGTACTGGGCGCCGATTCCCAACAGGCCGACTGCGGCCTGGCCGGTTGCGGAAGTCGGGTTGGCAACGGCTTGAATCATCGATAAACCCTGGTCGACCGCCGCCTTTTGAGACATTCGCTCATTGCTGTGCCGGGCCTGCACATGCCCGATTTCGTGGCCGATTACCGCCGCCAGTTGATCCTGGTTGTCCACCAATGCCACCAAACCGGTATGAACGCCGATTTTATTGCCGGGTAGCGCAAAGGCATTCAAGGTTTTGTCTTCGAATACGACAACTTCCCAATTGCCGCCCACTTCACGGGTAACGGCGCCGGCAACACAATTGACGAAGCGCTTGGCGTTGGCATCGGAACTGATTGGCTTTTCCTGTTTTAAATTGTCAAAAGCCTGGATGCCCATTTTACTCATGTCGCTATCCGGCATATAAGCCAACTGCGTTCTGCCGGTGGGGGTTGTCGCGCAGGCGCCGAGTAGTGCAGCGCTTAGCAGAACCGGGAAAATTTGTTTTGCCATGATGATCTGTCCATACGGTCTATTTGGAAAATAATGGCCGCTATTTTAACTTACTCATGAAAGCGAGTTCAAAATTGTGTTGCAGCAAAAGGCTGTTATTATACCGTGTATGGAACGTATTGAACCTGCGGATTGGAATGAGCGGCGAAAAACACTGCGTTGCCTGGGTTGAGTCGAATAATAGTGAAAAAATTTGCCCTTTTACTGTGTTTTTTGTGTTTCGCTTATGATGTTGTCGCGGAACAAAATTGTCAACTCCCGGAAAAAGTAAAGTCATGGGATTATCGGGCCGGGGCCGCTATTCGTTCCGGTAGAGATTGGAAAAATAACCAATTGCGCACTGATAATTGGGTTTTAACATTGAGTTGGTCCGGCGCGTTTTGTGATAATATTCTGCGCCAAGGTCATCCGCGTGCTAATCTACAGCATCAGTGCATCGCCAATCAATTCGGATTGGTAGTACACGGGTTATGGGCGCAATCGGCACTGGCCGGCGGCGATTACAAGAAACATCCGCGTAACTGCCGTGACGCCAAAGCCATTGAGGAACAGACGGTCAAAAAATATTTATGCGTCATCCCGGACAGTCAATTGATGCAGCAGCAATGGGAAAAACACGGTACTTGCGATTTTAAATCGCCCGAGCAATACCTAAGGACAACCGCGCAGTTGTATAATCGGCTTAAGCTGCCGTCCGTAACACAATTAAAGCAATTACAGAACCGGCGGGCGGTTGAGATCAGGACGGCGTTTGTAAATCTAAACCGTAGCCAGGGGATGCGCAACGATCATGTTTGGGTAAGGATGCAGCGCGGCCGGTTGCAAGAAATACAGGTTTGTTACGATTTGGATTACCAATTTACCGCCTGCCGTTGAATTCATTCAATCATGCTATGAACAAACAAAAATTCAATTTGCTGGAATGTTCCGATCTTCCCACAGTGGCCATGGATGCCATGAATACGGTGCATTGCGAAGAATTGACGCTGGTCAATCAACTCAACGCGCTGCTGGAATCGTCGCACAACACCGGTGTCATCGACCCGAAAATCACCTCGGCGATCGAACACTGGCTGGCACATACGCAGGCACATTTTGAACGGGAAAACACGTTGATGCAGCGCTACGCTTTTCCCGCTTACCATTGCCATTACAGCGAACACCAGCAGGCATTGCAAGGTTTACAGGCAGTGCTTGAGCAGTGGCGTAAAAACACGGATTTGGCGGCATTGACGGATTATGTCAGAAACGTATGGCCGCAGTGGTTTGTTGAACATATTGCCACGATGGATATAGTGACTTCGGCATTTATCAAACAGAGTATGGACGGCAATTAGAATGCCAAAGGGGGCCGACGAAACTGGCGAAAAACACAATGTTTAGATCATATTTTTCTTTTTCGGCGCACCCCGGCGGACAATTTGTCTGGAACGCTTTTTTTAAAAAGGCCGATGTGAAGAAACTACATGCACTTTGCTACTCAATCGCTATAATACTCTGGGAATTTTCCTTATTGGCTATAGCGAATTGTAAATTATATGAATACCAATGTTTCAGTCATTCCCGGCAGATTTAGCGGGTTGTTGTCGCAATTGGGGCCGGGGCTGTTATATGCCGGCGCCGCCGTCGGGGTGTCGCATTTGGTCCAGTCGACCCGGGCTGGCGGCATGTTCGGCTTTTACCTGGTCTCGGCAATCATAATCATTCATCTGGTGAAATATCCTTTTTTCGAATTTGGCCCTAGGTACACTGCGGCAACCGGCAGAAACATACTGCACGGTTACAAAAAATTGGGGAATTGGGCGCTGTGGGTTTATGTGTTAATGACCCTGTCGACCATGTTTGTCATCCAGGCGGCAGTTACGGTGGTGACCGCCGGTCTGACCGGCAATATATTTCACCTTCAGGCGCTGTCCGATCTGAGTCCGCAGAAAGTTGCGGCCGTCATCAGTGCCGGCCTGTTAACCGCCTGTTTTGCGCTGCTGGCCGCCGGCCATTATGCACTGCTGGATAGGTTGATCAAGGCCATCATTCTGATTTTATCGCTCACTTCGATTGCTGCGGTTTTGATGTTATGGTTTGATAATCCGGGATATTATAAAACCGCCGATACGCATTTTTCATTCCATGACACAGCTGATTTGATTTTTCTGGCGACTTTTTTAGGTTGGATGCCGGCGCCGATGGATATAACCGTCTGGCATTCCATCTGGTCGGAAAGCAGTAATGAAAGCAAAGGGGAAATGACCGACTTGAAAGGGGCGTTATTTGATTTCCGGGTCGGTTATATCGGAACTGCTTTTTTGGCGATATGTTTCCTGCTGTTAGGTGCCTTGGTGATGTATGGCAGCGGACGCGAATTTAGCGGCAGCGGTGCGGTTTTTGCCGGGCAACTCATAGATATGTATCAACAGTCTTTGGGGCAATGGGCGTATCCGATTATTGCTATCGCCGCATTGACGACGATGTTCAGTACCACATTGACCTGTCTTGACGCGTTTCCGCGTTCTTTGAACGTGTCTCTTGGCTTGTTGTTTCCGAATAAGTGCAACAAGAAAAATTACAATAAACAGTATTTGATTTGGCTGCTGGTCACCATTGCCGGGACGTTATTTATTCTGTTTTTCTTTCTAACGTCGATGACGCAAATGGTCAAAATTGCCACCGTGATAGCCTTCGTTGCCGCGCCGTTGCTTGCTACACTTAATATGTTGGTGATGTTCGATAAGGATATACCGGCACAAGACCGCCCCGGTAAGGGAATGTTCGTCTGGTGTCTGCTGGGTTTGGCGGCGTTGAGTGCATGTTCAATCAGTTATTTGCTGCTTTGAATGCCCAATTTTACCGGCATTGAAAGGCGAGCCGTCGAAATTTTTTTTGCCGGGAACAATCGGCTGTCCGGATTGTTATTCAGATAGCGTTGTTCGGGATGTAAGCGTAAAAAGGCGCGGCCGGTGATTGTCCCGAAAAAAGTGAGAGGCATAAAAAAGCCCGCATAAAGCGGGCTCGCGTAATGTTTTTTATTATTATTATTCAGATGTACGCTTATTGCTACTCTCGCAGCGTATAAATTCGAATGTTGTTATTTTTATATTCCAAAGTATCAAGGAATTACTCCTCCTCTTTGACGATCATTACGACCGTGCCCACTCCTTTAGCGAGTTAAATTCTATACTATTTGTATTGTCTTTGTCTAATAAAAAAGTAAAACGAGGGCTAATGCATTTATTTGTCCTGTCGCCGCTGCTTTTCTTCCGCAATAAAAAACTGCAGACGCTGATCCAAAATTGCAGAGAGATAAAAGTTCAAATCGTTTGCTTTCTGTGCCAATTTAACTTGCGTTATCGCTGACTCAGTATCTCCGACTGAATAATAATATTCGGCCATATAACGGTGTGATTCCGCAGTTTGATTCAGGTCTTCATAAGTTTGCGCCAATAACTTATAAACAGTTGGTTGTTGCTGCCTGCCATAATGAAGGGATTGGAGTATTTTTCTTGCCTGCTGTGCTTGGCCTGCTTCAAGCAGGGTTGATATATATTCGATATTAACGGAAAGGTTGTCAGGATAATCTTTTAATGCTCTTTGATAAATTTGCAGGGCGGCGGGGTAATTGCCTGTCTGCTGTTCAATTCTGGCCAGGCCTGCAATATATTGCGTCTGATGGGGAAACTCTTCAACTAATTGCTCAAAGATCACCTTGGCTTCATTAAATTGTTGATTTCGCACATAAATTAATCCGATTCCATAACGACCGACAGCACGTTGTTCAACGGTTCCCTGATTTTGCCGGGTTTTGAAATAATTTAGCAGATCCGTGGTATCGCCTGCCGTCAATACTCGAAGCTTGGCTTTAGTTAAGAGATAATTTTGAGAATCCGGGTATTGCCGATAGGGGTACTTTTCCGATCTGCCGCGCGTATCTGAGATACGCGAGGAAGTGACCGGGTGAGTACGTAGAAATTCAGGGACACCTTGGCCGTAATAACGGCTGGACTGCTGCAGGCGTTCGAAGAATACCGGCATACTGCGGGGATTGTAATCCGATTCTGACAATATCTGCATGCCGATGCGGTCGGCCTCTTCTTCATTGGAACGGGTAAAATTAATCTGTGATTGTACGTTGCCGGCTTGGATGGCGAGTAACGCCGCTTGGCCTAGCGCTGCGGATTGAGTACCGAGTAAAATGGCGGCAAGCGTTGCCGCCGCTGTGGGTAGCGAAAGCTGGCTGGCCGCTTCAAACGCCCGGTATAGATGGCGTTGGGTGACGTGGGCAATCTCATGAGCCATGACGGAAGCCAATTCGCTTTCAGATTCCGAGGCAATTATCAGACCGGAATTAACACCAATGTATCCTCCCGGACCGGCAAATGCGTTAATGGTGTTATCAAGTACCACAAAAAAATGAAAGGGACTTCCAGGCGTATCGCTGTTAACTACCAGTTTTTGACCGATGGATTGAATATATTGTTGTATATCGGAATCCTGGCTTATCTGTACCTGAGCGTGCAGGTTGCGAAAAAAAGCTTCGCCAAGTTCCT
Source organism: Methylococcaceae bacterium (assembly GCA_050303615.1). Taxonomy (GTDB): domain Bacteria; phylum Pseudomonadota; class Gammaproteobacteria; order Methylococcales; family Methylomonadaceae; genus CAZDXJ01. Next base: position 11,044 of record JBNLCC010000094.1, on the reverse strand, counting down.
GTTCCTGAATGGGCGTAATCAGCGTTCCCGACGAATCTCCGATATCGGGTAAAATAATTTTTTCTGATTCAACAGCCTGTAGTGTCGAGGAAAAATAAAAGCAGAAAGCGGATACGGCTAAAACGATTTGTTTCAATATCATGGCGCTAAGACCCGGCACCTATTGGTAAGTTCCTGCACGTATTGTAGCCGGAGTGCGTTTGCAAATGAGCAATTCTTTGGTTCAACGTCAGACCGATTGTCTAAGTAATAATAGGGGTTTATGTTAGAATTTAAACAGGCAAAATGAGACAGTTTTCGACTACTAATTGTAATTTTTTATACTTTTCTATTGTAAACCTTAGCAATGTTTATGTTTAATTCAAAATTCTGATGAAATTTACGATTCAAGTCAATGCCGGTCCGTATCAATCCCATGCCGGCGAATCAGCTTTTCAGTTCGTGCAGGCCGCCTTATCCATGGGCCATCAAATTGTGCGGATTTTTTTTTATTCCGACGGGATATTTCACGCGATGCGCTATGCAACGCCTCCGAACGATGAAAACCCTATGACAGATCGCTGGAGCGCCTTGGCAAAGGAATACGGTATTGATCTGGTAATTTGTATTTCTGCGGCTCAGCGGCGCGGCTTACTCAGTGATGCAGAAGCAAAAAGGCAACACAAGGTGGATCGTGATCTGGCGGACGGGTTCCGGATATCCGGTCTGGGACAATTGGTCGAAGCGATGCTGGATGCCGACCGCTTCATTGTATTTGGCTGCTGATGAAAAAGATATTATTTGTCATGTCCGCACCACCATTTTGCGGGGTGAGGCTGCAGGAGAAACTGGATATGATTCTTACAACCGCTGCGTTTGATCAGCATGTCAGTTTACTGCTGCTGGATGACGGTGTCTTTCAGTTAAGCGACAACCAGAATCCGCAACTGTTGCGCAACAAGGATACTGCGTCAATTTATCAAGCATTGGAAATTTATGATGTCAGGGATATTTATGCCGAACTGGAATCGCTGCAGGAACGCGGCCTGAAGCCGGGCAATTTATTGTTGCCGGTGAAGGAGCTATATAGAAAGGATATAGGCTCTTTGATGAAGCGGTTCAATATTGTGATCGGGGGCTGATTTGGAGTGCCGTATAGGTTGTGGTGCCTGCTGCATAGCGCCGTCGATTTCTTCATCAATTCCCGGCATGCCTGACGGAAAACCTGCCGGCGTCCGCTGTTGCCACTTGGACGACAATTATCTTTGCAAACTATTCGATAGTCCGGAACGGCCGGAGGTTTGTAATAACTTTGCAGCCCAAGAGGATGTTTGCGGGACGTCGCGGCAGCAAGCAATTCATCTACTGAAAATCTTGGAACAGGAAACTTTATAGTAGATTCTCGGGGTTAATTCCCCGGTTGAATAAGCTTTGTAGTTTAAAATCCGCTGTCTCCAAACTGAAGCCGGCAATAAATTCCAACAGGTAGCGCAGCTATCGATAATGGTATTCCGGTTCAAGTCCTTACTCTATGGCGATCATGATGGCGCGCAGCATAGGCGGCATTGCGGTTTTAAATACTGCATCCGGGCAATGACCAGTCGCCACGTCATCAGGTCGTCCTGCGTGAAAATATTCCGCTTGCCGGTTGACCCTAAACCTTTTGCCTGGATTTAATCAACGGCAATGCTAACGGAACGCTATGCAGCTATTCCAATTAGTGACGGAGTTCGCGTCCATCCTCGATCATCGGGTTTTGGCTACCGGGGCACACTTTAAGCCGCGCGCGAGACTTGGGATCGTACACCGAACACGTGTACGTTGTCGTGCTCAACGATTTAATGTTCGCCGAGTCATGATCATAGCGATTTCAGGACCGCTGAATTTTGCCATTTCCCTTCGAACACGGGCATTCAACCAGTTTACCGTAGGGCAGTGACTGGCTGTTGTGATGTACATTACTCGAAAAAAATCCGCCGGTGACGTTATAGGGTTGACAATGGCATAGATCGTATTTTTTTTCTTAAGGCGGTTTTAGCTTTTTGGTGTTGATACCGTAAATAAAACGATTCGTGTAGGGTTTGCCATTTTGTTAACGCCGAAACCCGCCGGCTAAATTTGTGAAGTCCATTCCAAATTCATGATTATAAACATTAAATAGATAGACTTCTGAGATCTATATTTGGCGCGTGGTCGATCAGGACGGCGTGTCGATATCCTCGTATAAAGCTGGCGAAACAAGAAAGCTGGGTTGCGATTTTTCCGAAAGAATCTGAAACATCAAGGCGCACCACGAAAAATCATAATCGATAAGTTACGTAGCTATGGCGCTGTTCGGAAAGTGATCATGCCTTCCGTTATGCACTGCCAAGATCAATATGTCAATAATCGCGCGGAAACTTAGCATCAACATACCTGACAACAAGAGCGCCAAATGCGTCGATTCAAATCAGAAAGGCAAATCCAGTGCTTTCTCTCCGTTCACAGTCAAATTCATTATCTGTTTAGCGATGCGGTAATTGAATCTGCTTTAAATTAAAGCGTCAAACAGCTGAAGACTATGCCAATTACATCACAAAATCAAGAAAAACAACTGGATTTTGGTATAAAACTGTTGGTCCGGGAGCTAACCATATTCCTTTGGTTGTCGTTTAAAATGAGTTTCAGTTTCTCGGCTGCTTCCTCAATTGTTTTGGGAAATTCAACTATGTTATTCAAATTAATATTGCTAATTTTAGTCTCTGTTTCAGTCCCGGCGGAAGATACAAAAAATTTTGCTTGAATAAACAAATGGCAATTGAGGTTTATTGCTCAAAAATAAGAGCACACGAATCATGAGCGACCTCCGCAAGGTGGCGGTGTTTGTACTTTCGGTGACATTAGCCAATCCGATCGTTGCACAGGACATTACTCCAAAAAGACCTGACGTTGGCAATCCCGGTGCGGATTCCGCCAATTTCCCTAACAGCCCGTTCACGTTACCGCAAGGCCAAGCCTATGTAGAATTATCGCCTTTTACTTATTCCGGGACTAGCCAGGGAACGCCAGGGCAATACGGTACTGCATTTCTGTTACGCTACGGGCTTACCGACGATATGGAGTTTCGTGTATTTGGTAACGGCCTCAGCTGGACCGAAGGCTCGAATACAACCACAGGATTTTCGCCCATCGGCTTCGATACAAAAATTCTATTATGGCCAAAACAACGGGATTACTACTATTTGCCGGCTGTTGGTTTCGAGGCCAGTATACAAACTGAATGGCTGAGCAGTTCCGCGTTCAATTCCGGGATCCAGCCATCGGTCACGCTAAATTTCGACCAATCACTGCCTTTCGATATCGACCTTGGATATAGTTTCAGCGGTACCAGATTTCAGGGAGCTAACGACAACAACCTATGGACCTTTACCTTCGAGTGGGCCTTGCAACGCAACCTTTTTTATAAGGGTTTCGCGGTTTTCGTACATGGCTTCTATCAACCCATTACCGTTATCCAAAACGCAGTTGGCGGCGGATTTGTCTGGACAGTCAACAACCGTTTTGGTCTCTATGGCCAGGTCAGTGCCGGCACGACAAAATCGACGCCCTCATTGATTAGTAATGTTGGATTTGTGATCGCTTTTTAAAAATCGCTTGGAACTAGGGAGATTAGCTGCACGGGTATTTATACCGCAAAGCATCAGAATACTTAATGAGTATGACCGGAGATCTTAAAAGCGTGGCTACGAAATAGCTACGTTTTAAGGGACCGGAAACTGAAAATCAACGCAAAGTGCTTGAAATGATTGGTTGTGGGTCGTGAGCAATTCTAACGCTCGACCATCGCATTAAAAGAACGAATTCAGAAACTATAACCAGCCTTAACCATCTGAAAAAACAATAGCTTACGAAAAGTAAAAGCTGGAAAAAGCATAGACAAGCTCAAAAAAGTAAACACAAACGTAAACACTTTTACTGATTCATCTATTCCATATTTTCTTGACAGGCTACGTCGTTGACGTATACTTCTTATATGGTTATCATAGAAACTTCAATTTTCTCCCGGAAAATCGATGACTTAATGGATACCGAGAGTTATAGAACTCTTCAAAATAAACTAATAGCCGATCCAGGTAAAGGAAAAAATAATTCAAGGAAGCGGGGGAATAAGGAAAATCAGTTGGGGTGCTAGTGGTCGGGGAAAGCGTGGAGGTTGTAGGATTATTTACTACTGGGCGACAAGCAAAAATCAAATTTATATGTTACTTGGTTATGCCAAGAATGAGGATAGCGATTTAACGAAGGACCAATTGTCAATACTTAAAAAATTGGTGGAACAGGCGTTCGGAAATGAATAACGAACTATTTAATGAATTATCAATAAGCGTTCAAGAAGCGGGCAAGATCATGCGTGGCGAAATGAAACCATCTCGTGTGCATGAATTTGTTGATCCTGATGTTAAGGCGATAAGGGAACGTATTGGTTTTTCTCAATCTAAGTTTGCTGCCTTAATTGGCGTCAGTTTACGTACAATTCAAAATTGGGAACAAGGTCACCGTCATCCTACAGGACCGGCTAAGGTATTGTTAAAGTTAGTTCACGCTGACCCGGAGTCAGTTTTTAAAAGTTTACATATTAATAATCATGCATAAATGTAAATAAATTCGGGAAAGAATGCATGATCCGACTTTGCTACCTCGCTTGTTGTTATTTTACACTGACCCCGATTATTGAAGTGGGCATGGATGTGCCCAACGCCGGACTGATGATTATCGAAAACCCGGAACGCCTGGGTCTGGCCCAATTACACCAACTGCGCGGCAGAGTCGGACGTGGTCCTGGTGACAGCTATTGCCTGCTGATCTATCAAACGCCTTTATCTACAACCGCCCGGGAACGCCTCAATGTGATAAGGGAAACCAACGACGGTTTTATCATCGCCGAGAAAGATCTGCAATTACGAGGGCCCGGGGAGATGCTGGGAACCCGCCAAACCGGACAAATCCGCTTTAAAGTTGCCGACTTGAGCCGCGACGGCGCTTTGTTGGCGGAAGTCTGTGACACCGCCGACGTGCTTCAGCAGCAAAATCACGAAGCAATCCAGCCCTTGATTAACCGCTGGTTGGGAAATACCGTTGAATTTGCCGAGGTGTAAGCAATTTCCCGAATTGAATCAATACTCAAGTCCGGCAAAAGTTCGAAAAACTTGCGGCTAAAACACCAACAACGTCGTCAACCACCGATCTTGACGATGTTCAGTCGGTGCAACCGGTTAGTTTTTTCAACAAACTTTGCAGAACAGGGTAAAAGAACTCAGCAATAATTGAATGAAAAAACGCCCTGATGCAAGCTCGTGCCAGGATTTATTTTAAGGGGATATTCTCGCTAAGAATACTCAGGACCGTTTACCAGTTTATTGTAAGTAAGCATGATAGACAGCTGAGGTTAATTAATATCAAATGCCAGTTAATTTTGGAACTCAGCCATTCAAGCAGCGAAAGTAAACTATTAACTCAGAAGACTAACAACATTGGCCGTCTCGGCCGTGTCATTTAAGGCACCGGGCTGGGAGTTACTGATTTACAGTAATTCCCAGCACCGTAAAATAACTAGAAAACTGAAAAAACGAGCTAATGTTACGGATTTGTTACCATGGGGTACCGAGGTCTTCCCTGTTTACGCTTGGGGCATCAAGATCATTTATTACAAAGTCTTCGTTGTAGCTCCATGCAGAACAGTTAGAAGGTGCGGGTGCAAAGAAGGCACCAAAATAATATAATTTAACCTCAACCAAACAAGCCTCGCCTGATCTTGAACTATGTTCATCCAGCTTAACAATAATATGAGAATGAGTTAGATCGACGTTATATCCACTAATATCATAGTGGGGTACTTCGTGGCCGCACAACGAGACGTCCGCACCATTTGGTTTTCCCGCAACTTGGTTATGTACATGGATAATAACTGCATCACCCCCACAATTATCAATACACTCATCGTGAAAACTAAAAGGATGGATTTTGGTCACGTAACAGCCTTTATCAACCGGAGCCGCCATTGCGCTTCCTACTCCCAACAGCATTACTCCAGAGGCAACAACACATGTATTAATTAATTTTTTAGACATTGTGATTCCCCTTATAAAAAACTAACTTATTGAATTACGAGAAAAATAATTTCCCGCATAGTGAAGGATTGCATTGATCCGTTTAAACATAACGATCGCCTGATCAATCCGTACCATAATTATAGCTTTAAATTCAGAATAATAAAGTTTAAATCCATTTTGTTAATACCCTATCATTTTAGCCTATACTCAAACGAACAGTTTCCCCGGAAGCGATCGACAACGGCTGCTCTGTTGTTATCAGCGAAACTGATGGTCCCATAGGCTCAAATTGCGGCTCTTTTCGGCGCCAATGTTTGGTGATGTAGCCGCAGTCCCTTTCCCGTAAAATTATAGAATCAATCACTGGGCGCCTCAAAACCAGATCCGCTTTGTTCGGTAACGTTCAAAATTTACTAGGTTCGATATTGATGATCCATTGGGAACTGAGGCGCATCAATTTATTTAGAAAAGCAATTAAAAACAAAGTAGTACCGAACATTTCGAACAATTCCTCGATCAACTTGGATAAATGAAAAACCGTTGCCTCCCGGCACGATAAGAAGTCCGCCAAAATGTAATAAGGGTGGTGTTTAAGCCCCTCAACGAAATCCATTGCAACGGCGATGACATAACAGCCGAGGGCAAAAAACACATAATGGAACAAACGCTCATGTTTTAGTTGTTTCCATAAAAACACTAAGATAAAAATACCCATTGCGGTAAAAAAAGGGCCAAAAAAAAGCTGCCAAGAATAACTCGGAAACCAGCCTCCTCCCCCGGAAGTGTATTGACTGGATTGAAAATAGGATACGAATTCTCTTTTCATCGCACTTCCAACCCGTTCATGAAACACGATCGCATCGTCTATTCCCATATAGGTAAAGAAAAAAGCAAGAATTGCCCACCCCCAAACAGTGCTTTTTTTATATTTTAGTTTATACACTGCATAAGCAATCAGCATCAAGATGATGCCGACAAACAACGTTTGGGTACTTGAAAACCAGGTGCCAAGGCTATCTTCACGGGTGATATTCACCATACTTCTTATTTGCCGCGTCGAAATCCACCCTAGCGAGGTAGCGGATAGATCTAAGATGGCAATCAGAGCCTGAAATCCTACTAAAAAAACAAAAACATTTTTTGTAATCTTGTTTCCGGATAAATTGATTTCCAGAGCTGAATTGTGATGCATCGCGTCATCCCTACTATTATTTTTATCTTTTAAATACTGCTGTTGCCATAATCGATCAAAATACAGCGTTCATAAAAAGTGAATAACAATATTGAAGAGTAATTTGTTCTTTTTCTAGTCGCATTTTTTGAGGGGTCTATCATACAACCACTGCCCGCCAGACGCCAAGTTTTCATTTACCGCGCCGTTCTGATATTTATTTTTCAATAATTTTCCTATTTTTATATAGATTTTCGGAAAAGCGATTCTTTTTCCATCATTTCAACCGATTGAACGGTTTTTCTGCATGTGGTTCTTACGAGACGTTACCATTTACTTGTTCCTGATTTTCAATTTAGGTCCGCGCTGATTCTATCCAAATAGCCGGTGAGAGAACGGTCACTTTTTGTATTATTGACTAATAAAGTTATAATCATTACGCATCCTAAGAACGTCGCCTTAAATAAAAGCAGCGGGATAAGGGGCAACCTATTTTGCCATTGACTGCCGTGCTAGAAACGGGATCCGTGTGATAAACAAACCAACATACCTAGCTATGCCCATAAAAAAGAACCGATCTGTCGTCGTCTTATTTGCTCTTCTTTGTGCGTTCTTGAGCACAGCAAGTATCGGTGGTTTCCACAATAAGCTCAAAGACCAACATCAACTGCGAAATTTTGACCGGCGAGTAAAGCATAATGTGGGTTTCCAGAGAAAACCGGGTGATGAACAAATTAATGCTCAAAATGAACTGCGAAAAAAGTACCCCGAACTTAAAATCAGATTCAACAAATCCAACGGCGGTGCACGATCAGTAATCAATCCATCCGGCTATCTTTCAGAACCCAGCCCATCCCTAGCCCCTGTCATTCCCGTTGACTTGGCGTTGTCATTTATTAAAGCACACCTCCCCTTATTCAGACTGACAAGAGACGACCTCGATCAACACCAGATACGTGATCAGGTTTTCTCGAAAATCACAGGCACAACGCACGTCTATGCCCAGCAATATTTCAGCGGCATCCCAGTTTTCAACGGCCAGTTCAATATTGGCGTTGACCGTGATGGACGCATTATCAGTGTCAACAACACTTTTGTGCCGGAGCTTAACAGTTCAATTAATATCACACGACCGAAAATCAATGCGAAAACAGCCATCATGCTTGCCGCACTTAATCTGGGTATCGATGCAGCCGGAACGGTACAAGATCAACGCTTTCCTAACAGCAGGAACGCACAGTTTAGAGCCTTTTATTCGATTTTAACGCAACAGGAAATTACCGGGCAATTGATGTGGTTGCCTATTCGAGACGGCGACGTTCGTCTGGTTTGGAATATTGTTACTTATGGACCTAACAATACCGAACTATTTGAACTCAATATCGATGCCATATCGGGCGTGGTCTGGACTCGCTTAAATCTGACGAATCAATCCCAGTTCCATGTCTATCAGCAACCTGCAGAAAGCCCTAACCACGTAGACAGTCCATTACCCCTGCCACCCGGCGACGGGCGTAGCTTTGTCATTGATCCGGAAAACAGCACGGCATCTCCTCAAAGTTGGTTTAACAACAGCTCCGGAACCATGGCGGGGAACAATGTCCATGCCTGTATTAATGCGGATACCAACAATTCTTGTGATTTTCCGGAACCAACGTGCGACCCGCTGGACGCCTCGTCTTTTCTGTGTAATTTTGCAATAGACCTTACTTCGTCGCCATCTAATTCTCGGCCGGCTGCTGTCACTAATTTATTTTACTGGAATAATTTAATCCACGATATTCATTATTTTTATGGTTTTGACGAACAGGCTGGCAACTTTCAGGAAAACAATTTTGGTAAAGGCGGTTCGGGCAGCGATTCAGTCAACGCACATGCTCAGGACGGATCTGGGACCTGTAACGCGCGTTTCACGGCCCCACCGGATGGCTCCAATCCGAGAATGGAGATGTTTATTTGTGGCAACGCCAGCCCCGCCCGCGACGGCAGTTTAGATAACGGAGTGATTGTCCACGAATACGGTCACGGCATCACCAGCCGGTTGGTCGGTGGGCCGTCCACTGTCAGCTGCCTGGGAAATGATCAGCAACCGGGCGAAGGCTGGAGTGATCTTTTTGCTCTGGTGTATACAGCAAAGGAGGAAGACCGCGGTATAGACAGCCGTGGCGTCGCCACTTATTTATTCGGACAGCCCGCAAATGGCCCCGGTATTCGAAGCCAACCTTATTCTACTGATCAAAACATTAATAACTTTACTTATGCGTCAATTAGCGGCATGTCGGTACCGCATGGTGTGGGGTCTGTTTGGGCACAAGCACTATGGGAAGTTTATTGGGCCCTCATTGATAGGCATGGTTTTCATCCTGATCTAAGCAACCCGAATCTAAGCTGGGCCGGAAACCACCGCGCACTATTTTATGTTACCGAAGGACTTAAAAACACGGCCTGTTCGCCCACGTTTTTAGACGCGCGAGATGGCATCATTGCCGCCGTTGTCGATGCACAAAATACACTAGGTGCGGAGGACTTCTGTATTGTTTGGCAAGCCTTTGCTGATTTCGGTCTCGGCGTCGATGCTTCAACACCCGGCAGCAATTCGACATCGGCAACCAATGGTTTTTCCGTTCCAGTCGAATGCCAATGCTCACCTAGAGCGATCGCGGATGCCGGACCCGATCAAACGATCTGCCTTGGTCAATCAGCGACTATCGGCACTCCGGCGCTAGCCAACACAAGCTACAGTTGGTCACCGGGCGGACAAACCTCTGCTAAAATCACAAATTCCCCTCTGACAACAACGACCTACGCTTTGACCGCCACGACTGCTTGCGGAAGCGATCAAGATCAGGTAACAGTGTTTGTCGATGATGGTTCTTCATCAGTGAGACTCGACCAAAACTTCGAAAATGATGTCAGTGGATGGACAAGCAGCGGGTTATGGCACCTTGTCGATAATTCCACTTGTATCAATCCGGGATATGCTTCTGCAACTAAGGCTTTCGCATACACGCAGGATTCTTCGTGCAATTACAGTACTGGCAGTGCTAATTCAGGTACTTTAACCTCACCGATGATAAGCGGCATCAGTGCGACTTCGACCTTATCCTTCCAATATTTTAGACAAGTTGAATCTTACGCCGGTGGTTCGTATGACAAAACCGATGTAGAAATTGTTACGAGTAACGGCGCTACTACAGTATGGTCAAGAGATTCGACCGACGCATCTTCCAATAACTGGACGTCCATTACACCGATCGATCTTTCTGACTATGCCGGACAAACCATACAGATTCGCTTCCGATTCAATTCGGTTGACGGCGTAGCCAACAGCTATGGTGGTTGGTATATTGACGACGTGGTAGTCACTGGCGAGTCGCCTTGTAGCGGAGTGGGAGCACCAGAACCCAGCCTCATTATTAACTCGCCTGCCGACAATTCGGAGTTTACTGAAGGAGTTCCAATCAGCTTCAGCGGTATCGCGACGGACACTGAAGACGGTGACTTGTCAGCAAGTATCAATTGGAGTCTCAACGCCGATGGTTCCAATCCTTTCGGACAAGGAGCTTCGGCTGAACTATCCACACTGAGTGTAGGTCAACACACGATATACGCGTTGGTCACTGATTCCGGCGGGCTAACAGCATCCGCCTCGGTTACCGTGACGGTTAATGCCAATACCGAGCCCACCGTGTCTATTACCGCACCGAGCGGTAATTTGTCGTTTATTGAAGGCGCTCCAATCAGCTTCAGCGGTACCGCGACGGACACCGAAGACGGTGATTTATCGGCAAGTATCAATTGGAGT
>JBNLCC010000093.1:0-2704 GCA_050303615.1 Methylococcaceae bacterium | reverse complement strand
TCGACCTGATAACTCAACAACGTTATTCTTACTCATAGCGGTGTATTCCTCTTGGTTGCTTTTATTGTCTAGCAACAACAAATCAACCAAATACACCGCTCTTTTTCAAGCCTTCAAACACCAGATTTAGTTATAACTCGTAATTTTCTAGTGCTCCAGGAATAGAATCGTTAATTTCAGCAGGAGAGCCAAGGATTACAGCCCAAGCCTCTGTAATTGTCGAATTCTCACAATATTCGATTTTTTTCATACTAATATTATCGTTCTAATTTTGTGATTTTCAAGAAAATCATACCAACATCGAAAATTATACTTTAAGTTTAAAGTATGACATTACATGCTGTCCCATCAACTACAAATTTATTTTTTTTGCTCATTGTACACAGCCGGTGTCAGGCCTTGCATTTGACATTTAATTGCCTTTGCTCTAAAGCTTTTACCGCCCGACTGACAGTCGCATAACTGACTCCGAAATGGTCACCGACTTCCGTCAGCGTGTAATGACCACTTAAATAAGCGCGTGCCATACCTTCTTGACGGCTTTGATAACGGAAAGCGCTCCGGCAAACTCTATTCGTAAAGGTCTTGCCATAAAAATTCTCCCTACTATGGAAACTCACGACAGATTAAATAACATCCTAATAAATGTCAAAAGTAAGGCCTGACCCCGTTTTTCTATGCAAATATAGTGAGCTAATCCAAAGGCTATTGCCGTATTTAAGGGTGAGAACACCGGGAAAAAATATCGTATCTCGCCTACTCGGCTTTAAAAAGCAGGGCTTACCAAGGTTAGGATTGCAGAAAATACGGCATTGGCATAGCGTTTACCGCGTAGTGGATTGCGCAAGCTTATCCGCACTATCGCCCATGCTGTCTCTATATAATAATTGATCAATTGCGGCAAAACATTTTACACTGGCCAAAATCCTGGCCGGTTAATAAAACATTATTAGCCCTAACAACCCATGCCGGAATACTCCGGGGCGTCGCGGGGCCATTAATTGGGAGGATACTGGGTTATACTGGGCATGAAGCCGCTTGTTGATTGAAACCGTAACAGGAGAAACCTATGTCGAGTTCATATCTGAGACATCTGATCCCGTATCTCACCATTCGTAATCTTATTATTGTAGGCATGTTCTTGCTGCCGATGGTTTTGATGCTGACATTTTTTTTTACCGCTGATAGGGGCGAATTTGCCCGTCCGGGTACGACAACTTATTCGGTATCCGCCGATCATCCGCGCTGTGCGCCCGGTTCCCGTCCGGGCGAGGCTGGTGCTGTTTATGGCGAGTCCTCGCAAGACGGAGTACTGTATAACGTTCGCACGCCATTGAATTATGATGCCACTATCGCCCATCCGTTGCTCATGGTGTACGCCCCTGCAGGTGCGAATCGCGCCAGTACCGAGAAGCTCACCGGCCTGACTTATGATGCAACCTCCGCAGGATTCATTGTGGCCTATGCCGACCATCCGGAATTATCGCCCACGACTACCATTGAGCTCGGTACGATTCCCGGCTTGATCGCCAAAAAGTGGTGCATCGATGAAAGCCGCATCTACCTGACCGGCCATTCCGACGGCGGAACCGTCAGCATGGCGCTGGCGTTCATGACCGGAACCCAACATATCTCGGCGGCAATTGCGCCCAGTGCGGCAGGCATTGATTACCTGGAGTTGAAACAGCACCAATGTCCGGAACCGATTTCCGTGATGGTCATGCACAGCGCCAAGGATCGGCTGTTTCCGGGCTATGGCGAGCAATCGTCAGGCTGGTGGGCAGCCTGCAATGACTGCGGTCCGATACCCAAAAAACTGGATAACGGCTGTATCGCTTATACCGGTTGCGCAAATGCCACGACGACTTGGTATTGTGAAGGGAATAAACCGCATGCACAGTGGCCGGGGATCAACCGCACACTGATTGAGTTTTTGTCCAATGCCGGATCAAAGCTAACCGAAGCCATAACGGAATAAATGGCGGTGAAGCTGATAGCCGCGGTTTCCGGTGTGAGTAGATCGAGCCCCGCATGCTCCATGCAGGAATGGCTGGCCGGAATACGGGGTCAGGCCTTACAATTGACATTTTATTGCCTTTGGTCCAACGCTTTTACCGCCCGACTGACAGTCGCATAACTGACTCCGAAATGGTCTCTGACTTCAGTCAGCACAGCCGGTGTCAGGCCTTGCATTTGACATTTAATTGCCTTTGCTCTAAAGCTTTTACCGCCCGGCTGACAGTCGCATAACTGACTCCGAAATGGTCTCCGACTTCAGTCAGTGTGTAATGACCACTTAAATAAGCGCGCGCCATACCTTCTTGACGGCTTTGATAACGGCTAGAATAATAACCCAATGATTTAACGGGAGACCGTTTTTGTCTTTTGGGAATATCTTTTAGTGATTGTCCAGGGTTAATTTTACCCTGCATTTCAGTGATAAAGTTATCGCTTCCCAAATAAATCTGGTTTTTTAATTGCTGCCATGGTGACGGCTGTCTTTTTCCGGCATTAACAAAATCGCTGTAGCGTTGTTGGGCTTTTTGTTGCGTCTCCGAAAATGCGGCCAGTATCCAGTCGGTCGTCAAGCAAGGATGATTTTCAGCATAACCGGCCGTTGCCCGGTAACTGCTCCACGGCCAATTTTTTGCGCTTCTCACCATCTGTGCCCGAACCGGATTCAGAACAATATATCTGGCCAATT
>JBNLCC010000092.1:0-2036 GCA_050303615.1 Methylococcaceae bacterium | reverse complement strand
ACATGTTGTCATCATATAGCACCAAAATTCAAGAGAATTAGGTCCTTTCTCTCTTGTCGAATATATCTATCTTCGATTATTATGATTAATATGGATAACCAGACCGAACAAGCCGGGACTATCTTCATCATCGACGATGATCCGGGTATAACATCCATCATCCAAAAGGTTTTTACTACTCACAAATACCAAACGATCATTGCCAACACCCCTGGTGATGTGCTTGAACTGTTAGATGGAATCAAAAAAACAGAACAGGCCATTGATCTCATCTTGCTTGATTTGATGATGCCTCAGGTGGATGGCGTTGAGGTACTCAAGTGGCTGCACGCTCACCCCAAAACGGCCGGTGTCCCCGTCATCATTCTTTCGGCCGTAGACGATATCGATAAGCGGGTAGAACTGTATAACATGGGCGCAGATGATTACCTGGTCAAGCCTTGTAATATCGACGAGCTATTGTCGCGGGCGGCCATTCATATCAAGTTAAGCCAGTTGGAGAAGATCCAACAACAGGCCGACACCCGTACCGAACAACTTTACCGCCTTTCTCAAGTCATCAGTTCCTCTCTGGATATGGGCCAGGTTCTGACCGTTGCTATGGACAATATCCGCGATATGCTCCACGTAGAACTGGGTTCCATCATCCTGCGCGACGAAAAAACTGACCGGCTTTTTTTTGCCAGCACGCTTAAACAGACTCCTTCTCTAAAAGAAATTCATTTGTCCATAGGTGAAGGCGTCGTGGGGCAAGTCATCCAGACTGGAGAGCCACTCCTGATCAACGACGCCCAACGCCACCCTGCCTTTTCCCCTGCCATTGATCAATTAACCGGCGAATATACCCGCTCTATTCTTTGCGTCCCCTTTATTGTCCACGATCAGGTCATTGGCGCTATCGAACTAATAAATAAAATAGACGGTTTGTTTAATGACCTTGACTTAACGTTGGTCAGATCTGCCGCCGCCTCTATTGCTGTGGCGTTGGACAATGCCCGCCTTTACCGGGAACAGGCCGAACTAATTCGTGAGCTTCAGCAATCGCAGGAGCGGTTGGTGCAAAATGAGAGGATGTCAGCGATGGGCCGGCTGGCGGCATCGTTGGCCCACGAGATTAACAACCCTTTGCAAGCTGTGCACAGTTGTCTCCAACTGGCGACCCACTTTAACCTGAGCCAGGAAAAACAAACCGAGTATCTGGGAATGGCCAGCGAAGAAGTCGAACGGCTTATTGACATTGTGACACGTATTCTCGATTTTTCGCGCCCCTCAGAAGGCGTGTTTGAAATGGCTAATATCAATGCCATTATTGGGCAGGTCATGCGCCTGGCCGATAAACATATGGTTCACCAAAAACTATCGGTGCAGCAAAACCTAGCTGCCGATATTTCCCTGCTGCGCGTTATCCCCAATCAGATTGCTCAAGTATTTTTGGGAATTATCCTCAATGCGTTTGATGCGATGAGTGAAGCTGGTACACTCATTATTACCACCCGTACCAGAGGTGATTGGGTCGAGGTCAGCTTCAGTGATGACGGAGTTGGCATGTCAGCCGAGACGCTGGACCGAGTTTTTGAACCGTTTTACTCAACCAAAAGCGATAGAACCGGATTGGGGTTAACGGTTGGGTACGGCATTATCGAGCGCCACGGCGGAAAAATTTATGTTGAAAGCGAAGAAGGGAGGGGCAGTACGTTTACAGTTTTTTTGCCTCGTCCTTGAGTTGGAATTTTATGTTCAGTAAGAAAGCGGGTTCCGCCA
Source organism: Methylococcaceae bacterium (assembly GCA_050303615.1). Classification (GTDB taxonomy): domain Bacteria; phylum Pseudomonadota; class Gammaproteobacteria; order Methylococcales; family Methylomonadaceae; genus CAZDXJ01. Next base: position 275 of record JBNLCC010000092.1, on the reverse strand, counting down.
AAATCCTTGTTGTTGACGATGAAAAGACAACCCGGCTGGCTCTCTGTGAAGCCTTGAACCAGGTTGGTTATCAAGCCAGCCATGCGGCTTCCGGCCACGAAGCGCTAAGCGCGTTGGTTGTCACGCCTTATGATGTGGTGATTTTAGATTTACAGATGCCGGGCATGAGCGGCGTGCAGGTACTGCAGGAAGTGGAGCAGGTGGCTCCCGATACGGCGTTTGTCGTGTTTACGGCGCATGCGTCTACCGATACGGCGATTGCCGCTTTGCGGTCC